>NZ_JBIVSC010000006.1:132808-299449 GCF_044756005.1 Streptomyces sp. NPDC092045 | reverse complement strand
CCCGTGAACGTCTCCACCCACAACGGCTCAGCCCGCAACACCCCGCCCATACAGGCAAAATGCCCAGAACTGAGCCTTCTGCAACACCCTTTAGGCGGTGCTCCCCGGCGGCCGGGTCAGACGGCCGTGTGGGTGTGCACGTGCTCGACGAGGCGGGTCAGCGCGTCCGGGTCGGTGGTCGGCAGGACGCCGTGGCCCAGGTTGAAGACGTGTCCCTCCAGGCCCTTCGCGGCGGCCAGGACCTCGTCCGTCTTGGCCTCGACGGCCTCGCGGGAGGAGAAGAGGACGGCGGGGTCGAGGTTGCCCTGGAGCGCCTTGCCGGGGCCGACGCGGCGGGCGGCCTCGTCGAGCGGGACGCGCCAGTCGACGCCGACGACGTCCGCGCCCGCCTCGCCCATGAGGCCGAGCAGCTCGCCCGTGCCGACGCCGAAGTGGATGCGCGGGACGCCGTAGCCGGCGACCGCGTCGAACACCTTCACGGAGGCGGGCATCACGGAGCGGCGGTAGTCGGCCGGGGCGAGGGCGCCGACCCAGGAGTCGAAGAGCTGCACGGCGGAGGCGCCGGCCTCGATCTGGACCTTGAGGAAGGCCGAGGTGATCCCGGCGAGGCGGTCGAGGAGGTCGGCCCAGAGCTGCGGGTCGCCGTACATGAGCGCCTTGGTGTGCTCGTGGTTGCGCGACGGGCCGCCCTCGACGAGGTAGCTCGCGAGGGTGAAGGGCGCGCCGGCGAAACCGATGAGCGGCGTGTCGCCCAGCTCACCGGTGAGCATGCCGATGGCCTCGGTGACGTAGTGGACGTCCTCGGGGGTCAGGTCGCGCAGCCGGGCCAGGTCGGCGCGGGTGCGGATCGGCTCGGCGACGACCGGGCCGACGCCGGGCTTGATGTCGAGGTCGATGCCGATGGCCTTGAGGGGGACGACGATGTCGCTGAAGTAGATGGCGGCGTCGACCCCGTGGCGGCGCACCGGCTGGAGCGTGATCTCGGTGACCAGCTCGGGCCGCATGCACGACTCCAGCATGGGGATGCCCTCGCGGACCTTCAGGTACTCGGGGAGGGAGCGCCCGGCCTGCCGCATGAACCAGACGGGGGTGTGCGGCACCGGCTCGCGCCGGCACGCCTTGAGGAACGCGGAGTCGTGCGTCCGCGACTGCTGCTTGGTCTGCTGGCCCTGCGGGCCGTCGTTGGCACTCACGCCCAGAATCTTCGCATGTGGCGGGAAGCCGCTCGTCCGGGCCGGGTGTCCCTCCCTGCACGGAGGCCCCGTTCCGCCTACTCTTCCCCGCATGGCTGCGGCTCAGGGACACTTTTCCGATCATTCCGACGGCGATCGAGGGACGGACGAAACGGCGGGCAGTACGGAGGCGAACCCGGTGCCACCGGCCTTCCGGCGGGCGGTGGAGGCCTTGCGCGCGGCGCGGCTGCGGTCCGAGATCGAGGTGGACCCGACCAGGCCGCCGCAGCGGCTGGCCCCGTACGCGTACGCGGTGGAGGCGGCGGTCGTCGACGGCGAGGACGACCTGGCGGACGGACGGCTGGTGCTGCTGCACGATCCGGCCGGGCACGAGGCCTGGAAGGGAACGTTCCGCCTGGTGACGCTGGTGCGGGCGGAGCTGGAGCCGGAGATGGCGGCGGACCCGCTGCTGCCGGAGGTGTGCTGGTCCTGGCTGACGGGGGCCCTGGAGGCGCGGGGGCTCGTGTACGGGGAGGCGAGCGGGACCGTGACGATGGCGGGCTCGCACTACTTCGGCGGGCTCGCGGACCGGCGGCCGGCGACCCAGATCGAGATCCGGGCGTCCTGGACGCCGCGCGAGGGCCCGAACGGGGCGCCGGACACGGGGGCGCACCTGGCCGCCTGGTGCGACCTGCTCTGCCAGATCGCGGGGCTGCCGCCCGCGCCCGCCGAGCCGGGGGCGGGGACGACCG
This sequence comes from Streptomyces sp. NPDC092045, assembly GCF_044756005.1. Classification (NCBI taxonomy): domain Bacteria; kingdom Bacillati; phylum Actinomycetota; class Actinomycetes; order Kitasatosporales; family Streptomycetaceae; genus Streptomyces; species Streptomyces sp. NPDC092045. The sequence goes on along the minus strand of NZ_JBIVSC010000006.1, from coordinate 297,525 downwards.
CGGGGGCGGGCGTCGTCTCGCTGCCGCAGCGGCGGGGCCCGCAGCAGGTCTGACGTTTCCCGGGGCGCCCCGGCGCGTTGTACAGGGCGTTCGGAAAGACGCTCCGGGCCTCCCCCGGGAGGGTGAAGGATCGGGGCCCGCTCGTAGGATGATCGATCAGGCGTCCGAATTGCCCTAATTGTTACTCACCAAATCGTGATCTTTCCCTAAAGGCGGGCGGCCCTGCTGCCGAAGGAGTCAGTGACCCCCTTCGCAGCACGGGTCCCGCCCCCGGCTTCTTCCCCGAGCCGGCTCCGTCCCCCACCTTCCCCCCAGGAGGCCTGGTGTCCGTTCTCCTCGAGCAGCCCGCAAGCCTGGTCGCCTACCGCCCGAACAAGCCGACGGCCATGGTCGTCGTGGCCGACCCGCGCGTCCGTTCCACCGTGACCCGTCACCTGTGGGCCCTCGGAGTACGTGACGTGATCGAGGCGTCGTCCATCGCGGAGGCCCGCCCCCGCGTCGGCAACCCGCGCGACATCTGCGTTGCCGACGTCCACCTGCCCGACGGCAGCGGCCTGACCCTGCTGTCCGAGACCCGCGCCGCGGGCTGGCCCAACGGCCTCGCCCTCTCGGCCGCCGACGACATCGGCGCCGTGCGCAACGCCCTCGCGGGCGGTGTGAAGGGCTACGTCGTCACCGGCACCCGGACCAACATCGGTCACCCCACCCGCCCCGGCGCCGCCCCCATCGGCGCCGCGGCGGCCCGTCTGGGCCACCGCCGCCCCCCGGGCGCCCCGAGCCACCCGGGCGGCTACCGCGAGCTCTCCGGCCGTGAGGTCGAGGTGCTGCGGCTCGTCGCGGAGGGCCAGTCGAACAAGGCGATCGGCGTCTCCATGGGCCTGTCCGCCCTGACCGTCAAGAGCCACCTCGCCCGCATCGCCCGCAAGCTGGGCACCGGCGACCGCGCCGGCATGGTCGCGGTGGCCCTGCGGACGGGGATCATCCACTGACCTGCGGTGGACAGGCGGCGGGCACCTGTCGACGGAACGTTCCGTCGACAGGTGCCCGCCGTTCACCGATACCCTTGACGGGTGACCGACGCCCAAGAGACCGCAGCAGACGCGGCACCGCGCACCACCGGGGGCGGCCCCCCGGACGACGACGTCCCTGCGATTGGGCTTCCGATCCCGTTGCTGGCGCCCCGCGAGGGCGTTCCGCCCGTCGTCGAGACCGAGGACGCCCTCGCCCGGGTGATCGCCGCCTTCGCCGCCGGAACCGGCCCCGTGGCCGTGGACGCCGAGCGCGCCTCCGGCTACCGCTACGGCCAGCGCGCCTACCTCGTCCAGCTCCGCCGCGAGGGCGCGGGCACCGCCCTGATCGACCCCGTGGGCTGCCCCGACCTCTCCGGGCTCGGCGAGGCGCTCGCCGGGGCCGAGTGGATCCTGCACGCGGCCACCCAGGACCTGCCCTGCCTGCGCGACATAGGCATGCGGCCGACCTCGCTCTTCGACACCGAGCTGGCCGGGCGGCTCGCGGGCTTCCCGCGCGTCGGCCTCGGCGCGATGGTGGAGTCCGTCCTCGGCTACGCCCTGGAGAAGGGCCACTCCGCCGTGGACTGGTCGACCCGGCCGCTCCCCGAGCCCTGGCTGCGGTACGCGGCGCTCGACGTCGAGCTGCTCGTCGACCTGCGGGACGCCCTGGAGGAGGAGCTCGACCGGCAGGGGAAGCTGGAGTGGGCGCACCAGGAGTTCGACGCGATCGCCGCCGCCCCGCCCGCCCCGCCGCGCAAGGACCCGTGGCGCCGGACCTCCGGGATGCACAAGGTGCGCCGCCGCCGCCAGATGGCGGTCGTACGGGAGCTGTGGACGGCCCGCGACCGGGTGGCCCAGCGGCGCGACGTCTCCCCGGGCAAGGTGCTGAGCGACGCGGCGATCGTGGAGGCGGCGCTCGCGGTGCCGGTGAACCTGGCCGCGCTGACCGCGCTGTCCGGTTTCGGCCATCGGACGGGCCGGCGCCAGCTGGAGCAGTGGCAGGCGGCGGTGGACCGGGCCAGGGCACTGCCGGAGAACGAGCTGCCCCAGCCGGGCCAGCAGCCGGCGGGGCCGCCCCCGCCGCGCGCCTGGGCCGACAAGGACCCGGTCGCGGCGGCCCGCCTGTCGGCGGCGCGCGCGGCGGTCTCGGCGCTCGCGGAGGAGCTGAACCTGCCGCAGGAGAACCTGATCACCCCGGACACCGTGCGCCGGGTCTGCTGGGAGCCGCCGTCCCCGGCCGACGCCGACCGCGTCGCCGCCGCCCTGACGGGTCACGGCGCGCGCCCCTGGCAGGTGGAGCTGGTGACCCCGCTCCTGGTGAAGGCGCTGGCGGCGACCGCGTAACCGCGCGGGCGGAACTCCCGCGCGGAGCCCCCGCACCCGGAAGGGTGACGGGGGCTCCGCCGTTTCCGGTCATCTGCGGCAGAGTTCCCGGTGTGACCTTCGCCGCTTGGCCCCCAGGGGGTGGGCAGCATGGTTACCCGCAAGTAGCATGGGGGAGCAAGCGCACGCTTAGCCGTGCGCCGCAGCAGTGCCATCCCGCACCCTGGAGGAGAGCCATCGTGCCTCGTACCGTCAGGGACGTCGTCTTCGTCGACGGCGTCCGCACCCCGTTCGGCAAGGCGGGCCCGAAGGGCATCTACCACGAGACCCGCGCCGACGACCTCGTCGTGAAGGCCATCCGGGAGCTGCTGCGCCGCAACCCGGGCCTCGACCCCGCGAAGATCGACGAGGTCGCCATCGCCGCGACCACGCAGATCGGCGACCAGGGTCTGACCCTCGGCCGTACGGCGGGCATCCTCGCCGGCCTGCCGCAGTCGGTGCCGGGCTACTCCATCGACCGCATGTGCGCCGGCGCGCTGACCGCCGTCACCACGGTCGCCGGCTCGATCGCCTTCGGCGCCTACGACGCCGTCATCGCCGGTGGCGTCGAGCACATGGGCCGCCACCCCATGGGCGAGGGCGTCGACCCGAACCCGCGCTTCGTGTCGGAGAAGCTCGTCGACGAGTCCGCCCTCTTCATGGGCATGACCGCCGAGAACCTGCACGACCGCTACCCGAGCATCACCAAGCTGCGCGCCGACGAGTACGCCGTGCGCTCGCAGGAGAAGGCCGCCAAGGCGTACGCCGACGGCAAGATCCAGCAGGACCTGGTGCCGATCTCGGTCCGCCGCACCTCCCCCGAGGGCGGCGAGACGGGCTGGGGCCTGGTCACCGCCGACGAGCCGATGCGTCCGGGCACCACCCTGGAGTCGCTGGCCAACCTGAAGACGCCGTTCCGCGTCCACGGCAACGTGACCGCGGGCAACGCGGCCGGCCTGAACGACGGCGCCACCGCCTCGATCATCGCCTCCGAGGACTTCGCCCGGGAGAACGACCTCCCGGTCAAGATGCGCCTGGTCTCGTACTCCTTCGCCGGCGTCGAGCCCGAGGTCATGGGCTACGGACCGATCCCGGCCACCGAGAAGGCCCTCGCGCAGGCCGGCCTGTCCATCGAGGACATCGGCCTCTTCGAGATCAACGAGGCCTTCGCCGTCCAGGTCCTCGCCTTCCTGGAGCACTACGGCATCGCCGACGACGACGCCCGCGTCAACCAGTACGGCGGCGCCATCGCCTACGGCCACCCGCTGGCCTCCTCCGGCGTCCGTCTGATGACGCAGCTGGCCCGCCAGTTCGAGGAGAACCCGCAGGTCCGCTACGGCCTCAACACCATGTGCGTCGGCTTCGGCATGGGCGCGACGGTCATCTGGGAGAACCCCCACTGGGAGGGCAAGTGAGCACCACCGCCGAGCTTCTGAAGGGCGCCGCCGAGCTCTTCCCGGACGAGGTCGTCACCAGCGCCCACGTACGGCACTTCGAACTGCCCGCGGGTGCGGGCCGGTTCGCGCTGATCACGCTGGACAACGGCTTCGACCACACCAAGCCGACCACCTTCGGCCCGCAGTCCCTCGCCCACCTGAACACGGCGATCGACCAGGTCGAGGCGGAGGCCGCGAACGGCGAGATCGTCGGCGTCGGCATCACCGGCAAGCCGTTCATCTTCGCCGTCGGCGCCGACCTCAAGGGCGTCGAGCTGCTGAAGAAGCACGACGAGGCGCTCGCCATCGGCAAGGGCGGCCACGACGTCTTCAAGCGTCTGTCCTCCCTCGCCGTGCCGACCTTCGCGTACTACAACGGCGCGGCCATGGGCGGCGGCGTCGAGGTCGGTCTGCACTGCACCTACCGCACCGTGTCGAAGGCCCTGCCGGCCTTCTCGCTGCCCGAGGTCTTCCTCGGCCTGGTGCCCGGCTGGGGCGGCTGCGCCCTCCTGCCGAACCTGATCGGCGCCGAGAAGGCCGTCTCGGTCATCATCGAGAACTCGCTGAACCAGAACCGCCAGCTCAAGGGGAAGCAGGTCTTCGAGCTCGGCATCGCCGACGCCCTGTTCGAGGGCGCGGACTTCCTGGAGCAGTCGCTGATCTGGACGGCCTCCGTCCTCAACGGCACCACCACCGTCGAGCGCCCCGAGGTCGACCGCGGCGAGGCCTGGGACCGGGCCGTCGCCAAGGGCCGCTTCGTCGCCGACTCCAAGGTGCACGGCGCCGCCCCGGCCGCCTACCGCGCCCTCGACATCATCGAGGCCGCCAAGGACGGGGACCTCCAGAAGGGCTTCGACGCCGAGGACCAGGCCCTCGCGGACCTGATCATGGGCGGCGAGCTGCGCTCCGGCATCTACGCCTTCAACCTGGTGCAGAAGCGCGGCAAGCGCCCCGCCGGCGCCCCGGACAAGTCGCTGGCCCGCCCGGTCACCAAGGTCGGCGTCGTCGGCGCCGGTCTGATGGCCTCCCAGCTCGCCCTGCTCTTCCTGCGCCGCCTGGAGGTGCCGGTCGTCCTGACCGACATCGACCAGGAGCGCGTCGACAAGGGCGTCGGCTACGTCCACGCCGAGATCGAGAAGCTGCTCGGCAAGGGCCGCATCAACCAGGACAAGGCCAACCGCCTCAAGGGCCTGGTCTCCGGCGTCCTGGACAAGGCCGCGGGCTTCGCGGACGCGGACTTCGTCATCGAGGCCGTGTTCGAGGAGATGTCCGTCAAGCAGAAGGTGTTCGCGGAGGTCGAGGCGGTCGCCCCGGCGCACGCGATCCTCGCCACCAACACCTCCTCGCTGTCCGTCTCGGAGATGGCCTCCAAGCTCAAGCACCCCGAGCGCGTGGTCGGCTTCCACTTCTTCAACCCGGTCGCGATCCTCCCGCTCCTGGAGATCGTGCGCGGCGAGCAGACGGACGACGCCTCCCTCGCCACCGCCTTCGGCGTGGCGAAGAAGCTGAAGAAGACCGCGGTCCTCACCAAGGACGCCCCGGCGTTCGTCGTGAACCGCATCCTGACCCGCTTCATGGGCGAGATCCAGAACGTCATCGACGAGGGCACCCCCGTCGAGACCGCGGAGAAGGCCATCGAGCCGCTCGGCCTGCCGATGTCGCCGCTGGTCCTCCTGGAGCTGGTCGGCCCGGCGATCGGCCTGCACGTCTCCGAGACCCTGAACCGCTCCTTCCCCGAGCGCTTCACGGTCTCCCCCAACCTGAAGGCGGTCGTCGAGGCCGGCAAGCGCGGCTTCTACGTGTACGACTCCGGGAAGCCGGAGCTCGACCCCGAGGTCGCCGCCCTCCTCGAGCAGGGCGACACCGTCCTGACCGAGGAGCAGGTCCGCGACCGCGTCCTGGACGCGGTGGCGCAGGAGATCGGCCTGATGCTGGAGGAGGGTGTCGTCGCCGAGGCGCAGGACATCGACCTCTGCCTGATCACGGGTGCGGGCTGGCCCTTCCACCTGGGCGGCATCACGCCGTACCTGGACCGCGAGGGCGTCTCCGAGCGCGTCAACGGGAAGCGTTTCCTGGCGCAGGGCGTGGCGAGCGTCCCGGCGTAGCGCACACCGGACGGCGGATGCCGGCGGCCCCTTCCCGGGGTCGCCGGCATCCGCCGTTCGCGCGCAGGAGGGGGCACGGCCGTTCGACCTCCGTTTCCGGGGTGACAGAATGGTGGATCTTGTCCTCGGAAGAACGGTTTCCGCACCATGGCGCACCCCGGTTCCGGTCCCAGCCGCCGTACCTTCCTGATCGCCGGCACGGCCGCGCTGGCCGCCGGCGGGCTGGGCGGGCTCGCCCTGTGGGGCGACGGCAGGACCGAGGACGCCAAGAACGCGGCGCCGGCGATCGCGGGCGGCTTCGACATCGCCCGCCCGACCCGGCTGTGGCGGCCCACCGCGCTGAACGACACCACGGGGCCGCAGTCGCTGGCCTTCGACGACGTGCGCCGGGACGTGTACGCGGTGCAGCTGGCGCAGGGCGGGCTGACCCTGGAGGACGACGAGGAGGAGCCGGTCGACGCGGACCGGCGCAAGCGCGACGGGGACCTGTGCGTCACCCGGTTCTCCCGGTCAGGGGAGCGTCTGGGGCGGATGTACCTGCGGGGCTTCGGCCACGGGGTGTCGATGGGGGTGGAGCCGCGCGGCGACGTCGTCTGGCTGTGGGTCGAGTCCCGCCCGAAGTCGGGGTACGGGCAGGCCGTCGCCCGGGTGCGCTTCGCCGACGGCGCGGTGCTCGACGGCGACGACCCGGCGGTGCGGCACCACCCGATCGCCCCGAAGGGCTCCACCCGGGTCCACCCGGCCGTCGACATGGCCGGGGAGCGGCTGCTGGTCAGCTACCGGCACGCCACGGGGCACGGGTACACCGTGCACCGCCTGCGGGACGTCGTCGCGGACGACTACACCCCCGCGCACCGGATCGCCCGCACGCCCCACCTGGAGGACGAGACCTTCCAGGGGTGCGCGCTGTACGGGAACCACGTCTACCAGTTGACCGGGAACCCCTACAGCAAGGCCGACGGGAGGAACCCCCGCGATGCGGGCGGAAACACCTTCGTCTCGGCCGTCGACGTGCGGACCGGCACCTCGGCCGGCCGGCAGCTCGTGACCGTCGACCCCGGGCTGCGCTACCGGGAGCCCGAGGGCATCGCCGTGCGGCTGGCCCCCGATCCGGTGCTCTGCATGGGCTTCTCGGTCAAGGCGGCGGACCGACGCGAACTCGCCCTCTACGGCTTCGCGCCCCGCGCGTGACCGGCGCACCGGGTGACCGGGAGAACACTTTCGGTGAGTGGTTGTAGGCGGAGAGGGCGCGCTTGCGGAAGATCTTGATAACTATTCAATGACCTTTCTCACTAGGTTTACTTTCCTGATCGTTCGGGTACGTTTCCCGCCTTCACCGGCCTATGATTTGTCGACGCTTTACCGCGTCTTCACAAGTCGACTGGCACGCCCCACCGTGGCGCAGTCTCAGCGCGCAACGACACGCGTCGCGTACACGGCAGGGAGGGCCATACAGCCATGAACAAGCAGAAGCGCCAGGCCCTCTTGGGTGTCCTGATCTCCACCGCCCTCATGCTCGGCTTCCTGGGCATGATGGTCGCGGTCGTGATGCCGTCCCTGAAGGTCTTCGCCGTGTCGGCCGCCGTCAGCTACCTGGCCGACATGCTGCTGCACAGCGTCCAGTCCACGACCCTGGAACGGCTGCGCGACTCCCGCTTCGGCCTCACGATCCGCTTCATCATCCGGCAGTTCCTGCTGCTCGGGCTCTGCGGGGCGATGGTGGACATCGACTCCTTCGTGGTGCAGATGACCGCGATCGGGCTGCTCATGCTGTTCGCCCTCCAGCTGGTGTACGGCGCGCTGCTCAAGCACGTCCGCAAGAAGCGCCAGGAGCTCCCGTACACCACCCGCGGCCTCGACATGGAGGGGCTGGGGATCCGGCGCATGCCGCACCCCTTCCTGATGGACAAGCACGTCCGCAAGACGCTGCACCTGGACATCCCGCTGTTCGCGGGCGCCCTCGGCACGATGGCGACCGACAAGTGGCAGTACGTCACCTACGGCGGCATCCTCTCGGTGTCCGCCGCCTACCTGGCCGTGCTCGTGCTGCTGCCGGGCGCCCGCAACGCCCTGATCCTGCCCTCGGCCGACGAGGCCATCGACGAGCTGAACGAGGAGCTCGCCCAGTACCGTCCGCAGGTCGCCCTCTACTTCACCTTCGCCGCCATATCCCGGGACTTCATGTACCAGGTGAACATGTGGCTGGAGTCCCTGGAGGCGCTCGACCTGCGTCCCGTCATCGTGCTGCGCGAACGGGCCACCCTGCGCTACCTGGACGCCACCTCCGTCCCCGTCATCTGCGTGCCGAAGGCCGAGTACCTGGCCCGGGTCGAGATGCCGGAGCTGCGGGTCACGCTCTACCCCGGCAACGCCGGCAAGAACGTGCACATGCTCCAGCGCCACGAGGTCAAGCACGTCTTCATCGGCCACGGCGACAGCGACAAGGCCGCCAGCAGCAACCGCGTGAGCAAGGTCTTCGACGAGATCTGGGTGGCCGGCCGCGCCGGCCGCGACCGCTACGAGCGCATCAGGCACGCCGTGCGCCACGACCAGATCGTCGAGGTCGGCCGCCCGCAGCTGATGTCCCTGCACCGCTGGACCGGGCAGCCCGCCCAGTCCATACCCACCGTCGTCTACGCGCCGACCTGGGAGGGCTGGACCGACGACGCCTGCTACACCTCGGTGATCCCGGCCGGCGAGAAGCTGATCGAGAAGCTCCTCGCGCACAAGACCCGGCTGCGCGTCATCTACAAGCCGCACCCCCTCACCGGCACCCGGTCCCCCGCGGCCGGCGCGGCGCACCGGCGCATCATCGCCCTCCTCCAGGAGGACAACGTCCGGCGGTTCGGCCGTCAGATGACCGACTCGAAGGCCGCCGCGCGCAAGCTGGAGCGGATCGACAAGCGCATCGCCGCCCTGTCCGAGCGCGGCGTCCGCTCCCCGTACCCCGACCTCACCGAGGCCGAGCGGACCGCCCGCATCCGGCGCAGCCGCAACCAGGCCGGAGACCTCTACTGGAGCGCCACGCCCGACGAGGCGCACCACGTGGTCCTGGACCGCATCCCGTCGCTCAACGACTGCTTCAACCACTCGGACCTGCTCATCGGCGACATGTCCAGCGTCGTGTCGGACTTCGTCGCCACCCGCAAGCCCTACGCGATCTTCAACCTGGAAGGCCTGCCGGACGACCAGTTCCGCAACGAGCAGCGCACCGCTTCCGCCTCGTACCTGCTGGACCTGGAGTGCAACGGGCTCGGCGAGGCACTGGACGCGATGCTGGACCCGAGGCGCGACACCATGGCGCCGTACCGGGAGCAGCTCAAGGAGTACCTGCTCGGCCCGGACCACCCGCCGTCCGTCGTCCGCTTCAACGCCGCGGCGAACGACCTCTACGCGCGCGGGCTCCAGGACTTCCCGATCGAGTACCCGGACCACACCCGGGTCGACGTCTAGTCCGCGCCGGCATCCCCTCTTCCTCACCTCGCCCGTCGGCATCACCCTCACCTTGGAGACCGGAGCCGTGACCACTCCCGCCCCCCGCCGCCGTACCGTCGCCGTCGTCCTCGCCGGCGGCACCGGTCAGCGCGTCGGACTCGCCATCCCCAAGCAGCTCCTGAAGATCGCCGGCAAGTCGATCATCGAACACACGCTGTGCGTCTTCGAGAACTCCCCCGAGGTGGACGAGATCATCGTCCTCATGGCGGCCGACCACACGGCGGAGGCCGAGCGGATCGTCGACCGGGCGGGCTTCCGCAAGGTCTCCCGGGTGCTGCCGGGCGGCTCGACCCGCAGCGAGACCACCAGCATCGCCATCCGGCACCTCTCCGAGGGCCTCGCCGAGGGCGAGGACGTCAGCCTGCTGTTCCACGACGCCGTGCGCCCGCTGCTCTCGCAGCGCGTGGTGAAGGAGTGCGTGGAGTCGCTGGAGCGCTACCAGGCGGTGGACGTCGCCATCCCGTCCTCGGACACCATCATCGTGACCCGGACCCACGGCATCGACGGCGAGTTCATCACCGAGGTCCCGGACCGCTCGCGCCTGCGCCGCGGCCAGACCCCGCAGGGCTTCCACCTGTCGACCATCCGGCAGGCCTACGAGCGGGCCCTGGCGGACCCGTCGTTCGAGGCCACCGACGACTGCTCGGTCGTCATCAAGTACCTGCCGCACGTCCCGGTCCACGTGGTCATGGGCGACGAGTACAACATGAAGGTCACCCAGCCCGTCGACGTCTTCATCGCCGACAAGCTGTTCCAGCTGGCCTCGTCGACGGCCCCGGTGCCGGCCGGCGAGGAGTCCTACCGCGAGGCGCTGACCGGCCGCACCGTGCTGGTCTTCGGCGGCTCGTACGGCATCGGCGCGGACATCGCCCGGCTCGCCGACGGGTACGGCGCGACGGTGTACGCCCTGGGCCGGTCCACCACGGGCACCCACGTGGAGAACCCGGAGCACATCGAGGCGGCGCTGGCCGAGGCGTACGCCGAGACCGGCCGGATCGACTACGTGATCAACACGGCGGGCGTCCTGCGCACCGGCCGCCTCGCCGACACCGACGCCGACACCATCCGCGAGGCGACCGAGGTCAACTACGTCGCCCCGGTGAACATAGCCCGCTCCTCGTACAAGTACCTGGCCGAGTCCCAGGGCCAGCTGCTGCTGTTCACCTCCAGCAGCTACACCCGCGGCCGTTCCGAGTACAGCCTCTACTCCTCCACCAAGGCGGCGGTGGTCAACCTGACCCAGGCGCTCGCCGAGGAGTGGGCGGAGGACGGCGTCCGGGTCAACTGCGTGAATCCCGAGCGGACCGCCACCCCCATGCGCACCGCGGCCTTCGGCCAGGAGCCCGTCGGCACCCTGCTGTCCTCGGAGACCGTCGCGCGCAGCGCCCTCGACGTGCTGCTGTCCCGGATGACGGGCCACGTCGTCGACGTGCGGCAGCAGGACCCGGCCTCCGCCCAGTCGGGCTTCGAGCGGGCGATCGCGTCGGTGCTGAGCCGGCAGGAGATCCAGGAGCTCTGAGCTCCGGGCCGCCGCCTCGACGGGGCGGGACACGGGAGGAACGCAGGAACATGACGTACACCGACGAACGCGCGGGCCACCGGACCAGGATCTTCCTGTCCGGCGGTTCCGGAACGGTCACCCGGCCGGTGAGCCATCTGCCCATGGCCGGCTGGGGACAGGCCCTCGACCTGTTCCTCACCGACGAGGTGGAGGTCGTCAACTGCTCGCGGGGACGGGCGAGCACGAAGAGCTTCCGGGAGCGGGGGCGGCTCCAGTGGATCCTCGACGCCATGGCCCCCGGCGACTACCTGGTCATGGCCTTCGGCCAGATCGACTGGAAGCCCGACCCCGGCCTGCACACCGAGCCGTTCGAGGACTTCATCGAGCACCTGCGGGCGTACGTCACGGGCGCCCGGGAGCGCCAGGGCCACCCGGTCCTGATGATGCCGTTCGAGCGGCGGCGGATCGACCGGCACGGCAACGTGAGCCGCTTCCTCGGCGACTACCCGCTGGCCATGCGACAGCTGGCCCAGGAGGAGTTCGTCCCGCTCATCGACGTGTACGGCCAGAGCCTGCAGTGGTGGGAGGAGCTCGGCCCCGAGGAGACCAAGCACGTCTTCACCTACCTGCGCCCCGGCGAGCCGCTCATGCCGGTCGTGCAGGACGCCGACAACGTCCACCTGCGGGCCGACGGGGCCGTGGAGGTGGCCCGCTTCGTCGCCCGGGCGATGGTGACGCAGCAGCTGATCCCCCCGCACTGGGTGAAGGACCTCGACCGGCGGACCTTCTCCTACGACGAGCTGGGCTGGCTCGACGACGCCACGTTCCAGCACCGCACCAAGTCCCGTGTCGCTCCCGCCCGTGATCTGTGAGGCCGGCCCATGAACCACCTGCTGTGCAGCGGCAAGGCCGTCGGCACCGAAGAGGACCGTCCCGGCGTGGCGCACGCCGCGCTCTACTGCTCCGTCCCTCCCTTCAGCGGCGTCGCCCCGGGTGACGTCGTGCAGCTCGCGCTGTCGGTGGCCGTGGAGAACGCCCCGTTCGGCTACGCCTACCTGCACGAGAAGTACTTCGCCGACTCGGCGGAGGTCCTCGCGTTCCAGCAGATGGAGCACTTCCCCCGGCAGCGCTGGTACCGGGTGCGGGCCGAACCCGGCCAGAACGGGGTCGGGTTCCTCTCCGTCCGGGTCAAGCAGCCGCGGAAGAAGGAGCCCCGGCTGCGCCCGCAGATCGCGGTGGCCGTACCGGGGCGGGAGAGCGGCAAGAGGGTGCGGACCGCGTCGCTGCGCGACCGCTCCCTGCTCATCCGCTCCATGTTCGCGCCCGGACTGCGGATCGTCACCGGCCCCGGCGTCCCGGGAACGGCGAACGCGCTGGCCGCCGTCCCGCCCGGCAGCGCGCCGGTCGAGGTGACCCAGCCCCGCCAGGGCACCGCGCGGTTCGATCCGGACGGGACCCTGACCTACCTCCCGTACCAGGGCTTCGCCGGCTACGACCGGTTCGAGTACACCGTCGCGGGACCGAACGGCGAGAAGGTCACCGCCCCCGTCAACGTGTACGTCGGCGGTCTGGAGGGCCGTGCCGGGGTCTTCCCCGAGCACCAGTTCACCACCGAGTTCCGCAGCTGGCAGTGGCCGGAGCTGACCGGCGCGATGCCGTGGCCCGGCACCACCCGACCCCCTCAGAACGGACAGGCGCCGGCATGACCCACCCCTCCCCCGTGCGCCCGGGCGACCTGCGCGACGTCACCGTCGTCCTCCACGTCCGGGACCAGGCGGCCACCCTCCAGGCGTGCCTGGACTCGCTGCTCGGCCAGTCCCTCGGCGCCGAGCGCATCGAGGTCATCGCCGTCGACGACGGCTCCACGGACGCCAGCGCGTCCCTGCTGGCCGGAGCGGAGCAGCGCCACTCCGGCTGGCTGCGGGCCGGCCAGTTCCGGCGGGGCCTGACGACCGCCGAGGCCCGCAACTGGGCCATGAGCCAGGCCACCGGGCGCTACCTGCTGTTCCTGACCGGCGCCGACCGGCTCACGCCGCGGGCGCTGGAGCTGATGGTGGCCTCGGCCGACGACAACGAGGCGGACGTGGTGCTGGGCCGCCTGGAGAGCTCGGGCCGGCACTCCGTCGCGACCTCGATGTTCCGCAGGACCCAGGGTTCGGTGGACCTCTACGGCTCGCGCGTGTACTGGTCGCTGACGCCGGAGAAGCTGTTCCGGACCAGCATGGTGCGCCGCTGCGGCCTGGAGTTCCCCATGGACATGGCCTTCGGCGAGGACCAGGCGTTCACCGCCGCCGCGTACGTCCGCGCCGACAACATCGCGGTGGTCGCCGACGAGCCGTGCGTGGTCAAGGGACCGCCGGCCACCGCGGCGGTGCCCCTGGCGCAGCGGGTCGCGCTGGTCGGCCGGATGCTGGCGCTGCTGGGCTCCGTGCTGCCCCCCGGCCCGGGCCGGGACCTGCTGGTCTCGCGGCACCTGGAGGAGGACCTGGGCAAGGCGACCGGCCGTCTGCTGCTCGCCTCGGACCGGCCCGCCGACCGGGAGCGCGCCCTGCACGGGGCCGCCGAGCTGCTGCGCAACACCGTCCCCCCGAGCGCGCTGGCCCTGCTGCCGCGGCCGCTCGCCGTCCGGTACGCGCTGATCGCGGCCGGCCGCACCGCCGAGGCGGAGCAGATGGCGGCGTACGAGGCGGACACCTCCCGCCCGGCGCCGAAGAAGACCGTCGAGAACGGCCGGGTCTACACCCTGCTGCCGTACTTCCGCGATCCTTCGGTGGGGCTGCCCGACGAACTCTTCGACATCACCGGCAGGATGACGGTGAACCAGCAGCTCACCGGGGCGCGGTGGAACGGGTCCCTGCTGCTGCTCGACGGCCACGCCTTCTTCGAGCAGCTCAGCACCCGGGAGCGGGCCACGAAGGTCGTGCTGCGGCACCGGCTGACCGGTGCGGAGGAGCGCTTCTCGGTGACCGCGCGGCGGGACGAGACGCTGGTCAACTCCAAGGGCAAGACCCGGGCGATGGGCCGGTTCTCCGCGCGGATCAACCTGCGGCAGATGTCCGACGGCTGGCCGCTGGCCACCGGGGTCTGGGACGTCCACCTGGCGGTGAGCTTCGAGGGCGTCACCCAGGAGGTCCGGCTCGGCCGCCGGCGCTCCGACGACGTCGACGTCGTCAGCCGGGCGCCGGTGGTCTTCGCGCCCTCCGCGACGACGCCGGGCCACGAGCTGGCGGCGACGCCGTTCTACACCCCGGAGGGCGACCTCTCCCTCGAGGTGGCGGAGCGGCTACCACTGCCCTCCGGCCGCTGACGGCACATGCGTGCCCTCTCGGTTCCACGGTCCGAACGCGAGGCCGTCCTGGGCGAGGTCCTGACGGGTCAGCATCAGGGCCCCGGTCCCGTCGAACGCGGCGACGACCACGCGGCCCGCGCCGTCCACCCCCGGCTGGGGAGCGACGAGCGGCGTCGTGGGGTCGCCGACGGGCGCCCACCAGGTGCCGTAGCCCTCGTTCTCGGTCACGTAGGCGCTGACCTCGACGGTGCCGTGGGCGCCGGTCTGGGCCAGCACCGTGCAGTCGTAACCGCCGATGGGGGCGCGCGTCACGCCCGGCCGTCCCCGGCCGCCGGCGCCGCCGAGCGGCAGCACCGGTCCGGGCTCGCCGCCCCGGGCTCGCCAGGCGACGACCGAGTCGTCGCCCGGGTGGCGCCAGACGTACGTGACGCGCTTGCGACCGGTCTCCAGGGCGGTCCGGGTGCCGTCGACCACGGCCATGCCGAAACGATCCCGCAGTTCGAACCGGCCGCCTCCGGCCCCCGCCCACCGGTCCACCGAGCCCTGGTGGCCCACGGCGACGACCTCCAGGGGGCCGCCGGTGGGCATCGCCGCCGTGAACTCCCCGGCGTACGCGTGGTCGGTGACGCGCTTCCAGCGGCCCCAGCGGCCCTCGCCGGTGCGGCTGCGCCGGAGGATGCCGGTGCGCAGCAGGGACACCAGGACGTGCACGGAACCGGACACCTGGTTCACCACCACGACCGGGCCGGAGACGACCGTGTCGGCGACGGCGCCGCCCTCCTCCGGGGACAGGCCGGGCGCCCCGAGGTCGTACCAGTCGGCCAGCGGGCGGCCGGTCTGGTACTGGGTGCTGACGACGACGCCCGGGAGGCCGCCGTCCCCGGGGGCGCACAGGCCGGCGAAGTACACGTAGCCCTCGCGGCTGCTCGCCAGGGACAGCGGCCCGACCCAGCCCGGCGTCTCGCTCACGTGCGGTCCGTCGAAGGTCCCGTCCGCGGCCTCGGTCCACCGGACGGGCCCGGCGGCGGAGGTCGCGTACGCGGTCAGCCGGCCGTCGCCGCCGGTGAACAGCCAGCGACCCGCCGGGGCCGAAGGGGCCCCTCCGGTAGCCGGGGCCCGGTCCGCGGCCGTACCGGCCCGCGGGGCCCCGCCCCTGTTCCTGCCACGGATCATGACCATCGTCCGCCCCTACGCCTCTCCGGTCGCGCCGGGGCCCGTCCCGCGCTCCACCACGCGATCACGAGTGGGCACCGACCCACGGCCCCCGGCAACACAAGAACTTCATAGTATTCACTTCATTTTCAACGGAAGAGACTCGACCACTCATGACCGACCTCCACACCCCGGCCGGCGGCAGCCGGCGCAGGAACACGCCCAAGCGGCGCCGTCCGCTGCGGACCGTCCTGCTGACGCTCCTCGTCCTGGTCCTGGCAGCGGGCGGCGGCCTGTACTGGATGTACAACAGCCTGGACGGCAACATCAAGGGCGTCGACATCGAGAAGGCGCTCGGCGACGACCGTCCGGAGAAGCTGCCCACCACCGGCCAGAACCTGCTGGTCCTGGGCTCCGACTCGCGGGCGGGCGCCAACGGCGACCTGGCCGGCGGCGACGTCGGCGGCAGCCGCTCGGACACCGCGCTCGTCGTGCACGTGCCCGAGGGGCGGACCGAGGCCGTCGCCGTGAGCATCCCGCGCGACACCCTGGTCACCCGGCCCGAGTGCACCCGCCGCGACGGCTCGGCCGCGCCCTCGGCCCAGCGGGTCATGTTCAACTCCGTCTACGCCCAGTTCGGCCCGGCCTGCGTGGTCAAGACCGTGGAGGCGATGTCCGGGGTCCGGCTCGACCACTTCCTGGAGATCGACTTCGCCGGCTTCAAGGACCTGGTCGACACCATCGGCGGGGTCACGGTCGACGTGAAGGAGCCGATCGACGACAAGCAGAGCGGCCTCCACCTCGCCGCCGGCGAGCAGCGGCTCGACGGCACCCAGTCCCTCGCCTTCGTCCGCACCCGCCACGGCGTCGGCGACGGCAGCGACCTCGGCCGCATCAGCCTCCAGCAGCAGTTCCTGACCTCGCTCCTCTCCGAGGTCAAGAAGCAGGACCTGCTCGGCAGCCCTGCCAAGAGCTACAAGATCGCCAACTCGGCGACCAAGGCGCTCACCACCGACTCCGCGCTGGCCTCCCTGACCGCGCTCAGCGAGTTCGGCCGGAGCCTGAACGGGGTCGACCCGCAGAACATGGAGACGATCATGCTGCCGGTCGCCTACGACAAGAAGGACCCGAACCGCGTCGTCGCCGCCGAGCCGAACGCCTCCCAGCTCTGGAAGGCGATCCGCGAGGACGCCGAGATCCCCGCGTCCGCGAAGAAGTCCCCCGCCACGGGCGGCTGACCGGGCGCCCCGGCACGACGGTGCCCCGGGCCCCGGAAGGGGATCCGGGGCACCGGTGCGTCCGGGGTCAGATCCGTTCCCAGGCCCCCGGGGCGGCGTCCGTGCCGCCCTTCCCGCGCGCCACTATCGGCTCGCCGCCCGCCGCGACCGCCGCGGCGACGACACCGCCGGAGGCGTCGCTCCCCAGGGCCGGGGGGCCCTGGACCTCGGGGCCGGGCGGGGACCAGCGCGGCCCGGCCCCTTCCCGCTCCGCCGGGTAGGAGGCGAACACCACCCGCCCCGAGGCGTCGCGCTGGGCGATCAGCGTGTGGTCGGCGCCGTCGACGGTACGGCTGACGACGGTCAGCGGGCCCTCGCCGGCCGCGTCGACGAGGGGCGTGGGCGCCAGGTCCCGCTCGGGCGACCAGGCGCACACCCTCCCCTCCCCGTCCAGGTAGAAGGCCGTGACGTGCCCGGAGGGCCCCCGCACGGCCGCCATGGTGCCCATGGTGACCTGGGCGGGCAGGAGCTCCTCGCGGAGCGGCTTCGCGCCGGACTCGCGCTGCACGTAGCGGACGAGCCCCGCGGCGTGCGAGGAGTACAGCTCGACGAAGCCCGAACCGTTGGTGACGGCCACCGGCAGGGGGTCGGTCTTGGAGCCGAGCAGGTCCCACCACGGGTGCCAGCCGCCCGCGTCCTTCTGCGCCCGCACGCTGATGCCGCCGCCGCCGTTCCGGCAGAAGACGTACGCCCGCCCGATGCCGTCCACGGTCACGCTCGGGGTCCCGGTCCACCGGAAGGCGGCGCCGTTGGGGTGGGTGATCGAGCGCCACTCCAGGGCCGGGCGGCCCGTCTGGTACTGGGTGCTGTGCACCAGCTCGACGCGGTCCGGCTCGCCGCCCGCCACGGGCCGCAGGCCGACGAGGTGGACGTACCCGTCGGCGCCCTGGCCCACCGAGAGGCTGGGCAGCAGCCCGCCGCTGCCGCCGATCGGCTCGGGCCCGCTCCAGCCGCCGTCGGCCCCCTCCGTCCAGCGCACCGCCCCGCCGTTCCGGGGCAGGTAGACGCTGAGCCTGCCGTCCTTCCCCCGGGCCAGCCAGGAACCCCTCACTTGCGGGGTGTCGGGAGAGCCGTGGAGGTGGGTGACGGGGGCCTCGGATCGATTCGCCATGGGAGTGCAGCGCTCCGGTCAATCAGGATGCGGGACGGGTACGAGCCGACTGTAGCGGCCCCTCCCGACCCGCCCTCCCCGTGCTCCCGGCGGCCCCTCAGTACCGGGCTTCCCGGCCCTCCCGGCCCAACCGGCTGTGACTCCGCCCGTACAGGAAGTACACGACGATGCCGATCGCCATCCAGACCCCGAACCGGAACCAGGTCTCGCCCGGCAGGTTGAGCATCAGCCAGAACGAGGCGGCGATGGAGAGGATCGGCAGCACGGGCACCCAGGGGGTGCGGAAGGCGCGCGGCAGGTCGGGGCGGGTGCGGCGGAGGACGATGACGCCGGCCGCGACCATCACGAAGGCGAAGAGGGTGCCGATGTTCACCAGGGTCGCCAGCTCGTTGATGCTGGTGAAGCCGGCGACGATCGCGATGATCACGCCGAGCAGGATCGTCGGCCGGTACGGGGTCCTGAACCGGGGGTGCGTGACGGAGAAGAAGCGCGGCAGCAGGCCGTCGCGGCTCATCGCGAAGAAGACGCGGGTCTGGCCGAGGAGCAGGATCAGACAGACCGTGGTGAGGCCGACGGCGGCGCCGAAGCTGATCACGCCCGCGTAGAAGGGGTGGCCGGCGGCTTTGAAGGCGTCGGCGAGCGGGGCGCTGACGGACAGCTCCTTGTAGTTCTGCATGCCGGTGACGACGAGGGAGACGGCCACGTAGAGCACGGTGCAGATGAGGAGCGAGCCGAGGATGCCCCGGGGCATGTCCCGCTGCGGCAGCTTGGTCTCCTCGGCGGCGGTGGCCACTACGTCGAAGCCGATGAAGGCGAAGAAGACCACGGAGGCGGCGGTGAAGATGCCCATGACGCCGAAGTTCGTCGGCTCGTAGCCGAAGATCAGCTGGACCATCGGGGAGTCCCAGCCGGAGCCGCCGCCCTCGGGGGTGACGGCGGGCGGGACGAAGGGCTTGTAGTTGTCGCCGACGATGAAGAACAGGCCGGCGACGATCACGATCATCACCACGGTCACCTTGATCGCGACGACGAGCGCGGTGATCCGGGCGGAGAGCTTCATGCCCAGGACGAGGACCACGGTGATGACCAGGACGAGCAGGAACGCCAGGACGTCGAAGGTGCCGCCCTCGACGTCCGGGCCCTCCAGGGCGGCCGGCAGGTGCCAGCCGATGTTGTCCATGAGCGAGCGGACGTAGCCGGACCAGCCGACGGCCACCACCGCCGTCCCGAGCGCGAACTCCAGGACGAGGTCCCAGCCGATGATCCAGGCGGGCAGCTCGCCGATGGAGGCGTACGCGAAGGTGTACGCCGATCCCGCCACCGGCACCGTCGAGGCGAACTCGGCGTAGCAGAGGGCGGCGAGGGCGCAGACGATGCCGGCGGCGACGAAGGCGAGGGCCGTCGCCGGGCCGGCGTTCTCCTTGGCGACCTTGCCGGTGAGGACGAAGATGCCGGTGCCGATGATGACGCCGACGCCGAAGACGGTCAGGTCCCAGGCGGACAGGGACTTCCGGAGGGCGTGCTCCGGCTCCTCCGTGTCCCGGATCGACTGCTCGACCGATTTGGTCCGGAACACCCCGGAGTTCGCCCGTGGCTGCTGGTCCGTACTCACCGTGGCACCTCCGCGCTCAGCCCGACGTCGGTCTCGGTGCCTCCGCGGGTCGGAGGCTGTGATGACGTCTGCCCGGACAGAGCCAGAATGCACGCGAACGGGCCGGTCGGCACCCGGGAGGGTGAACCGACCGGCCCAAAGGGTGGTGCGGAGGTGCCGCGGGGTCAGTCCCGGGCGGGTTCCACGGCCTTGGCGTCGCTCTCCTCGTACCTGCCGTCGAGGCGCGAGACGAGGCCGGTGACCTGCCGGGCGACGTCCGGGGCGGTCAGGCCGATCTCGGCGAGGACCTCGGCGCGGGAGGCGTGGTCGAGGAAGCGCGGCGGGATGCCGAAGTCGCGCAGCGGGACGTCCACGCCGGCGTCGCGGAGCGCCTGGGCGACGGCCGAGCCGACGCCGCCGACGCGGCTGTTGTCCTCGACGGTGACGACGACCCGGTGGCGCGCGGCGAGCGGGGCGAGGGCCTCGTCGACGGGCTTGACCCAGCGGGGGTCGACCACGGTGGTGGAGATGCCCTGCCGGTCGAGCAGGTCGGCGATCTCCAGGCACATCGGCGCCAGGGCGCCCACGGAGACCAGGAGGACGTCGGGCCTGTCCGTGCCCGGCTCGCGGAGCACGTCCATGCCGCCGACGCGGCGCAGGGCGGGGACGGCGGGGCCGACCGCGCCCTTGGAGAAGCGGACCACGGTGGGGGCGTCGGTGACCTCGACGGCCTCGCGGAGCTGGGCGCGGACCTGGTCGGCGTCGCGCGGGGCGGCGAGCCGCAGGCCGGGCACGACCTGGAGGATCGACATGTCCCACATGCCGTTGTGGGAGGCGCCGTCGGTGCCGGTGACGCCGGCCCGGTCGAGGACGAAGGTGACGCCGCACTTGTGCAGGGCCACGTCCATCAGGACCTGGTCGAAGGCGCGGTTGAGGAAGGTGGCGTACACCGCGAAGACCGGGTGGAGGCCGCCGGTGGCGAGGCCGGCCGCGGAGACCGCGCCGTGCTGCTCGGCGATGCCGACGTCGAAGACCCGCTCGGGGAAGGCCTTGGCGAACTTGTCGAGGCCGACGGGCTGGAGCATGGCCGCGGTGATGGCGACGACGTCCGGGCGCTCCTCGCCGAGGGCGACCATCTCCTCGGCGAAGACGCCGGTCCAGTCGGCGCCGGAGGTGGCGACGGGCAGGCCGGTGTCGGGGTGGATCTTGCCGACGGCGTGGAAGCGGTCCGCCTCGTCCTGGAGGGCGGGCTGGTAGCCGCGGCCCTTCTCGGTGAGGCAGTGGACGATGACGGGGCCGCCGAAGCGCTTGGCGCGCGTCAGGGCGGACTCCAGGGCCTCGATGTCGTGGCCGTCGATGGGGCCGACGTACTTGAGGCCGAGGTCCTCGAACATGCCCTGGGGGGCGATGAAGTCCTTGAGGCCCTTCTTGGCGCCGTGCAGGGTCTCGTAGAGCGGCTTCCCGACGACCGGGGTGCGCTCCAGGATGTCCTTGCCGCGGGCGAGGAAGCGCTCGTAGCCGTCGGTGGTGCGCAGGGTCGCCAGGTGGGTGGCGAGGCCGCCGATGGTGGGCGCGTAGGAGCGCTCGTTGTCGTTGACGACGATGACCAGCGGGCGGTCCTTGGCGGCGGCGATGTTGTTCAGCGCCTCCCAGGCCATGCCGCCGGTGAGGGCGCCGTCGCCGATGACGGCCACGACGTGGTCGTCCTTCTTCAGGACCTCGTTCGCCTTGGCCAGGCCGTCGGCCCAGCCGAGGACGGTGGAGGCGTGCGAGTTCTCGATGACGTCGTGCTCGGACTCGGCCTGCGAGGGGTAGCCGGAGAGGCCGCCCTTCATCTTGAGCCTGGAGAAGTCCTGGCGGCCGGTGAGCAGCTTGTGGACGTAGCTCTGGTGGCCGGTGTCCCAGAGGACCTTGTCCTTCGGGGAGTCGAACACCCGGTGCAGGGCGATGGTCAGCTCGACCACGCCCAGGTTGGGCCCGAGGTGCCCGCCGGTCTTGGAGACGGCGTCCACGAGGAACGTCCGGATCTCGTCGGCCAGCTGGTCCAGCTGTTCCGGGGAGAGCCGGTCCAGGTCTCGCGGTCCCCTGATACGGGTCAGCAGAGCCACCCGTTCCTCCTTGCGTTTGAGCTGGTCGAGCTTGCCGATTTGTCGAGTCTAATGTTCCGTCTTGGATCGTGGGCAGCGGGCCGGGGAGTGAGGCGTCACTCCGACGGTCTACGGGCCGGTGATCCGTACGGCTCCGTGCGGGCGTGTGCACTGGTCCGGACGCACCGGTGCCCGGCGCCGGTTTCACGGCGCCGGGCAGGTGTGGCGAGCGTTACGCGCGCGTGGCGGGGCCTTTCTCCGGGCGCGCCCCGCCGTTTCCCGGGCGCCGGGCGCGTCCGGCCGTCTTCCGGGGCCGGGCGCGTCCGGCCGGTCTTCCGGGCCCCTAGGGCGTGTGTCGAAAGTAGCGCCGTCTGCCCGGAGGGCAGGCCCGGCGGTGTCCGGTGCGTGCGATCGCAAGGCGGAGGGTCGCCCCGATACTGGTTGTATCGGGGTGATCCCGACAACGCGGCGAGCGTGCGTGCCGGGCGCCGCCGGGCAGGCGGGACTTTCGACACACGCCCTAGGCGCGTCCGGCCGTCTTCTGGGTCTTGCGGGAGACGGAGTCGATGATCACGGCGATGAGCAGGACGGCTCCGGTGATCATGTACTGGATCGCGTTGGAGGACAGGTTCATCTGGTTGAGACCCTGGACGATGGACTGGATGACCAGGATGCCCAGGAGCGCCGACCAGACCTTGCCGCGTCCGCCGAAGAGGGACGTGCCGCCGATGACCGCCGCGGCGATGCACATCATGAGCTGGTTGCCGCCGCCGAGGGAGCGGTCGGCGCCGCCGGTCGCGGAGGCGAGGAACAGGCCGCCGACGGCGCCCATGGTGCCGGAGACCATGAAGACCGAGATCCGGATCCAGGAGACGTTGATGCCGGCGCGTCGGGCGGCCTCGATGCCGCCGCCGACCGCGAAGACCTGGCGGCCGTAGGTGGTGCGGCGCAGGACGAAGTCGGTGACCAGCAGGATCACCAGGAAGATCACCAGGGAGAGCGGCAGGCCCTGCTCCTGGTTGAAGCCGTACGCGGCGACGAGGACCAGGACCGCCAGGACGGCGGTGCGCAGGATGATCTCGCTCTGCGGGCGGTGCGGCAGGTCGGCGGCCTTGCGGCGGTGCGCGTCGCGGAACTGGGCCAGGTAGAAGGCGGCGATCACGGCGACGGCCAGGCCGTAGGCGGCGGCGACGTCGGAGAAGTAGTACTTCGTGAGGTCGTTGACGAAGCTGCCGATCGGGGTGGAGATGGTGGAGCGCTCCCCCATCACCCAGGTCTGCAGGCCGGCCCAGCCGAGGAAGCCGGCGAGGGTGACGACGAAGGCGGGCACGCCGATCTTGGCGAACACGATGCCGTGGAAGGCGCCGATCAGGGTGCCGGACAGGATGCCGAGGAGGATGGCGAGGCCGTCGGGCATGTCGGTGCCGAGGACGCCCCAGACGGAGCCGGCGAGACCGGCCACGGAGCCGACGGCGAGGTCGATCTCGCCGAGCAGCAGCACGAAGACGATGCCGACGGCCATGATGCCGGGGCCGACCGCGTACAGCGTGATCTGGTCGAGGTTGTACGAGGTGATGAAGTTGCCGGTGAGGGCCTGGAAGACGATGCCGATGACGATGAGGCCGACGACGACGGGCAGCGAGCCGATCTCGCCGGAGCGGATCTTGCGCTTGAACTCGTCGACGTAGCCCTTGAAGCCCTGCTCGCGGACGAGGAGGCGGGGGTCGACGGCGGGGATCGCCGCGGCGGCCGGGGTCTCGGTGGCCGGCGCGTCGGCGTCGGGGGTGCGGGGCTCGGGCACCGCGGCCTCTTCGCTCGCGGCGGGAGGGGTGTTGCTCACTTCGCTACCTCCGCGTTGCGGGCCTGGCGGCGGGTCACGGCGTTGTCCGTGGCACCGGTGATCGCGGCGATGATCTCTTCGTGCGTGGTGGTGGCGACCGGGAAGGTGCCGTTGTTGCGGCCCAGGCGGAGGACGGCCACGGTGTCCGCGACGGCCTTCACGTCGGCCATGTTGTGGCTGATGAGGATGACGCCGAGGCCCTGCTCGCGCAGCCGCTCGACCAGGTCGAGGACCTGGGCGGTCTGCTCGACGCCGAGGGCGGCGGTCGGCTCGTCGAGGATCACGATCTTCGGGTCGCCGACCAGGGCGCGGGCGATGGCCACGACCTGCCGCTGGCCGCCGGAGAGGGCGGCGACGGGGATGCGGACGCTGGGGATGCGGATGGAGAGGGTGGAGAGCAGGTCCTTCGCGCGCTTCTCCATGGCGACCTCGTCGAGGACGCCGCCCTTCTTGATCTCGCGGCCGAGGAACAGGTTGGCGACGACGTCGAGGTTGTCGCAGAGCGCGAGGTCCTGGTAGACGGTCGCGACGCCGAGGTTCTGGGAGTCGTGCGGACGGGAGATCTCGACCCGCTCGCCCTCCCACTCGATGGCGCCCTCGTCGATGGGGTGCACGCCGGCGATCGTCTTGACCAGCGTGGACTTTCCCGCTCCGTTGTCGCCGACGAGCGCGACGACCTCACCTGCGTGGACTTCGAGATCGACACCGGAGAGGACCTGGACCGCTCCGAATCGCTTGAAGATCCCGCGCAACGCCAGCACGGGCGTCTGGGACACGTGAACCAACTCCTTCGCCGCCCGCGGACGGCGGCACGTCGCGCCGCCGGTGCAGCGCCAACAAAGTTCTGGGGGTGGGCTTCGTCCGGTCCCCGGACCGACAGCGGGGTCTGGGTCGGCCGGGGACCGGACGGGCTCGGGGGGAGGGATCCCGGCCCGTCGCCGTGCGTCGTACGGGGTCTTCACCCTCTGTACGCGAGCGGCGGGGCCGCGCGTCCGGCGCCGTCTCGGTCGGGAGACGGCCGGGGGCCGGGCGGGGCCGGGCCGGGATCCGTGGTGCCGGGCCCTCGGGGGGCCCGGCGGGGTGGAGCCGGGATTACTTGACGCCCAGCTCGGTGCACTTGGCGGCGAGGTCCGCGGTGCAGAGGTCGGCGGCCTTGTAGATGCCGTCCTTGACGACCGTGTCCTGGATGTTGGTCTTGTCGACCACGACCGGCGGGAAGAGCGTGGACGGCACGCCGTCGGTGTCGCCCTGGGCGCCGAGGTCCTTGCCCTGGAGCAGGTTCACCGCGAACTTGGCGGCCTCGGGGGCCAGCTGGAGCGGCGACTTGTAGATCGTGAAGGTCTGGGTGCCGGCGATGATGCGCTGGACGCCCGCGACCTCGGCGTCCTGGCCGCCCACCGGGATGCCCTTGATGCCGGCGTTCTCCAGGGAGGTGACGATGCCGCCCGCCATGCCGTCGTTGGCCGAGTAGACGGCGCCGATCTTGTCCTTGCCGACCGAGGAGATCGCGGCGGACATCTTCTCGCCGGCGATCTTCGGGTCCCACTCGCCGGAGGCCTCGTAGGCGATCTTGCCGACCTTGCCGTCGAGCGCGGTGTGGGCGCCCTTCTTGAACAGGGCGGCGTTCGGGTCCTTCTCGTCGCCGTTGATCATCACGACGTTGGCGGCGGCGGCCTTGTCGCCGAGCGCGGCGAGGAGGGCCTGGCCCTGGAGCTCGCCGACCTTGTTGTTGTCGTGGCTGACGTAGGCGTCGGCGCCCTTGACGGCGCGGTCGTACGCGACGACCTTGACGCCCTTGGCCTTGGCGTCCTTGACCCAGCTCTCGGCCTTGGTGGCGTCGACCGGGTCGAGGGCGATGACCTTGATGCCGTCGGCGATGAACTGGTCGAACTGCTGCTTCTGCTTGACGACGTCGGAGACGGCGTTGTTGTAGACGACCTCGCAGTCGCCGCACGCGGCCGTGACGGCCTTCTCGAACTGGGGCTTGTCCAGGGCCTCGTAGCGCGAGGTCTTGTTCTCGGGCAGGAGCAGGCCGATCTTGGTCGAGCTGCCCTTGTCGCCGCTGTCGTCGCCGCCGGCCTGGCCGCAGGCGGCGAGCGAGAGGGCCATCGACACCGCGGCCGTGGCTATGACGGCGCGACGCGTCACTGCGTTCATTTGGGGTTGCCTCCCTGACGAGGCCGCGACGTTGCGGCCGAGGTGGCACGAAGTCAACTCGGCCGCAACGTTGACGTCAAGAAGTAAATTCTTAACGAGATGACAACGGTGGTGTTCGTTATCTAAGTGAAGGCAAGCCGGGAGGCCGGGGCGGCGGCGGGCAGGGCGCTCTCCAACAGGGTCGAATCGCCCATTTCGCTCAGCACGAGGGCGAGCGCGCCCAGGACCTCGGCGCGCCCTCCGAGGGCCCCCTGGGCCAGCGAGAGCTGCCGGGCGGCACTGGGGATCGCGTACCGCGAGACGGAGTCCCTGATGGGCGCCAGGACCAGCTCCCCGGCCTCCGCGAGGTCCCCGCCGAGCACCACCCGGCTGGGGTTGAGGAGGTTGCAGAGGTTGGCGATGCCGCTGCCGATGTGCCGTCCGACGTCCGCGATCACCCGGCGGCAGCCGGGGTCGCCCTCCCGGGCCAGCTGGACGACCCGCTCCATGGTCAGGTCGGGCCCGTGGCTGGGCTGGAGCAGCGGCAGGACGTAGCGGGCGGCCGTGAAGGTCTCCAGGCAGCCGCGGTTGCCGCAGCGGCAGACCGGACCGGACTCGTCCAGGGTGATGTGCCCGATCTCCCCCGCGGTGCCGCCGGGGCCCCGGTAGACCCGTCCGTCTATGACCAGGCCGGCGCCGACGCCGCTGGCCACCTTGATGTACGCCAGGTCCTTGACGCCCCGGCCGCCGCCCCAGACCAGCTCGCCGAGCGCGCCGAGGTTGGCGTCGTTGTCGACGTGCACGGGGACCCCGAGGCGGCCCGAGAGCTCCTCGGCGGGGTTGATGCCGCTCCACCCCGGCAGGATCGACGTCGAGCCGAGCGTCCCGGAGGAGACGTCGATCGGCCCCGGTACGCCGAGGCCGACGCCGATCACCTTGTCGGGGCCGATCCCGGTGGTCAGGACGAGCCGTTTGACCAGCTGTTCCGCCCGGTCGAAGCCCTCCGCGGCGGAGGCGTCGACGTCGAGCGGCTCGGCCTCCTCGGCGAGCACCTGGTGGGCGAGGTTGCCGACCGCGACCCGGAGGTGGGTGTGGCCGAAGTCGACCCCGATCACGATGCCGGCGTCGCCGGAGAGCGAGACGCTGCGGGCCCGGCGCCCCCCGGCGGAGGTGGGCGTGACCTCGACGGTGCCGCCGTCCTTCAGCTCCCGCACGATGTTGGAGACCGTGGCGGCGGAGAGGCCCGTCGCCCGGGCGATCTCCGCCTGGGTGAGCGAGCCGGCCATGCGCACCGCCCGGACGACCCGTTCGAGATTGGCCCTGTGCAGAGAAGTCTGCGAACCCGGAGTCTCCATCGACTCACTCACTCCCACCGTTTTCTCCAACATGTGAACTCTAAGGGGACGCTTTCGGCTTGCTCCCCGTCAAGACCTTGAGTGTCGGAGGTGAGGGTCACACGGTGTTCGCACCGGGTTTCCCGGGCCGTCCTCCCCCGGTCCCGCACGACCCGAAGGACCCCCGGCGCGCGGTGCGCCGGGGGCCCTTCGGGAGCGGTGGCGGGGCCGGTGCGGCCCGGGCGTCACTTCACGGCGCCGGCGGTCAGACCGGCCACCACCTGCCGCTGGAAGACGATGTACGCCACGAGGACCGGGAGCATGGCCATCACCAGGCCGGCGAAGAGGCCCGACCAGTCGCCCTTGTAGCCCTGGCTGACCGCGAGCTGGACGAGGCCCTGCGAGAGGACCTTCCGCTCCGGCTCGGTGTTGAGCACGGTCGGCAGCAGGTACTGGTTCCACTGACCCAGGAAGTTGAAGATGCCGACGCTGATGAGGCCCGGCTTGGCCATCGGCAGCATCACCTGGAAGAAGGTCCGGGTGTGCGAGGCACCGTCCACG
This sequence comes from Streptomyces sp. NPDC092045, assembly GCF_044756005.1. NCBI lineage: Bacteria > Bacillati > Actinomycetota > Actinomycetes > Kitasatosporales > Streptomycetaceae > Streptomyces > Streptomyces sp. NPDC092045. The sequence goes on along the minus strand of NZ_JBIVSC010000006.1, from coordinate 270,238 downwards.
AAGGCCGCCTCCGCCACCGAGGTCGGCAGGGTGCGGAAGAAGGCCGTGAGGAAGAAGACCGTGAACGGCAGCGAGTACGCGATGTAGACGAGGATCAGGCCGTGCAGCGTGTTGAGCAGGGCCATGTTCTGCATCACGTAGAACAGCGGCACGAGCGCCAGGATGATCGGGAAGCTCATCCCCCCGATGAAGAGGAAGTAGATGAAGCGGTTGCCCGGGAACTCGAAGCGGGCCAGGACGTAGGCCGCCATCGAGCCGAGGAGGAGCGTGCCGATCAGCGAGCCGCCGACCACCAGGATGGTGTTCAGGAAGTAGTCGCTCATGTGCGCCTCGGTCCAGGCGCGCGACCAGTTCTCGAAGTGCAGCCTGTCGGGCAGCGACCACGGGGAGGTGAAGATCGCCCGGTCGGTCTTGAAGGAGGTCATGACCGCCCAGAGCAGCGGCATGACGACCATGACCGCCCAGAGGATCAGGATGCCGTGGGAGAAGACGTTGAGGGTGGTCCCCTCGCCCTTCGGCTCCTTGCGGGGCGCGGGGGCGGTCGTCTTGGTGACCACGGGGTCCGGTGCCGCCGGGGAGCCGGAGCCGTCCACTCCGGCGGGGGTCGTGTCGGTGATCTTCATCAGAACTCCAGGCGCTCGCGCCGGCCCAGCTTCATCACGACGGCCGCGAAGGCCAGCGTCACGAGGAGCAGGGCGACGCCGATGGTCGTGGCGTAGGCGGCCTGACCGTCCCGGAACGCCTTCTGGTACACGTACAGCGGCAGGACGATGGTCGAGTAGTCGGGCCCGCCGCCGCTGGGGCCGACGGTCATGATCTGGACGACGGCGAAGGACTCGGCCCCGAGGGCGAGGATGCCCATGTAGATCCAGCCGGACTGCACGGTGTCCCAGAGCAGCGGCAGGGTGATCTTGAAGAAGGTGGTGAAGCGGTTCGCGCCGTCGAGCAGGGCCGCTTCGTAGAAGTCCTTGGGAATGGACGCCATGCCGGCCGAGAAGAGGACGACGAAGAATCCGACGGTGGACCAGACGAGGACGACCATCACGCAGATGAGGGCGAGGTCCGGGTCTCCGAGCCAGTCCGGCTGGACGCTGCCGAGACCGACGCCCTTCAGCACGGAATTGATGGCTCCGCTGTTCGGGTTGTACGCGAACTGGAAGAGCAGCGCGACGATCGCGATCGACAGCACCTGCGGGAAGAAATACACGATCTTGTAGAAGGAGGACCCGCGCACGCCGGCGATGGCCGCGCCCTTGCGGCGCCGACCGCCGACATTGAGCATGAAGGCGAAGAACAGCGCGAGGCCGACGGTCACCAGCGGCAGCACCACCGCGAAGGTCAGGCTGTGCTGGAGGGATTTCCAGAAGATCTCGTCGTCCAGCATCCTGCTGTAGTTGTCGAATCCGATCATTCCGAATTCGGGGCTCAGTCCGGTCCAGTCCGTCAGGGAGTAGTAGATGGACTGGATGAACGGCCAGATGACGAACAGCGCGTAGAGCGCGAGGGGGGTCGCCAGGAACCCCACGATGAAACGGTACTTGCCGTGTTGCATTTCCTACCGACCCCGATCTTTCCCGCGCCGGGCACGCCGCTCGTGCCGCGTGCCGAGGGGCCGGGGCCCGCTCCCGGTCGGCGGGAAGGGGCCCCGGCACTGCTCATCAGTGCTTGTAGTGCTTGATCGAGGAGTCCTTGGCCGCCTCGTCGGCGAACTTCTGGATCTTCTTGATCGTCTCGGCCGGGGTGGCGCGCCCGGCCATCATCTCGCCGATGCCGGCGACGCCGATCTTCTCCTTCTGGAGGGCGACGTACCAGTCCTGGAGGCGCGGGTTGACGACGTTCTGGCCGGCCTTCTCCAGGGCGGCGACGCCGGACTTGAGGCCCGGGGAGAGGTCGATGCCGTCGGTGCCGCCGTTGAGCGCGGTCAGGGACTTCACGGACTGCGTGAAGTTCTTGGAGGAGGCCTCGCTGAGCATGATGCGGAGCTGCTCCATGCCGCCCTCGGCGTTCTTCGCCTTGGCCGGGACGATGAAGGGCTCGCCGCCGGCGGCCCAGATGGTGCCGAACGGCATCTTGTCGGAGGCGTCGAGGCCGGTCGGGCCGGAGACGGCCAGGCCGAAGTCGGCCGGCATGGTCTTCGCGGCCTCGTTCTCGACCCAGGAGCCGTTCGGGATGAACAGCGCCTTGCCCTCGGTCCAGGCGGTCTGCGACTGGATGTGGTCGAGGCCGGGGGTGCCCTTGAGGATGTAGCCCTTCTGGACCAGCTCGTAGTACGCATCGAAACACGCCTTGACGGCGGGGTGCTCCCAGGCCTTGGGCTCCAGGTTGTCGATGGCGTCCAGGACCTCGCGGCCGCCGACCTTGCCGATCATCGGGTAGAGCGAGAAGGGGACGTAGTACGGGTGCTTGCCCGCGTACGTCCAGGCGGCGATGCCCTTGCGCTTGGCCTTCTCGCAGACGGCCAGCATCTCGTCCCAGGTCTCCGGGTACTTCGCGTCGAGCGAGTCGAGGAGCTTCTGCGAGTACCAGACGCCGTAGACGGTGTAGGCGTAGTTGAGGATCCAGCACTGCTCGCCGTCGAACTGGCCCATCTCGACGATGCCGGGCCGCAGCGTGTCGCGGACCTTCTTGCTCGGGTCGTCGACCGAGGGCGCGTCGAGCAGCGGGGTGAGGTCCGCGAGCTGCTTCTGGCCGACGAGGACGCCCATGTCCATCTGCTCGGCGCCGGAGTTGTCGATGAGGTCCGGCGGGGTGCCGCCGTTGAAGCGCGGCTGCAGCGTGGTGGTGATCTTCTGGGTCGGGGTGAACTTGACGCTGGCCTTGGGGTAATTGGTCTCGTAGACCTTGATCGCGTCCTTGGCGTACTGCTGTCCGAATCCGCCGTCGAAGAGGACGAAGTCGAGCGGTGCCGACTCGTTCACGCCGAGCGGGTTCTTGTCGGACTTCGTACCCTTCTCGACCTTTCCGTTGCCACCGCTGTCACTGCTCGCACAGGCGGACAGGAACCCCATGGTCGGTACGGAGATCAGACCGATAGCGGCGGAACGCTTGATCAGATCGCGACGGCCGAGGCCCCCATTGGTCTGTGCGGAGGTGGATCCCATGCTCAAGTCCTCGCCTTCATTCAGGACTCAGGCGGTGTACCGGTCGCCCGTTCTCAACTCGCCACAGGCGAAGGGCCCCGCCACCGCGGTCATTTGCAGCCGGGTCGTGCACACGTCGGGCCGTCGCCGATGGATACGACGGGCTGGACGCCGACAGGTATAGTCCACTTCCCTTCGCCTGAGCAAGATCGAAAGCAGGTTTCGACGGCCATCTTTCCCGAGTTGAGACCTGCGGGATAAGCACGCTGGATCTGCGGCGTTTCGTCCAACCATCCGTCCGTCGACACCCTTGACACCGACCTCGGAACACCCGTACGGAAGCCCCGGCGCGGTCCCGGCGGCGCCGCCCGGTTCCACCCGGGACAAAGATGACATACCGTCGGCCCCGGCCGGTCGCGCCCTCCCTGCGAAACAGTTGTGTCCGGAGCGAAACAGTCGTGTCACAGACCTCCCGTTCGAGGGATGTTCGACGCGGGCGATCCGCAATCATGGGGCTCCCGCCGCCGCCCCGCCCACGGTGGAGGACGGCGGCGCCCTCCCCATTCCGCACGGATCTGGAGTTCTACGTGGCAAAGACTTCCGGCCTGAACCGCAGAGGCGTCCTGGCGCGCGTGACCGTCGCCGCGATCACCGCCGCGCTCGTCGGCACGACCACCGCCGCCGTCGCGGCCGACGCGCCGCCGTCCTTCACCCCCGGCGCCGAGCAGGCCCCGGACGCGACCGCCTTCACGGCCTCGGCCGTCACGACGCCGCGGAACCACCTCTACGGCGTCAACGGCGCGGGCACCATCTGGGGCTACAAGCCGGTCGGCGGGGGCACCATCCAGCGCCTGGCGGACAACTCCGGCACGGGCTGGACGGCGCACAAGAACTTCACCCAGGTCGACCTGGACGGCAACGGCGCGTCCAACGGCTTCTACGCCATCCGCAGCGGGCGCCTGCACTACACCGACGTGGGCTCCCCGCGCGACCTCGGCGGCGGCTGGCAGATCTACAACAAGATCGTCTCCGTCGGCAACACCGGCGGCGCCGTCTCCGACGACCTGATCGCCCGCGACGGCTCCGGCGTGCTGTGGCACTACCTGGGCTACGGCAACGGCGGCCTGACCCAGCGCGTCAAGATCGGCGCCGGCTGGAACATCTACACCCAGATCGCGGGCAAGGGCGACCTCACCCGCGACGGCAGGCCCGACCTGGTCGCCCGCGACAAGTCCGGCAACCTGTGGCTGTACAAGGGCACGGGCGACTACAAGGCGCCCTTCGGTCCCCGCAGCTACATCGGCGGCGGCTGGAACACGTTCAACGCCCTCGTGTCCACGGGCGACCTGTCCCTCGACGGCATCGCGGACCTCGTCGCCCGCGACGGCTCCGGCGCGCTGTGGCTGTACAAGGGCACCGGCAAGGCCTCGGCCCCGTACGGCGGCCGCGTGAAGATCGGCACCTCCGGCTGGAACGGCTTCCGCGAGCTGTTCTGACCGCGCCGCGCACAGCACGAAGCGGGCCCCGCTCCTCGGGAGGAGGAGCGGGGCCCGCTTCGTGTCACCGGGTCCTGCGGCGTCAGCCGCGGATCAGGTTCCGGAGGACGTACTGCATGATGCCGCCGTTGCGGTAGTAGTCGGCCTCGCCGGGGGTGTCGATGCGGACGACCGCGTCGAACTCGACGCCGGTGTCGGTGGTGACCTTCACCGTGCGCGGCGTGGTGCCGTTGTTGAGCTCCTCGATGCCGGTGAAGGAGAAGGTCTCCTCGCCGGTCAGACCGAGGGACTCGGCCGACTGGCCCTCCGGGAACTGGAGCGGCAGGACGCCCATGCCGATGAGGTTCGAGCGGTGGATGCGCTCGTACGACTCGGTGATGACGACCTTGACGCCGAGGAGCGCGGTGCCCTTGGCGGCCCAGTCGCGGGACGAGCCGGAGCCGTACTCCTTGCCGCCCAGGATGACGAGCGGGACGCCCTGCTCGATGTAGTTGCGGGAGGCGTCGTAGATGAACGACACCGGAGCCGCGTCGGCGGTCGCGGCCTGGGTGAAGTCGCGGGTGTAGCCGCCCTCGGTGCCCGGCGCGAGCTGGTTGCGCAGGCGGATGTTGGCGAAGGTGCCGCGGATCATGACCTCGTGGTTGCCCCGGCGCGAGCCGTAGGAGTTGAAGTCACGACGCTCCACACCGTGCTCGGTGAGGTACTTGCCGGCCGGGGTGTCGGCCTTGATGGCGCCGGCCGGGGAGATGTGGTCGGTGGTGACCGAGTCGCCCAGCTTGGCCAGGACGCGGGCGCCGGCGATGTCGGAGACCGGGGTGGTCTCCATCGTCATGCCCTCGAAGTACGGGGGCTTGCGCACGTAGGTGGACTCGGTGTCCCACTCGAAGGTGTTGCCGGTCGGGATCGGCAGCGCCTGCCACTGGGCGTCGCCCGCGAAGACGTCCTGGTAGGACTTGTTGAACATGTCCTCGCCGATGGCGTTGGCGACGACGTCGTTGACCTCGGCCTCGGTCGGCCAGATGTCGGCCAGGTGGACCGGCTTGCCGTCCTGGTCGGTGCCCAGGGCGTCCTTGGTGATGTCCACCTTCATGGATCCCGCGAGGGCGTACGCGACGACCAGCGGCGGGGAGGCCAGGTAGTTCATCTTGACGTCGGGGTTGATGCGGCCCTCGAAGTTGCGGTTGCCCGAGAGGACCGAGGTCACGGCCAGGTCGTGGTCGTTGACCGCCTTGGAGACCTCCTCCGGCAGCGGGCCGGAGTTGCCGATGCAGGTGGTGCAGCCGTAGCCGACGAGGTTGAAGCCGACCTTGTCGAGGTACGGGGTCAGGCCCGCCTTGTCGAAGTAGTCGGTGACGACCTTCGAGCCCGGGGCGAGGGTGGTCTTGACCCACGGCTTGCGGGTCAGGCCCTTCTCCACGGCCTTCTTCGCGACGAGCGCGGCGGCGACCATGACGTACGGGTTCGAGGTGTTGGTGCAGGAGGTGATCGCGGCGACGGTGACGGCGCCGTGGTCGAGCGTGTAGGTGCTGCCGTCGGGGGCGGTCACCTGGACCGGGTTCGACGGGGCGGAGCTCGCGATGGCCGGGGAGTCGGAGGCCGGGAAGGACTCCTGGCCCGCCTCGTCGACGCAGTCCACGTAGTTGCGGACGTCCTGCTTGAACTGCTCGGCGGCGTTCGCGAGGACGATGCGGTCCTGCGGGCGCTTCGGGCCGGCGATGGAGGGGACGACCGTGGAGAGGTCGAGCTCCAGCTTCTCGGAGAAGTCGGGCTCGGCGGCCGGGTCGAGCCAGAGGCCCTGCTCCTTGGCGTACGCCTCGACGAGCGCGACCTGCTGCTCGGAGCGGCCGGTCAGCTTGAGGTAGTTCAGGGTCTCGCCGTCGATCGGGAAGACCGCGGCGGTGGAGCCGAACTCCGGCGACATGTTGCCGATGGTGGCGCGGTTCGCCAGGGAGGTGGCGGCGACGCCCTCGCCGTAGAACTCGACGAACTTGCCGACGACGCCGTGCTTGCGCAGCATCTCGGTGATCGTGAGGACGAGGTCGGTGGCGGTGGTGCCGGCCGGCAGCTCGCCGGTCAGCTTGAAGCCGACGACGCGCGGGATGAGCATGGAGACCGGCTGGCCGAGCATCGCGGCCTCGGCCTCGATGCCGCCGACGCCCCAGCCGAGCACGCCGAGGCCGTTGACCATGGTGGTGTGCGAGTCGGTGCCGACGAGGGTGTCGGGGTACGCCTGGCCGTTGCGGACCATGACCGTGCGGGCCAGGTGCTCGATGTTCACCTGGTGGACGATGCCGGTGCCGGGCGGGACGACCTTGAAGTCGTCGAAGGCGGTCTGGCCCCAGCGCAGGAACTGGTAGCGCTCCTTGTTGCGGCCGTACTCCAGCTCGACGTTCTGGCCGAAGGCGTCCTTGGTGCCGAACTTGTCGGCGATGACCGAGTGGTCGATGACCAGCTCGGCCGGGGAGAGCGGGTTGACCTTCGCCGGGTCGCCGCCGAGCTCCTTGACGGCCTCGCGCATGGTGGCGAGGTCGACGACGCAGGGCACACCGGTGAAGTCCTGCATGATCACGCGGGCGGGCGTGAACTGGATCTCCTGGCTCGGCTGAGCCTGCGAGTCCCAGCCGCCGAGGGCCCGGATGTGGTCGGCGGTGATGTTCGCGCCGTCCTCGGTGCGGAGCAGGTTCTCCAGGAGGACCTTCAGGCTGTAAGGGAGGCGCGCGGAGCCCTCGACCTTGTCCAGCTTGAAGATCTCGTACGACTCGTCGCCCACGCGCAGCGTGCTGCGGGCGTCGAAGCTGTTCGCCGACACGACAGTCTCCTTCATCAATGTGCGCGTACTACCGTCATGCTGCCGCCACGACCCCTCGCGGATCCGTTAAGGTAGGGCTAAGTTAGGTAACCCTTACCAGTCGGGCGGCCACGGTGCGCCGTAAGCAGTTATCTCGATGTCGAGATAACTCTAGTGCATCCCGGTCTCCCGGTCATGCCCGGGCGCCCGCGAGGTGCGTGATGTCGCCCCCGCGCGGCGCTCCGCCGCGCGCCCGCCGGGCGGGACGGGCGCCACGGCCGGAGGACGGGACCGCCGGAGGCGGCGGGGCCGGGCACGCGGGGCCCGCCCCGTCCGGCCGCCCCGCCGCGCCCCGTACGACCGTCCCGCCGTACCCCGTACGGACGCCCCGTCCCGCCCGTCCGGCAGCCCCACCGCGCCCCGTGCGACCGTCCCGCCGTGCCCCGTACGGACGCGGACGACTGGCCGCCCCGGCGCGGGGCGCCGACGATCGGAGCATGTTCAGCGGCGTGCACGTGACCTTCTACAGCCGGGACGCCGAGGCGGACCGCGTCTTCCTCCAGGACGTCTTCGGGTTCCAGCACGTGGACGCGGGGGGCGGCTGGCTCGTCTTCAAGCTGCCGCCCGCCGAGATCGCGATGCATCCCGCGGAGGACGGGCCGAGGCACGAGATGTACCTCATGTGCGACGACCTCACCCGGACCCTGACGGCCCTGGAGGACCGGGGGGCGGAGATCTCACGGGCCATCAGCGACCGGGGCTGGGGGCTGCTCGCGGCCGTCCGGCTGCCGAGCGGCACCGAACTCCCCCTGTACGAGCCGCGTCACCCGACCGCCCACGGCCTTTCACCCTGACGGCCCACCCCGAGTCCGATCTTCATCTCATATCTGAGATAACGTGACGCCATGGCAGACGACTACCTCGTACGCATCGGCAAGCTCATCCGTGACGCCCGGCAGCACCGCGGCTGGACCCAGACGCAGCTCGCCGAAGCCCTGGCCACGAGCCAGAGCGCCGTCAACCGGATCGAGCGCGGCAACCAGAACATCAGCCTTGAGATGATCGCCCGGATCGGCGAGGCCCTCGACAGCGAGATCGTGTCCCTGGGATACGCGGGCCCCATGCACCTCCGGGTCGTCGGCCGCCGCCGGCTCTCCGGCGCCATCGACGTCAAGACCAGCAAGAACGCCTGTGTCGCGCTGCTCTGCGCCTCGCTCCTCAACAAGGGCCGCACGGTCCTGCGCCGGGTCGCCCGCATCGAGGAGGTCTTCCGGCTCCTGGAGGTCCTCAACTCCATCGGCGTCCGCACCCGCTGGATCAACGAGGGCGTGGACCTGGAGATCGTGCCGCCGGCCGAGCTGGACATGGAGTCCATCGACTCCGAGGCCGCCATCCGCACCCGCTCGATCATCATGTTCCTCGGCCCGCTGCTGCACCGCATGGACCGCTTCCGGCTGCCGTACGCCGGCGGCTGCGACCTCGGCACGCGCACGATCGAGCCGCACATGATCGCCCTGCGCCGCTTCGGCCTGGAGGTCACGGCCACCGAGGGCATCTACCACGCGCAGGTCGAGCGCTCGGTCTCCCCCGGCCGCCCGATCGTCCTGACCGAACGCGGCGACACGGTCACCGAGAACGCGCTGCTGGCCGCCGCCCGGCACGACGGCACGACCGTCATCCGCAACGCCTCCTCCAACTACATGGTCCAGGACCTCTGCTTCTTCCTGGAGGCGCTCGGCGTACGGGTCGACGGCATCGGCACCACCACCCTGACCGTGCACGGCGTGCCGCAGATCGACGTGGACGTCGACTACTCCCCCTCCGAGGACCCGGTCGAGGCGATGAGCCTGGTGGCCGCCGCCGTCGTCACCGAGTCGGAGCTGACGATCCGCCGGGTGCCGATCGAGTTCATGGAGATCGAGCTCGCGGTCCTGGAGGAGATGGGCCTCGACCACGACCGCTCGCCCGAGTACAACGCCGACAACGGCCGCACCCGCCTGGTCGACCTGACGGTCCGCCCCTCCAAGCTGGAGGCGCCGATCGACAAGATCCACCCGATGCCGTTCCCGGGCCTGAACATCGACAACGTCCCCTTCTTCGCGGCCATCGCGGCCACGGCGCAGGGCAAGACCCTGATCCACGACTGGGTCTACGACAACCGGGCCATCTACCTCACGGACCTCAACCGCCTCGGCGGCCGCCTCCAGCTCCTCGACCCGCACCGCGTGCTCGTCGAGGGCCCGACCCGCTGGCGCGCCGCCGAGATGATGTGCCCGCCGGCCCTCCGCCCCGCCGTGGTCGTCCTCCTCGCGATGATGGCCGCCGAGGGCACGTCGGTCCTCCGGAACGTGTACGTCATCAACCGGGGGTACGAGGACCTGGCGGAGCGGCTGAACTCGATCGGGGCGCAGATCGAGATCTTCCGGGACATCTGACCGGCCCGGACACGCCGACGGCCCCCGCGCTCCCGAAGGTTCGCGGGGGCCGTCGCCACGCGCTCAGCGATTCAGCCGCCCGCCCCTGACCGCCGCGACGAAGGAGGACCAGCCGCCCGCAGGGAACACGAGGGCCGGGCCGTGCGGGGACTTGCTGTCGCGGACGGGGACGACGAGGGGGGCGAAGTCGTCGGAGACCTCGACGCATTCGCCGCCGTCGGAGTTGCTGTAGGAACTCTTGCGCCAAGAAGCAGCACTCAGGTCGATGCGTCGCACGGTACTTCCTCCAACAAGGCCAGAACGAACTTCTGCGACTCGGCCGGAGAAAGCGCCAGGTCACGCATCGCATCGTACGCACGCTGCAAGGGCTCGACCGAAGTGCTCTCCTCGATCAGCTCGCCGTGGTGGGCGTTCTCCGTGTACGCAACGGTACGCCCGCTGTGCAGCCGCAGGAACATCACGGCGGTGCTGTTCAGGCCGTGCACACCGGCGCGCAGAGGAAGGATCTGCAACGTCACGTCCGAGCGCTCCGCCACCTCCAACAGGTGCTCAAGTTGCTCGTGCCACTCACGCGCGTCCCGCACCGGCGTCCGTAGCACCGCCTCCGAAAGGATCGTCCGGAACGGGGGAACGTCTTCCCCCTCCAGCAGCACTTTCCGACTCATTCGTGCTTCGACCTGCTGCTCCAGCTCCTTCCCCTTGTATCCACCCGCCGCCAGAACTTCCCGCGCATACCCCGCCGTCTGCAACAACCCCGGCAGCACGCTCACCGCGAAGTGCCACAGGCTCACCGCCTCGGCCTCCAGCGTCATGTACCGCCGGTACCGTTCCTTGAACTGGGACTTGTCCCCCGCCGCGAGTTCCCACAGCGCCAGCAGCAGCCCCGGCGTCTCGTAGAACGTGTCCAGGCCCTGGACGACGTCCGGGCTTCCCAGCGTCTCGCCCTTCTCCATCTTGCCGAACAGGGACCAGTCCCAGCCCACCCGTTCGCCGAGTTGCCGGAGGCTCAGCTTCCGGGCCGTCCGGAGCCTGTGCAGCTCCTCCGCGAACCGCTGGCGCGGCTCCTGGCTCCGGCCGCTGACCACTCGTCGCTGCGGCATTGCGTCGCCCTCCGCGTCGCTCGTACGGACCGGCGGTGTGGAAGGTGTGGAACCGGCGCCGTGCGCCGCGGAAGCACTCCCCCGTCCACACCCGGCCCACCCGCGTCCGGGCACATCCTCGTCACACCTGGACTACGCAGCGTAATCCGGCGCACGTCAACGGGTCCGCGAAACGGCGGAACCGACCCACGAGGAGTGAACCCATGGCACCCACCCCGCGCGAACCGAGCACCACGCCCAAGATCCAGGAGGCCCTGGACGCACGGGACGCCCTCGCAACCGCCCTCTCCCGGGCCGGCGTCCAGCTCCCCGCCATGGACATCCGCAGCCCGTGGCCGGACGAGCGCGAGGGCGAGGCCTCCTACGCCCTCGTCCACCTCGGGGTCTGCTCCGCGCCCGTCGCCCACGCGCTCGCCGAGGTGATCCTGAACGGGCTCGCGCGGTGACCGGAGAGGACCACGACCTCCCCCGCGTCGGCGCGGTCGTCCTCGACACCGCCCGCAACCTCGTGGGCCGCGTCACGGGTGCGGACGGCCCGCGCCTCCGGCTCCGTCCGCTCGCCGGCGGCATCCCGTGGGACGTCTCCCCGGCGGACCTCCATCCCCTCACGGGCGCGGAGTTGCTGAGCGCCCTCGTCACCGAGGCCAACGCGCGCAGCCGGCGCGGCCGCTGATCCGGGCATAAGTCGGCGGTGGTCCGGGGAGCGGGCCTACGATCCCGGCGTGGACCCCTATGCGCCCGTGCCCCCGCCGTCCCCGTCCCCGTCCCCTCCGCCCGCCGCACACCCCTGGTGGCGGCGGCCGGGGCCCGTCGCCCTCGGGGTGCTGGCGGTGTTCGCGGGCGGGCTCGTGCTGTTCGGCGGTCCGTCCGGGGAGCCGGGAGGGAGTGCCGGGGACGCCAAGAGGGGCGGCCGGCCGGAGGCCTCCGCCTCCCCTTCCTCCGCCGGGGCCGCGGACACCGGCGCCCCTTCCACCGGTCCGCCGACGCCCACCGGGCCACCGCAGCTCGTGGGGAAGGTGCTCAAGGAGGCGCGGGAGGCCGCGGACGGGGCCGGGTACGACGTCGTGACGCACGACGCCTCGGACAGGAACGACGGGCAGTGGGACGCGGACGGGTGGAAGGTGTGCTTCCAGACGGCGGGCGGGCAGCGGGGCGGAGGGCGGCCCGTGCTCGACCTCGGGGTGGTGCGCGTCGACTCGCCCTGCCCCGCCGCGGACGGCGAGGAGGTCTCCTGGCCGTCGATGCCGGGGGTCGCCGGGACGGACTTCGCGCGGGCCGGGGAGATGCTGAAGGAGGTCGGGATCCGCAAGGTCCGGCCCGAGAGCGTCTACACCGACGTCACGCTGCCCGCCGACCCGAGCGCCTGGCGGGTCTGCTTCCAGGACCCGGCGCCCGGCAAGGAGATCGAGAACCCGCAGTACGCGACCGCCTACCTCAAGCTAGCCCCGCCGGACGCCGCCTGCCCCGAGGAGCCGTACGCCCGGCTGAGGCCCTAGCCGCCGCCCCCTGCCGCTCAGCCACCGCCCGGCATCATGCCCCCGCCGCCCTTGAGGCGTTCGATGTCCGAGGGGCGGACCTTGATGACGAAGAGGGCGACCAGGGCGCCGACCACGGCGAAGACGGCCGCCGTGACGAAGCCCGCCGAGACGCCGGAGGTCAGCACCTGGTCGCCCCAGGGCGGCGGGAGCTGGCCGGTCTCGGCGAACCGGGCCTTCTCCAGGGGGCCCGCCTGGGAGAGGAAGGCCGGGACCTGCTTCTCCGCCTCGTTGCGGCTGGCCGTGCCGAAGACCGTGACCAGGATCGACAGGCCGAGCGAACCGCCGACCTGCTGCATGGCGTTGAGCAGGCCGGACGCGGCGCCCGAGTCGCGCGGTTCGACGTTGGAGAGGGCCATGATGGTCAGCGAGACGAAGATCAGGCCCATGCCCATGCCGAAGACCAGGATCGGGCCGAGGATGCTCCCCAGGTAGGTGGAGTGCACGTCCGTCAGGGTCAGCCAGGAGAGGCCCGCCGCGGCCAGGACCGAGCCCGTCACCATGAAGGGCTTCGGACCGTACCGGGGCAGCAGGTTCGACGTGAGTCCGGCGCCGACCGCGATGATCGCGCTGACCGGCAGGAACGCGAGGCCCGCCCGCAGCGGGCTGAAGCCGAGGACCTGCTGCACGAAGAGCGTGAGGAAGAAGAACATGCCGAAGATCGCCGCCGCCAGGCAGAGCATCATGGCGTAGGTGCCCGAGCGGTTGCGGTCGGCGAACATGCGCAGCGGGGTGATCGGCTGCCGGGAACGGCGCTCGACCAGGATGAACGCGGCCAGGAAGACGACCGCCGCGACGAACGAGCCGATCGTGTACGGGTCGCGCCAGCCCTTGTCCGCCGCGCGGATGAACCCGTACACCAGGGCCACCATGCCGATCGTCGAGGTGAGCGCGCCGGCGAGGTCGAAGTGGCCGGGGCGCGGCTCCGACTCCTTGACGTGGCGGGGCGTCAGGAAGGCGATCACGAGGGCGATGGGCACGTTGACGAAGAAGATCCAGCGCCAGTCGAGCCACTGGACGAGCATGCCGCCCGCCACCAGGCCGATCGCGCTGCCGCCGGCCGAGACGGCGGCGAACACGCCGAAGGCGCGGTTGCGTTCGGGGCCCTCGTCGAAGGTCGTGGTGATGAGGGAGAGCGCGGTCGGCGAGGCGATGGCGCCGCCGACGCCCTGGAGGGCGCGGGCGGCCAGGAGTTGCCACTCGCTCTGGGCCAGCCCGCAGAGGAGCGAGGCCAGTCCGAAGAGCAGCACGCCGAACATGAAGACCCGGCGGCGGCCCAGGATGTCTCCGCAGCGTCCGCCGAGGAGCAGGAGGCCGCCGAAGGTGAGCGTGTAGGCGTTGACGACCCAGGCCAGGCTGGTGGTCGAGAAGTCGAGGGCGCTCTGGATGTGCGGGAGCGCGATGTTCACGATCGTGATGTCGAGGACGACCATCAGCTGGCAGGAGGCGATCACGAACAGGGCGATGCCCTTGCCGTCTCCGCCGCTTCCGCGGGGTGCCGTCGCCGCGGGGGCCGTCGGCTTCGGGGTGCTAGGCATGAGCGTTCATGGCGCGTAACGCCCTCACGGGAGGGGCCGTGGGCCGGTCGGCCCACCCTTTCGACACTAAGCCCGGCCCCGGGGGGCGACCAGTTGATCAAGCGTGCGCGGGCTCGTCCAGGACGGCGAAGCCGTCCAGCTCCACCAGGGCCTGTTCGTCCCAGAGGCGTACGACTCCGATCACGGCCATCGCGGGGTAGTCACGGCCCGCCAGCCTCCGCCAGATGCCGCCCAGTTCGCGGGCGTGGGCGCGGTAGTCCTCGACGTCGGTGGCGTAGACGGTGACCCGGGCGAGGTCGGCGGGGGTGCCGCCGGCGTGGCGCAGGGCGGTGAGGAGGTTGGCGAGGGCGGTGGTGAACTGCTCGGGGAGGGTCTCCCCCACGACCGTGCCGTCGGAGTCGAGCGCGGTCTGTCCGGCGAGGAAGACGAAGCGGGTGCCGGTGGCGGTGACGGCGTGGCTGAAGCCGGTGGGCGGGGCGAGGTCGGCGGGGTTGTGGCGGTGCAGGCTCATGGGGCCGGCTCCTTCCGGGGGGAGGCGTGTCCCTGTTCTCCGGCGCGACGGACTTCCCCGGGGCCAGGGGCTTCCCCGGGACCACGGGCTTCCCCGGAGGGACGGGCTTCCCCGGGACCACGGGCCTCCTCGTGGCCCCGGGCCTCCTCGCGGTGACGCGCGTACAGGTCCTTGGCGATGATCGTGCGCTGGACCTCGCTGGCCCCCTCGTAGATCCGGGGCGCGCGGACCTCGCGGTAGAGGTGTTCCAGGAGGTGGCCGCGTTGGAGGGCGGCGGCGCCGTGGAGCTGGACGGCGGAGTCGACGACGTACTGGGCCGTCTCGGTGGCGAGGAGCTTGGCCATGGCGGAGCGCCGTGGCACGTCCGGGTCGCCCCGGTCGTACGCGCTCGCCGCCGCGTGGACGAGGAGCCGGGCGGCCTCGGTACGGGTGGCCATCTCGGCGATCCGGTGGGAGACGGCCTGGAGGTCGGCGAGGACGCCGCCGAAGGCGGGGCGGGCGGCGGTGTGGGCGAGGGCCGCGTCCAGGGCGGCCTGCGCCATGCCGACGGCGAAGGCGCCGACGCTGGGGCGGAAGAGGTTCAGGGTGCGCATGGCGACCCGGAAGCCCTGGTCCGGGGCGCCGAGGAGGTCGTCGGGGCCGACGGGGACGCCGTCGAAGACGAGGGTGCCGAGCGCGTGCGGGGCGAGCATGTCGAGCGGTTCGCCGCCGAGGCCGGGGCGGTCGGCGGGGACGAGGAAGGCGGTGACGCCCCGGGCGCCGGCGCCCCGGGTGGTGCGGGCGAAGACGGTGGCGAAGTCGGCCTCGGGGGCGTTGGAGATCCAGCGCTTCTCGCCGTGCAGGTGCCAGCCGCCGCGCCCGTCGGGGACGGCGTCGAGGGCGAGCGCGGCGGCGTCGGAGCCGGCGTCCGGCTCGGAGAGCGCGAAGGCGGCGACGGCCCGTCCGGCGGTGGCCCCGGGGAGCCAGCGGGCGCGCTGGGCGGGGGTGCCGAAGGCGGCGACGGGGTGGGTGCCGAGGCCCTGGAGGGCGAGGGCGGTCTCGGCCTCGGTGCAGACCCGGGCGAGGGACTCGCGCAGGAGGCAGAGGTCGAGGGCGCCGGCCCCGAAGAGGCGGGAGAGCAGTCCGAGCTCGCCGAGGGCGGCGACGAGGGGACGGTTGACCCGGCCGGGTTCGCCCCTCTCGGCGAGGGGCCTCAGGTGCTCGGCGGCGAGGGCGCGGAGCTCCGCACACCAGGTGGTCTGTTCCGGTTCGAGCGAGAATGCGGGCATGCGGGCCCTCTCCGGCGCCCTGCGGCGCCCTCGTCGCGGCGCCGCCTCCGGGCGCCTCCGTCGCGGCGCCGCCTTCCGGCGCCCTCGTACCGGCGCCCCGGGGCGCCGTCGTCCCGGTGGTGTCCGGCGCTCCCGCACCGACACCTCCCGGCACCCCCGTCCCGGCGGCTCCGGCCACCCTTGTCGCGGACCGTTGACTGTCGTCACCGACACGATACGCTCGTGGAGCGACGGGCGACCCCACCACGACAGGGGGACGGACTCATGGAGCTGACACCCTCGGCGCACCTCGACACCTTCGCCCGCGACCGGCTGCCGCCGCCGGAGCGGTGGCCCCGGCTCCTCTTCGGCCTTCCGGAGCTGGCGTACCCCGACCGGCTCAACTGCGGGACGGAACTCCTCGACCGCACGGTGGAGCGGTTCGGCGCCGGCCGGCCCGCCTTCCACGACGGCGACGGCGTGGTCTGGAGCTACGGAGAGCTGCGGGACCGGGTCGACCGGATCGCCCACGTCCTCACCTCCGACCTCGGGCTCGTGCCCGGCAACCGGGTCCTGCTCCGCGGGCCGACCACCCCGTGGCTGGCCGCCTGCTGGCTCGCCGTGATGAAGGCCGGCGGGGTCGCCGTCACCGTTCTGGCCCAGCAGCGCGCCCCCGAGCTGGCCGTCATGGCGGACGCGGCCCGCTGCACCCACGCGCTCTGCGACGCCCACTCCCTCGACGAGCTGCTCGCGGCCCGTGTCCCCGGCCTCCGGATCACCCCGTTCGGCGGAGCGGGACCGGACGACCTGCTCGCCCTCGCCGCCCGCCGCCCCGGCCCGTACGAGGCCGTGCCGACCGCCGCCGACGACGTGGCCCTCATCGCCTTCACCTCCGGCACCACCGGCCGCCCCAAGGGCTGCGTCCACTTCCACCGGGACGTCCTGGCCGTCGCCGACACCTTCTCCGCGCACGTCCTGCGCCCGCTGCCCGACGACGTCTTCGCCGGCTCGCCGCCGCTCGCCTTCACCTTCGGCCTGGGCGGGCTCCTCGTCTTCCCGCTGCGGGCCGGCGCGAGCGCGGTCCTCCTCGAACAGGCCGGTCCGAAGCAGCTCCTCGCCGCGATCGAGCGGCACCGGATCTCGGTGCTCTTCACGGCCCCGACCGCCTACCGGGTGATGCTCGGCGAGCTGGCGCAGGGCGCCGCCCCGGACACGGGCTCGCTGCGCCGCTGCGTCTCGGCCGGGGAGAACCTGCCGGAGGCGACCTGGCGGTCCTGGTACGCCCGGACGGGCCTGCGCCTGATCAACGGCATCGGCGCGACCGAGCTGCTCCACATCTTCCTGTCGGCCGCCGACGGCGACATCCGCCCCGGCACCACCGGCCGCCCGGTCCCCGGCTGGCACGCCAGGGTCGTCGACCGGGAGGGCCGGGAGGTCCCGGACGGCCGGGAGGGGCTGCTCGCGGTGCGCGGCCCGGTCGGCTGCCGCTATCTGGACGACCCCCGCCAGGGCGAGTACGTGCGGGACGGCTGGAACGTCACGGGCGACACGTACGTCCGCGAGCCCGACGGCTGGTTCCGGTACGTCTCCCGGGCCGACGACATGATCATCTCGGCCGGGTACAACATCGCCGGGCCGCAGGTCGAGGAGGTCCTCCTCGACCACCCCGACGTGGTGGAGACGGCCGTGGTGGGCCGCCCGGACGAGCTGCGCGGCCAGGTCGTCGTGGCGTACGCGGTGGTGCGGGACGGGGTGCCGCGCGACGCGAGCACGGCCGCCGCGCTGCGGGCCTTCGTGCGGGCCCGCCTCGCCCCGTACAAGTCGCCCCGCGAAATCGTCTTCCTGGACGCGCTGCCGCGCACGGCGACGGGCAAGCTCCAGCGCTTCCGGCTGCGGGAGCCGGTGTGACCCGGTCCGGCGGCCGACGGGGCCGGTGCGGCCGGCGTCCGGCGCGGTCCGGCGCCGCCCGCACCCGGTGCGGCCTCACCTGACGTGTGCACATCCCACGCACCCACCGCTTAAAGTGATCACGTGGCCGAGCAGCACACCCCCCGATCCCTGATCGTCTCCCTCTACGGCGCCTACGGGCGCACGTCCGACGGCTCGCCGACGCCGGTGGCCGCGCTCGTCCGGCTGCTCGCCGTCCTCGGCGTGGACGCGCCCTCGGTGCGCTCCTCGGTGTCGCGCCTCAAGCGGCGCGGCCTGCTGCTGCCGCGCCGGACGGCGGACGGCGCCGCCGGGTACGCCCTCTCGGAGGACGCCCGCCGGCTCCTGGACGACGGCGACCGCCGGATCTACGCCCGGAGCGAGCCGAAGCTGGCCGAGGGCTGGGTCCTGGCCGTCTTCTCGGTGCCCGAGGCCGAGCGGCACAAGCGGCACCTGCTGCGCTCCCGGCTCGCCCGCCTCGGCTTCGGGACGGCGGCGCCGGGCGTCTGGATCGCGCCCGCGCGCCTGTACGAGGAGACGCGCAACACCCTGGAGCGGCTCGGCCTCTCCCCGTACGTGGACCTCTTCCGGGGCGACCACCTGGGGTACGCGGCGACGGCGGAGGCGGCGGCCCGCTGGTGGGACCTGCCCGCGATCGCCGCCCTCCACGAGGAGTTCCTGGCCGTCCACGAGCCGGTCCTGCGCACGTGGCGGACGTCCCCGGGCGACCCCGGGGACGCCTACCGCGACTACCTGCTCGCCCTCGACTCCTGGCGCCGCCTCCCCTACGCGGACCCGGTCCTCCCGGCGGAGCTCCTGCCCGGCGACTGGCCGGGCCGCCGCTCGGCGGAGGTCTTCGCCTCCCTGCACGAACTGCTGCGGGACCGGGGGGCGGAGTTCGTCCGGCCCTTCCTGGCCGGGTACGAGGAGTAGGACGCCGGGCGCGTCACGCGAGGGCCGCCGCCAGCGGGTGGGACACGCACATCAGGACGACGCCCAGCCGGTGCACGGCGAAGCCGGTGCGCCGGGCCCGCATGACGTCGCCGCTCCGGAAGCCGAGCAGGTACTGCCGGAGGCGCAGCAGCGAGGCGGGCAGCATCAGGAGGACGAACCACCAGGGGGCGACGCCCGTCGCGCTCGCGCCCGCGACCGTCAGGAACTCGGCCAGGGACAGCGCGCCGACGAACCGGGCGTTGCCCCGCTCCGACACCAGGGCGGCGACGGTCGGGCGGCCCACGGCGCGGTCGCCGTCGACGTCGTTGGTGTTGGAGTAGACCCCGAACATCAGCGGGCCGAAGCCGAAGAGGACGGCCTGCACCAGGAGGAGGCCGGTGGCCCGGCCGGTGACCATGCCGTACGGCAGGACGACCAGCGCGAAGCCCAGGGCGACCAGGTAGACCTCCTGGAAGCCGTGGTAGCTGAGCTTGACGCCGTAGGAGTACTGGAGGGTCACCACCCACAGGACGACGAGCCCGATCGCGGTCCAGGCCGGGCGGTGCGGCGCGAGGAGGGCGGTGACCGCGAACAGGGCGGCGGCGAGGACGGCGCAGGTCCAGGCGAACCGCAGGGCCTCGGGGACGGTCAGCGCCCCGGCCACCAGCGGCTTGCGGCGCACGTTGCGCAGCGGGTGGTCGGGGCCGTAGTTGGTGATGTCGCTGCCGTCGCGGAAGCCCGTGACGTCGTCGAAGGCGGTCATCGCCATCAGCAGGAGGACCTGCCCGGCGAGGAAGACGCCGAAGAGCGCGGCGGTGCGCCCGGTGAGCGCGCCGGCGAGCGGCACGACGGCGGACAGGACGATGAAGGTGCCCAGGTAGTAGTCGTACACGTCGAGCTTGCCGAGCCGCGCGTAGGTCCTGAGCCTGCCGTCCGCGGGGACGGGGGGCCCGGACGGTCCGGCGGGCGCGGTGGTCGTCGTGAGCGTGGAGTCGGTCATGTCGCCTCGGAGCTGTCTGTGGTGCGGTGTTCCGGTGGGTGCCCCGACGGGGCCGGACGGCGGCCCTGTACGGAGTAGAGGACGCCGGTCGCGGCGGCGAACCCCGGGTCGCGCATCAGCGCGTCGAGCCGGTCGAGTTCGGCGGGGGCGAAGCCGCCGTCGAGGAGCCGGGGCGCGAGCTGGGCGAGGTGGTGGAGCTGGAGGCCGAGGGCCGGTGTGCCGGGGGCGCGCACCAGCACGTGCGGGCGGATCCGGATGCCGGTCAGGCCCGCGTCGCGGAGCGCGGCCGCCGCCCGGCGGCCCCAGGTCGGGTCGCCGCCGGAGGCGCGCATCAGGGCCGCCTTGGCGTCGGTGAAGCGCGCGTAGAGCCGGGCGTCGTCCTCGGTGGGCGCGAGCAGGCACGGTTCGTGTCCGGCGTCGAACTCGTCGACCTGGAGGAGGCCGCCGGGCGCGAGCGCGCCGGCGAGGCGCCGCAGGACCGCCTGCCGTTCGGGCAGGTGCTGGAGGACCAGGCGGGCCACGACGACGTCGTAACCGCTGCCGGGCAGCGGGTCGGTGACGACGTCGTGGGCGAGCACGATGAGGCCGGGCTCCGGTGCGATCCGGCCGGGTTTGAGGTCGGTGGCGGTGACGGTGCCGCCGGGGGCGACGAGCCGGAGCAGGGCGCGGGCGACGCTGCCCGCGCCGGCCCCGATCTCCAGGCAGCGCATGCCGGGGGCCACGCCCGCGTCCCGGAGGTGACCGAGCGTCAGCGGGTCGAGCGCCCCTTCGAGACTGGCGTGGTGGCGGGCGCTGTGCGGGCTGTCGTTGTCGAAGACGTAGCCGCGGGGGGTGGCGGGGGGCGGGACCGGGCCCGCCGTCGGCTCCGGCGGTCCGGCGCCCACCGGGTCCGCCGGGTCCGCCGTCGGCTCCCGCGGTCCGGCGCCCACCGGGTCCACCGGCCCCACCACGTCCGCCGGGCCCACGGTCACCGGCCTCACGTCCACCGGCCCGTGCCGCAGGTCTCCGTGCTGCCCGTCAGCCGTTCGAGGAGGGGCACGCGCCGGACCTTCCCGGTGGCGGTGCGCGGGACCTCGTCCCAGCCGAGCACGACGGGGTCGGCGAGCAGCGGCAGGTCCGCGACGGCCGCCTTCCAGCGGGCGGGTTCGAGGACGCCGTCCTCCGTGACCACGACGGGCAGCGGGGCCGCGTCGGGCCGGGCGAGGACGACGCACTCCAGGGCCTCGGGCAGCCGGTCCTCCAGGACGTCCTCGGTCCGCAGGCAGCTGAACCCGGGCAGGTGGTCGACCTCGCGGTCGAGCAGCCGGACGCCGCCGTCGCGGCCGATCGCCCCGACGTCCCCGGTGTTCCACCAGCCGTCGTGGACCTTGGCCTCCCAGCGCTCCCGCTCGCCGGGGTAGTCGGGGGCGAGCGCCCGGGTGCGGCACAGGATCAGACCGGGGGTGCCCGGGGGCACCGGGCGGAAGGTGGCGGGGTCGACGGCCTTCAGACGGGTCTTCAGGGGGATCGGGCGGCCGAGGTCGCGCACGGTGGTCGGGGTGCCGTCGGCGGCCCGCGCCACGGAGCGGCGGGTGTGGAAGGCGAAGGTCAGCGGGCCGGTCTCGCTCTGGCCCCAGCCCTGCATCCACAGCGGCCGGCGCCGTGCGCTCGCCGCGAGGTAGGCCCGGACGACCGGGGGGTGCACGGCGTCGTAGGTGCTGATGTAGGTCCGCACGTCCCGGAAGGGGTTGTCCAGGCGCCGGGTCAGCGGGCGCAGGCGCACGTAGCGGGCCGGGAGCGCCTCGACGACGGTGGGCGGGTGGGCGCGCAGCAGCAGGTCGGTCGTCTCGGGGCGGCCGGTGGAGTCCAGGGTGATGTGGCGGGGCGCGCGGACGGGGGCGACGGCGGTCCAGCAGATGGTGCGGCCGTGGGCGTGGGAGCTGGCGTTGAAGAGGCTGTCGTCGCGGCGCAGTCCGATGCGCGGGACCGGCCGGGTCTCGAACCGGGCGAGGTGGTGGATCAGGGTGCGGGTGGTGTGCGCGACCAGTTTGGGCACGCCGGTGGTGCCGCTGGTGTGGACGACGACCAGGGGCGCGTCGTCGTCGCGGGGGTGCGGGCCGGGGTCGGGGTGCCCGGCCAGGTCGTCGATGTGCACGGTGCCGGGCGGGAGCCCGCCGCCGCCGGGGCCGAGGACGACGGTGGTGCGGGCCGTCCCGGCGAGGTCCGCCGACGGGTCCCGGCCGAGCACCTCGGGGTCGGTGACCAGGACGCGGGGCGCGCAGCGGTCCAGGAGGACGCGCAGGGCGGCGGGAGGGAGGTGGTCGGAGAGCTTCACGGGGACGGCGCCGGTGCGGACGGCGGCGCAGGCGATCAGGTCGTAGTCCCAGTGGTTCGCCTTGACGATCGCGACGCGTTCGCCGGGCCCCGCCCCGGCGGCGGCGAGGGCGCCCGCCGTCTCCCGCACGAGCAGGGCGAGTTCGGGGACGGTCCACTCGGTGGCGCCGGCCCCGGTCCGCGCCGGGGCGAGGTCGAAGGGGCGGTCGAGGTGGTAGCGGGTGGGGGCGCCGGCGTCGGCGAGGTCGTCGAAGAGGACGCCGAGGTCGTGGGGGGTCATGCGGCGGTCTCCTGCCGGAGGGTACGGCCCCGGCGCGGGGCGAGGTGGGCGAGGGCGCGGGCGGCGGCGAGCGCGCCCGAGCGGGCGGCGCCCTCGCTGGAGGGGCGGGCGGCGACCCAGTCCCCCGCGTACTCGACGGCGCGGGCCGGGCGGCGCAGGAACGCGCCGCGCAGGGCGAGGGCCCGGGGGGTGAGCTCGGGCATGGCCTGCGGCCAGTGGTGGACGTGGGTGGCGGTGAGGGACGCGCCGAGTCCGGGTACGTAGCGCTCCGCCGCGGCGGTGAGCCGGCGGACGGCCTCCTCCTCGCCCGCCCCGACGAGTTCGGGGATGCGGCGCGGGGAGGCGAGCAGGCTGATCAGGCCGCGCCCGGCGGGGGCGCGGTCGGGGCACTTGAGGTGGTCGGCGATGAGGCAGGACAGCACCGGCTCCTCGCACTCCGGGGTGAGCAGCGCGTAGGCGCCGCCGCGCGGGGCGAGCGGCCGGTCCAGGGCGCAGCTCACCTTGTACATGGGCCGGTACGTGGAGGCGGCCGGGTAGCCGGTGGCGTCCGGGTCGGCGCCGTCGGTGAGCCGCAGCGCGACGGGGGCGGGGACGGCGAGGACGACCGCGCGGGCGGTGAGGGGGGTGCCGTCGACGGTGAGCCGGGCGTGGTCGCCGCGGTCGGTGACCTGCTCGACGCGGTGGCCGCAGCGGGTGTCGAGGCCGGCGGCGAGGCGGGTGGCGAGCAGGTCCATGCCGCCGCGGTAGGTGCGCCAGGCGGAGACCGGTCCGACCGCGAGCAGCAGGCCGACCAGGGGCGCGGCGGCGCTGCGTTCGGCGTCCCAGCCGAAGAAGGCCCCGGACAGCGGCTGGAGCAGGCGGTCGTGGAGGTCGGGGTGGTACGGGCGCGCGGCGGCGGCCACGGTGTCGGCGCCGAGCGGGGTGTCCTCGGGGTGGTCGTGGTCGAGGGCGGCCCGGTGCCGGCCGCTCCGGGCGAGGAAGCGGGCCAGGGAGGGGCGGGCGGCGGGGACGAGTCCGGCGCCGGTGAGCACGGCGCGGGGCTCGCCGACGCCGTTGTGGGGCCGTCCGCCGCGCCAGACGGCCATGGGGCGGCCGATGCGGGGCACGTCGTCGGGGGTGAGTCCGGCCCGGCGGATCAGCTGCCAGGTGGCGCGGTAGCCCTGGGCGGAGATCTGTTCGGCTCCGGTGTCCATCAGGTAGCCGTCGCGGCGGAGGCTGCGCATCCGGCCGCCGGGGGCGTCGGCGGCTTCGAGGACGCACACCTGGTGGCCGCTGCGGCGCAGTTCGTGGGCGGCGGCGAGGCCGGCGAGTCCGGCGCCGACGACGGCGACGTCGAGGTCAGGGGTCATGCGGGGGTGCTCCGAGGGGGCTGGGGGTGGTGGCGCGGACGGTCCGCCCGCGGGTCGGGCGCCCGTGGGGCGCGGGCGGAGTGGTCAGCCGCGGATGCGCAGGGCGTGGGCGCGGACGGCGGTGGTGACGTGCTCGACCTGGGCGTCGGTGAGCCGGTGGTGGACGGGGAGCGAGAGCTGCCGGCGGGCGGCGTCCCGGGCGTGCGGCCAGTCGGATCCGGCGCCGCCGGCCCCCGTCCGTACGGAGGAGGCGGCTGCGACGGGGGCGAAGGCGGCCTGGTCGGGCAGGGTCTTCGGGTAGTAGACGTGGGTGTCGACGCCCTCGGCGGCCAGGTGGTCGCGCAGCGCGTCCCGGTCGTCGGCGAGCAGCGTGTAGACGTAGTGGCAGCGGCCGTCGGTGCCGGGCGGCGGGGTGGTGAGGCCGGGCAGGCCGGTGAGGTGCTCGGTGTAGTGGGCGGCGATCCGGGCCCGGCGTGCCAGGCGGGCGTCGAGGCCGGGCAGCCGGTGGAGCTGGAAGGCGGCCTGGATCTCGTCGAAGCGGCTGTTGACGCCGATCACGTGGTGCAGGCCGCGCCGGACGCCGTCCTGGCCGTGGTTGCGGAGCATGCGGACCCGGCGGCCGGTCTCCTCGTCCCGGGTGACGACGGCGCCGCCCTCGCCGGGCATGCCGAACGACTTGACCTGGACGAAGGAGTAGAGCCCGGCGTCCCCCCACAGCCCGGCGGGCGTGCCGTCGAGCACGGCGCCCTGGGCGACGGCGGAGTCCTCGACCAGGCGCAGCCCCTCGGCGGCGGCCAGGGCGGTGAAGCGGGGCATGTCCGCCATGACGGAGAACATGTGGGCGGGCATCAGCGCCTTGGTGCGGGGGGTGATCCGGGTCCGCGCGTCCTCGGGGTCGAGGGTGAGCGTGCGGGGGTCGACGTCGCCGAAGACGGGGACGGCGCCGGTGTGCAGGACGGCGGCGGCGAGCGGGGCGCAGCCGAAGGCGGGGACCACGACCTCGTCGCCGGGGCCGACGCCGAGGGCGGTGAGGATCAGGTGGAGGGCGGAGGTGCCGCTGGAGCAGGCGACCACGTCGGCGGCGCCGAGCCGGTCGCGCAGGGCGTCCTCGAAGCGGCGGGTGCGCTCCCCCAGGATGAACTTCTGGTCCGCGCCGGTGCCGATCTCGTACAGGAGCCGCAGGAGGGCGTCGCGGTCCTCGTGGAAGAGGTCGGGCGGGAAGAAGGGGACGCGGCCGCCGGGCGCGGGGCCGTCTGCGACGGCCGGGTCCTCGTGGGTGCTGGTCGTGGTCATGCGGGGACCCTCCCGGTGTGGAAGGCGCGGACGGCCGCGCAGACGCGGTCGACCTCGGCCTCGGTGAGGTCGGCGTACAGCGGCAGGGCCAGGGCGCGGCCCGCGGCGGCCTCGGCGACGGGGAAGTCACCGGGCCGGTGGCCGAGTCCGGCGAAGCAGGGCTGGAGGTGCAGGGGCCGGGGGTAGTACGTCTCGGTGCCGATGCCCCGCTCCTGGAGGTGGGCGGCGAGCGCGTCGCGCCGCTCGGTCTCGATCAGGTAGACGTAGAAGACCTCGTCGGGGGCGCCGGTGACGGCGGGCAGCCGGACGATGCCGGGCGTGCCCCGCAGCCCCTCGTCGTAGCGGCGGGCCAGGACCGCGCGGTGGCGGACGTCCTCGTCGAGGACGGTGAGCTTGGCGAGCAGGACGGCGGCCTGGAGGTCGTCCATCTTGCTGTTGTGGCCGGGGTACCGGGTCTCGTGGGAGATGCCGGGGAAGTGGGCGAGGGTGCGGCCCGTGCGTCCGTGGTGGCGCAGCGCGGCCACGCGGTCGGCGAGGTCCGGGTCGTCGGTGAGGACGGCTCCGGCGTCGCCGAGGGCGCCGAGGGTCTTGCTGGGGAAGAACGAGAGGACGCCGCCGCGTCCGTGGAGTCCGGCGTGGACGCCGTGCTGCCGCATGCCGATGCCCTCGGCGCTGTCCTCGACGAGCGTCAGGCCGCGGTCGTCGGCGAGGGCGGTGAGGGCGGCCATGTCCGCCATGCGGCAGAAGAGGTGGACCGGCATCACGAACCGGGCGCCGTCCGCCGCGTCCCCGATCCGGCCGGGGTCCATGGCGTACGTGTCGGGGTCGATGTCGGTGAAGACGGGCTCACCACCGGCCAGGACGACGGAGGTGGCGGTGGCGACGAAGGAGTACGCGGGGACCAGGACCCGGTCGCCGGGGCGCAGCCCGCACGCCTTCAGGAGCAGCACCAGGGCGTCGGTGCCGCTGTTGACCCCGATCACGTGCCGGGCCCCGGTGTAGTGCGCGAGGGCCTCTTCGAGCCGGCCGACCTGCCGGGAATGCGAGAACTTTCCGTCGGCGAAAACCTCGTCCACTCCGGCCAGGAGGTTCGGCCAGATCTTTTCGAACGTCTTCGCCTGGGAGAAAAAGGGAATGCTGGATAACGTCACGCGGAAACAATTCTTCTCGGCCGACGGCATGCCGGTGTCGCATGAGGCCGGGTCAACTGGGGCCAGGTCGGCGGCCCGGGGAAATACGACGGGCGGCCCCGACCCCGCCTTCGGGAAGTCTGCCCGGTGAATCTAACAGCCGGAAGAATGAAGTCCCGAAAACTCAAAGGAACTTCATACTTTCCGGTGACAACACCTCCGATTTCCTTGACCGGTGTCGCGCGTCGCGGCGAGATTCTTCGCCGCACCCCGCTCGAACAGGGGATCCGGAGCACCGGATCCGACCCCCGGAGGGAACGACCGCATGAAGCAGCCCCCGATCCGACAGCCCCTGATCGTCGGACTGGGCCGTTCCGGGGCCGGGTTGCACCTGCGGGCCCTGCGCACCGCCCTCGACCGGTCGCCGGAGCTGTGGCGGGGGCCGGTGGTCGCCGTCGAGCCCCGGCCCGGGGAGCGGGCCCCGGTGCCGGACGGGGTCACCGTGGTGCCCTCCCTGGAGG
The DNA here is from genome assembly GCF_044756005.1 of Streptomyces sp. NPDC092045. Lineage (NCBI taxonomy): Bacteria > Bacillati > Actinomycetota > Actinomycetes > Kitasatosporales > Streptomycetaceae > Streptomyces > Streptomyces sp. NPDC092045. Next base: position 243,763 of record NZ_JBIVSC010000006.1, on the reverse strand, counting down.
AGGCCCGGCGGTCGCTCGCCCCCGACCGGACCGTCGTCCACGTCTGCGTCCCGCCCGACGCCCGGCCCGCCGTCCTCGCCGGGCTGTGCGACGCGGGCTACCGCGACCTGGTCGTGGAGAAGCCGCTCGCCGCCGACGCCGGGGAGCTGGCCGCCGTGGCGGAGCTGCGCGCCCGCCACGGCCTCCGCCTGGCGGTGGTGGCCCACTGGCCCGCCTCGGCCCTGGCCGGACGGCTGCGCGACCTGATCGGCTCGGGCGACCTGGGACGCCTGCTGCGCGTCGACGTCACCCAGCACAAGCCGCGCTTCACCCGCTCGCTGCGCGCCGACGACGGGCACTCCACGGCGTTCGACGTGGAACTGCCGCACTCCCTCGGCCTGGTCCTCTCCCTGGCCGGTCCCGCCGAGACGGCCAGGGCCCGGCTGACCGACCTGCGGATCGGGGAGGCGGTGCGCCCCGGGCTCGGCTCCGCGCTCCTCGACCTGCGGCACGCGAACGGCGTGCGGACCCGCCTCTTCTCCGACCTGGCCGCCCCCGTGCGGGAGCGCAGGGCCGTCCTCGCCTTCGAACGCGGCACCGCCGTCGCCCACTTCGCCCCGAGCGACGCCGACGACCACGTCCAGCTCGTCGTCGACGGGAGGCGCGAGGTGTTCCGCGACGACGCGCTGACCGCGTTCCTGCACGGCGCCTACACCCGGTTCGCCGGCGTCCCGGCCGAGGACCCCTCCTGGGCGGCGGACTTCGCCCTGCACGCCGACGTGGTCCGGCTGCTCGACGCGGCCAAGCGGCGCTGCGCGGAGGAGAACGCCGAAGGGCGTCGCGAGGAGGCCTCCCGTGTCGCGGTCCGCTGAACCCGCCGAGCGGCCCGAGCGCAGCGGATCCGCCGGTCCCGTCGCGCGGCCCGAGCACGCCGGGTCCGCCGGCCGGGCCGCGCCCCTCGACCTGACCGGCCGGATCACCGGCATCGGCGACGAGGCCGCCCCCGGCCTGGCCGGGCAGATCGCGGTCGCCCGCGAACTCGGCTGGACGTCCCTGGAGCTGCGCTCACTGGACGGCACGGCCCTCGCCGACCTGCCCGAACCGGACGTACGGGAGGCCGCCGGGCGGCTGCACGCGGCGGGGCTCGGCGTGGTCTGCCTCGACTCCCGGATCGGCAACTGGGCCCGCCCGGTCACCGGCCCCTTCTCCGCCGACCTGGAGGAGCTGGAACGGCTCGCCGCGTACGGCAGGATCCTGGGCTGCCGCAGCCTGCGCGTCATGTCGTGGACCGACGGCGGGCTGCCCGAGGACGCGTGGGCGGCCGGGGCGATCGACCGGATGCGCCGGCTCGCCCGCCGGGCGGAGGCGCTCGGCGTCGAGCTGCTCCACGAGAACTGCGCGGGGTGGGCGGGCTCCGACGCCTCCCGGACGCTCCGGCTCCTCGCCGAGGTGGACAGCCCGGCGCTGCGCGTCCTGTTCGACACCGGCAACGGCGTCCCGTACGGGTACGACGCCCACGCCCTCCTCGCAGAGCTGCTGCCGCACGTCGCCCACGTGCACGTCAAGGACGCGCTGCCCGGCGACCGGCCCGGCGAGGCCGTCTACACCCTGCCCGGGGAGGGCGCCGCCCGGGTCGCCGACTGCGTGCGCCTGCTGGAGGAGTACGGCTACCGGGGCGCGTACTCACTGGAACCGCACCTGGCGGTGGTCCCGCACGAGGGGGTGCGGGGCGGGGACGCGGCCGGGCCCTTCGTCCGGGCGGCCCGCCGCCTGGCCGCCCTGCCGCTCCCCGCCCCCCGCGCCGCCCCGAACCTCCTGCCGCGCCCCGCCGTCGACACGGGCCTGCTGCTGCACCTGCTGCACACGCCCACCGCCGGGCCGCTGGAGACCGGCCCCGGCGCGCCCCACCTGACGACCGCCGCCCTCCGCTCGTACGCGACGGCGGCGGAACGGCTCGGGTTCACGACCGTGCGGCTCGGCGCCCCGGACCCCTCGGCGGTCTCGCGCGACGACACCCCGGCGCCGGTACGGCGCGCGGTCGCCGCCGACCCGGCGTTCCTGGCGGACCAGCCGAGCCTGGTGCTGCGGCTCGGGCCCGAACTGCCCCGGGAGCGCACGGTGATGTTCAACGTGCACCTGGACACCGTCGCCGGCGGCGAGCCCCCCGCGTTCGACGGGGCCCGGTTCACCGGGCGGGGCGCGGTGGACGCGAAGGGGCCCGCGGTGGCACTGCTCGCCGGTGTCGCGGCCGCCGCCCGGACCTGCCCGGCCGTGGGCCGGGACGTCGCGGTGCTCGTGCAGGCGGTGGCGGGCGAGGAGGGCGGGGCGCTCGGCACCTTCGGCACCCGGCCGCTCGTGGAGGCGGGGCACACGGGGCGGCTCAACGTGTTCTGCGAGCCGACGGGGCTGCGCCACCTGCCCCGCGCGACCGCCGCCGCCACCGCCCGGATCGCGGTCGACGGCGAGGACGCCGTGGACGACCGGCCGGAGGCCGGGCACAACGCCACCGTGCTGCTCGGCTTCCTCGCCCAGCACCTGGCCGCCGCGCTCGGCCGGGAGGCGTCCGGCGAGCCGCCGTTCACCGTCTGCGTGGCCGGACTGCACACCGGCACGCTGCACAACAAGGTGCACGGCACCGGCAGTCTGCTGCTCAACCTGGCGTACGCCACGGCCGGGGCCGGTGCCGCCGCCGAGCGCGCCCTCGCCCGGGCCCTCGACGAGGGGCTGCGGGAGTTCACCGCCCGGTTCTCCGGCGCGCCGCCGTTCGCGCGGACCGCCGCCGACGCGGCCCGGATCACCCGCCTGGAGTGGGAGAAGCGCGGTCTGCCCGCGCTCGGGCCCCAGCCGGAGTGGGGCGAGGAGCTGCTCGCGCGGGCGGGCGTCGACCGGTGGCCCGACGAGGAGCCGGGGTTCACCTGCGACGCGATCTGGGCGGAGGGGCTGCCGGACGCCTTCACCACGGTGTTCGGCCCCGGTTCGCTCGACGCCAACCGGGCGCACGCGGCGGGCGAGTTCGTCGACCTGGCCGACCTGGAGGCGTTCGCGGACCGCACCGCCGCGCTGCTCACCGCCTTCGCCGACGACGCACCGCGCCGGGACGGGACCCGTCGCACCGCACCCGCGCCCGTGCCTGTTCCCGCACCCGCACCCGCACCCGCACCCGCACCCGCACCGACCCCCCTATCGGCCGGACCCGCCGAGAAAGCAGGAACCGCATGACGTCGACGCTGTCCGACGGCGCCGCACCCCGGAGCGACGCGCCGGGGGAGGTGACCGTCCCGTACGAGACGCTGCTCGGCGAGACCGCCGCCTGTTTCGTCCGGCTCGGGGTCCCGGAGGCCCGGGCCCGGCTCGCCGCCGAGGCGCTCTGCTACGGCGACCTGACCGGCATGGACTCGCACGGCGTGTTCAACCTGGGCCGGCTCTACCGGCCGCTCCTGGAGTCCGGCGGCGCCGATCCGGCCGCCGAGCCGGAGGTCCTGCGCGACCTGGGGGCCTGTGTGCTCCTGGACCACCGGCGGGCGCTCGGCCTGTGGGCCGCGTCGGAGGCGATGGACCTCGCGGCGGAGCGGGCGGCCCGCCACGGCATCGGCCTGGTGTCGGTGCGGGGCGCCACCCACTTCGGCTGCGCGGGCGTCCACGCGCGGCGGGCCGCCGACCGGGGCATGATCGGCGTGGTGGCCTCCAACTGCGGCGGCCAGCGCATCGCCCGCCCACCGCTCGGCGCGGCGGCCCTGCTCGGGACCAATCCGCTGAGCGTGGCGGCCCCGGCGGTGGAGGGACGGCCGTTCGTCCTCGACATGAGCACCACCGTCGTCCCCACCGGGCGGATCCGCACCGCGGCCCGGGACGGGCGCGAGGCGCCCGAGGGCTGGCTCACCGACGACGCCGGGCGCCCGGTGCGGGACGCCTCCGCCTACGACCGGGGCGAGGCCTGGCTGGGCTGGCTGGGCGGCACCCCGGCGACCGGCGCCTTCAAGGGGTTCGGGCTCGGGCTCGCCGTGGAGCTGCTCGCCGCCGTGCTGCCCGGGGCGGCCACCGGGCCCGCCCCGGCGGCCCTGGAGGGGGACGGCAGGCCGGGCGGCCGCGACGACGACATCGGCTTCCTGGTGCTGGCGGTCGCCCCCGACGCGCTGCGCGACGGCTTCGCCGGGGACGCCCGTGAGGTGTTCGGGACGGTACTGGGCTGTCCTCCGCTCCCGGGCGGGGAGCCGGTCCGCTACCCGGGCCACCCGGAGGCCGAGCGCGCCGAGCGGCGGCGCGCGTCGGGCGTCCCGCTGCCCGCCCCGCTCCACGCCGAACTGACCGCCCTCGGCCTGCGCCTTCCGGCCGCCGGAACGGTCCCGGGCGCCCGGGAGGAGGGCCGATGACGCCGCGCGCCGGGGACGACGGCATGACGCCGCGCACCGGGAACGCCCCGCCCCTGCGGCTCGGGATCGCCGGGCTCGGGGTGATCTCCCGCTTCTACCTGGCGGCGGCCGAACGGCTGCCCGAGTGGGAGGTGGCCGCGGTCTGCGACCTGCGCGAGGAGGCCCTCGCCCCGTACCGCGACCGGTTCGCCTGCCACACCGGCCACCGGGAGCTGCTCGCCGCCGGGGGGCTGGACGCCCTGGTCGTGGCGGTGCCCAACCACGCGCACGCCGAGGTGTGCGCGGACGCGCTGCGGGCCGGCGTCCCGGTGTGCGTGGAGAAGCCGCTCGCCCTGGACCCGGCGGACGGCCGGCGGCTCGCCGCGCTGTCCCGGGAGCACGGCGTCCCGCTGTTCACCGCGTTCCACCGCCGCTACAACGACCGCGTCCTGGACCTGCTCGACCGGCTGCCCCCGCCGGGCGCGCCGGTGCGGGTGGAGTCCGTGCGGGTGCGGTACCTGGAGCGGATCGAGGAGCACATCGGCGCGGACACCTGGTACCTGGACCCGGCCCGCTGCGGCGGCGGCTGCGTCGCGGACAACGGGCCCAACGCCTTCGACCTGGTGCGGCTGGTGCTGGGCGAGAGCCCCTCGGAGGTCGTGGCCGTCGACGTGGCCCGGGACGCGGCCGGCACGGACCGGCAGGCCGTGGTCGAGCTGGCCGGACCCGGCGGGCGGGGGCGGGTGGAGCTGGACTGGTCGTACCCCGGGGAGGTGAAGGACGTGCGCGTGCGCCTGGACGACGGCACCGAGCTGTACGCGGACATGCTGGACGGCCGCCCCGGCTTCAAGGAGTCGCTGTGGCACGAGTACGAGGGCGTCCTGAGCGACCTCGCCCGGCTGCGCGGCCTGCCCGACCCCTCCCGGGCCGTCGAGGGCGGCCTGGCCGCGCTCGAACTGGTCGCCGCCGTCTACGCGGCGGAGGCCGCGGCCGGTCCGCCCCGGCCCCGCGCGCCGTACGCCGCCCACCGATCGGAGCCCCGATGACCTCCTCCCCCGCCCTCCCCGCGTCCCCGCCCTCCCTCGACTCCGGTCTCCACGAGAACGGTGCCAAGCGCGCGGTGCGCGGGACCCTGGTGAAGGTGCTGCTGCACGAACGCACGGACCGGGGGATGGAGTTGGAGCCGTTCGCGGCCCGCTGCGTGCGCCGGGGCGAGGTGCACGAGCTGCTCACGACCGACCGGTGGACCGACGCTCCGGGCGCCCGGGTGGACCGGGTCGGCTTCCTCGGCTTCGTGGAGCTGGAGCTCGGCGGGGTCGTCGACCGGGGGGACACGGTCCTGATCGGCGGGGAGCGGGTGGGCACCGTGCTCGGCTTCGACGGCTGCCACCTGCCCAACCACTACAACATCGTGGTCCACGCGCCCCGGCTGCTGACCGGCCGGTCGCTGGCGCTCGCGCCGGAGACCCCGGTGGTCTTCGCGCCCGCGGACTGACGGCGCACGCGCCGAGGCGGCCGGCCGACACCCCCTCCAGGGGTGTCGGCCGGCCGCCGTCGGACCGGGTGCCGGTCTCAGCCGAGCAGCTCGACGTCGAGCTCGCCGAGGTGGAACCTGCGCACGGCGGCGAGGAGTTCCTGCTCGGACAGGGTGCCGTCGCCGTCGGCGTCGATCTGCTTGAAGGCCTCGCGGGCCTCCGCCTGGCCGAGGCCGAGGGCCTTGAGCCAGGTGGCGAACTCCTCGCCGTCGATGACGCCGTCGCCGTTGCGGTCGGCCAGGCCGACGATGCCCTTGGCGACCGGGGAGAAGACCGGGTCGAAGGTGGCGGCGCCGCCCTGGACGACCTCACCGGCGGCCCGGAGGAACTGCTCGCGGTCGATCGAGCCCTGCGGCGCGACGCCCGCCTTGCGGGCGAGGTGCTCGAACATGGCGACGAAGCCGTCGCGCAGCGCGGTGGCCTTCGGCGACTCGGGGGACTCGCCGAACGCGCGGGCGATGGTGGCGGCCTCGGCGGTGAAGTCCGAGGGCTCCAGCAGGCCGTTGCCGTCGGCGTCCCACTTGTCGAAGCGCTTCGCCAGACGCTCCTGGGCGACGTTGTCGATGGCCATGGTCATGGGTTGGTCTCCTTGTTTCTTTCCTCGTGTGACGTCCGGACGGCGTCCGGGCGCCTTGCTCGCGGCCGGGACACGGGATGTCCCGGCCGGAGGTCTGTGGGGGCGCGGCGCGGGCGTCAGAGGCGCACCACGCGCGGGCCTCCGGCCGCGCCCCGGGTGTCGAGGACCGGGCAGGCGGCCCCGTCCCAGTCGGTCGTCCGGTAGGCGGAGTGGTCCTGGAGCAGCACCACCAGGTCGCTGTCGGCGAGGGCCCGTTCCGCCGACGGCTGCCGGGTCACGGGGTCGCCGTCCACCTCGAACCGCCCGACGTGCGGGTCGTGGTAGGCGAGCCGGGCCCCGAGGGCGCGCAGGGCGCGGGCCACGGGGTAGGCGGGCGACTCCCTGGTGTCGGCGACGTCGGCCTTGTAGGCGACGCCGAGCAGCGTCACCCGGGCCCGCGCCGGGTCCTTGCCCGCCGCGACGAGCAGGTCGCGGGCGCGCCCCGCGACGTGCTCCGGCATCGCGTCGAGCACGGCGCGGGCGGCGCCCAGGGTGTGGAAGGTGAAGCCCTGTTCGGCGGCGCGGGTCATCAGGTAGCGGGGGTCGACGGGGATGCAGTGGCCGCCGACGCCGGGTCCCGGACGGAAGGCGGAGAACCCGAAGGGCTTGGTGTCCGCGCAGCGGAGCACGTCCCAGATGTCGATGCCGACCCGGTCGCAGTAGACGGCGGCCTCGTTGACCAGCGCGATGTTGACGTAGCGGTAGGCGTTCTCCAGGATCTTGGCCATCTCCGCCTCCCGGGTCCCGGCGGCGACGACGACCTCGTCGACGAGGCGTTCGTAGAAGGCGGCGGCGTGCTTGGCGCAGAGTTCGGTGGAGCCGCTGACGACCTTCGGCGTGGTGCGCAGGGTGTGGCGGCGGTTGCCGGGGTCGATGCGCTCGGGCGAGTACGCCAGGTGGAAGTCCTCGCCGGCGCGCAGGCCGTTCGCCTCCAGGAGGGGGCGGACGATCTCCTCCGTGGTGCCGGGGTGGCTGGTGGACTCGACGCAGACCAGCGTGCCCGGTTCGAGGTGGCGGGCGACGGTGCGGACGGCCGCGAGCAGCGGCTCCAGGTCCGGTTCGCCGTCCGGGGTGAGGCCGGTCGGCACGCAGACGACGACGGTGTGGGCGCCGGCGAGGACGCCGGGGTCGGTGCTCGCGCGGAAGCCCGCGGCGCGCATCGCCCCGACGTCCGCGTCGTGGACGTCCCCGATGTGGGAACGGCCCCCCTCCAGGCCCGCGACGACGTCGGCGTCGATGTCGTGGCCGACGGTCGTCAGTCCCGCCTCGCAGGCCCTGCGGGCCAGCGGGAGGCCGACGTAGCCGAGGCCGACCACGGCGACTTCAGTGAACATGTTTCCCCCCAGGTGTCCGGTGTGGGTCCCCTGCGATCCGGTCCGTCAGGCGCCGGAGTCGTCGCGGCGCCGGGCGGGGACGGCGGGGGAACGTCGCAAGAGAGTTCTCCGTGAACGGGGGCGGGCCCGTCGGAGGGCCTCTGCCACGAAAGAAGTTGAATCAGGGATTCCGCTTGCTGGCAAAAGGATTGCACGCGATTCGGCGCCTAGGCGCTATTAGTGCGCCATTTCCCCTGTATGAGTGAAATCATCTGCTGCGCTTGCCGAAGACCGTGGCACCGGGTGGCGTGTCGGCGCCGAGCGCGGTCGCGGCGAGGGCGGCGGCGGTGCGGCGGCAGACCTTGCCGGTGGGGCGCAGCGGCAGCCGGTCGAGGACGAGCAGGTACTCGGGGAACTTGCGCCGTTCGAGGCCCCGGGCGGCGAGGTGCGCGGTCACGTCCCCCAGCGCGGGGGCGGGCGTCCCCGGGACCGGCCGTACGCAGGCGCACAGCCGCTCCCCGAACTCCTCGTCCGGCACCGGTACGCAGACCGCCTCCGCGATCCCGGGATGGGTGCCCAGCTCGTGTTCCACCTCGGCCGGGCTGAGGGTGTGGCCGCCCCGGATCACCACGTTCCTGAGGCGCCCGAGGACCCGCAGCCGCCCCTTCTCGTCGAGCGCCCCCAGGTCCCCGGTGCGGACCCAGCCGTCGGCGGTGCGGTAGCGGGCGTCGAGGTCGGGGGCGGCCACGTGGCAGAGCGGGGTCATGGGACCCCTGGCCTGGATCTCCCCGGGCTCCCCGGTGTCCGCCGGGGAGCCGTCCGGCCGGACGATCCGGAGGACGGCCACGGCGGGGTCGGGGGTGCCGGCGGTGTCCCCGGCGGGGGCGCCGGGGGCGGCGGTGTGGCAGTTGACGCCGTCCGACGAGCCGTAGACGGCGACGACCGGCACGCCGAACCGCTCGCGGCAGGCGGCGGCGGTGGAGGCGGGGAGCGCGGCGCCGCTGGAGACCACGGCCCGCAGGGAGGAGGTGTCCTCCCCCGGGAGGCGCGGCAGGTCCGCCATCCGCCGCAGCATGGTCGGCACCCCGAACAGATGGGTGGGCCGGTGCGCGACGGCCGCCCGGAGCGCGTCGGCGGCGTCGAACCGCCCGCGCACGATCAGGGTCCCGCCGAGCGCGGCGAGGGCGACGGGGACGCCCAGGGAGCCGTAGGAGGAGGCGAGGGGGACGAGGACGAGGAACCGGGGCGGGGCGGGCGGGGCCGCCGGGGGGCCGGACGAGGCCGGGGGTCCGGACCGGGCTCCGGGGCCGGAGGGCCGGGCCTCAAAGCCAACAGGCCGTGCTCCGGCACCGGAGGGCCGCTCCCCGGGGCCGGGAGGCCGGGCTCCGGCGCCGGAGGGCCGCTCCTCGAAGCCGGGAGGCCGGGCTCCGGGGCCGGAGAGCCGGGCCTCTGCGCCGGAGGGCCGGGCTCCGGGACCGGCAGGCCGCTCCCCGGGGCCGGGAGGCCGGGCCTCGGGGCCGGGAGGCCGGGCCTCGGGGCCGGGAGGCCGGGCTCCGGCGCCGGAGGGCCGCTCCTCGAAGCCGGGAGGCCGGGCTCCGGGACCGGCAGGTCGGGCCTCGGGGCCCGGGGGTCGGGCCGGAAGGCCCGCCAGGGCCCGTACGTAGGCGGCTCGGCCGCCGGCCATGGCCTGGTGGCTGTAGGCGATCATCTTGGGCTCGGTCTCGGAGCCGGAGGAGACCAGGATCCGGGCCGGGGCGGTGGCCTCGGCGGGAGGACCGTCCGGCCGGAACGGTCCGCCGGGCGGGGTGCGGTCGAGGCTTCGCACTCCGGGGGCGGTGGCGGGACCGGCCGTGAACACCGCCCGCAACCAGGGCAGTCCGGCCGTCGCTTCGAGGTCCTCGGGTTCGCTCAGTACGGCGCCGCCCGCCCGGGAGCGGGCGAGGAGCGAGAGGGTGTCCCGGACGCCGCCCCCGAGGGGGTAGGGCAGGGCGACCGCGCCGAGGGCGTAGACGGCCAGTTCCGCCGTCGCCGCCAGGCGCCCGTTGGGCAGGCGGAGCGCGATCACGTCCCGGGGGCCGAGCCCCGCCTCCGCGAACAGGGCCGCGACGCGCAGCACTTCCGCGTACAGCTCGCCGTAGGAGAGGGTGCCCCGCTCGTCCACCACCGCGTCGCGGCCGGGGAAGGCGAGCGCGTGGCCCCGGAAGAGGGTGAAGAGGTCGGCGTCGGGGCAGAGGCCCCGGGCCTCCCACGCCCTGCGGTCGGCGCGGGGGACCCTGTCGGGTAACTCCAGGCCGTTGCGGGAGCGCCAGGGGGTCCGGCGCGCGGTGGGGGTCGTGGTCACCGGGTCTCCTCCGTGAACTCCCAGGGCGCGGCGGGGCGCGCGTACGGGAGGCGGGCGTCCGGCGGCAGGACGGCCCGGGCGAAGGCCGGGTCCGTCGCGAGGTCCGCCAGGTCGGTGCGGACGGCGACGGACGGCAGTCCGGCCGTCCGCAGCTCGGCCAGCCAGTCGTCCGTCCCCCGGGCCAGCAGCCGCTCCCCCACGGAGGCGGTGCCGGTGGCGCCGACGGTCCGGGCCACCTCCCGGGGCAGGGCCCGCGCCCCGGCGCCCAGGTGCAGCAGTCCGTCGGCGGTGGGCAGCGGGCGGTCGAGCGGGGAGAGCACGACGCGCCGGTCCGGGCGCGGGACCAGGGCCGCCGCGGAGAGCAGCGACGACGCGGCGCGGCAGCCCCGGCCGGTCTCCTCGCGGGCGAGGAGACCGGCGAGCACGGCCTGGGCGAGGACCAGGCCGCCGAGCACGTCGGTGACGGTCATCAGGGAGGGGGCGGGCGGCTCTCCGGCGGGGCGCAGCGCGGCGGCGAGGCCGCCGTGGACCTGGGCCAGGTAGTCGGTGCCGATCGGCGGGACGGGGCCGAGGGCGGTGCCGAAGCCGGAGGCGGAGGCGTACACCAGGCGGGGGTTGACGGCGTGCAGCGCGTCGGCGTCGAGGCGGAGGGCCCCGTCCTTGCCGGGGGCCCAGTTGTGCAGGAAGACGTCGGCGCGGGAGACCAGTTCGCGGACGGCGTCCCGGCCCGGGCGGGTGGTGAGGTCGGCCTCGGTCACGGCCTTGCCGTGGTTGAGCGCGGAGAACCGGACCGAGCAGCCCCCGGCGACCGGGGGCAGGCCGCGCATCGGGTCGCCGCCGGGGGGTTCGACGCGGACGACCTCGGCGCCGAGCAGCCGCAGGACGTGTCCGGCCACGGGCCCCTGGACGCGGCGGGCGGATTCGACCACCCGCAGGCCTGCGAGGGGCAGGGCGTCCGGATCGGTCGGGGCCGGGGGGCACGGGGGCGGGCCGGCGGGAGGGCCCGGGGCGAGGGTCCAGGGGGCGAGGCCGGGCGGGGCCGTCGTCGCCTCCCCGATCGCGGCGACGGACACGCCGTGCTCGGCGCCCGCCCGGCGCACGGCTTCCAGGGGGTGGGCCCGCACGGCGGCGCGGAGTTCCGGGGGCAGGGGGCAGACGGCCGTGCCGAAGCGGGTCTGGAAGGGCAGCCAGCCGCGTCCGGCCGTCCGGGGCGGCACGCCGAGCCGGTGCCAGAACCCGGCCCAGGCCGCGGGGTCGAGCGTCTCGATCTCGACGCGCGCGGCGTCGGCGGTGGTGAGGGTGGCGAGCCCCGTGCCCGCCGCGTCCCGGGCGCCCGTCCCGTCGTCCGCGGTGGCGGCGGCGAGGTACTGGGTGAGCGTCAGGAGCGCTCCCTGGGCGAGGGAGGTGCGGGTCCGCAGCGGCGGGTGGCCCCGCCGGCGGGCGAGGAGGGCCGCGGTGGCGCCCTGGGCGGCGAGGACGCCCGTCACCGTGGAGACGTAGTCCGCGGCGAGCGGCACGGGGGCGCCGGTGGCCCGGCCGTGGACCTGCATGACGCCGCACGCGGCCTGCACGGCGCGCTCGTCGCCCGCGTCGATGCCGACCGGCCCGGCGCCGTCGACGTCCCATCGGGGCCACGGGGCCGGGGCCCCGGGGGTGCGGTCGAGGAGTCGGCCGGCCACCGCCCGGGCGGTGCGGGTGGCGGCGGGCGCCGTCCGGGGCCCGGCCTCCTGGTACAGGCTCACGTGCGCCGACCGCCTTCCCCGCCTCGCTGCATCTCGCCCTCTCCCGGCGTCGGAACGATCTTTCCGCCGGAAGAACAGCGGGAGGGCGACCGGGGGCACGGCGGCGACCGCGCTTCATCCCCACCGGGGAGGGTTCGCAGGGTTGTTCAACCGGTCGGCCGCCCCCGGGGGGGGCTCCCGCGCGTCGTGCCGGGTCCCCCGGCGTCCGGCGGCCGTACTGTCGGAGCCCCGTCACCGAGGAGGACTTCCGATGCGCAGAGTGACCTGTTCGATGGGCGTGTCCCTGGACGGCTACATCGCCGGGCCGGACGGCGGTTTCGACTGGTCGGGACCCGACGACGAGGTCTTCCGCTTCTGGATCGACGACATCCGGGAGGTCGGCGTCCACCTGATGGGGCGGCGGCTGTACGAGACGATGCTGTACTGGGAGACCGCCGAAGGGGACCCGTCGCTCGACGCCCCGACGCGCGAGTGGATCTCGCTCTGGAATCCGCTCCCGAAGGTGGTGTTCTCCACGACCCTGACGGAGGTGCGGGGCAACGCCCGGCTGGCCTCCGGGAGCGTGGCGGAGGAGATCGAGCGGCTGCGGGCCGAACCGGGCGGGGGCGAGATCGCGATCGGGGGCGCGACCCTGGCGGCCGAGGCGGCCGCGGCGGGGCTGATCGACGAGTACCGGACCGTGGTCCATCCGGTGCTGGTCGGCGGCGGCACCCCGTTCTTCCCCCGGGACGGGCGCCGGGTGGACCTGGAACTCGTCGAGAGCCGCGCCTTCGGTTCGAAGGCGGTCCTCCTCCGCCACCGCGTGGTGCGCTGAGGGGCCGCCGGGCCGCGGCCGCGGTGTCGGTGCCCCGAAGTATCGTTCCCGCCATCGCACACCGACCGTGAGGAACGAGAGCATTGTCCGGCCTGTCCGCTTTCCCTTCGCCCTTCCACGCCTCCCGCTCCATGGCGTTCGCGACGCCCCGGACGCTGCGGGAGCTCCGGATGATCGAGTGCAGCGCGCACATCCGGGAGAAGCCGGACTGGTCCGGGAAGATGCGCGATCCCGAGATCGTCGGCAGGTGGGCGCGGGAGGCGGTCGCGCAGGGGCTCACCGAGGCGCAGGTCCGCCACGTCCTGGCCGAACTCGCGCACTACGCCGCGCTGCGGGACGGGCGGACCGGCGCCGAGGTGTCCGGCGTCGACGGCGTGTGGCAGTCGGACGCGCTGGTCGACGACGGGCTCCGGTCCCGGCTGCGCGAGGCGGTCCGGGTCCTGGAGGAGGTCCCCGAGGCGGAGAGGGACTGGCACCCCGGATCGGACGGCCAGGTCCTCGACCTGGTCCACCCCTCGCTGTTCTGCCTGGTGAGGGAGGTGAGCGGGGCGCCGGAGGAGGCCTGGCGGAACCCGACGAACAGCTACTCGAAGCACGAGTTCTCCGAGCGGTTCCAGTGGCTGCCCACGGACGTCGAGGTGGACGGGGACGGCGCCGTCGCCTTCCGCTCGTACGTCAACAACGTCCACCCCGAGGACCACCGCGAGCTGGCCGCCGTCCTGCCGGAGCTGTTCGCGCGCTTCCTCCCGCTGTTCGAGAACGTGCTCACCGATCTGCGCCACCCCCGGCCCCCGCGGATCGAGGCCGACCCCTACGGGTGGTACGACTCGGAGCCGGAGTACCCGCACAAGGCCTCCCACACCGACGACGGGGCCTACCGCGACGCGCTCGACGCGTGGGGACGGGCCCACGAGGAGTGGTGGGAGAACCGCCGCCCGGTCGTCCCGGACGCCCCGGACTTCGTCCCGCCCGCGCTGCCCGACGCGTCCGCCCGGGTCGACCTGCGCGGCCGCCGCCTCCAGGTGATCGTCAAGCTCGCCGCCCTCCACCTCACCCCGGAGAAGCCCGCGTACACCGGCGGTTCCTGGCACGTCGAGGGGATGCTGAACGAGCGGATCGTCTCGACCGGCCTCTTCTACTGGGACAGCGAGAACATCACCGAGAGCCGGCTGGGCTTCCGGGCGGCGCTCGACGACCCGCACTACGAGCAGAACGACGACAACGGTCTGCGCGAGGTGTACGGCCTGGAGGACGAGGACGCGCTGAACCAGGTGCTGGGCTCGGTGGCGACCCCGGCGGGCCGCTGCCTGGCGTTCCCGAACGTCCTCCAGCACCGCGTCGCCCCGTTCCGCCTCGCGGACCTCACCCGCCCGGGACACCGCAAGATCCTCGCGTTCTTCCTGGTCGACCCGTCGGAGCGGATCGTGTCCACCTCCGACGTGCCCCCGCAGCAGCCGTGGGCCGACACCTCGACCATGACGCGCGCGCGGGCCGAGGAGTACCGCGAGGAGCTCATGAAGGAGCGCAAGTTCTTCGTGGACGAGCACAACGAGCAGCTCTACGAGCGCGCGTTCTCCCTCTGCGAGCACTGAGCCGCGCGGCGGTCCCGGCTCAGGGGGCCTCCTGGTCGCGGCGGCCGGTGGGCGGGCGGCGGCTGCCCGCGCGGTACGGGTCGGGCCAGGGGGCCGCCGGGCCCTCGTAGCCCTGTTCGGCCGCCGCGTGGAGGGTCCAGTGGGGGTCGTAGAGGTGGGGGCGGGCGAGGGCGCAGAGGTCGGCGCGGCCCGCCAGGAGGAGGGAGTTGACGTCGTCCCAGGAGGAGATCGCGCCGACCGCGATCACCGGGACGCCGGTCTCGTTGCGGATGCGGTCGGCGTACGGGGTCTGGTAGGAGCGGCCGTACGCGGGGGTCTCGTGGGGGACTACCTGGCCGGTGGAGACGTCGATCGCGTCGGCGCCGTGCGCGGCGAGGGCGCGGGCGATCGCGACGGCGTCCTCGGCGCTCGTGCCGCCCTCGGCCCAGTCGGTGGCCGAGACGCGGACGGTCAGGGGCCGGTCGTCGGGCCACGCCTCCCGCACCGCGTCGAGGACTTCGAGGGGGAAGCGGAGGCGTCCTTCGAGGTCGCCGCCGTAGGCGTCGGCACGGTGGTTGGTGAGCGGGGAGAGGAAGCCGGAGAGCAGGTAGCCGTGGGCGGCGTGGAGTTCGAGGAGGTCGAAGCCGCTGCGGGCGGCACGCCGGGCGGCGGCCGTGAACTCCTCGCGGACGGCGGTGAGTCCGGCGCGGTCGAGGGCGGCCGGGATCTGGTTGACGCCGGGCCGGTACGGGAGGGGCGAGGCAGCGACGAGGGGCCAGTTGCCCTCGGGCAGCGGCTGGTCGATCCCCTCCCACATGCGCCGGGTGGAGCCCTTGCGGCCGGAGTGGCCGAGCTGGACGCCGAGCGCGGTGCCGGGCGCGCCGGTGTGGACGAAGTCGGTGATCCGGCTCCAGGCGGCGGCCTGTTCGTCGGTCCAGAGGCCGGTGCAGCCGGGGGTGATGCGGCCGGCGGGGCTCACGCAGACCATCTCGGTCATGACGAGTCCGGCGCCGCCGAGGGCCCGGGAACCCAGGTGGACGAGGTGGAAGTCGCCGGGGACGCCGTCCCGCGCGACGTACAGGTCCATGGGGGAGACCACGATCCGGTTGCGCAGGGTCAGTCCGCGCAGCCGGAAGGGGGTGAACATGGGCGGGGTGCCGGGCGGGCAGCCGAAGTCGTCCTCGACGGCGGCGGTGAGGGCCGGGTCGCGCAGGCGCAGGTTGGCGTGGGTGACGCGGCGGCTGCGGGTGAGGAGGTCGAAGGCGAAGCGGCGGGGCGGGCGGTCGACGCGGTCCGCGAGCTCCTCGAACCAGTGCAGGCTGGCGGCGGCGGCGCGCTGGGTGGAGGCGACGGCGGGGCGGCGCCCGGCCTCGTAGGCGGCCAGGGCCTCCTCCATGGTGCCGTGCGCGTCGAGGCTGTCGGCGAGGGCGAGGGCGTCCTCGACGGCCAGTTTGGTGCCGGAGCCGATGGAGAAGTGCGCGGTGTGGGCGGCGTCGCCGATGAGGACCGTGTTGCCGTGCGACCAGCGGTCGTTGACGACCGTGCGGAAGGCGGTCCAGGCGGAGTTGTTGGCGCGCAGCTTCCGGCCGCCGAGCGCCCCGGCGAAGATCTCGGCGCAGCGGGCGGTGGATCCGGCCTCGTCCAGGGCGTGGAGTCCGGCGGCGCGCCAGACCTCCTCGCGGGCCTCGACGATGACGGTGGAGGAGGCGGGCCCGTAGGGGTAGGCGTGGAGCTGCATCACGCCGTGTGCGGTCTCGGCGGTCTCGAAGCGGAAGGCGTCGAGGGCGAAGTCGGCGGCGAGCCAGATGTAGCGGCAGCGGTGGGTGGTGATCCGGGGGCGGAAGTGCGCGGCGTACGTCTCGCGGGTGCGGCTGTGGACGCCGTCGGCGGCGACGACCAGGTCGTGTGCCGCGGCGAGTTCGGCGGCGGGCGGGGCCTCGGCGCGGAAGCGGAGCCGTACGCCGAGGTCGGCGCAGCGGGCGTGCAGGAGCTCCAGGAGGCGGCGGCGGCCGAGGGCGGCGAAGGCGTGGCCGGTGGAGGTGGTGCGCCGGCCCCGGTGGACGACGTCGATGTCGTCCCAGCGGACGAGTTCGCGGTCGAGCGCCGCGTACGCGACGGGGTCGGCCTCCCGGATGCCGCCGAGGGTCTCGTCGGAGAGGACGACGCCGAAGCCGAAGGTGTCGGTGGGCGCGTTCCGCTCCCAGACGGTGACCTCGCGCCGGGGGTCACGCCGTTTGAGCAGGGCGGCGGCGTAGAGCCCGCCGGGGCCGCCGCCGACGACGGCGACGCGGGACGGGGAGGGGGGCGCGGCCCGGGTCCCGTGGGGGTTCGGGGCGCCCGGCGCGGTCAGCGGCCCCGCCACTTCGGGGGCCTCTTCTCGGTGAAGGACGCGTGGAACTCGGCGTAGTCCTCGCCGTGCATCAGGAGGGCCTGGGTGGCCGCGTCCAGTTCGACCGAGGCGGCGAGGGGCATGTCGAGTTCGGCGGTGAGCAGGGCCTTGGTCTGGGCGAGGGCGAGCGCGGGGCCGTCCGCGAGGCGCCGGGCGAGGGCGGCGGCGCGTGCGTCGGCGGCGCCCTCCTCGGTGAGTTCGCTCAGCAGGCCGATGCGCTCGGCCTCGGCGGCGCGGACGGGCTCGCCGAGCATGAGGAGCCGGGTGGCGTGGCCGAGGCCGACGACCCGGGGCAGCAGGTAGGCCGCGCCCATGTCGCCGCCGGAGAGGCCGACCCGGGTGAAGAGGAAGGCGAAGCGGGTGGTGGGGTCGGCGATCCGGAAGTCGGCGGCGAGCGCGAGGACCGCCCCGGCGCCCGCGGCGACGCCGTGGAGGGCCGCGACGACGGGGAAGGGGCATTCGCGCAGGGCACGGACGACCTGGCCGGTCATCCGGTTGAAGTCGAGGAGCCGGGCGGTGTCGAGGGCGAGGGTGGCGCCGATGATCTCGTCCACGTCGCCGCCGGAGCAGAAGCCGCGGCCCTCGCCGCCGAGGACGAGGGCGCGGACGGTCCGCTCGCGGGAGAGCTCGGCGAGGAGGTCGCGCAGGTCGGCGTAGGCGCCGAAGGTGAGGGCGTTGAGTTTGGCGGGCCGGGCGAGGGTGACGGTGGCGACGCCCTCGTCGACGTCCAGGCGCAGGTGTCGCCAGCGTGCGGTGCGGGGCGCGGAGCCGGTAAAGGGGCTCATCCGGAACGGCCTCCTTCCTCCATCTCGGAGCGTATCACCGTCCTGTGACCGTCGTCACGAGTACGCGATAGAGGGGTGACCGTCCCGTGGCCTCCCCCCGGGGCGCGTCCGGCGGATCACGGCCGGGGCCCCGGTCCGCCGGACGCGCCCTACCGCGCGGCGAGCCGCGAGTTGCGCCGCCCGTAGGCCGCGTACAGCAGTCCGCCCGCCACCAGGAAGACCGCGAACTGGAGCCAGGTCGTCCAGCCCGTGCCCCAGATCAGGTACAGGCAGAAGCCGATGCCGAGCACCGGGCTCAGCGGGAAGAGCGGCACCCGGAAGGAGCGCGGCAGCTCGGGGGCGCGGCGGCGCAGCACCATCACCGCGAGGTTGACGACCGCCATGACGGCCAGGGTGCCGATGGTGGTCAGGTCGACGACCACGTCGAGCGGGGCGAAGGCGGCCGGGACGGCGAAGACGGCGGCGACGATCCAGGTGTTGGCGACGGGGGTCGAGGTCTTCGGGGAGACCCGCTCGAAGACCCGGGGGACGAGTCCGTCGCGGGACATCGACATCAGGATGCGGGTCTGGCCGTACATCACGGCGAGGACGACGGAGGCGATGGCGACGACCGCGCCGAAGGCGACGATCCCGCCGCCGACCGACGAGCCGGTGACCTCGTCCACGACGACCGAGAGCGCGGCCGGGCTGTTCGCGACGGCGTCGGCCCCGATCGCCCCGATCGCGGAGAGGGCGACCGCGCAGTAGAGCAGGGTGACGAGCCCGATGCAGACGAGGATGGCGATCGGGATGTCGCGGCGCGGGTTCTTCACCTCCTCGCCGGCCGTGGTGATCGCGTCGAAGCCGATGTACGAGAAGAAGGCCACGGAGGCGCCCGCGGTGATGCCGGCGGCGCCGCTGCCCGTGAACGGCGAGAGGTTCCCGTCCTGGAAGGCGGAGAAGCCGATGGCGCAGAAGACGATCAGGATGCCGATCTTGAGGACGGCCATGGCGGCGGTCGCCCGGGCGCTCTCGCGGACCCCGCGCACGAGCAGGCCGGCGGCGAGCAGGATCACGACCACGGCGGGCACGTTGACCACGCCGCCCTCGCCCGGTCCGGCGGAGAGCGCGTCGGGCAGCCGCAGGCCGACCAGGCCGTCCAGGAGTTCGTTGAGGTACTGGCTCCAGCCGACCGCGACGGCGGAGACGGACACGCCGTACTCCAGGAGCAGGCACCAGCCGACGAGGAAGGCGGCCCGCTCGCCGAGGCTCGCGTAGGCGAAGGAGTAGGAGGAGCCGGAGACCGGGATCGCGCTGCCCAGCTCCGCGAAGGAGAAGGCGGTGAAGACGCAGGTGACCGCGGCGAGCACGAAGGAGACCACGACGGCGGGGCCGGCCTCCGCGACGCTGTCGGAGAGGCCGACGAAGATGCCCGTGCCCACGATCGCGCCGACGCCGAAGCAGACGAGCTGGAAGAGGCCCATGGTGCGCTTGAGGCCGTGGCCTTCGAGGTCGGCGCCGGACTCGGCGATGAGCTGCTGCGGCGTCTTGATCCGCGCGGCGGACGGGGGCATGCGGGGGTTCTCGTTTCTGGTGCGGGCACGCGAGAGGGGGTTCGGGCCTATCCGCCCGAACCCCCCTGAACCGTGCGATCGTAAACCGCGCCCCGCGCGTTCACCCCATCGGGCGCGGCGCTACGCCCCGGTGCCGGGGCCGGTCCCGGCCATGGTGGCGACCAGGACCGCCTTGATGGTGTGCATCCGGTTCTCGGCCTGGTCGAAGACGACGGAGTGCGCCGACTCGAAGACCTCGTCGGAGACCTCCAGCTCGGCCAGGCCGTGCCGGGCGTGGATGTCACGGCCGACGGCGGTGCCCAGGTCGTGGAAGGCCGGCAGGCAGTGCAGGAACCGGACGTCCGGGTTCCCGGTGGCGCGCAGCACGTCCATGGTCACGGAGTACGGGGCGAGGGAGGCGATCCGCTCGTCCCAGACCTCCTTGGGCTCGCCCATGGAGACCCAGACGTCGGTGGCGACGAAGTCGGCGCCCCGGACCCCCTCCGCCACGTCCTCGGTGAGGGTGACGGTGGCGCCGCTCTTCCCGGCGAGCTCGCGGGCCCGGTCGACGACCTCCCCGGAGGGCCAGTACGCCTTCGGGGCGACGATCCGGACGTCCATGCCGAGCAGGGCGCCGGTGACGAGGTAGGAGTTGCCCATGTTGAAGCGGGCGTCGCCGAGGTAGGCGAAGGCGACCTCGTCCAGCGGCTTGGCCGTGTGCTCGGTCACGGTGAGCACGTCGGCGAGCATCTGGGTGGGGTGCCAGTCGTCGGTGAGGCCGTTGAAGACGGGGACGCCCGCGAAGGCGGCGAGCTCCTCGACCGCGGCCTGGCTGTCCCCCCGGTACTCGATCCCGTCGAACATCCGGCCGAGGACGCGGGCCGTGTCCTTGACCGACTCCTTGTGGCCCATCTGGGAGCTCGCGGGGTCCAGGTAGGTCGTGGAGGCGCCCTGGTCGGAGGCGGCGACCTCGAAGGCGCAGCGGGTGCGGGTCGAGGTCTTCTCGAAGATCAGGGCGATGTTCCGGCCGCGCAGCCGCTGCACCTCGGCGCCCGCCTTCTTGGCGGCCTTGAGGTCGGCGGCGAGCGCGACCAGCCCCCGGAGCTCCTCGGCGGTGAAGTCCAGCTCCTTGAGGAAGTGGCGGCCGATGAGGTCTGTGGCCATGGGTCGCGCTCCTGTGGGTACGGTCGGGGGACGGCGGTCGGGGACCATGGAAGTCTATACGAACTTCAACATTTATATACAGCCCCCTTCCTGCGCCCTCCCCGCCCCCCTCCTCGCGCCCTCCCCGCCGCTCCCGCGCCCGCCCGGGGGCTCAGACGGCGTCCCGCTCCACCGGACAGCTCATGCAGCGCGGGCCGCCCCTCCCCCGGCCCAGTTCGCTGCCGGGGATCTCGATCACCTCGATGCCCTGCTTGCGCAGGTGCGTGTTCGTGGTGACGTTCCGCTCGTACGCGACGACCACGCCCGGCTCCACGGCGAGCACGTTGCACCCGTCGTCCCACTGCTCGCGCTCGGCCGCGTGCACGTCCTGGGTGGCGGTCAGGACCCTGATCTCGGGGAGCCCCAGGGCCGCCGCGATCGCGTCGTGCATCCGCTCCGGCGGGTGGTCGGTCACCCGCAGGGGCTGCCCCGCGTCCCCCGGCTCGATCGTGTACGAGCGGAGCATGCCGAGCCCCGCGTACTGGGTGAACGTGTCCTGGTCCACCATCGTCATCACCGTGTCCAGGTGCATGAACGCGCGCCGCTTCGGCATGTCGAGCGCGACGATCGTGCGCGCCGAACCGGCCGCGAACATGCCCCGGGCCAGCATCTCCACCGCCTGCGGGGTGGTGCGCTCGCTCATCCCGATGAGCACGGCGCCGTCGCCGATGACCAGGACGTCCCCGCCCTCGATCGTCGACGGGTAGTCCGCCTGCCCCTCCGACCAGTGGTGGAAGGCGCCCGCCTCGGGCCCGGTGAAGAGCGGGTGGTGCTTGTAGATCGCCTCGAAGTGGACCGTCTCGCGCTGCCGGGCCGGCCACCGCATGGCGTTGATGGAGACGCCGTCGTAGATCCAGGCCGAGGTGTCCCGGGTGAAGAGGTGGTTGGGCAGCGGGCCGAGGACGAAGTCGTCCAGGTCGAGGGCGTGGAAGCGGACCGAGGTCGGCTCCCGGTGCGCCGCCAGGAACTCCCGCTTCGTCATCCCGCCGACGAGCACCTCGCCGAGCGCGACGGCGTCGAGCGAGTCGAAGGCCGCCCGAAGGTGGTCGGCGGCGAGCGGACCGTACTCCTTCTCGTCGAAGACCCGGTCCAGGACCAGCGCGCGGGCGGCCGGCACCTTGAGCGACTCGCTCAGGAGGTCCGCGAAGAGGTGCACCTCCACCCCCCGGTCCCGCAGCACGTCGGCGAAGCCGTCGTGCTCCTGCCGGGCCCGCCGCACCCAGAGCACGTCGTCGAAGAGGAGGGCGTCCTTGTTGGTCGGGGTGAGCCGCTTCAGCTCCAGATCGGGGCGGTGGAGGATGACGCGGCGCAGCCGCCCGGTCTCGGAATCGACATGGAATCCCATGGGTCCATCCTGACGGAGGGGGGCCCGTGCGGCCCGTGTTTCGGCACAGGGCCGTCGGACAGGGGCCGTCGGACCGGGGCCGTCGGACCGGGGCCGTCAGACGAGGAGCTTGCCGAGCACCGCCAGGACGATCGCGGCCAGGAGGACGCCGAGCACCACCGCGCCCCGGCGCAGGAAGCGGCGGGTGTAGCCGTCGCCGGGGTCCTCCGGGGGCGGCGGGGCGGCCGGGGCGGCGGCCGGGCGGTGCGGGGCGCGGGAGAGTCCGTACGCCTCCTTGAGGAGGGCGAGCCAGACCGCGTCCGGGAGCCCCGGGCGCTCCCCCTCGACGATCAGCCAGAACGCCTCCCGGGCGGACGGCTCGGGGCTCGTGCGGAGCCGGGAGAGCAGCTCGGCGACGGTGCCGGCCGGGGCGTCGCCGGCGCCGAGGAGCGGGCGGACCGCCCAGCGGTACAGCTCGGCGGCGTCGGCCGCGCGCTGCTCCTCCGCCGGTTCGCCGGGCCCGCCGCGGGTCCCGGACGGGGCCACGGCCCAGAGGTCCCGGCCGAGGACCGCGTCGCAGAGCTCCCGGCGCAGCCGGTGCTCCCAGGACGGCAGGCGCCGGGCGGCCTCCCGGAGGAGGAGGGTGCGGGAGCCGTCCGTCTGGGGGCGGCGCAGCGCGTCGAGGAGTTCCCGGTCGCCGGACCGCCCGACGAGCTCCCGGGCCTCCTCCGTGGTGCGCGCGGGCGGCAGCTTGTACACGAGCCCGGTCTCGTCCTCCCGCTCCCGCGCCCGCCGCCACGGCGGCCGCCCCTCCTTCCCGGGCCCGGTCCACCGGGGCGCGACGGAGGGCAGGACGGGGCGGGGATGGGAGCGGACGGGAACGGCGGGGGGAGGCGGGGCGGCCGGGGGGCCGGGGACGGCGGGGACGGCGGGAGGGGAGGAGGGAGGAGGGGGCGGGGGTACGGGGGCGGGCTCCGGGGCGGACGAGGGTGCGGGCGGGGGTTCCGGGGCGGGCGAGTGGTCCGTACGAGCGGAGTGGTCCGTACGAGCGGGATCCTCCGGACGGTCGGGGCGTTCCGCGCGGCCGAAGTACTCCGTGCGGCTCAGGTGCTTCGGCCAGTCGGAGTGTTCGGGGCCGTCGGAGTGGTGCGGACGGTCGGGGTGGTGCGGACGGTCCGGGTGGTCGGAGTGGTGCGGACGGTCCGGGTGGTCGGAGTGGTGCGGACGGTCCGGGTGGTCGGGGTGGTGCGGACGGTCCTGATGGTCGGGGCGGTCCGTCCGGTGGGGCGGTTCCTCGCGGGCCCTCCGCGGGGACGGTTCCGGGCCGGAGGGCGTGCCGGTGCCGCGGTCCAGGGCGTCCAGGGCGCGGGCCGCCGTCTCCAGGAGGGGCGCGCTGCGGGCCGTCGCGGCGGCGTGGAGGGCGCTGCCGACCGCGTACTCGCGGCCCGCCCCCTCCGCGACCCCCCGCAGGTGGTGGCGGACGAGCCCGGCCGCGATCTCCTCCGCCCGGTCGTCGTACCGCTCGCGCGGATCGACGCGGCGGCGGCCGGTGTTGCGGCTCGCCGCGCCCGCCCAGCGGCCGACGAACGAGAAGCGGAGCGCGCTCAGTTCGACGGTGTCGTGGGTGGCGAAGGTCCAGCGGCGTTCGGTGGACGCGCCGAACATGCTGTGCAACCCCCACAGCACGGGGCAGGCGGTGTTGCCGCGCTCGTCGAGGACGGTGAACCGCTCGTCGGGGTGGCGCAGCAGCTCCGCGACCGTGCCGGTGAGTTCGTCGGCCGCGTAGGCGAGGGAGTCGTCCAGCTCGCCCTGGCCCCGGCCGGTCGCCGGGACGAGGACGTCCTCGGGGACGGCCGGGAGCCGTCCCCGCACCCCGGCGGCGTCGAGGGCCGAGCCCTCCCAGTTCCAGGCGTGGAGGCCGAGGCAGAAGGAGGGTTCGAGGAGGGCGGGCGAGCCGACGAGGGCGTGGCAGAGCACGGACGTGCCGCCGTCGGCGCCGGTGAACGGGGCGCGCCGGATCAGCATGACGTCGGCGCGCCGCTGGAGCCGGACGAGGGCGGGCCGGGTCTCCTCGCCGCTCGCCCGCAGCACGGGGGCGGAGATCCGGAAGAGGTTCTCCGCCTCGTCGCGCGGCCCGGACCACGCGACCGGTCCGAAGCCGGTGGTGCCGGACAGGTTCTCGCTGTCCCAGCGGAAGACGATCTGGTCGACCTCGTTCTCCGACCGCGTCATCGGACGATCCCCTCCGTAGGCTCCGCCCCGGGCAGCAGCCCGCACGAGGCGAAGAGCGACAGCAGTGGTGCGAGGACCCGGCGCGGCCGGACCCCGTGCGGAAACCGGTCGCCGCGCGCCTGCCCGCCGGTCGCGGCGACGAAGTGCAGCGTGCAGTCCGCGCAGTCGTCGAAGGGCTTGAGCCAGGCGGCGCCGGCGTGGTGGGCGAGGAAGGCGTACGCGTCCCGGCTCTCGGCCCGCAGCGCGGCGGGGTCGTACCGGCCGGGGAGCGCCCGGCCGAGCCAGCGGTCGACGGCCGGTTCGAAGCGCACGAGGTCGCTCTTGTTGACGGCGAGCGCGGCCGGGGCGGCGACGAGTCCGCCGCGCCGCCGGGGAACGCGGTTGAGGACGGTGGTGAAGGCCTCGTCGCCGAGCTCGCGGCGCCGCAGCCCGCTCTGCTCGCGCAGCGGGTCGAGCGCGGGCAGCCGGAGCGCGCGCAGCGGGTCGAGGACGAACACGAAGGCGTCGACGCCCATGAGGAAGCGGCCGACCTCCCCGTCCTGCGCGAGGTCCTCGCCCGCGAGGTCGAAGAAGACGACGGGCCGGGGCGTCGCGCCGCCCGCCTGGACGAGCAGTCCGTCGGCGAACCGGGCGAAGGTCTGCTGCCCGGTGCGGCCCAGCTGACGGCCCTGTTGCAGGCTCTGCACGCGTTCGCGCAGATAGGCGCGGTGCGCCTCGGGGTTCAGCGGCCGGCACTTGAGTCCGTACGGTTCGAGGCCGCCGAGCTCGACCTCGCCGAGCATGGCGGCGAGGAGGTGGGTCTTGCCGACGGAGGAGCTGCCGACGAGGGCGACGGAGAGCGGTTCGCCGTTGGTCAGGTAGGGGACGGGCAGTTCGTGCTCCTCGTCGCCGTCCACGGTGTGCGGGCACAGGTGGTACGCCTTGCGCAGGGCGTCGGCGACGTGGTGGGGGCGGCGCTCGGCGCCGAGGTCGAGCGGGATGCGGTTGCCCTTGGCGTCGATGGTGACGAGGAGCCGTTCGTCGTACGCGACGGGGAGCAGGCAGTGGGGGCACATCCGGCTCCGCGGCGGCGGTTCCGGTGCCGGTCCGGCGGGGGCGGCGGAGGCCGCGGGCCGGTCGGGTCCGCTCCCGCCGCCGAAGATCCGGTCGAGGAGGGAGGCGCGCCGCGGGCGCGGGTCCCGCGCGGGGCCCTCCCCGGAGGTCCCCGGTCCCGCGCCCGGCCCGGGGTCTCCGGCGACCGCGCGCTTCCGGGCGGTCTGGACGTCGTACTCGGCCCGCCACCGGTCGAGCGGGTCGGCCGTCCCGGCGCGGGCGGCGAGCGGGTCGGGGACGTGCAGCAGCCGCATGAGCCCGGCCGGCGGGGGCCGGTCCGCCGCGTCCGCCGCGAAGAGGCCGGCCTGTCCCAGGGCGGCGAGGCGGCGGTAGTCGGCGAGGTCGGCCGGCGGGCCCTCGCCCCGGTCGGGGCGGCCGGAGAGCAGGTGGTAGGCGAGTTGGGCGACGGACCACAGGTCGTCGCGCGGATCGGTGGCGCCCCGGCCCGCGCGCTGTTCGGGCGAGGCCCAGGGGGCGGTGCCGAAGGGCTCGCGGGGCTCTCCGGAGCGCAGTGCCGCGTACGGCGCGCAGAGCCGCACCCGGGAGCCGTCCCACCGCACGGTGTCGGGCGTGACGGCCCGGTGCACGAGGCCCGTGTCCTCCAGGAGCCTCACGGCCATGGCGAGTTGGCCGGTGATCCGCTCCTGGTCCTCGGCGCCGAGGCGGCCGGCCCACTCGGAGAGCGGACGGCCGCCGGACGGGCGGTACAGGACGAAGGGCTCGGGCGCGGTCAGGTCGAAGCCGACGAGCCGGGCGAAGACCGCGCCGAACCGCTCCGTCCCGTAGCGCCGTTCGAGGGCGACGGCGGCGGCCACCTCGCGCTCCAGGAGGCCGTACGCGCGGGGGTCGCTCAGGGCGGACGGGGGCAGCCGGTACTGGAGGACGTGCGCGCCCGCGCCCAGGACCGCCCGCCGCGCGAGGATCCCGGGCCGGCCGGGCGGCCTGCGGTCCTCGCCGTACCGCACGGCGAAGCGGACCGGCACCTCCCGGTGGGTGAGGAACTCCAGCTCCTGGTAGTACGGGTGGGGCGGCGGGACGGGCTCGCCCAGGTGGTCGGGGTGGTCGGGGTCGAGGGCCCGGCCCGGTTCGGGGGGCCGGCCGGGGCGCGGGGCGTCCGGGGCGCCGTCGTGGCGCGGGCCGGCCGGACGGCCCGGCTCGTTCGGCTCGTTCGGGTGGTTCGGGTGGTTCGGGTCGGTCACGGTTCTCCCGCCTCCTCGGCGCGGACGGTGTGCACGACGTCCGCGCGCAGCGGTACGAGACGGAGGACGCCGGCGTGCCGTCCGGCGCCGGTCCACACCACGTCCTCGGGGGTGCCCCGCCAGACGTCGTCCCCCGCCGCGCCGCGCCGCATCGCCTCGGGGACGAAGCGGACCTGCCGGGCGGCGGCCGGGTCGTGGGAGAGCAGCCGCAGGTGCTCGGGGCCGCAGAGCACGACCGTGCGGCCGGGATCGTCCTCGGCCAGGAGCAGCCGGGCCACCGCGTCCGGGGCCACGCCGGTGAGCCGGGCCGCGTCGGGCCGGTCGGCGCGGTCCGCGAAGGCGGCGACGGGCGCCCCCCGGGCGTGGAGGCCCTCGTACGGGGGCGGCGAGGCGGCCACGTCGCGTTCGAGACGGAGGCGGGTCTCGGCCAGGAGTTCCGCGAGCCGTTCCTCGTGGCCCGCCGCCGCGACGGCGGCCGGGTCGTGCTCGATCCCCGCCCAGCAGCGGTCGAGGATCAGGACGGTCCCGGCGACCAGGTCGCCCACCAGGGTGTCGACGAGCGCGGGGCCCCCGTCCCCGTACCGCCGCTCCAGCCAGGCGGGGACGGGAGCGGGCCCGGCCCGGACTCCGGCGTCCGGGCCGGACGGGAAGTCGGGGCCGGACGGGAACGGCGCGGAGGACGCCGAGGACGCCGAGGACGTGGAAGGCGTGGAGGAACCGGAGGGCGTGAAGGGCCCGGAGGACGCGGAGGGGGCGGCCGGGGGCGGGTCCGGAGGGCCGGAGGCCGGGGGGTCGTCGTCCGTGTCGGACCAGAGGTCCTCCTCCCCGCCGTCCCCCCAGTCCTCCCAGCTCCAGGAGGCCGTGCCGGTGTCCGGTCCCGCCGGCGGCGGCGGCGCGCCCGGCCGGTCGCCCGGGGCCGTCGCGGACGGCCGGGCGTACGCACCGCCGTGCGCGTCGGCGGTCTCCGCGAGGACGCGGAGCAGCCGGGCCACGGCCCCCGCCCCGGCCGAGCAGTGGTGCCGCACCTCGGCGAAGAGCCAGTCGTGGACGGCGGTCGTGACGACCAGGGCGTGGACCTCCCGCAGGATGCGCCAGGCCTCCTCCGGGTCCGCCCGGGCCCACCAGTCGTCCACGGCCCGCGTCCAGTCGCGCAGCGCGAGGAGGACGACCGCCGTCACGGACACGGCGAGGCCCACGGCCCCCGCCCACGCCGGCGGCTCCAGGAACCGGCCGAGGAGCGCCCCCGCGAGGCCGCCGAGCACGCCGCCGAGGAGCCGGGGCGCCGCGCCCGTGGCGCCGCCGCCGTCGATCCGCCCGTCGGGGGAGCGGTTGGGCCGGCGGCGCAGCATCAGACGGGCGAGGCCGGCGGCGAGGACGCCCACGGCGGGCCCGAGGACCCAGCCGAGGACCGGCCAGACCCCGGCGAGCAGGGCGAGGAGCCCGGTGACGGCGAAGGCCGCCGGGCGCGGGCCGCCGGCGGTGAAGGGGTGCCGGGCGTTCAGCCTCCGCAGCCGCTCCGGGCCGCAGAGGGCGTCGAGCCGGGCGAGCCGGGCGGCGCTGCCCACGGGCGCGGTGCGCGCGGACAGGGCGGAGAGCCGGGCCGCCACGGAACGCAGCGGCAGCCCCTTTCCGATCAGGTCGTGGGTGTGGTCGCGCAGGGCCGGGACGATCCCGGTGCGCGTGATCTCCCGGGGCAGTTCGGGGAGTTCGACGCCCCGGTCCCGCAGCAGGCTCCGGTGCTCGGCGGTCGGCCGGGCGCCGCCCGCCACGCCGAACGCGTCCGCCACGGCGGCGCGGAAGCGGCCCAGCTCCTCCGCCGCGCGCTCGACGTCGCCCGGCAGGTCGGCGTCCCGGCCCGCCCCGGCGAGGAGCCCGGCCGGGCCCCGCACCCGCCGGTACCCTTCGACGGCGTCG
The DNA here is from genome assembly GCF_044756005.1 of Streptomyces sp. NPDC092045. Lineage (NCBI taxonomy): Bacteria > Bacillati > Actinomycetota > Actinomycetes > Kitasatosporales > Streptomycetaceae > Streptomyces > Streptomyces sp. NPDC092045. The sequence continues at coordinate 215,833 of NZ_JBIVSC010000006.1, read as the reverse complement.
CCCACGGCCTCCTCGCAGGCGGCGAGCCGGGCCCCGGCCCGGCCTCCGGGCGGCAGCCAGTGGTGGCCGGAGAGCGAGTTCGGCACGCCGTCGTCGAGGAGGAGCGCGAGGGAGCCTGGCACCTGGTCGGCGGAGACGGTGCCGACGGGGACGTCCGGTCCCGCGAGGCCCTCCACCGCCTGCCGCCAGGCGCGCGCCCTGGCCTCGTCGGTGAGGTCGTGCTCCAGGACGCGGGCGGCGGGCACGGCGACGCCGTGCACCACCTCGCCGAGCGCGCGCAGCACGGCGTCGTACACCTCGGGGGTGGAGAGGACGTCGACGAGCGGACGCAGGACGGACTCGGCGGGGACGCCGTCGTCCGGGGCGCCGAGCAGCCACAGGACGCCGGCGGCGGGCGGGCGCAGGGCGAGGGTCCGGCGCAGGGTCCGCCCGTCCTCGGTGCCGACGGCCAGGCAGACGACGTGGGCGGGCCCGTACGAGGAGAGGCGCTCGTAGAGCAGTTGGTGGGCGACGAGCCGGTCGGCCTCGTCGACGACCAGGAAGCGGCGGCGGCCGTCGGGCTGCGGGGCGTCGAGGGCCGCGCGGACGGCGGCGCCGGGGTCGCGCCCGCCGTCTCCGGCGGCCCGCAGGTCGAGGCAGACGGCGTGGCCGGGCAGGGGCCGTTCGGGAAGGACGCGCGCGCTCACTCGGTCCCGCCGTTCCGGTCCCCGGAGCCCGGTTCCGCGAAGTAGCCGTCGAAGTCGGGCTCGGGCTCCTGCTCCCAGCCCTCCTCGAAGACGGACGAGGGCGCGGGGGGCCGCTGCCCGCGGGAGGCGTACGGGTCGCCCGGGGCACCGCTCCCGTGCCCTCCGGGGGGACCGCCGTTCCCGTACGGGGAGCTGTTCGGGTACGGGGGGTTGTTCCCGTACGGGGAGTCGTTCGCGTACGCGGGGCCGTTCCCGTACCCGGGAGGGGGGCTGTCGTGCGCCGGTCCGGGTCCGTACCCCTGCCCCTGCCCCTGCCCCTGCCCCTGCCCCGGAACGGCGCCGGGGCCGGGCTGGTGGTTCCCGTTCCCGCCCGGTCGGGGCGCGTGGCGTTCGTAGAGGGCGCGGAGGGTCGAGCGGGTGGCGTGGGCCGCGCTGGGGAAGCGCATGGCGAGGGCGCCCGGGTAGGTGACCGACCAGAAGTGGCGGAGCGGGGCGAGCCATTCGGTGTCCGCCTCGCCGTACTCGGCGGCGAACGCGTCGACGAGGGCGAGCTGGCGCGGCGCCACCTCCTCCACGAAGCGGGTGAAGAGCGGCGACGGGGGGACCGGGACCTGCGCGAGGCCCTTGGGCAGGGCGCGCATGAGCCGTTCGCAGAACTGCTCGATGATCTGCCCCTCGTCGAGCAGCGCCCACCGCTCGTACGCCCGCAGCAGCCCCGCCCAGCTGGAGAGCGAGCCGTCGAAGTCCTCCAGGCGCAGCGTCATGGTCGCGGACTCGCCCTCCTGGAGGCGGATCCGCACGAGGTGGGGCGAGCCGGCCGGGCCCTCGGTGGTGATGTGGCCGTTCCACATGGCGCAGAGCAGCCGGTGCAGGATGCGCTGCCGGTCCTGTTCGGTGGAGACGAGCCAGTCGTCCTGGTAGCCGAGCCGCTGGCGCCAGTGCAGGAAGTCGTGCTCGCCGCCGGAGTCGCGGGCCTCGGCCCAGAGGCTGAGGACGCCGCGGACCTCGGAGATGTCGGTGAGGTTCATGCCGCTGCGGAAGAAGACGACGGTGATGGAGTCGGTGTCGACGGCCCGGCACTCGGGGACCACCCGCGGGGGCAGGTTGAGCTCCTGGGAGAGGAAGTCGGCGGCCCGTCCGTCGGACTCGCTCGCCGGGTGCACGATGAGGATCTTGAGGGGGCCGCTGCCGTCCGGGACGAAGCCCACCGGGAGGAGTCCGGCGAGGCGGGAGCGGAACTGGTCGAGCCAGCGCGGGTCGACCTTCGACTCGGCGGTCCCGTCGCCGGAGGCGGCCCGGAGCAGCAGCTCCATGGAGGGCAGCAGGGGGCGGGCGAAGACGTCGTCGTTGGCCTCGCCGAAGAGGCGCTTGACCCGCCGCTCGACGACCTGCTTGACCTCCTTGACCGCCGCTCCGGTCGAGCGGACGGCGTCCAGGGCGCGCCGCCAGTCGTCGGGTCCGACCAGCCGGTCGAGGAGGGTGGCGGCGTCGGCGCTCTCCGGGAGGCCCTCGCTCTGGGCGAGCCGGTCGACGACGTCGTCGTAGAAGGCGCGGAGGGTGTTCTGCGGGGGCAGCAGGTAGGCGATGCCCGCGCGGTCGTCGCGGTAGAGCTTGCGGCGGCTCTCGGCGAAGGACTTGGCCTCGTCCTGCTCGTGGGCGCGCAGGGCCCTGGCGAGTTCGGCGACCTCGTGGGTGACGCGGTTCAGGGAGGGGCGCCACTGGGACTCGCCGGCCTGCCAGCCGCGGTGCCAGAGGACCCGGGCCCGCCACTGGTACCAGGCCTCCTGCGCGGCGAGCGCGTCCTGCACGTCGGGGTCGGTCCACCGGGCCGGCACGAGTCCGCCGACCGGTCCCTTGACGTGCGGGACGGCGGGGGCGGAGGTCTGGACGTTCGGCGGCCGCTCGGGGTCGTTGCGCCGGTTGTCGAGCATGCCGGTGAAGCCCTCCCTGGCCACCCGGTCGGGGTGTCCGGGCAGTCCGGCGAGGACGGTCTCCAGCATGAACGGGCCGACGAGGCCGAGCAGTTCGCGGGCGCCCGCGCCGGGCCTGAAGTCCTCGGTGAGGCGCGGGACCTCGCGGGAGAGGTGCACGTCGAGGCGCTGGAGGGAGTCCTCCATGTCGTGGAGGCGCTGGTTCAGCTCCTGGGCGATGTCCCTGCTGCCCCGGGGCAGTTGCTCGGGCAGCGGCACGTCGGGGGCCTCGCGGCTCCACAGGCGGCCGATGCCGGAGCGGGTGAAGAGGTCCCGGACGAGGTCCTGTCCGTCGCGGGCGGGCCGCCGGGCCCGCTCGGACATGCCGCGGACGGCCTGGGCGAGGAGCCGGGCGGCGACGATCTCGGCGAGGTCGTCGACGGGGACGGTGAGGGAGGCGGCGAGGCTGGTGGACATGCCCCGGTAGCCGATGCCGGTGCGGGCCGGGGTCGCGCGCTCGACGCTCTTGTTGATGAAGCTGGCGGCGAAGGACTGGTAGTCGTCGTCGGCGCGGTTCACCGCGCCGTGCTCCTCGCCGAGTTCGGTGCCGATCAGCGACATCACCATGGCGGCGATGGAGCGGCGCAGGTCCTCGGAGCCGATGACGGACGGCTTGGAGAAGAGGAAGGCGGTCTGCATGGTGGCGGGGCGCAGGGCGACGGTCCCGTCGACCGGGTAGGTGACGCTGAGCCGGCCGCGCTCGCGGACGTCGCCGACCGTGTCGGGGGCGTCGGGGACGTTCTGGTCGTCGACGAGCCGCGAGAGGTCCACGAGGGCGCGGGCGGCGTTGAGTTCGGCCTCGCGTCCGCCGCCGCCCTCGGGCGGGAAGGCGGAGGGCATGACGACGAGCGGGTAGATCTTCACGCCGGGCACCTTGGCGTTGCGGAACTCGTGCCCGACGAGGTGGATGAAGTCGTAGAAGATGCCGGCCCCCGTGCCGCCGGCGACGGAGAAGGCGACGAAGACGTCGCAGCCCCGGATGCGTCCGCCGCCGACCCGCTTGAGGTCGCCGGCCGCCTGGCCGATGGCGCCGATCGCCTCGCGGAGCTGGCGCACGACGGGGTCGAGCCCGGAGCGCAGGGTCGCGAAGAGGGCGGAGCGCCCGACGGTCGGGAGCTGTCCGGCGCCGTGGTTGAGGGGGGCGACGCGCGGCTGGCGGGCCTGGGGCGGCAGCCAGTGCCGGGTCTCCTCGTCGAGGGAGACGCGCAGCATGCGGGCGACCTCGGGGGAGCTTTCGAGGTCGGTGGGGAGCAGGTCGCGGACCATGCGGGAGGTGCGGGCGTAGGCGGCGCCCTCCGCTCCCCTGGCGCGGAACTGCGGCTGGCCCAGGAGTTCGCCCTCGCTGAAGTCGGCGTAGACGAACTGGAGGCAGTCGGGGAGCTGGAAGGGCAGGCGGCGGCCGCCGTCGACGAGGTCGGTGCCGTCGGGGCCGCACAGCTCCCGGCGGAGGCTGCGTTCGAGCTCGATGCCGATGCGTCCGCCGGTGCCGCCGAGTCCGACGAAGAGCATGGGCTGGTAGATCTTCATGTCGTCTCCTCGGTACCCGTTCAGAAGTTGCGGTCGTAGGCGTCGGACCCGCCGGGGCCCCCGAAGCCGGCCCCGGTCCCCGGGCCGGAGCCGGAGCCCGGGTCGGAGCCCCTGCCGGGGGCGGCGCCGGTCCCGGTGCCGCCCGGGGCGCGGGACCGCCGGGGCCACGGGAACCCGCGGGACCCCGGAGCCCCCGCCGACCGCCCACCGGGCCGCGCCCCCGGTCCGGACCCTGCCCCGGACCGGGTCCCCGGGGCGGCCGTGCCGCCGCTCCGCACGACGAGTTCGTACGCGTCCAGGCCGATCGGCTCGCCCGGCACGACCGGGACCCGCGCCCCGCCCCGGGGGCGGAGCGTCAGGGCGCCGGCACCGTCACGGCGCAGCACGTGGGCGGTGGAGACGGCGGTGCCGCCGACCCTGCGGAGCGTCGGCGGCGCCCCGTACGGCTCGTCGACGGTGAAGGCGAAGACGCCGTTCCTGCTCCGCCCGGGACCGACGGTCAGCTTGAAGAGGGACCGCCCCTCCCGGTGGAGTTCGAGGACGGCGCCGGTGAGGTCGCGGCGGCGGCGCCGGACGGCGAGGCGGACGGCCGCGAGGGCGGCGAGGGCGAGGAGGAGCGCGGCTCCGGCGGCCACGTGCTTCCACCACCGGTCCCACCAGGTGGGCGGCGCCTCCACCCGCACGTCCAGGAAGGCGGTGTCGAGGACGAGGTCGCCGTCGGCGGTGTCCACGACCGCGATCCGGCCGCCGAGTTCGCCGAGGGGCGCGTCGCGGCCGAGGGTGACGGTGAAGGGGACCCGGGTGCTGCGGCCCGGGGGCGCGGTGACCGGCGTCGGGGAGACGGCGAGGCCCGCGCCGGGGGATCCGTCCTGGAGGGCGAGCCGCAGGGTGTGCGGCGCGGAGTCGTTGTTGGTGACGTCGAGGGTGCCCCGGACGGTGCCGCCGGGGTGGACGGGGGCGCGGTCGACGGTGAGTCCGGCGGTCAGGAGCGGGGCGTCCTCGCCGCGCCGGGCGTGCAGCGGGCGCCGGTCGGAGGTGATGCCGGGCGCCTCCATGCGGGTGACGAGCTCCAGGTCGCCGGTGGCCCCGGCGGGCAGGGTGAAGGTGCCGGTGAAGCGGACGTCGCCCGCCTTCGCGTCCGGGGCCCGCCCGTCGTCGGCGAGCCGGAAGGCGAAGGGCGCGAAGCCCGCGCCGCTCAGTTCGGCCGAGGCCCTGAGCCCCGCGAGCTGCCTGGGGTCGGTGATGACGACGCCGCGCCGGGTCTGCATCCGCACCTGCACGGTGACCTTCTCCCCGGCGCGCGGGGAGGCCGGGTCGAGGGTGACGTCGGAGCGGAGGCGGCCCTGCCAGATGGCCCGGACGGCGACCTCGCGGTCGCGGTGGCCCTCCGGCGCCTCGATGTGCACCCGCCAGGGGCCGGGCAGCGGGTTCTTCACGCGCAGCGCCTCGACCGGCCCGTCCTGGCCGCTGACCTCGAAGGCGGAGCCGTCGAACTCGCCCCGGACGGGCACCTCGCGGCCCGCCGGGTCGTAGTAGGTGACCCGGACCTTCGGGTCGTGCTTGGAGACCGTGAGGGAGCCGTCGGTGGCGAGGGGCGGGATGGTCACGGTGAGGTCGGCGGGCGGGCGGCCGACGGTGCCGTGCGCGACCCGGGCGCAGCGGGCGGCGGCGAAGGTCTCCTGGAGCGCCTTGTCGATCTCGGCGGAGGTGCCGACGACCCGCGGGTGGGGGGCCGAGCCGGGGACGTCGGAGCAGGCGCCCCGGTGGCCGCCCGCGGCCATGGCGGTGAGGGCGGCGCGGTCGATCTCGGTGCCGAAGCCGAGCGGCCAGATCTGGACGCCGGCCGCGCGGGCGCGGGCGAGCTCCTCGGTGAGCCGCCGCGCCCCGTTGGCCCGGCGGCTGTCCGGGTCGGTGCCGTACTCGGGGCTGTCGGCGACGTCGAGCCGGCCGTCGGTGAGCAGGAAGAGGACCTTGGGGGTGGCGGGCGGCTTCGCCCCGTCCGTCCCCGCTCCCGGCCCGGCGCCGGGGGCCGGGCCGGCCCCGGCGAGGCGGGCGACGGCCTGGCGGATCGCGGCCGGGAAGTCGGTGCCGGGGCCCAGCCGGGCGGTGTCGCGGCGGCGCAGCTCCTGGACGCACGCGGAGAGCCGCTCGCGGCCCGCCGCGTCCGCGACGACGAGCGGGCAGACCTCGCGCACGGGCGACTGGCCCGGCTTCTCGGAGCTGCCGAAGCCGATGACGGTGGCCCGGGAGCGCTCCGATATCTCGCCCTGGGCGATCAGCGCGGCCGCGTCGGTCTCCCGGTCCAGGTCCTTCTGGGCCAGGCTCGCGGACTGGTCGACGACGACGGCGAAGTCGATCGGGTCGGGGCCCTCGGCGGGGTCGGCGGCCGGGCCGGCGACGGTGCGGGCCGCGCCGGTGGCGGCGGGCGCCGCGAGCGGTCCGGAGAGCGCGAGGAGCGCCCCGGCGAGGAGCAGGACGCTCCCCCTGTTGGTCCACTGCATCTTCTTCTCTCTCACCACAGTTCGCCGAAGAGGGCCAGGAGGGTGCCGAGCGCGAGCGCGCACACGCCGAGCCGCAGCCACCGGTACTTCGCCGCGAGCACGAGCCCGTGCACCCCGGCCTGTTCGAGGAGCCAGCCGGTGGCGTCCGTGCCGGACGCGACGAGCCGCTCGCGCAGTACGGGCCCGGACGGTCCGGTCGTCAGCTCGCGCAGGAGGGTGCGGTCCGCCCCGATCCGGGTGCGGGGCAGGACCACCGAGACGAGCATCACGACCCCGGCCGTCCACAGGACGCCCGCCGCGGTCAGGAGGACGAGGGCGGGTCCGGCCGCGGGCAGCGGGCCGTGGTCGCCGGAGAAGACGACCGCGAGGAAGGCGAGGGCGCCGGAGAGCAGGATCGCGGCCTTGGTGTCGGCCCGCCCGATGTCCTCGCGGACGGTGCCGAGGAGCCGCTCGGCCATGAACCGCAGCTCCTCGGACGGGACGGGGGCCGGTGCGGGCGGGGACGGGGACGCGGGGACGGGCTCCGGTGCGGGCGGGGACGGGGACGCGGGGACGGGCTCCGGTGCGGGCGGGGGCGCGGGTGCGGGGGCCGCCGGGTCGGGGGCGGTCACGCGTCGTCCCAGTCGTCGAACTCCGCGCTGGGCCGGGCCGGGCGCGCGGTCGGGCGGGGCCGGTCGCCGCCCTCGTGGTCGTAGGGGTCGGTCCGCTCGTAGCGGCCGTAGCGGTCGGTCCGCTCGTACGGGTCGTAGGGCTCGTACCGGTCGCGTCCGTCGTCGGGACCGCCCTCGTGGCGGTCCCGCGACCGCCCGCCCTCGCGGCCCCGGTCCCTCCCGTCGCCCCTCTCCCGCTCCCGGTCGCGCTCCCGCTCGGAGCCCGACTCGACGCGGGTCGGCTCGTAGACCCGGGAGTCACGGCGGTCGTCCCCGGGGGCCCCGCGCTCCCCCCGCTCCTCGTCCCAGTCCGGGCGGCGCGGTTCCGGAACGGCGTCCTCCAGGGCGAGCCGGCGACCCCGGGCGTCGCCCGGGGGGTTGAGCACCCGGTCGGTGATCCCGCCGAGGACGGTGCCGGTCTGGGAACGCAGGTACATCAGCACCTGGTACATCTGCTCGCCGATGTCGTGCCGCTCCAGGACCCCGGTGTCCAGCAGCCGGTTGAAGACGGCCAGGTAGTCCTCCTGGCCCTCGCGCCGCTCCCGCTGGAGCTGGGAGCGGATCTCCCACTGCTTGTCGGGGTGCATCGCCATGTGGTGGGCGATCTGCGCCAGGTCGCCGCGCCGGAAGAGGGCTTCGAGCTCGCGGGCGCGGTCGGCGACGAGGGCGCGCTCCGCCGCCTCCCTGCGCCGCTCGGCCTCGGCGACGCGCTGGTCGGCCTCCATGGTGACGTCGACGCGGTCGCGGCGGGAGACCTCGGCCTTGACGGAGGCGTCCAGGTCGATGAAGACGAGGACCCGGGTCCGCAGTCCGATGTCCCGGCCGAAGGCCAGGCGCCCGGCGCTCAGTTCGGCCCGCACCGCCTCGTCGGCGCGCTGCGCCTCGGTGATGCGGAAGCGCCGGGACAGCCTGCGCAGGCCGTCGAGCAGCTCGTCGCGCAGCAGCTCGGCGACGTCCTCGACCTGTTCCTGGACGACGAGGTACGGGTCGGTCACCACCCACTGGACCCTGGCGACGGCCTCGAAGAAGACGCCGTCCCCGGCGGCCGGGAGCCGGAGCCTGAACTCGGTCACGTTGCGGCCGAGCCGGACCTCGAAGACGGTGTACGGGAAGCCGAGCACGGGCTTGTTGACGTCCTCGACGCGGTCCGGCCAGACCACCCGGTGGCCGCCGTTGCGGTAGAGCAGGACGGCGGCGACCTTGCCGCTCCGGCGGCGGTACGGGGGCGCGTACTCCCCGAGGAGGGGGCCGCGCACCCGTCCGCTCACCTGCTCCGGAGCGGTGCCCCGGCCCGGGTCGCCGTCCGGGTAGAGGTCGAGGTCGAGATCGGCGTCCGCGTCGCGGCGCCCGCCGTTCTGCCGGTCGTACCGCCGGCGCCCGTCGCGGTCCTCTCCGTACCGGCGCCCGTCGCGCCCCTCCTCGTGCCCCCGGCCCCGCTCGTCGTTCCGCCGCCGTTCCCGTCCGTCGTCCACCCGTCCGTCCCCGTCCCGGGCCCGCTCGTCGCGCCGGTCCCCGTCCCGGTCGCGCCCGTCGCGTTCCCGCCCGTCCCACCGCGCCCGCCCGTCGGACCGCGCGTTCCCGTTCTGCTCGGGCCCGGTCATCGGCTCGCTCCTTCCGTCACGGCGTCCCACATGCGGTGCGCCGCGTTCCTGTCCAGGGGCCGGTCGCGGTCCCGGACGAGTTCGTTCAGCAGTCCCCTGAGCCGGTCCCGGTCCCGGCGCTCCACCGCGAGGAGCGGCAGGAGGACGCAGACGTGCCCGAGAGCCTCCGGGTCCTTGGCGGCCCGCCGGAGCATGCCGCCGAGGGCCTCCAGGGCGGCCTCGCCGGAGCGGGCCGTGGTGAGGGCGTGGCGCACCAGCGCGCCGAGTCGGGGCGCGAGGTCGGGCCGGGTCGCGAGCAGCGCGACGAGCAGGGGCCGGGCCGCGTGGCCGTCGAGCCCGGGCACCTCGCGCAGCCCCCACACATGGGTGGTCCGGGTGCTCAGGGCGCGGATGACGGCGAAGTGGACCAGGTTGGCGAGGTTGAGCCGGCCGTCCTCCAGCCAGCGGTGGAGCCGCTCCAGGACGGGGTCGGGGTCGCCGGAGGCGAGCAGCCGGGCCACGCTGAAGGAGGCGGGCACGAGCACGTCGACGTCGCCGGCCTCCCGGGTCCTGACGACCCGCGCCAGGGCGTCGAGCGAGCCGGAGACGCTTCCGGCGGCCAGGACGTAGCCGTGGGCGAGCAGGGCCGTCGTGACGAGGGGGTCCTCGTCCGACGCCGCCCAGTCCTTGAGGACGGCGGCGACGGCCGGCCGGACCCGCGGGTCGCGGGCGGCCTCGGCGAGCGCGGTGGCGGCGGCCATCCGGGCCCTGGGCTCGTCCGTCGCGGCGAGCGGCACCACCAGCTCGCGGAAGCCGTGGATCCAGTCCCAGGAGCAGAGCACCCCGGCGGCGACGGAGGCCCGGACCCACACCTCGGGGCGCGGGTCGTCGCACAGCGAGCGCAGCCAGCGGGCCACCGGGCCGCGGACGTTGTGGTAGCCGTGCCAGATCTCGCCGAGGACGGCGCGGGCGAGCGCCTCGCCCTGGAAGCGGACGGCCCGCACCGGCACCTTGGCCGGGCCGAGGTCCAGTTCGCCGTCCTCCAGGACGGCCCGCGCCCGCACCGGCCGGTGTTCGGCGTGGGTGCCGAACAGACGCCGTCCCGGGGCGTGTTCGGGGTCGAGGGTGACGGCGAGCTCCCAGGCGAGGAGTTCGGCGGCCTCGGCGGCGAGGCTGTAGGCCGAGCCGTCGAAGACGGCGACGGCCACGCGGAACGCCCCGGCCCCCAGGGCCGGCAGCGCCTCCGGGAGGGAGCCCGGCCGGTCGGCGCCCGCGAACCACTCGCGGGCCTGGGAGCGGACGAAGCCGGCGCACTCGGCGAGGAGTTCGTCGTCCGTCGCCTCGCCGCGCCAGTGCCGGGCGAGGTGGTCGGCGAGGAGGACCGCCTCGCGCGGCCGCAGCTCCTCCAGGCCGAGGGCCTCGACGACGTCCCGGCGCCGGGCGCGGGCCCGGGCGGCGCCGAGGGCCTCGTCGGGCTCGGCGCGCAGGTGGTGCCAGAGGTGCCGGTGGAGGACCTCGTCGGCCGGCGGGGGCGCGCAGTACGCCCCGTACCGGCCGCGCAGGAGGCGGTCGGCGAGCTCGCCGTTCTCGACGAGGACGACCCCGTACGCGTTCCGGCCGCGCAGCAGTTCGCCGAAGCGGTCGAGGTGCAGTTCGGAGAGGCGGACGGCGGGGCGGCGGACGGCGGGCGCGTGCTCGCCGCCCCGGGCGGGGCGGGGCTCGGTCTCGGCGCGCACGTCCTCGGCGAGCAGTTCCAGGAGGTGGCCGCCGCCCTCCTGGACGGCCTCCTCGGTGATCTCGTCGACGCCGTGGCGGGGGTCGAGGCGGAAGACCTTGCCGCCGGTGAGCTCGTCGAGGAGGGCGAGCGCGGTGGCCTTGCGGCCGCTGCCGGGCTCGCCGCACAGGACGAGGACCCGGTGGGCGCGGAGGCGCTCCCGCATCCGGGGGTACCCGGCGGTGGCGCAGTACACCCGGCCGAGGTGGTCGAGCGTCTCGGCCGGGACGGGGCCCTGCACGAAGTGCGCGGCGCGGTCGGAACCGTACAGGGCGAAGATCTGGTTGCCCTCGAAGACGGTGCCGTCGCCGTGGATGGTGGTCAGGCGGTCGGGGCCGCCGCCCGTCCAGGTGCGGACGGCCCGGTGGGCGGTGGCGGCGCCGCCGGTGTCGCTCTCGCCGCCGAGGGGGCCCCGGTCGGCGGCCTCGAAGACGCTCGGCTCGCGGGGCTGGTCGCCGGGGCCGTCGCTCCGGTCGCCCTCGCGGTCCCGGTCGCCGCGCGAGCCGCGATCGCGGTCGCGGTCGCGGTCCCTTCCTCGGTCGCGGTCGCGGTCTCGACCCCGGTCGCGGTCCCGGTCGCCGCGGTCCCCCCGGTCCGGACCCCTGTCGTGCGCGTCCGCCCGGTCGTCGCGGCCGGCGTCCGGGCCGTCGCCCTGCGGCGCCGCGTCGTCCTGGTCGCTCATCGCGGCCCACCCGCCTCGGGCACCGCTCCGGAGGCGGGCTCGGGCTCCGGTGCGGAGGCGGACCTCGGCGCGGGTTCCTTGCGTATCCCGGTGAAGCCGCCGTGGATGGTGTTGCCGTGGACGTCGAGCAGGTCGCCGCCGACGTGGTACGTGCGGCTCCCCCCTCCGGTCCGGGGCGTTGGGCCGTCCCCCCGCGACGGCCCAACGCCGGTCCCTGATCCCCCCGCCGGCTCCCGCCGCCCCCCGGGCGGCGGTCCCCCGTCCGGTCCGGGCAGCGGCGGCGCGGTCCTGCGCGGCACGTGGAACCAGGCGGTCTCGTCGGTCTCCTTGGAGGAGACCCGGGCCGGCAGGTAGTGGGTCGGTTCCACGTACCTGCCGCCGTCGGCGACCACGTTCCCGTACAGCCAGTCGGAGACGACGACGAGGAGGTCGACGTCGGGCGCCTCCGCCATGATCCGCCGGGCCGGGGCGCTGTCGCAGAGCCGGGCGGCGAGGTCGACCGCCCGTCCGACGAGCCCGTGCCGGTCCTGGACGACGATCCCGGCGTTCATGCCGATGCGCAGCCGCAGCCGCCGGTCGCGGCCCGCGTTGCGGGCGCGCAGGCTCTCGTAGAGGGTGTCGATCCACCGCCCGACCATGAGGGACGGCGGGACGTCGGGGCGCAGGGCGGCGAGGATGCCGTCGCCCCGGTCCTCCTGGTGGAAGGTGCCGGGCTCGACGCCGACGGAGCCGTACGCCTCGTCGAAGGCGGCGTACATCGCCGCGCGGTGCCACTCCTTCCCCGCCGTGTCCAGGCTTCCGGAGCCGCAGATGTCGCCGAAGACGACGAACCGGTGGATCCCGCCCGACGCTCCGCCCGTACCGCTCCCCGTCCCGTTCGCTCCCGCACTGCCCACTCGGACTCCCTCGCGATGACCCGGTGCCGTCGGCGCCGTGGTGGTGCGTGTCCAGACTGGCCGCCGCGCGCGGCCGGCGATGTAGCCGTTTACACACCCGGCGGAGATTCGTCCGCCGGGGTTCCGCCGGGGCGTGCGCGCCCCTCGGCGAGCAGCACCAGGACCTTCATGTCGAGGATGATCACGGTGCGGTTCGCGGTGCGGACGACGTCCTGCTCCCGCAGCAGGCGCAGCGCCTTGGCGACCGCCTCCCGGGTGGCCCCGACGGCCGCCGCCAGGTCGTGCTGGGGCAGCGGGAGTTCGAGGACGGTCCCGGTGTCGGCGCGCCGTCCGGCGCGTTCGGCCAGCTCGACGAGCCGGGCGGCGAGGCGCTGGAGGACGGTCTCGGAGGCCAGCGCGCGGCGCTCGACGTCCGCGCTGCGCAGCCGGGTGGCGAGCTGGCGCATGATCAGCGAGGTCGCGTGCGGCCGGGCGGCGAGGAAGCCGCGGAAGCGGTCGCCGGAGACGGCCACGGCCTCGACGGTGCCGAGCGCGGTGACGGTGGCGCTGCGCGGGCGCATGTCGACGGCGGCGAGGTCCCCGACGACCTCGCCGGCTCCGCGCAGGGCGAGGATGAGCCGGGAGCCGCGTTCGGTGCCGACGGAGACGACGGACCAGCCGGAGAGCAGCGCGAGGACGTAGGCGCTGGTGTCGCGTTCGCGGATCATCACCTCCCCGGGGTCGTAGACGCGCCGGACCCCCTCGGCGAGCAGGGACCGCCGGTCGGCCGCCGGGAGGGCGTGGAGGAAGGAGCGGTCCTGTCCGAAGAGACTCATCGCCCGCTCACCCCCGTACCGTCCGCGGGCCCTCCCGGGAAGACCTCCCGCCGATGGCCGTCCGGCGCCTTTCGTGTGCGTGTTCCCACCTCATGTGTCTTGTCCAGTCACAGAGTTGACGTTCTGTCACGTCATGGGGTGAAGAACGCTAGAGGGTGCGGAAGAAACGCGTCAACGAGCACGGGGGGCGCAGGGGAGCGCCGCTCAGGACACTCCTGCGCCCCCGCCGGAGGGGTCCGGCGGGGGCGCGGGGAACACGGGGTGGGACCGGGTCACGCGGCCGGGTCGCGCGGGGGCTCCCGGTTCAGCCGGTGCCGTCGGCGGCCAGGGCCTCGGCGAGGGCGGCGATCCCGGACGGGCCGACCCGGCAGCAGCCGCCGACGAGCCGGGCCCCGGAGCGGACCCAGGCGGCGGCCCGCCCCGGGTCGAAGGCGGCCTCGCCGCGCCAGTCCCGCGCCCCGGCGTCCCAGCGCTCCCCGCTGTTGGGGTAGACCACGGCCGGCTTCCCCGTCACGGCGACGGCCGTCTCCACGGCCGGGCCCGCGTCGGCCGGGTCGCAGCAGTTGACCCCGACCGCCACCACCCGGTCGTTCCCGGCGGCGACCGCGAACGCCTCCGCCTGCTCCTGCCCGGCCCGGGTCCGCCCGCCCTCGACCGTGTACGACAGCCAGACCGGCACCCCGCACCCCTCGGCCGCCCGCAGCAGCGCCTCCGCCTCCGCCGCGTCCGGCACCGTCTCCAGGGCGAGGACGTCGGGCCCGGCCGCCGCGAACGCCTCGATCCTGGGCCGGTGGAACGCCTCCAGCTCCCGCACGGAGAGCCCGTACCGGCCCCGGTACTCGCTGCCGTCCGCCAGCATCGCGCCGTACGGTCCGACGGACGCGGCGACCCACACCTCCCGCTCCCCGGCGTCCGCCGCCGACCGCGCGAGCTCCACGCTCCGGGCGAGCAGCCGCGCCGCCTCCTCCCGGGCCAGACCCCGCCGGGCGAAGCCCTCGAAGGTGGCCTGGTACCCGGAGGTGATGAGGACCCGTGCCCCGGCCCGTACGTACGCCGTGTGCGCCTCCTCGATCCGCTCGGGTCCGTCGGCGAGGAGCCGCGCGGACCAGAGCGCGCCCGAGAGGTCGCAGCCCTGCGCCTCCAACTGGTGGGAGAGTCCGCCGTCGAGGACGAGGACCTCCGCCCGGAGGGCTTCGGCGAGCGTGCGGGCCGGTCGCATCGGGGCGCTCCTCCCCCTCAGCCCAGCTGCGACTGGACCTGGGCGGAGATCAGCTCCAGGTGGTCCAGGTCGTCCAGGTCCAGGACCTGGAGGTAGACGCGGGAGGAGCCGATGGCCGCGTACCGTCCGAGCTTGTCGACGACCTCGGCGGGCGAGCCGGCCAGGCCGTTCGCCTTGAGCTCGTCGACGTCCCGCCCGATGGCGGCGGCCCGGCGGGCCACCTCGGCGTCGTCCCGGCCGACGCAGACGACCAGCGCGTTGGAGTACACCAGGTCGCCGGCCGGGCGGCCGATCGCCTCGGCGGCGGCCCGGACCCGGCCGAACTGCTTCTCGCTGTCCTCCAGGGAGGCGAAGGGGATGTTGAACTCGTCCGCGTAACGGGCGGCGAGCCGGGGGGTGCGGGTCGCGCCGTGCCCGCCGATCAGGACCGGGATCTTCTCCTGGAGGGGCTTGGGCAGCGCCGGGGAGTCGGTGAGCCGGTAGAACTCCCCCTCGTGGGTGAACGTCTTGCCGACCTCGGTCTCCCACAGGCCGGTGACGATCGCCAGCTGCTCTTCGAGGCGGCCGAACTTCTCCTTCGGGAAGGGGATGCCGTAGGCCTTGTGCTCCTCCTCGAACCAGCCCGCGCCCAGGCCCAGTTCGACCCGGCCACCGGACATCCGGTCGACCTGGGCGACCTGGATGGCGAGGACACCGGGGAGCCGGAAGGTGCCGGCCGTCATCAGCGTGCCGAGGCGGATCCTCTTCGTCTCCCGGGCCAGTCCGGCCAGGGTGATCCAGGCGTCCGTCGGGCCGGGCAGGCCGTCGGCGGATCCCATGCTGAGGTAGTGGTCGGAGCGGAAGAAGGCGTCGAAGCCGAGCTCCTCGGTGGCGCGGGCCACGGTGAGGAGGGTGTCGTAGTCGGCCCCCTGCTGGGGTTCGGTGAAGATGCGGAGATCCATGTCTCCATCCTGCACCGTCGGCCGCGCGTCAACCTCCCGGCCGACACCCGGGCCGCCCGCCCCGGTCACGTCCGCCGGACCCGCGTCCGCAGCCGCACCCATACCCATACCCGTGCCCGCACCCGCACCCGCACCCACACCCACCGGACCCGCGTCCGGCGCCCCGGGAAGGCCGGCGGATCGGGAGGCCGGTCGGGCCGGGAGGCCGGACCGACTAGGGGGCCGGGAGGCCGGACGGGCCGAGAGGCCAGACGAGCCGGGAGGCCGGACGGACCGAGAGGCCAGACGAGCCAAGGGCCCGGTCGGGCCGGGGGCGTCAGCGTGAGCGCTCCCTCCGTGGGGCCGCGCGGCCCCGGGCGGGGTCGGGCGGGCGGGCGCGCTCGCCGTCGCGGACGGCGAGGCGCCGTAACATCCCGCGCACCCGGTCGCCCGACTCGTCGGTGGCGTCGATCGCCTCGATGCACTGCCAGTAGAGCCCCTCCTCGTCGGTGGCGCAGGCCACGCCCACCAGTGCGATCCCCACCTCGCCGAGCAGCTCCCCCAGTGCGGTCAGCGCCCGGTGGGGGTCCGCGACCTCGGTCAGCCGGGCCGCGCGCGGCCCTCCGGCGCCCCACACCGCCGGATACTCCCCGGTCTCTCCCAGACCCCGCGCCTCGCCGCGCAGCTCCTGCGGTCCGCAGAGCGCGAGCCTGCTCCCCATCGCCTGGGCGAGGGCCTGGGCCTGCCAGGCCTCCGCCACGATGTCCTGCGCCGTCCCGCTCTCCGCCAGCGCGTGCCGGCCGAGCGCGATCAGTCGCTCCGCTTCCATCAACACCGCCCCCGTTCCCACGACTTGCCACCCACTCAGTCATTACCCAGAGTGAGGCGACCTGAGCCCAAACACCAGGGGAATTCGGAAATCTGTGGACAGGAGGCTTGACGGGGAGAAGTCGATCACTCCGAAGAGTGACGATCTTGGTTCACCGGCCCTCTCTCATCGCTTCCTCACCCCGCTCCCTCACCCCGTTCCCCACCCGTCTCCTCCTTCTCGCCCTCTCCGCCCCGCCTCTCGCCCTCTCCGCCCCGCCGCTCGTCCTCCCCGTCCCGGCTCCCGTCCTCCCCGTCCCGGCTCCCGTCCTCCCGGTCCCGGCCATCGCCCTCCCCACCCCGCCGCTTGGCGGGGAACCGGAGCTCGTTGCGGTCGATCTTGGCCGCGAGCGCCGCCAGCGGATCGATCCCGAGCGCCTCGCAGAACTGGAGGAGGTAGGCGAGCACGTCCGCCACCTCGTCGGCGACCCGGTGGGCCGACTCCGGGTCCTCCATGACCCGCTCGGCCTGCTCGGGGGTCAGCCACTGGAAGATCTCCAGGAGTTCGGCCGCCTCCACGCTGAGGGCCGCCGCCAGGTTCTTGGGCGTGTGGTAGGGCTGCCAGTCGCGGGCGGCCGCGAACTCGACCAGCCTGCGCCGGAGTCCCGCCACGCTGTTGTCCGTCGTCTCTTCGTGCGTCACGCGCCCAGGTCTACCACCGTCACCCCGGGCGTCCGGCGCGCCTCCGCCGCCGTCCGGTCGCCCACCGCGCCCGCCAGCCGGATGTGCCCGTCCCCGGCGATCTCCACGGCGAGGCGGAGCAGTTCGCCCGACTGGCGCCGGTCGAGGTCCCGGTCGAGGCTGTCGGCGAGCAGCGTCAGGCCCTGCATGGCGTCGGGCACCTCGGCGACGCGGTCCATCTCCAGGACCCCGGGGCCGGTGAGCAGGGTGAGCGCGAGCGCCAGATAGCGCAGCTCCCCGGCGCCGAGGCGGCCGAGCGGGGTCTCGGGCCGGCCGCCCCGTTCGAGCACCGCCCGGACGGTGCCCTCCCGGAGCTCCCGCACCCCGAGGCCCGTGACGGTCCCCGCGCAGCCGGCTCCCGCCACGGTCGCGAGGCGGTGGTGGCGGCGCGGGCAGTCGTTGTGGGTGCGGTGCAGGACCTCGGCGAGGTTGGCGCAGTCGCGCCGCAGCCGTCCCTCGCCGGGCGGCACGGGGGCCCGCATCCGCTCGGGCCGGGGGTCGCAGGCGAAGGCGGACCGCAGTCCGACGACCACCTGCTCGGCGGCGGCCAGGACCTCCAGCTGTCCGGGGGTCCGGCCGGCGACCCGCAGCGGCAGCAGGGCCGTGCCGAGGAGGTCGTCGGGGAGCGGGGCCCTGGTCACGGGGGTGGTGCCCGCCGTGTGCCACGCGGCCTGGACGGTGCTGCGGCCGGGGTCGCGGAGGGCGGTGGAGAGCAGGGTGCGGCCCCGCGCGGTGAGCCGTTCGCCGACGATCCGGAGCCGGGGCTCGGCCTGCACGGCGAGGTCCAGGAGGACGGGGCCGCACGGCCCGTCGACGGTGCAGCCGATGCGGAATCCGCGCCTGCCCTGGGCGTCCGGCCGGGCGCGCTCGGGGACGAGGTCGGCGGCGTCCGGGAACACCTCGTCGAGCGGGTCGCCCGCGCAGAGCCGGGCCAGCGCCTCGTACGCCCGCAGGGTGGTGGTCTTGCCGCTGCCGCTGGGCCCGGCGAAGAGGGTCACGGGGCCGAGGGCGTGCGCGGCGGAGCGGTGGCCGGCGAACGCGGAGAGGCGCAGCTCGGTGACGGCGGGCCGGGCGTCGGCCCGCTCCTCCCGCCTCTCCGGCGCGACCGGGCCCCGTGCCTCGGGGACGGAGGCACGGGGCCGGGAGGCGCGTGGAAGGGGGGTGTCCGCACCGGAGGGGGCGGCCGTCCGGGAGGGGACGCCGGTCCTGCGAGCGGGGGCGGACGCGACGGGGTTGCGGGCCTCCGGGACGCGCGGTCCGGCGGGGGGAACGGCGTCGGAGGGGAGGGCGGCGCCGGGTGCGGGGGCGGAGCCCGGGAGGGCAGCGGGAGCGGGATCGGGAAGGAGGGAGGAAGCGGGGTCGGAGGGGTGGTTCTTCGACGTGCGGGCGAGCGCGGGGCCGCCGGTGAGGTCCATGTCCGGACCGTACGCAGGCCGTTCCCCGACGAACCGTTACGTCGAGCCGACCTTCCTACGATCGGGGGACGCCGGCGGCCCGGCCGCCCACGACCTCCTCCTCGTCCGCGCCCTCCGCGCCCTCGACCTCCGTGCCCGCCGGGGCGAGGAGGAAGACGTTGCGGTCGACGCGGTGCATCCCGCTGCCGAGTCCGAAGACGACGCCGCTGCTGAAGTCGAGGATCCGCTTGGCGACTTCGGTGTCGGCGCCGGTCAGGTCGAGGAGCACCGGGATCTGGGCGATGAGGTACTCGGCGACCTCGCGGGCGTCGGCGAAGACCTGCACGCGGAGCACGACCATGCGGCGCTGCTCGGCGGATTCGTACTGCTCGGGGATCGTGCGGTGGTCGACCCTGGACGGCCATTCGTCACGGCCGCGCAGGGGCACGACCTGCGCGAGGCCCTCCCACTGCTCGTCGGTGACGTCGTACCTCTCGTACCTACTCATGGGTCCATCCTCCCGCTCCTCACCCGTTCGGCCCAACAACGACACGACGTGATGACGGCGTGGCGGGCGGACGGACCGGAAGGTCACCCGGTCGGCCCACTCCGTCCCGTGCCGGACCCCCCGTCCCCCCGCCCCCGTTCGCCGTTCCCGCCCCTCCGTGTCAGACGAAGCTCTTGGCGAGCCTGCGGAGGCCCTCCCCGATCTCCTCGGCCGAGTGCGTCGTGAACGACAGGCGCATGGCGCCGGGGTCCGGTGCTCCGCAGAAGAACGGGGCCCCCGGCACGTACGCCACCTCGTGTCCGACGGCGGTCCGCAGGAGCGCCGTGGCGTCGTACCCCTCGGGCAGGGTGGCCCAGACGAACATGCCGCCCTCCGGCCTGTTCCACCGGCTGCCCTCGGGCAGCGCGGCCGGCAGGCCGTCGAGCATGGCGTCCCTGCGCTCCCGGTAGGCGGCGCGCATCACCGCGACGTGCGCGTCGAGGTCGCTGTCGCGCAGGTAGCGCGCGGCCGCGGCCTGGTCGACGGTCGAGGTGTGCAGGTCGGCGGCCTGCTTGGCGATGACGCAGGAGCGGCGGAGCCCGGCGGGGGCGCGCAGGTGTCCGAGCCGCAGGCCGGGGGCCATCACCTTGGAGAAGGAGCCGAGCAGGACGGTGCGGTCGGCCGCCGCGGGGTCGGCGGCGATCCAGGGGACGGGCTCGCCGTCGTAGCGCAGTTCGCCGTACGGGTCGTCCTCGACGATCCAGAAGCCGTGGCGGGCCGCGGCCTCGGCGACGGCGGTGCGGCGCTCGGCGGGGAGGGTGCGGCCCGTGGGGTTCTGGAAGGTGGGGACGACGTAGAGGAGGGTCGGGTCCTCGCGGGCCGCGATCTCCTCCAGCGCCTCCGGGAGGATGCCCTCGTCGTCGGTGGGCACGGGGACGACGCGGGCCCCGGCGAAGGCGAAGGTCTGGAGGGCTGCCAGGTAGCAGGGGTCCTCGACGAGGACGACGCCGCCCGGTTCGAGCAGGGCGGTGGCGAGGAGCGTGAGGGCCTGCTGCGAGCCGGTGGTGACGAGCAGGTCGTCGGCGTCCGTGGGCAATCCGCGCGCGCTGAGCCGGCCCGCGACGGCGGCGCGCAGCTCCGGGTCGCCCTCGGTCGTCGAGTACTGGAGCGCCCGCCGCGGGAGGTCCGTGAGGACCCCGTCGTACGCGGCCCGGATTCCGGCCACGTCGAACAGCTCGGGTGCGGGCAGGCCGCCCGCGAAGGAGATCATCTCGGGACGCGCGGTGAGCGCCAGGATGTCCCGCACCGGCGAGGAGCCGACGCCGGCCAGCCGGGAGGCGACGGCCGGCACGGGCGCGGAGGGGGTGGAGGCGGCGGGATCGGCGTGCGCGGGCGTGGCGGCGGAAAGCATGGTGTCAGCATATAGACGCCCGGGAGGGTGTCCAGGTCGTGGGATTCCCGCCGGAGAAAGCCGAGTTGGAGCGCTCCCGGGCCGTCTCAGAAGGGCCCCGGAGGGCCCCGAAGGGCTCGGGAGCCCTCGCGGAAGGCCTCCCGGAGGAGGGCTTCCTACCGGCGTCCGGCCGGCTCGTCGCGGCCCTCGGCCCACAGGGAGCGGACGTGGCCGAGGTGGCGGCGCATGCAGGCCTCGGCGCCGCGCGCGTCCCCGGCGATCATGAGGTCGAGGAGTTCGACGTGCTCCTCGGCGGAGGAGACGAGCAGGCCGGCCTCGTCCAGGCCCGTCAGGCCGTAGAGGCGGGAGCGCTTGCGCAGCTCCCCGACGGTCTCGACGAGCCGCTCGTTGCCGGAGAGGCCGAGCAGGGCGAGGTGGAAGCGGCGGTCCGCCTCCAGGTAGCCGATGAGGTCGTGCTCGCGGGCGCGGGCGACGATCTCCTCGGCGACCGGGCGGAGTTCCTCCAGCTGCTCCCGCGCGGCCGTCCTGGTGACCCGGCCGACGGTGGGGACCTCGATGAGGGTGCGCAGTTCGGTGTACTGGTCGAGGTCGCGCTCGCTGACCTCGGTGATGCGGAAGCCCTTGTTGCGGACGGGCTCGACCAGGCCCTCCCGGGCCAGGTCGAGCATGGCCTCGCGGACCGGGGTCGCGGAGACGCCGAGGTCGGCCGCGAGGCCGGGGGCCGAGTAGACCTGGCCGGGGCGCAGTTCCCCGGCGATCAGGGCCGCGCGCAGGGCGTGCGCGACCTGGTCGCGCAGCCTCTCCTGCGCTCTGACGAGGCCGTACTGCTTCAGGTCACCCATCGTGCGTCCTCCGAGAAGTCACGGAGGAGCATCGTACAATGTCACGTTTCGCCGTCCGGCCGGCCCGCCCGCCTCCCCCGGGCCCGGGGCGGTGGACCGGCGGGCCCGGGGCGGTAGGCCCACGGGCCCGGTGCGGGGAACCGGCGGTCTCAGAGGAGGAAGCCGGCCGCGAACGGGTCGTCGGGGTCGAGGAAGTACTGCGCCGTGCCCGTGATCCAGGCCCGGCCGGTGACGGTCGGGACGACGGCGGGCAGCCCGCCCACGGTGGTCTCGCCGACGATCCGGCCGGTGAACTCGGTGCCGATGAAGGACTCGTTGACGAAGTCGGCGCCCGGGACGAGCAGCCCCCGGGCGTGCAGCTGGGCCATGCGGGCGCTGGTGCCGGTGCCGCACGGGGAGCGGTCGAACCAGCCGGGGTGGATGGCCATGGCGTGGCGCGAGCGGGTCGCGTCGGAGCCGGGCGCGGCCAGGTAGACGTGCTTGACCCCGGCGATGGCGGGGTTCTCCGGGTGGACGGGCCGGTCGGGCCCGGCGTCGATCGCGGCCATGACGGCGAGTCCGGCGGCGAGGAGCTCGTCCTTGCGGGCGCGGTCGAAGGGCAGCCCCAGGGAGTCGAGGTCGACGAAGGCGTAGAAGTTGCCGCCGTAGGCGAGGTCGTAGGTGACGGTGCCGTACCCGGGCACGTCCGCCTTGAGGTCGAGGCCGACGCAGTAGGAGGGCACGTTGGTGAGCGTGACCGCCTTCGCCGCGCCGTCCTCCACCCGCACGTCGACGCTCACGAGGCCCGCCGGGGTGTCGAGGCGGACGGTGGTGACCGGTTCGACGACCGGCACCATGCCCGTCTCGACGAGGACGGTGGCGACCCCGAGGGTGCCGTGGCCGCACATCGGGAGGAGGCCGGAGACCTCGATGTAGAGGACGCCGTAGTCGGCGTCGGGGCGGGTGGGCGGCTGGAGGACCGCGCCGCTCATCGCCGCGTGGCCGCGCGGCTCGTACATGAGGAGGGTGCGGACGTGGTCGAGGTGCTCGGCGAAGTGGAGGCGCCGCTCGGCCATCGTGGCGCCGGGGATCACCCCGAGGCCGCCGGTGATCACCCGGGTGGGCATGCCTTCGGTGTGGGAGTCCACCGCGTGGTAGACGTGGCGGGTGCGCATGGGTCCCCTTCTGTCGTGGGAGGCGGCCTCGGGGCCGGGGGTGGTACGGGGTTACGCGTGGCCCTCCGCGAGGACCTTCTCCGTGGCGGCCCGCACGGCGGCCTCCTGCTCGGGGGCGAGCGGGAGCCGGGGCGGCCGGGAGGCGCCGCCGTGGTGTCCCGCGAGGTCCATGGAGAGCTTGATCGCCTGGACGAACTCGGTCTTCGAGTCCCAGCGGAAGAGCGGGTGGAGGGACCGGTAGAGCGGGAGGGCGGTGTCGAGGTCCCCGGCGACGGCGGCCCGGTAGAGGGTCGCGCAGGTGCGCGGGAGGGCGTTGGGGTAGCCGGCGACCCAGCCGACCGCGCCGGCGAGGACGAGTTCGAGGAGGACGTCGTCGGCGCCGGCCAGCAGGTCGAGTCCGGGGGCGAGTTCGGCGATCTCGTAGGCGCGGCGGACGTCCCCGCTGAACTCCTTGACGGCGACGACGCTGCCGTCGGCGTACAGCCGGGCGAGGAGGCCGGGGGTGAGGTCGACCTTGGTGTCGAGGGGGTTGTTGTAGGCGACGACGGGCAGGCCGGCGGCGGCGACGGAGGCGAAGTGGTCGCGCACGGCGGCCTCGTCGGCCCGGTAGGCGTTGGGCGGCAGCAGCAGGACGGAGCCGGCGCCGGCCTCGGCGGCCTGCTCGGCCCAGCGGCGGGCCTCGGCCGCGCCGTACGCGGAGACGCCCGGCATGACGCGGGCGCCGTCCCCGGCGGCTTCGACGGCGGTCCGCACGACGCGGGCGCGCTCGTCGTCGGTGAGCGTCTGGTACTCGCCGAGGGAGCCGTTCGGGACGACTCCGTCGCAGCCCTCGGCGATCAGCCGGGCCACGTGGCGCGCGTAGGCGTCGTGGTCGACGGAGCCGTCGTCGCGCAGGGGGAGGGCGGTGGCGACCATGATCCCGCGCCAGGGTCGGTCGCGGTGCACGGGTGCTTGCTCGTGGACCATGAAAGGACTCCCTTGTATGGTGTGTGACATTTTACTGATGGGCGGACGGGCCACAAGAGGCCCGCGCACTTTCGGTTCTGACGGCCGGTCAGCTCTCGGTGCCGCCCCGCTCCGGAAGCTCCGCCAGGTGCCGCAGCGGTACGGGGCAGGAGAGCGGGCGCCGGTCCGGGGCCGTCCCGCCCCCGGAGGCCCCTCCGGCGAGGGCGGCCACGGCGGGGCCGCACGTGCGGCCCTGGCACCAGCCCATGCCGGCCCGGGTGAACAGCTTGACCGTACGGGCGTCCCGCGCGCCCAGGAGGTCGACGGCCTCCGTGACGCGGGCCGCCGGCACCTCCTCGCAGCGGCAGACCTCGGTGTCCGGCCGCAGCCACCCGGTCCAGCCGGGCCCGGGCCGGTGCACGGCGCCCATCGCCTCCGCGAAGGCGCGCAGCCGGTCGCGGTGGCGCCGGAGCGCGGCCTCGCGGGGCTCCGGCGCCCGGCCGCCGAGGAGGGCGCGGGCGACGGAGAGGGCCGCCAGCGTCCCTTCGACGACCGCGAGGCGGGCGCCGCCGACGCCGCCCGCCTCCCCGGCGGCCCAGACGCCGGGGACCGAGGTCGACTGTTCGGCGTCGAGGACGAGGGCGGCCGTCCCGTCGGCGGCCGTGCGGGTCGCGCAGCCGAGCCCGGTGGCGAGTTCCAGCTGCGGTACGAGGCCGTGGCCGACGGCGAGCGCGTCGCAGGGGATCCGGCGGCCGGTGCCGGGCAGGGGCCGCCAGTCGGGGCCGAGCCGCGCCACGGTCACCGCCTCGACGCGCGCGGAACCGTGGGCCTCGACGACCGCGTGGCGGGCGAGGACCCTGGTGCCGTGCCGCAGCAGCGCGCCGCCGTGCAGGGCCCCTTCGGCGAGCTTGGCGGGGTTGCGGAGGAGCGCCGGGACGAAGCCGGAGTAACCGAGGTACGCGCCGGCCTCGACGACGGCGGGGACGCGGGCGCCCGCCGCCGCCAGGGAGCCGGCGACCGCCAGGAGCAGGGGGCCGCTGCCGGCCACGACGACCCGGCGGCCGGGCAGGACGAGCCCGCCCTTGAGCATCGCCTGCGCTCCCCCGGCGCCCACCACGCCCGGCAGCGTCCAGCCGGGGAAGGGCAGTTGGCGCTCGTGGGAGCCGGTGGCCAGGAGCACCGCGCGGGCCCGGACGGTCGCGGCGCCCCCGTCGTCCGCGACCACGGCGTGCAGCGTCCGTTCCGCGCCCCCGGCCACCACCGTCCAGACGTGGTGCCCGGGCAGGTGGACGACCCGGCCCGCCCGGACGAAGCCGTCCAGGGCCGCCGTCCGGCGGGTGAACTCCCGCCAGTCGTGGTGGAGCGCCCCGGGCCGCAGCGCGCCGAGGCCGGGCGCGGGATGCCGGTGGTACTGGCCCCCGGGCCGGTCCCCCGCGTCGACGAGGACGACCCGGAGCCCGCGCCGGGCCGCCTCCACGGCGGCGGCGAGCCCGGCGGGCCCGGCACCGACGACGGCGAGGTCGGCGTCGTACGACACCGCCGGCCGCTCCTCCGGTCCCTTCTCCGAGAGCTCGTTCGGGGGCTCGGACGACTCGGGCGGGCGGGGCGGCTTGGACGCCCCGGACGGCAGGGACTTCCCGAACGGCTCGGACGGCTCAGGCAGCGCAGACGGCTCGGACGGCTCAGGCAGCGCAGACGGATCGGACGGCTCAGGCAGCTCAGGCGGCTCGGACGGCTCAGGCGGCTCGGGCGGTTCAGGCGGCTCGGGCGGTTCAGACGGTGAGTTCGGCACGGCCCGTCCCCTCCTGGGTCGTGACGGCGTCGCCGGGGCGGGCCGGGGTGAGGCAGGCGCGCTGGTTGGGGCGTCCGTTGACCGTGACGAGGCAGTCGAAGCAGCTCCCCATGCCGCAGAAGACCCCGCGCGGCGCCCCGGCGTTCCGCGTGGTGCGCCAGGTCAGGATGCCCGCGCCCCACAGGACGGCGGCGACGGACTGGCCGTCGAGCGCGGTGAGCGGGCGCCCGTCGAACGTGACGGTGAAGGCGGCCCCGGCCCGGCCGCCGACCAGGTCGCGCGGGGTGCGGCGTCGTCTCATCGGGTGTTCTCCCGTCGTCCGGGGCCGGAGGCGTGGTCGAACCGTTCGGGCCGGAAGGGCGCCGGGTCCACGCCCTCCGCCCCCTCCCCCGCGCCGCCGGTGAGCGCGGCGGCGATCAGGAGCCCCGTGGCCGGGGCGAGGCCGATGCCCGCGCCCTCGTGGCCGCAGGCGTGCAGCAGCCCCGGGACGCGCGGGTCGGGTCCGATCGCCGGGAGGTGGTCCGGCAGGTAGGGGCGGAAGCCGTGGTAGGCGCGCAGCACCCGCACGTCGGCGAGGACCGGGAAGAGCGCGGCGGCCTGGACGGCGAGCCGGCGCAGGGCCTCGGTGGACAGGGAGCGGTCGAAGCCGACGCGCTCGCGGGTGGCGCCGATGAGCACGGGCCCGGCGGGGGTGCCCTCGACGACGGCCGAGGACTGGAGCGCGGCCGAACCGCTGGCTACGTCCGCGACGTAGTCGGCGGCGTACACCTTGTGGCGCACGACCCTGGGCAGGGGTTCGGTCACGAGCACGAAGCCGCGCCGGGGCCGTACCGGAAGCTCCGTGCCGGCGAGGGCGGCGACCGCGCCGCCCCAGGTCCCGGCCGCGTTGACGACGGCGGGGGCGGCGAGTTCGCGGCGGGCGGTGCGGACCGCGCGCACGGCCCCGGAGCGGGTGCGGAGGATGCCGGTGACCTCCTCGCCGAGGTGGACGGCGGCGCCGGAGGCGGCGAGCAGGCGGGCCGCCGCGCGGGCGGGCTGGACCTGGGAGTCCTGCGGGTAGTGGAAGCCGCCCGCGAGGCCGTCGGCGAGGTGGGGTTCGAGGGCGCGCAGCCCGTCGCCGGGGACCTCGGCGGTCTCGACGCCGGCGGCGCGCTGCCCCTCCGCGAAGGCGCGCAGGGCCTTGAGGGCGGTCGGGTCGGGCGCCACGACGAGGCCGCCCTTGGCCTCGTGCTCGATGTCGGGCGGGAGCAGGACGGAGAGGTCGCGCCAGAGGCGCGCGGAGAGCAGGGCGAGGCCGAGTTCGGGTCCGGGTTCCTTGTCGGAGACGAGGAGGTTGCCCTCGCCGGCGCCGGTGGTGCCGCCCGCGACCGGGCCCCGGTCGACGACCGCGACGGAGAGTCCCGCGCGGCCGGCGAAGTACGCGCAGGCGGCTCCGACGACGCCCGCGCCGATGATCACGGCGTCCGGGCTCTGGCTCTTGGACACGGCGGCGGTGTGTCGCATTCTCTCGGGGACGGGCGGGGCGGTGCGGAGTGCCTCACGGTCATCTCGCTCGTACGCGCGCCGAGTCGTGCTCGCTCGTGACCCTGGCGCGATCAGTACAATAGTAATGTGAAATTGCACTGACAAGGGGTGGACGGGAATCCGGGCGAAAAAATCACGGCGGGAGCGGGACCCTCCGGGACCCGGGGCCGCCCCGCCCTCCGCCACCCCGGATGATCGGACGCATGCTCGCCTCGTCCGTGTCCGTGCTCGCCCTGGCCGTGGTGCTCTTCTGCGCCGTCGTCCGCCCCTTCCGCCTCCCCGAGGCCGTCTTCGCGCTGCCCGCCGCCGGCGCCGTCCTCGCGGTGGGGGCGGTCACGCCCGACGCCGTGCGCGAGGAGGCCGAGCGGCTCGGGCCGGTGATCGGCTTCCTCGCGGCCGTCCTCGTCCTCGCCAGGCTCTGCGACGACGAGGGGCTCTTCCACGCCTGCGGCGCCTGGATGGCCCGCTGGTCGCGCCGCCGGCCCCAGCGGCTGCTCGGCGCCGTCTTCGGCCTCGCCTCGCTGATCACCGCCGCGCTGAGCCTGGACGCGACGGTCGTCCTGCTGACCCCGGTGGTCTTCGCGACGGCCGCCCGGATGGGGGCCCGCCCCGCACCCCACGTCTACGCGAGCGCCCACCTGTCGAACACGGCCTCGCTGCTCCTGCCCGTCTCGAACCTCACCAACCTGCTCGCCTTCACGGCCACCGGCCTCGGCTTCACCCGGTTCGCGCTCCTGATGCTGCTGCCCTGGCTCACCGCCGTCGCGGTCGAGTACGCGGTCTTCCGCCGCTTCTTCGCCCGCGACCTCGCCGCTCCGGCCGACGCCGCCGAACCGCCGGAGCCCGTCGAACTCCCGCTCTTCGCCCTGGTCACCGTGGCCGCGACCCTCGCCGGCTTCGCCGTCGCCTCGGCCGTCGGCGTGGACCCGGCCTGGGCGGCCGCGGCGGGCGCCGCCGTCCTGGCCGTACGGGCCCTGGCGCGCCGTCACACCACCCCGCGCGCCCTCGTCCGCTCGGCCTCGCTGCCCTTCCTCGCGTTCGTCCTGGCCCTGGGCGTCGTCGTCCGCGCCGTCGTCGACAACGGCCTCGGGACCGTCCTGGCCCACCTCCTGCCGGACGGCACCTCGCTGCCGGCCCTGCTCGGCACCGCCGCGCTCGCCGCCGTCCTGGCCAACCTCATCAACAACCTGCCCGCGACCCTGGCCCTGGTCCCGCTGGCGGCCGGCTCCGGGCCCGGCGCGGTGCTCGCCGTCCTGATCGGCGTGAACATCGGCCCCAACCTCACCTACGCGGGCTCCCTCGCCACCCTGCTCTGGCGCCGCATCGCCCACCACCACCGCCACCCGGTCGACCTCGGGGAGTTCACCCGCCTCGGCCTGCTCACCGTCCCCGCGGCCCTCGTCGCCTCGACGGCGGCCCTGTGGGTCTCGCTCCTGGTCCTGGGCGGGTGACCGGGATCCGCGGGCCCCGGGAACTCCCGGCGGCACTGCTAAGTTCTACACGTACGTAGAAGCAGGCAACCGACGTCTGGAGTGCTCATGGCCCTGTGGGACCGCATCAAGGAATCCGCATCGACGATGCAGACCCAGCTGGTGGCGAAGAAGAACGACCTGAAGAGCGGCGCGTTCCGGGACGCGAGCATGGCCATGTGCGCCCTCGTCGCCGCCGCCGACGGCACGATCGACCCCTCCGAGCGCCGCCGGGTCGCCCAGCTCATCGCGACCAACGAGGTGCTGCAGAACTTCGACGCGCTCGACCTCCAGCGCCGCTTCGACGCCAACCTGGACAAGCTCACCGCCGACTTCGACTTCGGCAAGGTCAGCGTCCTCCAGGAGATCGCCAAGGCGAAGAAGAAGCCGGCCGAGGCCCGTGCCGTCGTCCAGATCGGCATCGTCATCGGCGGCGCCGACGGCGACTTCGACAAGACGGAGCAGGCCGTGGTCCGCGAGGCGTGCTTCACCCTGGACCTGCCGCCCCACGAGTTCGACCTCTAGAGCGTGTGTCGAAAGTGGCGCCGTCTGCCCGGAGGGCAGGCCCGGCGGTGTCCGGTGCGTGCGATCGCAAGGCGGAGGGCCGCCCCAACACTGGTGGTACCGGGGCGATCCCGACAACGCGGCCGGGGTGCCCCCGTGCCCGCAGGGCTACGGGGGAGTGCGTGCCGGTCACCGCCGGGCAGGCGGGACTTTCCACACACGCCCTAGGGGGCGCCGGCGGTCCCGAGCCGCCGGACGGACCTCCGGTCCGGCGGTCCCGGTGCGGCCGGCACGCCGGGAGCCGAGGGTCCGACGTGCCGGCCGCACCGGCCTTTCGCCGCACCGGCTACACCGACGTCGTCGCCGCGTGCAGCACGAAGTACAGCGTGACGGCCGAGTTGGCCGAGGACAGCGCCGAGACCGTCGTGCCGAAGGCGGCGCCCCAGGCGGCCAGACCGGCGGCCGTGTACACCGGCGGCCAGGCGCGGCCCATCGGGGCCGGGCGCATCAGGGCGGCGACCCGCCGGGGCACCGGGCCCACCGCCGCCAGGGCGGGGAGCGTGGCGGCGGGCGCGCGCGGGGCCAGCAGCGCGGCCTTGCCGATCGCCCGGGCCACGGTGCGGCGGCTGCCGACCTCGGCCGCCGCCTCCTCGTCGGCCCAGCGCTCGGCGGAGTACGCGACGGCGGTGCGCAGCGGGCGCAGGAACGGATTGGCGCGGGCCGCCAAGTGGACCGTGAGCAGGTGCCGGTGGTGACGCCCGTTCAGGTGGGCCCTCTCGTGGGCGAAGAGGGCCCGGCGCTCGGCGGACCCGAGCCCGGCGAGCATGCCGGTGCTGACCACCACCCGCCCGCGGCCGTGCCCGCGACCGCCGGGGAGCGCGTACGCGTACGGCGTGCGGTCCGGCAGCACCGCGACGGACGTCGGCGGCAGCCCGGCGAGCGCGCCCGCCGTCCGGCGGCGCACCCGCGCCTGCCGCCACGCGGCGACGGCGCAGGAGACCAGGACGGCGAGCAGCGCGGGGATGGCGGCGCGGCCCGCGATCTCGTCGTACGGGACGGCCGCGCGCACGTCGGGGTCCGACCAGCTGTCGGGGAGCGGGTTGCCGGGCAGTTGCGCGGTGCCCACGATCACGAGCAGTCCGAGGCAGAGCGTGCTGCACACGGCGGAGACACCGGCGACGGCGGCGAGCAGCCGGGTCGCGGTGCGGGGGTGGAGCCGCTGTTCGGCGAGCCGGGCGACCGGCCACGCGGTGAGCGGAAGGACCAGGGGAAGGAAGACGAAGACTCCCATGGCGGTCAGCCTTCCTCCTCCCCGGCCTCCGGGGCGAGGAGTTCACGAAGGAGTCGCTCGTCGTTCGGCGAGAGTGCGGTCACGAAGCTGGCCAGGACCGCCTGCCGGTCCGCCTCGGCGTCCAGGACCCTCCGCATCCGCAGCGCGGCGAGCCCCGCCTCGTCCGCGACCGCCGTCCACCGGAAGGACCGGCCGTCGCGCTCGCGTTCGACGGCGCCCTTCGCGCACAGACGGGTCAGGATGGTGATCACGGTGGTGTAGGCGAGGCCGCCGCCGAGCCGCTCCCGCACCCACGCCACGGGCACCGGCTCGGACGCCTCGCGGAGGACGGCGAGCACCTGGGCCTCCAGCTCGCCCTGCCCGCGCCTGCGGGCCGGGCCCTCCGTCCCGTCCTCGCTCCGGTCCACCATGCCGCCGCCCTTCCGCTCCTGCCGCGCCCGGCGGCCCCGTCCACCGCCCGCCCGGTCGGCAGGCCATCGTACTGAGCGGGCGGAGGAAGCCGTACGACCCGGCCGTCCGCCCCGGCCCTCCTGCCCCGGATCGCCCGGCCCTCCCCCGGACGCCGCACCGTTCTCCCCCGGTCCCGCCCGCCCCTCCCGCCCCTCCCCGGCGGAAAGGAATTCGGGTAGCCTCGCAGGGCTCGGGAAATTCACCGCCGGAATACCGGCGTGGGCGTCAATGGGTACCGGCACCCATGTTCCACAGGTCTACGCCATGGGACAATGGGGTACTTTCACGACGCGAGGGCATGATTTCACGGCTCGGCGCGAGAGACGCGCACGCGGGAACACGCGGGTGCGAAAGCGCGAGCCGGTCACGGGGGCCGAGGGGGGCACAGCACGTGGTTTGGTTTCTCGGATTCGGAATCGCCGGACTGGTCGTCCTGGCCCTCTCCCTGGTTTTCGACGGCGTCCTGGAAAGCGTCGGCATCGGGGTGGACGGATTCCTGTCCCTCCCGGTGATCGCCGGTTTCGTCTCGGCCCTCGGCTTCACCGGGGCCGTCGCCACCGGCGCCGCCGGTGCGGGCGCCGTCACCGCGACCCTCGTCGGTGCCGCGGCGGGCGCCCTGGTGGGCTGGCTGACCTGGCGGTTCAGCCGGGCCCTGCTCCGGGACGACGCGCCCGCGCCCCGGGGCGAGGACCTGACCGGGACCTCGGGCACGGTCGTGACGGCGATCCCCGTCACCGGCTACGGCGAGGTCCTGCTGTACCTGGGCGGGCAGCCGGTGAAGTACGCGGCGAAGGCCGCCGCACCCGTGGCGCGGGGCGCCGAGGTCTGGGTCGAGTCCGTCCTGTCGTCGACGTCGGTCACCGTCCGTCCCGTCGAACGCTGACCCGGCCGCCTGCCTTTTTCCGCCGCCCTTTCGTCCCACCCTTTTCACTCACGTTCCACTCAAGGGGATTTCGCCATGAGTCCTGTACTGACAGCGGTCCTCGGGATCGTCGTCCTCGTCGTTCTGCTCGGCCTCGTCGTCGTCACCCGTTACAAGGTCGCCGGTCCCAGCGAGGCGTTCATCATCACCGGCCGGCGCGGCAAGCAGGCCACCGATCCCACCACCGGCCGCGTCTTCACCGACAACAGCGGCCAGAAGGTCGTGGTCGGCGGCGGCGTGTTCGTCGTGCCGTTCGTGCAGCAGAAGTTCACCCTCGACCTCTCCAGCCGGCACATCCCGATCGCGGTGCGCGGCGCGGTGACCCTGCGCGGCGTGAAGGCGAACCTGGAGGGCGTCGCGATCGTCAAGGTCGGCGGCACCGAGGACTCGATCCGGGCGGCCGCGCAGCGCTTCCTGATGCAGCAGGACGGCATCGTCGGCTTCACCCAGGAGGTCCTGTCCGGCGCGCTGCGCTCCATCGTGGGCCGCATGTCGGTCGAGGACATCATCCGGGACCGCGCCGCCTTCGCCGGCCAGGTCGCCGAGGAGGCCGAGGCCAGCCTGTCCGGCCAGGGCCTGGTCTTGGACGCCTTCCAGATCCAGGACATCACCACCGAGGGCTCCTACCTCGAAGACCTCGGACGCCCCGAGGCCGCCCGCGCCAAGCAGGAGGCGGACATCGCCGAGGCCGTGGCCCGCCGCGCCGCCGAGCAGGCCCGGCTGAAGGCGGAGGAGGAGATCGCCGTCGCGCAGCGGACCCTCTACCTGAAGCAGGCCGAGATCAAGGCGCAGACCGACGAGGCCGCCGCCCAGGCCAACGCCGCGGGTCCGCTCGCCGAGGCCGCCCGCCAGCAGGACATCCTCGCCGAGCAGGAGAAGGTCGCCGAGCGGCAGGCCGCGCTGACCGACCGCCAGCTCGACACCGAGGTCCGCAAGCCCGCCGACGCCGCCCGCTACCAGGCCGAGCAGGAGGCCGAGGCCCGCCGCATCGCCCTGGTCAAGCAGGCCGAGGCCGACGCGCAGCGCTCCCGCCTGACCGGTGAGGGCGAGAAGGCGCACCGCGCCGCGCTCGCCGACGCCGTACGGATCGAGGGCGAGGCCGAGGCCGCCGCCATCGCCGCGCGGGGCTCCGCCGAGGCCGAGGCCATGCGGAAGAAGGCCGACGCCTTCTCCCAGTACGGGGACGCGGCCGTCCTCCAGATGCTCGTCGAGGTCCTGCCGCAGGTCGTCGCCAAGGCCTCCGAGCCGCTGTCGGCCGTCGACAAGATGACGGTCATCTCCACCGACGGCGCGAGCCAGCTCTCCCGCACGGTCGCGGACAATGTCGCCCAGGGCGTCGAACTGCTCTCCTCCACCACCGGGGTCGACCTGGCACAGCTGCTCCAGGGCATCACCCGGAAGCCGAAGCAGAACGGGGCCGAGCCGCAGAAGCCCCAGGGCGAGACCGTCGAGATCACCGGCTGAGGGATCGGGCACGAGAAGGAGGCCCGGGGCCGAGGCCCGGGAACAGGGAAAGGCCCGGGGCCGAGACCTGGGGACCGGGAAAGGCCCGGAGCTGAGGCCCGGAGACGAGGAAAAGGCCCGGGGGGACGTGCCCCCGGGCCTTTCACCTGCTCACGACCTGGCGTCAGACGCGGCCGGAGGCCCCGCTTCCCGCCTCCACGTCGCCGCTGCCGGCCTTCGAGAGGTCCGGGGCGGACCCCGCGAGCGCCGCCCCGTCTCCCGCGGCCGGGGGCGTCGGCGTGCCCCGGCGACGGATGACGTAGGCGGCGACCGGCTCGGTGAAGCGGGCGGTGAGCGGCCCGATCACGACGAGGACCAGGACGTAGGCGGTGGCGAAGGGCCCCATCTGCGGCTGGACACCGGCGCTGACGGCGAGGCCGGCGATGACGATGGAGAACTCGCCGCGCGCGACCAGCGTGCCGCCCGCCCGCCAGCGGCCCTTGACCCCGATCCCGGCCCGGCGCGCGGCCCAGTACCCGGTGGCTATCTTGGTCAGCGCGGTGACGATCGCCAGGGCGAGCGCCGGCAGGATCACCGGCGGGATGCTGGCGGGGTCGGTGTGCAGGCCGAAGAAGACGAAGAACACCGCGGCGAACAGGTCGCGCAGCGGGCTCAGCAGGGTGTGGGCGCCCTCCGCGACCTCGCCGGAGAGGGCGATGCCGACGAGGAACGCGCCGACGGCGGCGGAGACCTGGAGCTGCTGGGCGACACCGGCGACGAGCAGCGTCAGACCGAGGACGACCAGGAGCAGCTTCTCCGGGTCGTCGCTGGAGACGAACCGCGAGATCAGGCGCCCGTACCGGAGGGCGAGGAAGAGCACGAGTCCGGCCACGCCCAGGGCGATGGCCAGCGTCACGCTGCCGGCGGCCAGGCCGACGCCGGCGAGCAGGGCCGTGATGATGGGCAGGTAGACGGCCATCGCCAGGTCTTCGAGGACCAGGATGCTGAGGATGACCGGGGTCTCGCGGTTGCCCAGGCGGCCGAGGTCGCCGAGGACCTTGGCGATGACTCCGGACGAGGAGATCCAGGTGACGCCCGCCAGGACGACGGCGGCGACCGGCCCCCAGCCGAGCAGCAGCGCGGCGACCGCGCCGGGCAGGGCGTTGAGGGTGAAGTCGACGAGCCCGGCCGGGTACTGGGTCTTCAGGTTGGAGACCAGGTCGCTCGCCGTGTACTCCAGGCCGAGCATCAGGAGCAGGAGGATGACCCCGATCTCGGCGCCGATGGCGACGAACTCCTCGCTGGCGCCGAGCGGCAGCAGACCGCCGTTGCCGAAGGCGAGGCCCGCGAGGAGGTAGAGCGGGATCGGGGAGAAGCTGAACCGGGCCGCGAAGCGGCCGAGCAGGCCCAGGCCGAGGATGATGGCGCCGAACTCGATCAGGAAGACAGCGGAATGCACCCTCCCCTCACTCCCGTCCGAGAATCGCGGCCGCGGCGTCGACGCCCTCGCGGGTGCCGATCACGATGAGGGTGTCGCCGCCCGCGAGCCGGAAGTCCGGCGTCGGGGACGGAATCGCTCCGGAGCGGCGCAGTACGGCCACGACGGAGGCGCCCGCCTCGGTGCGCATCCGGGTGTCGCCGAGCACGCGCCCGTTCCAGTACGAGTGCGCGGACAGCTCGATCCGCTCGGCGACGAGGCCCAGGTCCGTGGTGTGCAGGACGTTGGGGCTGTGGTGCGCGGGCATCAGCGCGTCGATCAGGGAGGCCGTCTCCCCCTCGGTGAGGTGGAGGGACTGGGCGCAGGCGTCGGGGTCGTCGGCCCGGTAGACGTTCACCGTCCGCGTTCCGTCGCGGTGCGCGATGACCGAGAGGTGCTGGTGCTCGCGCGTCGTGAAGTCGTACTGGACTCCGATTCCGGGCAGGGGTGTCGTTCTGGTCCGCGGGGCAGGCACTGGCCCGTCGCCTCCTGTCGTCGTGACCGGTCGCAGCCGGTCGGGGCCGGTTCCGGCCTTTCGTGGAAAGGGATGCGCCACGGGGGGAACGGCGTCGTCCCGCACCCCGCGGCCCCGTTATGGTGCCATCCGCGCGGAGACGCGGAACATGGGTGTCAGCACGGATGGACAGAACCCCGACAAACCGGTCAGGATGAGGCGGGACACGGGTCCCGCCGCGGGCCGGAGGGCACGCGGCGCGCACCGGACGCGCGGGACGCACCCGATGCGCGGTGGGCATCGAACACGCGGTGGGCATCGAGCGGCCGGGCGACGCGTCGGGCCCGGGGAGAGGCGGGACGGTGTCGCTGTACTGGCGCCTCTTCCTGTTGAACGCCGCGATCCTGGTCGTCGCCGTGCTGCTGCTCTTCGGCCCCGTCACGGTCTCCACCCCGGTCCTCGTCGGCGAGGCGTTCGTCCTCGTGGCCGGCCTGGTGGCGATGCTCGTCGCCAACGCCTTCCTGCTGCGGGTCGGCCTCGCGCCGCTCCAGCGCCTCACCCGGGTGATGCGGACGGCGGACCTGCTGAGGCCCGGCCGGCGGGCGGAGGTGGCGGGGGGCGGCGAGATCGCCGACCTGACCCGTACGTTCAACACGATGCTCGACCGGCTGGAGGCCGAGCGGGCCGCGAGCAGCGCCCGGGTGCTGTCCGCCCAGGAGGCCGAGCGCCGGCGGATCGCGCAGGAGCTGCACGACGAGGTGGGGCAGACCCTCACCGCCGTACTGCTCCAGCTCAAGCACTCCGCCGACCACGCCCCCGCCGACCTGCGGGCCGAGCTGCTCCAGGCGCAGGAGACCACCCGGGGCAGCCTCGACGAGATCCGGCGCATAGCGCGCCGGCTGCGGCCGGGCGTCCTGGAGGAGCTGGGGCTGCACAGCGCGCTCAGGTCGCTGGCGTCGGAGTTCTCCACGCGCGGTCTGACGGTGCGGCCCCACATCGACGCGGGCCTGCCGAAGCTCGACCACGAGACGGAACTCGTGCTCTACCGGGTGGCGCAGGAGGGTCTGACCAACACCGCCCGCCACTCGGGCGCGAGCCACGTCGACCTGCGGTTGCGGCTCCTGCCCCGGGGCGGGGTGGGTCTGCTCGTACGGGACGACGGGCGGGGCATCGGGAACGCGCCCGAGGGCGCCGGGCTGCGGGGCATGCGCGAGCGGGCCCTGCTGATCGGCGCGGAACTGACGGTCCGTGGCGGAAGGGACGGGGGGACGGAGGTCCGCCTGGACACGGCCGGCGGCGCGGGGCCCCGCAGGGACGCGGAGGACGGCACGGCCGACGGCACGGAGGAGGGGACGCCGTGACCGGCGGTCCGGAAGAGGAGGACGGCATGACCGGCGGTCCGGAAGAGGAGGACGCCGTGACCGGTGGTACGGCGAGGGGGGACGGCATGACCGGCGACAGCGGAACGGGGACCGCCATGACCGGCGGTACGGGGGAAGGGACCGTCACGACCGGCGGTACGGGGACGAGGGCAGTCACGACCGGCCGTACGGGGGAAGGCGCCGTCACGACCGACGGCGCGGGGCCGGGGACAGGCACGACCGACGGCGCGGGGAGGGAGGCGTCATGACCGGGGAGCGCCCGACCCGCATCCTGCTCGCGGACGACCACGCCCTGGTGCGCAACGGCGTGCGGCTGATCCTCGACGCCGAGCCGGACCTCACGGTCGTCGCCGAGGCCGCGGACGGGGCGGAGGCCGTCGCCCTGGCCCGCTCCGAGCCGGTCGACCTGGCCGTCCTCGACATCTCCATGCCCCGCCGGACGGGGCTCCAGGCGGCCCGCGAACTCAGCCGCCTCCAGCCGGAGCTGAGGATCCTGATCCTCACGATGTACGACAACGAGCAGTACTTCTTCGAGGCGCTCAAGGCCGGGGCGAGCGGGTACGTCCTGAAGTCCGTGGCCGACCGGGACCTGGTGGAGGCGTGCCGGGCGGCGGTGCGCGACGAGCCGTTCATCTACCCCGGCGCCGAGACCGCCCTGATCCGCACCTACCTCGACCGGGCGGAACAGGGCAGGCCCCTGCCGGACAAGGCCGTGACCGAGCGCGAGGAGGAGATCCTCAAGCTCGTCGCGGAGGGCCACAGCTCGAAGGAGATCGCGGACCTCCTCGTCATCAGCCCGAAGACCGTCGAGCGCCACCGCGCCAACCTCCTCCAGAAGCTGGGCATGCGCGACCGCCTCGAACTCACCCGCTACGCGATCCGGGTGGGCCTGATCGAGCCGTAGGGCCGCCGGGGGCGGAGGCCCAGGAGGCCCGCAGCAGCTCCTCGTACCGCGCCACGCCCGCGTGGTCGCCGGCGATCACCGCGTAACGCCAGGTCAGGCCGTCCGGCGGCGGTCCGGCGTACAGGACGATCCCCTCGGCGCGCGCCGGGTCGTAGGCGAGCCGTTCGCGGCGCAGCCGCTCGACGGCGGCGGCGAAGGGGTACGCGACCGGGGCGCGGACCTTGCCGGTCGCCCAGACCGGACCTCCGCCCCCGGTCCCGCCCCCGACGCCACTCACGTCGCCTGCGACGAGCCGGGTCACCATGGCCTGCGGGGTGGTGGTGGCCGTGCGCCGCACGTTGCTCTCCCCCGCGAAGACCTCGCCGCCGGGCGTCACCATCGCGTCGAGCCCGAAGGGCCCTGCGTACCCGCGCGCCGCGAGGAAGCCGCCCAGGGCGTGCCCCCAGGCCTCCAGCGTGGCCGCGACGTGCGCCGACGGCTCGGGCAGGGGCGAGAGGTAGCCGGTGAAGGCGCCGTCCGCGGTCCGCATCTCGCCGCTGAACAGCGCCCGCGTCCCGCCGGGCCCCGTCTCCATCTGCACGCTCACCGACCGGGCCACGTCGATCCGCCGCTCGACGACCCACAGCCCCTCGGGGCCGCCGACCGGCGCGAGCCCGCCGGTCCACGGATCCGGCGCGTCCGCCGCGTCGTCCGCCTCCGCCTCCGCCTCCGCGAGGAAGAGCATGCCGTGGCCGCCCGCCGACCGGTCGGGCTTGACGACGACCCGTCCGTACGAGGCGAGGAGTTCCCGCACGGCGCCCGGCACCCCGTCGCGGCGGCGGACCAGGCCGTCCGGCAACCTCATGCCCAGCGCGGGCGCGACGCTCCGGAACCCGGCCTTGGTGTTGAGCAGCCCGGTCACGCCGAGGGCGGCCTCGGCCGCCGCCACAGAGGGATACGGGGCGACGGGAACGCCCAGGGCGCGCGCCAGGCCGATCGCCGCGCCGTCCAGGGCCGTGGGGAGGACCGCCCGGAGGGGCCGCCCGCCCACCGCCCCGACGACGTGACGGCACGCGTCCGCCGTACCGTCCCCCGGCGGGACGACCACCGCGACCGAGTCCCGGGGGACGCCGGTCAGCCCGCAGACGTACCGCAGGAACTCCTCCCCGACCGGCACCGGGGAGACCAGGACGTCGCCGGGCCGCAGCAGCCACGCCTCCCGGGGCGCCTGCTCGGCCCAGGCGCGGAGCACCTCGCGCTCCCCCGGGTCGACCGCGAGGTCGGAGACGAGGTTCGCGTGGAGCACGAGGGGCCCGCCGGGCCTCGCCGAACCGGTCCGCCCCATCAGACGCTGACGTGCAGGACGCAGATGTCGTCGCGGCGGGTGGCCGGGTCGACGAGTGCCTCCAGGACGGCGTCCAGGGGCCGCGATGCGTCGCCGAGCCCGGCGACCGTGCGGGCCAGGTGGTCGAGCCCGTCGTCGAGGAGCACGCCCGGGGCCTCGACCAGGCCGTCGGTGAAGAACAGCAGGTGGTCGCCGGGCAGCAGGCGGATGGCGGACGACTCGTAGTGGGGGGCGGTCGTGGCGCCCAGGAGGACGCCGCGGGGCGACGGCAGGTAGCGGGGCTCGCCGTCGCGCAGGAGCAGGGGCGGCAGGTGGCCGGCCTGCACCCAGGTGAGGATGCCCGAGGAGGGCTCGTAGCGGCCCATGACCATCGTGGCCGTGCTGAAGGCGCGGTCCGCGCTGTGCCACAGGAGGGTGTTGAGGCGGGCGAGGATCGTGGCGAGCGGGGTGCCGGTGATGGCCATGCCCTTGGCGGTGAAGCGGAGCTGGGCCATCGTGGCCACGGCGTCGAGCCCGTGGCCGGCGACGTCGCCGACGACGAGCAGGGCGCTGCGGTCGGGCAGTTCGATGGCGCTGTACCAGTCGCCCCCGACGTTGAGCCCCTGTTGGAGGGGCTGGTAGGCGACGTCGACGGTGAGGCCGGCCAGGCTCAGCGACTGCTGGGGAAGGGGCAGCAGGGCGTGCTGGAGCCGGGTGGCGAGGACGCGCTCGGCGGCCAGCGTCTCCTGCTGCGCCAGGGCGGTCCGCTCGCGTTCGAGCAGTTGCTCCTTGGTCCGCTTCACGGTGGTGAGGTCCTGGAAGAAGCCGTGGACCTCGACCGGCGAGCCGTGGGCGTCCGCCTCGGCCTCCGCGACGATCCGGAGGTGCCGGACCTCCCCGTGGGGGGTGGTGATGCGGAAGGTGTGGTCGATGGACCGCCCGTCCCCGAGGAGGAGGTGCACCTCGGTGCCCAGGGCGGGCAGGTCGTCGTCCAGGACGTGCCGGGGCAGCTCCTCCAGGGTCATGGGGCCGAGGGAGGGGTCGCGGGCGAAGATGTCGTAGACCTGTTCGGACCAGGTGATGGTGTTCCGGACGAGGTCCCAGTTGGCCCAGCCCATGTTCCCCAGGCGCTGCATCACCTCCAGGCGGCGCTGCTCGCGCTCGCCGCTGTCGAGGCGCACCCAGGAGACGATCAGCCCGCCCTGGCAGGCGGCGGCGCGGACGGCGAACCGGGAGAGGCGGGGAACGCCGGCGAGCACCTCCTCGTACGCGAAGGGCTCCCCCTCGTGGCGGACGCCGTTCTCCAGGGCGTCGAGGTAACCGCGCCACAGGTCGGTGCCGAGCACGCTCGGATACGTCTCCAGGACGCTGAGCCCCACCAGCTCCTTGCCCCTGCGGCCGGCGATGTCGAGCGCGTCGGGCGAGGCGGCCACGATCCGGAAGTCCGCGACCCCGCCGTCCGCCCCGGGCAGCGGGACGAGGAAGATCGCCGAGCCGGGCAGTCCGTCGAGCATCTCCTGGATCGCGGACGCGGTCAGGGCGGGCGCGCGCGTGTCCGCGGCCGTCATCGTCGGCTGCCGTCGGGCCACGTAGCGGCTCGACGAGAAGACGGATCCCTCACCGGCCGTAGGGGAGAGCGCGGGGGCTCCCCCGAAGCCGCTGCTTCCCGGCTCGGGGACGTCCGGCTCGTCGCGGCTACCCGTCATGGAACGAGCATGCCATGAACGGCCCCCGGGGATCCCGGACGGCTATGGTCTTGTCACCCGGTTCGGGGTTGCGGGGGGGAGGTGTCGGTCGCGGGTGATCGAACACCGGGCGCCCCGCTCGGAGCGCTCGCACGGGCACGACGCCCGCGCCGCACCGGCACGACGCCCGCGTCGCGGGGCCCGACGCGGAGTTGGTGTGACGACAGCCGGATGATCGATGATCCACTGCCGCCCGCACCCCGGCTTCTCCTGACGCCTCCGGAGGAAGGGAGTCGCCCTCGATGCACGACGCCGCCACTTGGGAGCCCCTGCCGCGGCTCCTGCTCCAGGACGACGCGGAACGGCTCGCCGCGCCCGGCGGGTACGTCGAGGGGCGGGTGGCCAGGGGCAGTTGGAGCGTGCCGACGGCCAGGCCGCGGTTCCGGCCCGGGCGGGCCTGGCTGGCCGGTGACGTGCGGGCGGAGCAGGACGCGGTCGACCGCGTGCGGGACGCCCTGGAGGAGGCGGGCGTCGACGGGGCCTCCTTCGTGGTGGGGGCGCCCGCGCCCGGCAAGGCCCTGCTGCACCTCTTCGACACGGGCCCCGCCGTCCGGTGCGGCGGCCGCCGCCCGCCCCGGCCCGGGGTTCTGGCCATCGGCGTGGGGGAGGGCGGACCGCCCAGCCTCGCACCCCTCGTCGGCCCCCGCGCCTGCGCACCCTGACCGCCTACCCGCCGGAGATCGCCCGCCGCGACGGCCTGGAGTTAGCCGGCATGTGCGGAGCGCGCGTGCGGGGGCGGCACGTGTGTGCGTGCCGCCCCCGCCGGTGGGTGCCGGGATTCAGTTGAGGGTCAGGAAGGAGCCCGCCCCGTTGCCGTACTCGATCCAGGCGCCGGACCGGGTGTCCGCCGGCACGCCGGACCAGGCGGCGGTCAGGTCGGTCGGCACGCCAGGGGTGACGCGGGCCCGGTCGGGCGTGACCGTGACCTTGCCGGTGACGGGGCTGCCGGCGGCGACCGTGGTGGTCCAGGGCGCGGTGTTGGAGAGGCTGGACGCTCCCGGGCCGGAGTTGCCCGCGGCGGTGGCGACGAAGACTCCGGCCGCGGCGGCGTTGCGGAGCGCGACCTGGGCCGGGTCGTCGTACGTGCTCTCGAACGCGGCGCCGAGCGAGTAGTTGATGACGTCCACGCCGTCGGCGACGGCCTGGTCGATGGCGGCGACGAGGTCGCTGGTCAGGCCGCCGTCCGCCTGGCCGTCCTTGCTCTGCCAGAGGGCTTTGTAGACGGCGATGGCGGCTGCGGGGGCCACGCCGGAGACGGTGCCGAGGTCCTCGCCGCCGGCCGTGGCGCGGACGTCGGCGTTGCCGGCCGCGGTGGCCGCCGTGTGGGTGCCGTGGCCCTGGCTGTCGCGCGGGGAGACGTATCCGGCCCGGTTGGACTCCGGGACGGCGTCGAACCATGCCTTGCCGAAGTAGCGGGCGCTGATGACCTTCTCGTTGCAGGCCGCGGCGGTGAAGCCGTCGCCGGTCTGGCAGGTGCCCTTGAAGGTGGCGCCGTCCGCCTTGTGCATCACGGTGGTCGTGCCCACGCGGTAGGGGCGGTGGCGGTCCTTCGTGCCGGGTTTGCGGGAGCTCAGGGCCGGGGCGGCGAAGGAGGGGTTCTCGGGTCAGATGCCCGTGTCGATGTCGCCGATGACGATGCCCTTCCCGGCTTCGGCGGTCCCCCCGAGGGCCTTCCACAGCCCGTTGCGGCCGGAGAGTCCGAGGAAGTCGGTGGAGTTCCGGTCGTCGGTGGCGTGGTGGAAGCGGTCGGGGGCGATGTGCACGACGCTCCCGGTGCGGGCGAGGCGCACCAGTTGGCGGGCGTCGAGCCGGGCGCTGAAGGTGTTGGTGGTGACCGCGTAGTGCTGGCGGACGGTGGCGCCGACCTTCTTGGCGACGCGATTCTGCTGGTCCGTCAGGTGGGTGCGGTACCGCTTGGCGGCGGCCGAGGCGACATCGAGCCTGCCGCCCTGGGCCGGCTTCGTGGCGGGGAGGTCGCCGACGCCGCCGTCGTAGGTGACCAGGGGCTCGTCGGCGAGGGTGACCAGGTAGGTGCCCGTGGCGGATTCGGCGATCGGAGCTGCGGCG
The DNA here is from genome assembly GCF_044756005.1 of Streptomyces sp. NPDC092045. NCBI lineage: Bacteria > Bacillati > Actinomycetota > Actinomycetes > Kitasatosporales > Streptomycetaceae > Streptomyces > Streptomyces sp. NPDC092045. The sequence goes on along the minus strand of NZ_JBIVSC010000006.1, from coordinate 174,105 downwards.
GGGACGGCCGTGGCGGTCGGGGCGAGGGGAAGGCCGAGTGAGGCGAGGGCGCTGGTGAGCAAGCCGGCGAGGGCGGCTCGCCGGTTGCGCGATGTTCTGCGCGGCAGGAGTGACACGGACTCTCCTCATGGATTTCCACGCACGCCGGAGAGACGAGCGGAGGCTCGCCTGCGGCGTGCGCTGGGGACGGGGCTCTCCGAACCGCCTGGCACCGGGCGGTGACTGACGGGTGGTCCGGGACGAGCGAACGCTCTTTCTTCCCCGTATGAGGTCGTTTGACTGGCAGGGAAGACGCTCACGATCACAGCTGTCATGCGTGCGACAGGCAGGTCGGGCGGTTGAACACACCGGGAATCCCGCGGAGCGGGAACCGGGCCGCCCCCGCGCATGCGGTGGCTTCTGCGGCCGGAGCACCCGAGCGGGGCTCCGGCCGACAGGAGCACGGGTGGTGCGCGGGACCGGTCAGCCGATGGCGATCTGGTCGAGCAGGAAGATGGTCGACAGGTAGGTGTCCTCGGTGCCGGCGAACTCCAGCTTCACCGTCTGGCCCTTGTGGGCGGACAGGTCGACGGTCTTCTGGACGTATCCGGAGCCGGCGTGGGCGTTGGAGTAGGTGGCCAGTGTGGTGCCGTTGACCTTGACCTTGAGGGTGTCGTAGGCGGTGGAGCCGGACTCCTGGGTGGAGACCTTCAGCCAGAAGGTGAGCTTCGGGGTGCCGGTGGAGGGCACCGCGACGTTCGACTGGGAGAGGGATTCGACGGCGTCGGCGCCGTAGCCCATCATCCAGGCGTACCAGGACCCGTCACGGGCGGCCTGCAGGGACGAGTTGGTGATGATGCTGTCGCTCTGGGTCCAGCCGCCGGTGCCCTGCTCGAAGCTGCCGTTGGCCAGTGCGTTCCCGCTGGGGGGCGTGGTCGGCGAAGGAGTCGGGTCGGTCGGGGTGGGGGTGGGGGTGCCGGTGCCGGGGTCGGGCAGGGCGGTGCCGACGCTGACGGCCGCCCATGCCTTGGAGACGAGGTAGCGCTCCTGGGAGTTGATGCCGTACAGGTCGGCGGCGGCCTGCAGGGTGGCGGTGCGGGCCCCGGCGTAGTTGGTGGTGGAGGTCATGTAGGTGGACAGCGCCCGGTACCAGACCGCGGCCGCCTTGTCCTTGCCGATGCCGCTGAAGGTGTCGTTGTTGCAGGTGGTGCCGGTGTGCGAGCGTCCGCCGATGGTCTTCGTGCCGGTGCCTTCGGCGGCCAGGTAGAAGAAGTGGTTGCCGATGCCGGAGGAGTAGTGGACGTCCACCGAGCCGGCGCTGGAGGTCCAGCAGGACAGCGAGTTGCCGTCGGCGGCGGGGTTGTCCATGCGGCGCATGTAGCCGCCGGACATGTTGAGCTTCTCGCCGATGTAGTAGTCGCCCGGGTCGCCGGTGTTGCCGGCGGAGAACTCGACCATGGTGCCGAAGATGTCGCTGGTGGCCTCGTTGAGGCCGCCGGACTCGCCGGAGTAGGTGAGGTCGGCGGTGGCGGCGGTGACGCCGTGGCTCATCTCGTGGGCGGCCACGTCGAGCGTGGTGACCGGGGTGTTGCCGTTCTGCGAGGAGCCGTCGCCGAAGAACATGCAGAAGCAGTCGTCGTCGTAGAAGGCGTTCAACAGGCCGGTGTCCACGTGGACGTAGGCGGGGGCGCCGCTGCCGTTGTTGCGGATGCCGGAGCGGTTGAAGGAGTTCTTGTAGTAGTCCCAGGTCTTGGCCAGGCCGTAGGAGGCGTCCACGGCGGCGCTCTCGCGGCTGGAGCTGGTGCCGTTGCCCCAGGAGTTGGTGGCCTTGGAGAAGGCCCGGGCGTTCTGCCTCGGGTTCGACTGCGGGCTGTTGTACGCGTCGTAGACGATCGTCCCGCCGTGCGCGGCATCGGTCAGGGTGTAGCCGCTACCGGTCTGGGTGGTCTCGATGGAGACCTGGCCGACGGTGACGCCGTTGCCGGTGCCCGTGACGCTCTGGTGCAGCTCGTACTGGTCCAGCGGCGCGCCGCTGGTCGCGTCGACGATCACCGCCTCCCGCGAGGTCGGACCGGTCTCGCCCTCGCCGGTGACGGTCGAGCGGTAGGCGAGGACGGGAATCTTGCCGACCGCGTACACCACCAGGGCGCTGTCCTTGCTGCCGGCCTTCGCCTTCTTCACGTGCCTGGCGTGCTTCACGGCCTTGGCGGAGGCGTCGGCGGCCGTCAGTTTCGGAGTGGTGCCGGCGATCCTGATCGCGCCCTGGTGCGCCAGGTCCGAGCCGGTGATCGTGCCGTCCCCGGCGAGGTGGACCACCAGGTCGCCGCCGATCACCGGCAGGCCTCTGTAGGTGCGGTCGTAGCGCACGTGCCGGGTGCCGTCGACGTCGATCAGCACGTCCTTGACCACCAGGCGCTCGTCGGGGCCCAGGCCGAGCTCGCGGGCGGTGGCGGCCGCGTTCCGGGCGGCCGTGCGTATCGCCTCGTCGCGCGCGTCGCCCGTCATGGCCCTGAACCCTGCACCGGGTTGGCCGGCGGAGGTACCGGCGGCCGCGGTGGGCCGGGGAGCCGCGGTGGACTGGGTGGCCACCATGGTCACGGAGCCGAGGGCGAGGGCTGCCGCGACACCGGCTGCCAGGGCGTTCTTGCGGTTCATCGCAATCCTTCCGCCGGGCCTTGTCGGGGATGTGCCGCAGAACGTCATCTGGGGTGCGGGGGGCGTTCGGCAGCGGTTGGCTCGGCTGTGGCCATGAGGCTAGGGACGCGGGGCCCGGCCGACATCGGGGCAATCCCTTGACCTGGACGGCGAGGGCCGGCGGGCGCACCATGGCCCGATGCCAGACTCCGAGATGTGGATGCGCGCGTCCCACGAGGCCGGTCCCGTGCTGCCGGTGGTGCCGGAAGTCGTGGACGGCACCCGCCGGGTCGTCCTGTTCGGGCCGCCCGGAAGCGGCAAGACCACCGCGGCCGGGGCTCTGGGGCGACGGCTGGGCCTTCCCGTCGTGCGGCTGGCCCCGGGCCCACAGGACAACGGGATCCCGTACACCGGGTTGCTCGAACTCGCGCTGGCGCTCCAGGCGCTTCCTCCCGCCCGGGAGCTGACGGCGGAACTCGACGAGGCCGCCGACCGGCCGGGCTCCCCGGACGACGCCGGTGCGGCCTTGCGGCTGCGCCGGCAGACCGCCGCGCTGCTGCGGGAGGCACCACCCGTGACGCTGGTGGTGGACAACGCCCAGTGGCTGGACCCGGCCAGCGCGGCCGTCCTGGGCTGGGCACTGCGAATGACCCCGGACCTCCCCGTCATCGCGGCCGAGCGCACCTGGCGCCCGGGGCCTGCGGGCCACTGGTGCGGGGAGGACGCCCACGCGGTCCGCATTCCGCCCCTCACGGCCCCTCAGGTCGCGGCCCTCCTGTCCCCGTACCGGCTCGCCCCCCGTGAGGTCACGCGCATCCACACCCACAGCGGAGGAAATCCCGCACTGGCCCTGGCGCTCGCCCAGGCCCGAAGCAGCACCGCCGCCGTGCCGGCCTCCGAGGACGATCCACTCCTTCCTCCCCCTGGCCGCCAGTTGCTGGACGAATGGCTGGGCACGGTGCCGGAGGAGGTCCGGGAACTGCTGACGTTCGCCGCACTCGACGACCGGCCCGACCTCGACCTGCTGAGTCGTCTCGCCGGCCCTGCGGCCGAAAGCCTCCTGGCCGAGGCCGAGGCGGCCGGACTCGTCGACCTCGAACAGCCCGACCGGACGGTGCGGTTCACCGCCTCCGCGATCGGCACCGAAATCGCGGCCCGGCTGCCGGGCCACGCACGCAGGCTCCTGCACGCCCGCCTGGCCGAGGCCAGCCACGACAGCGTCCGCCGCGACCGGCACGCCGTGCTGGCGGCCGACGCCGCCGACCCGCGGTCGGCCCGCCACGCCGCCCGCGCCGCCGCACGCGCCCGGCTGCGCGGCGACCACGCGCTCGCGGCCGAGCTTTCCCTCCTCGCCGCCCAGCGCACCCCGCACGACGACAGCGACCTGCTCGCCGAACGGGCCCTGACCGCCGTACGCGACGCCGCCCACTACGGCGACCTCCCCCGCGGCCGGGCCGCCGCCCGCCTCATCGTGGGCCACGACACCACTCCGGCCCAGCGCGTCGACGCCCTCGTCGCCCTGATCGACGCCAGCGGCCAGCACCTGCACAGCGCGGACGAACTGTTCGCCGCCGCGCTCCACGCGGCGGCCGGACGATCCGACCTCACCGCGCGGATCCTCATCCGCCAGTCCATCTGGGCCAACGTCAACGAGGGCGACCCCCATCGGGCGTGCTCCCTGGCCGACCGGGCCACCGCCCTCGCCGAGACCGCCGGCGACACCACCACCGCCGCCATGGCCCTCACGATGCAGGCCCGTCTTCAACGCGTCCTCGGCCACCCCGGCGCCGGGACCACGCTCAGCCGTGCCCTGTCCCTGCCACGCACCGCCTCCATGCCGGTCAACGGCACACCTCAGCACCTCGCCGCCCGGCACGCCCTCTTCGACGACCACCCCGAAGAGGCCCGCGCCGCGCTGCTCCCCCTGCTCGTCGAAGCCGAGCGGACGGGAGACGCCGAGGCGACCGTGGACATCCTGCGCAGCCTCGCCGAAGCCGAACTCCGCGCCGGACGGTGCACCAGAGCACTCGACCACGCCCGCCGCGCCCAGGCGCTGACCGACGGGACCGCCCTGTCACCCTCACCGGCGTGCTACACCTCCGCCCTCGTCGAGGGCACCGCCGGGCGCACCGACCTCGCCCTCGTCCACGCACGCCGGGGAGCCGCCACCGCCCGGCAGGAGGACAACAAGGTCTTCCTCTCCCGCAACCTCTTCGCCCTCGGCCACCTCCTCCTGGCCACCGGCCGCCCCAAAGAGGCTCTGGAGGCCCTGGAGGAGGTCCGCGCACTGGAGGAGCTCCAACAGGTCCACGACCCCTCCGTCCTGCGCTGGCACCCCGAACTCGCCGAGACCCTCATCGCCCTCGGGCGCCTCGACCGGGCACAGAGCCTCCTGGACGACACCCGCCGCACCGCGACCGACCTCGGCAGGCACACGGTCCTCCCCCCGCTCGAACGCGCCCAGGCGCTCCTGGACGCCGCCCGCGGCGACTACGACACCGCGGCCCGGCGCCTCACCGAAGCGGCCGACCGCCTCCGCCACCTCCCCCTCGAACGCGGCAGGACCCTGCTGGCGCTCAGCCACACCGAACGGCGCGGGCGCCGCCGCGCCAGTGCCCGCACCGCCGCGCAAAGCGCCGCCGACCTCTTCACCGCCCACCAGGCACACCCGTGGGCCGAAACCGCCGCGCACACCCTCAGCCGATTGGAAGCAGTTCCCACGGACGACAACGCCCACCCCCGCCTCACCTCCGCCGAACGACGCTGCGCCGAACTCGCCGCCGCCGGAGTGAGCAACCGCGACATCGCCACCACCCTCACCGTCAGCGTCAAGACGGTCGAAGCGACCCTCACCCGCGTCTACCGGAAACTCGGCCTGCACTCTCGCGTCCAACTCGCGCACACCGTCACACCGGCACACGAGTGACCCGCCCGGACGGCTCCGGCAGCAGCCGGGTTCAGTCGTGTACCGGGCGACGACGTCGGGCCCGCACCACCGATCGGGCAGACGGACGGCCTCCGGGCGCCAGTACGACGTCGTCCCGGGGTTACGGGGTGCCGGCTCGCTCGGTCGGGCGGGTCCAGGTGTTCATGATGATGAAGGTCTTGGTGCCCTCCACCTTGCCGGTCCGGCGTACGGCGTTGATCACCTGCTGAAGATGCTTCACGTCCCGGACCCGGAGCCTGAGCAGGGCGTCGGAGGTGCCGGCGATGCTGTGGCTCTCCTCGATCTCCGGGATGCTCTGGGCGATGCCCTGGATCTCGTCACTGTCGGTCGCGCCGAGCAGGCGGATCTCGATGAACGCCTGAAGCATGCCCGCCCGGCTGTCCTCGATGACCGCGGTGTAGCCGCGGATCACACCCTCCCTCTCCATGCGCTCGATGCGGCGGGCGCACGGAGCCGCCGAGAGTCCCACAGCACGCGCGATCTCCGACACGGGCGCTCGCCCGTCCTTGCGGAGGATGTTCAGTATGTGGAGGTCGATCGCGTCCACGGCCAACTCCCCGAATCATGCGCGCCACGCACGAGTCGCGCGCCGAAAGCTCCCTTGCTCCTTGCAGGTCGAGTGAAACACGCTCGACCTGTGCGTGATGATGCCCGGCCTGTCGCCCGGGGACCGTCGCCCTGTCATCGTCGTGGTGTCCGGGTGATCCCCGGCAGGAGGCTCGCACCGGCCAACCCCTACGGCGCGGGCTCCGACCAGGTGGCAGGTGCGCGGGTATCCCCAGCACTCCGCGGCCGGCCCCACATCCTGGGGCCGGCCGGGTACCGAGCCAGGCCCACCAGCAGCGATCACCACGCGGGGCCCGTCCGTTCCGCTTCCCTGCGTCGCGGCGAGCTCGCTGTGGACCTGCGAGAGCCGGCCGAGGCCGTCCGCACGCACCCACGGTGTCAGCCCAGCCTTCGATCACCACATCGACGAGGACTTCGAGGATCTCGTGCTGTCGCGCGGTGGTGAGATCCCGCCCGCCCAGACATCCACTCCCACGCTCAAGGGCAATCCTAGGATCTCGGTCATTCGAGCGAATCGTTTCGAATCGCCAGCCGCAACCCAACGGACCTGGCAGCATGCCGCCGTTGCGGGCCGACTTGAGCCGAAGGTGGGTCATTGGAACGGCAGGTCAATGAGCGGCAGCTTTCGGCGCTGCAATGGGTGAGCGCTGGTTGCCCTGCTGGCGTGTGGAAGACGAACTCATGTAAAACCACGTGCCAGGCACTGCAGAATCGGGGGCTGGTCACGGTCTCCAGAAAGGGTGGCCAGTGGAGCGTCACCCTGACGAGCGCCGGCCGGAATTACCTGACGCACGGCACCTACCCTCTCCGCAAGTCTCGCCCGCGGAAGACTCGGGCAGCCCCCTCCCCCGCGACCCCCGCCCACCCAAGCGCAGAAAATCCCGGCCGCCAGGCGAAAAAGCCGCGCCCTTTCCCACAGCCGCGTTCTCGGAACAGCTGCTGCAAGAACTCGCGGAGGCGGGCGGCCGGATCGTGAAGAGCGGCAGCGGCCCGGAGCCGGGGAAGCGGCCCTCTCGCGTCGCTGCGGCGCGCAGATCCGGAAGGATCCCGAAGACGAAGGATTTGTACGGGGGTTGGTGCCGTGGCGGGTACGAGATCAAGCTCGTCGACATCCCCGCCTGGCATCTCGCGGCCCTTAAATCCGTCCCTGTCCCCTCGCGGCTCACGCGGCCGCACAGCGTGATGCGGGCCATGCAGAGCGAACCCCAGCCGCTGGGCCTGGCCAAGCCGGTCCAAGGTCGCGCCCTCAGGCTTGTCCAGGCGCTGATCACCGCGACCGAGAACGCAGGACACTCCAGTGCGGCAGGGCAGACCGGATCCGCTCCCCCGGCCCATCGCCGCCGCAGGGCGTCTCCCCACTTCACCATCACCGCACAGGACCAGACCGTGGAGTTCCCCGTCCTCTAGGAGCAGGACCGGACCGAGCACGTCGCCACCGAGAAGGAATTCGCCGAGGCCAAGAAGAACTCCTGGATCAGGATCCCCCGCTTCGACCACACCCCGTCCGAACGCCTCCGCTTCGTCCTCAACAGCGGCCAGCCACACCGGGCGAGCGAATGGTCCGACACCCCCGCACGCTCCCTCGAAGACCAGCTAGCCGAGATCGCGCAGGAGATCACCCTCCGCGGCGAAGCCACCGAACGCAAACGTCTCGACGAGATCGAAGCGGCCCGCCAGAAGCGCATCCGCTGGGAAGCCGCCATGGAAGAAGCACGCGTCCGGTACGCCGAGGCGTACCGCGTCAGGCACTTCGAAGCACAGGAAACGGCATGGCGCCATGCCATCCGACTGACGGAGTGCGTGAGCGCCGTACGCACCCGGGTCGAGGCCATGCCCCCAGGTCAGGCCAGGAGAGAAGCCGAAACGTGGATCGACTGGGCGGCAGCACGCGTGGAGCGCCTCGACCCGCTGAACACACCGCCCCGGCTGCCCGACATTCCCGCACCGCGAACCGACGATCTCAGGCCCTTTCTCGGGCACTGGAGCCCATACGGCCCCTGACTCAGCATAGGCTCGACCCCTACCTAGCCTCACGGAACGTCACTACCGAGAAGCGGATGGGGCAAAGGCCGCCAACAGCTCAGCAACCCGAGCCCCAGCCACCTCAAGGCGTCTAACACCAGACAGCTGAGGGCTCCACTCGGTGGTCGCCAAGCCCGCGTGACGACCCATCAGAATCCGCGCCGTCCGTGCGTCAAACGTGCGTCACGTGCGTCGAATACGCGTCGAGATATCGCGCCTAACGCACGTAACGCCCATCACGCACACTCGGAGAAACGCCAGATCAGCGGCCCTTTTTCAGCGGGCTCAAGGATCGCGACGCACTCGACATGACGGGTCATCGTTTACCCGTCACAGGGGTCGACCCAAGAAGATCTGCTGGTCAGGGGCGGTTTACCAACTCCCCGGACAACCTCGTCCGGGCCCTGAGCGTCATACGAGCGTCACGAGTCACCGCCGCTTCTCCGTGGCCGGCCGTGGCCCTCACCAGCAGCTGAACCTACTGCCGGACGAAGAGCCAACAGTGACCGTTCGCCAGGCCGCAGAGGCGGCATCCGCACTGCGCATGCTGGCGGAGACCGGGAGGGCGGCGGAAGCCGTCGGGGCTGGCAGGGTCCGCGATCAAGCGCTCGCCCGGGCGTACGGGAAGATCGACGGCTCGGACCGGATCACCGGCGATGTGGCGGCCGGGCTGGACGCAGCCCATCTCGAAGCATGCCTGGTAGCCCACCCCGCCCCGGCGCAGACCGCCGACTGGCTGGTGGATCAATTCCCGAGCGACCTGAGCCACGCCACGTACATTTCCCTGCCCGAATGCACGGACGCCCTGAAGGCAACGGGAGACGCAGGCGCGCGAGCGCGCCGCGGCAGCCCTGCGCGAGAACCCCCAAAGACTGCCGCAGCTTGATCACGCGCTGTCATAAGATGACAAGGACAATCTCAGCGGCCCGCCGGGCTTCCGCCCCACTTCACGTGGAATCGAAGGACATGCCCCCACCCGCACGAGCTACTCCGTGCTGCCTGGGGGCGATTTCTTGCTGTTCCGTGAGTCCGCGGCGTCCTTGGCCAACCGCACTCGCCTCGAGGGGCGGCTGGCGGAGCTGCTGAGCGAGAACTTCCTCCACAGGCACGGCCACAAGCCGCACGCTGCGGAGGTTCGCTCCTGGGAGCGGAGCATCCCTGCGCTCACCCACGTCCTGGTCGAGGCGGGTCTCGGTGAAGTCGAGATGCTGCTGGAGTACGGGCTGCCGCTGACGAGCAAGCGCGCGGACGTGATACTGGCCGGGGTGCATCCGGTTTCCGGCGAGCCGTCGTACGTCGTCGTGGAACTCAAACAGTGGACCGAAGCCCAACCAGTGGACGACGATCCGCTGCGGTGCAGCGTGCCCTCCTACCGCGAGCCGGTACTGAACCCCATCGAGCAGGTACGGGGCTACTGCGACTACCTCGTCTCGTTCAACGGGGCTCTCGAACAGAACCCCGGCTCCATCACGGGAGTGGCCTTCCTGCACAATGCAGCCGAGGCCAGGGTCGCCGGGCTGCGCGAGGTCGAAGAGGACCACCGCGGTCGCATGTACACCGCTGATCAGCGCGGTGCGTTCCTCGACTACCTGCGCTCGAGGCTGGCCGCCAAGCCGGGCGCTGCCGCCGCCGACGACCTCCTGCAGGGCAGGGTTCGACCGTCCAGGCAGCTGATGGCCGTGGCAGCCGACGAGGTCCGCGACCGGGAACAGTTCGTGCTGCTGGACGAGCAGCGGCTCGCCTACGAGACGGTGATGGCCGCAGTCCGCAAGGCCCACCGCTCCAACCGCAAGCAGGTGGTCGTTGTGACCGGCGGGCCCGGGTCCGGCAAGAGCGTGATCGCCCTGTCCGTGCTCGGTGACCTGTACCGGCGCGGTGTGTCTGCCCTCCACGCCACCGGCTCGCAGTCGTTCACGAAGACCATGCGCAAGGTCGCGGGCGCCCGCAAGCCCGAGGTCCAGCGCCTGTTCCGCTACTTCAACAGCTTCATGGAGGCCGAGCCCAACGACATCGACGTGCTCGTGTGCGACGAGGCACACCGGCTCCGCCGGACCTCCGCCAACCGCTACACCAAGGCCGCCTTGCGCACCGGACGCCCACAGGTGGCGGAGCTGATCGACGCGGCCCGGGTCCCGGTGTTCCTCCTCGACCAGCACCAGGTGGTGCGACCCGGCGAGATGGGCACCGTCGAGCAGATCAGGCGGGCCGCGGCAGAGCAGGAGGTGGACTTCACACTGGTGGAGCTGGACAGCCAGTTCCGGTGCGGAGGCAGCGACGCTTACTTGCTTTGGGTGACCAGTCTCCTGGGCCTGGAGAGTGAAGGACCGATCGCGTGGGAGCCCGACGGCAAGGTGCAGCTGCTGACGGTGGACAGCCCTCAGGAACTGGAGGACTTCCTCGGCGACAAGCGTGCCCAGGGGTACGGCGCCCGGCTTTCCGCCGGCTACTGCTGGAAGTGGACCACCAAGATCACTCCGGCGATGACGACGCTGCCCGCGGACGTGGTCATCGGCGACTGGTCGAAACCGTGGAACCTGTACGGGGACCGATCCCTGCTGGGCGCACCGCCAGCTCCGCTCTGGGCCACCGATCCCGCGGGCTTTGGCCAGGTCGGCTGTGTCTACACCGCCCAGGGCTTCGAGTACGACTGGTCGGGCGTGATCATGGGTCCGGATCTGGTCTGGCGGACAGACCGCTGGGTGGTCGACCGCACCGCCTCGAAGGACCCCTCCTTCACGAAGGCGACGCCTGACGAGGACATCGACCGCCTGATCCGCAACACGTACAAGGTGCTCCTGACCCGCGGCATGATCGGAACGGTCGTCTACTCGACGGACCCTGAAACCCGCGAGAAGCTCCGTTCGCTTATTCCCTGAGCCACGGCCATGGTCAGCGGATAGCATGATCCCGCTGCGCACCTTCCCGGAGGGTACGAGGCTGCGGTTCATGCAAGAGGCCGAACAGGCTTTCGGTAACGAATGGTTGTGCCCGTCGTGTGGCGACACACGGCGCGAGCGTGGCTGCCCGGTAGGGCGCCCCCTGCCATTCCGAACTCACAGCCTGGAGTGGCCGTATGAACCCCGTCGAGTGCAAGCCTGCGCGTCGTGAGCGGATTCGCGGAATCCTGATCGACATCGCTGCCGGAGCCGTCTCCAGTATTCTGGTGACGGCACTGACCGCGGTGGCAGACCTGTTCTTCTGAGCAGGTACGTGGCGGGCCCGGAGAGCCCGCCACCCCACAGCCCGATCCGCTGTCAGAACAGCCGGAGATCAGGGCCTGACGACTTCCTCCGCTTGTGCTTGCCTCTCCCGTTGGCGCGCGGCAGATGCGGTGTGCGAGCTTCCTTCGGAAGGTTGAACCAGGTGGGTCGAAGCCCATGGATCTCCACCTGGCCCACAAGCTTCTTCAGATACCTGCGGGTTTCCTCGTCCGTGGAGTACAGCACGGTCGCACGGCTCGCCCGGGTCAACAGCACGTGGTATGCCTGTCGGACCAGCCGCGCGAAGTCGTCGTCGGCCACACTCGACGCGCTGACCTTCGGATCCAGCGAACCCGGCACATCGACACGCTTGATGTCCGAATCCGGGCCTTCCTTCCGCTCCTTTCCGCGCTGGAACACCCACTGATCGCCACGGCGCACCATGTCATCGCCCATGATCACCCCGCACCAGTCCCATTCCAGGCCCTGCGCCGTGTAGACGCAGCCGATCTGGCCGAGGCCCTTGGGGTGGACGGACCAGATGTCCGACGGCGGCACCCCGCCCGCGCAATAGCTCTCGCTCTTCGCGTTCCACGGCCGGTGCCAGCCCCCGATACGGACATCGGCCTCCAGGCGCTTCTCCTCGCCCGCGGGCTCCGTCCAGGGCCAGCAGTACCCCGCCACCATGCGCGCGGACGCGCCGGCCCCGGCTTCCGTCAGGATGATCCGTTCGAGCTCCTCCGGGGTCTCCGCCACCTCGATGTGCATCAGCCCGTCCGGCCTCCAGGGCTCCGGCTTCTTGTCCGTCACGCCCAGGACTTCACGCACCCAGCTGATGTACGAGCCACTGCCACCACAGCGGTACTGCTCGCGCAGTCCGTATTCGAGCAGGTCAGCACCGCGGCGCACGGCCGCATCCCTGATCAACGCGACGGTTCCGACTTCCTTCGGACGCACGGACTGGCCTTCGTCCAGGAAGAACACCGTCAGGCGTGACGCATCGAGGAGCTCGTCCACCTGCGGTCCCCTCCCCCAGATCTCCCGCTGCTCCGGCGTCCAGAACCGGTTCGTCGAGCGATCCCTCAGTCGATGCGCCTCGTCGCAGATCAGCACGTCCACCGGGGGCACCGAGGTGTCCACGAAGTTGCTGAAGTAGGTGAACGTCTCCCTGAACTGCTTGTCCCCGTATCCGACGTGCTCCTGGATGGCCGCGTTGAAGGCCCTGCTCCCGCTGGCGTACTTCACGGTGCGCCCCTGCGCCTCGAGCTGCGCCTTGACCTGCAGGCCGATGGCGCTCTTGCCGGTGCCGGCACCACCTGTGACCAGGAAGATCACACGCCTCTCGTCGGGGATCAGAGCGGGATGCTCCGGGTCGGGCAGTACCTTGGCCGCCGCTTCGAGAATCTGGTCCGCGACCACCTTCTGGCGCCCGCGGAGGACGAAGACGGTGTCATCGCCTCGGGACCAGTTCATCGCATCGAGCAGCGGTGTGTTGCGCAGCCCCATGGTCTCCAACATCGTCACGGCCTCGGCCGCGCCGCCCTCGGCGTCGAAGCTCGCCCTGATGTCATCAAGGAACTGGGCCCGCCGATCAGCCGTGTACACGCGTGCGTACGCGCCCGTGGGCGCATCCACCCCGATCAGCGGACGCACCGATTCGTCCGTGGCGTTGTGCAGGTAGGCGAATCCCCCGCACTCGAATTCGGTGTTCCTGAAAGGGCCCCTGTCGCTCGTGAACGCCTCGTAGTACTCACGCAACTGCAGCGCGGGATGCTTCTTCGCCCCCATGCCCGACACGTGGACCCAGTCCGCGGTTGCCTGTTCGATCCTGGTCACCGTTGACCAGCGCTTCAATTCGACGATCTGCACGGAGGGCCGGTGCTCGTGCGGATGCCGGCCGACCAGCACGACATCGATGAGCCGGGGTTGCGGCCGGTCGGACTCGTCCATGGTGGCGGCGCACTCGACGACCATCTCCACGTTCCCGCGGTCGGCAGCGACCAGATCGTTCGCAAGACTGATCAGACTCTCCGCCCAGGCCGAGCGCTCCGTGAGTGAGGCGTCCGAGCCGCGGAAGTACCGCCAGCGCGCAGCGAGGTGCGGCACCATGTGGCGGCGAGCATGCAGGGTGAGCAGATCCTGCGCCGAAAGCTTCAGCAGGAGCATGGACACGATGTGGTTCCCCCAGGGCACGAGTAGCTCGTGCGGGTGGGGGCATGTCCTCGCGGGGAAGCCCGTCGGGCCGCAATCTGTTCGGTGATCTTAAAGAAGGCATCGGCTGCGGCGTGGCACCGCCCCGGCCCGCGGCCGGAACCACGGCCATGGTGGCCGGATCGCACGCGGCCACCGCCCGGCAGCTCCCTGCCCGCTTCGTCGCACTGCCCCGGGTGTCGCTGCCCGCCGTTAGGATCTCCCGAGGGCTTCCTCCCTACGCCGGATGGCCGAGCCGGTCAGCTCTCAGCGGGAAGCGACGAAGCTGGGGCCGCACATGCGGGGAGGCCGGTGGACCACGGTCGCCGAGTCCGAGTACGAACACCGCGGTTTGGAGTCCATCCGCGAGAAGCTGCCCGACGCGGATCCCTGGCGGGCCTGGTCGAACTTCACCTTCACCGGGAACACCGGACACGTCTGCGAGATCAATCCCCTCGTCGTCGCCCCCGGCGGCGTCTGCATGATCGAGCTCAAGAACTGGCACGGCTTCCTGACCAGCGAGAACGGCACCTGGGTCCAGACCACGCCCAACGGTCGCCGCGTCACTCACGGCAACCCCCTGCACTTGGTCAACAAGAAGGCCAAGGAGCTGGCGGGGCTGCTCGGCCAGAACGGCAAGCGCGTCTGGGTCGCCGAGCTTCACGGCCGACGACCTGCGCGTACGGCTTCCCGCCCACGGCGAGAACGGCGTCTACACGATCACCAAGCTGGTCGCGGTGCTGAACCAGCCCCGCGCGACGAGCGCCGGCGGATCACCGCTATCGACTCCCGTGAGACGAGGACACCCTGCTGCAAGCCGCCGCCCTGCTGCTCCTCTGGGGGCGCGGCTGGGTCGAACCGGTCACACCCCCTCCGGAGCCCCGACACCTCGTGGCGCAGCAGTTGCTCGCCGCCACGCTTCAGCAGCACCGCATCGGCGACCAGTGTGGCAAGGCATGTGAAACGGACTGGCTCCCTTCGACAGATCCGCTTCCCCCATCCTTCGCCACCTGGTGAACGAGGGGTTTCTCGATGGGGACGGCAGCATGCTCTTCGTCGGTCCCGAGGCGGAGCGCCGATTCGGCCGGCGTTACTTCACCGAGTTGGCTGCTTCGTTCACCGCACCCCCGCAGTTCACGGTGCTGTCCGGCCGTAACGAAATCGGGCAGACGGACCCTTCCGTGTTGACGGAGGAACGGCCGGGACCTCGTCGATTGCTGCTCGGCGGGCGCAGTTGGCAGGTGACGTTCATCGACTGGGGGCGCAAGCGGGCCTTCATCGAGCCAACTGATGGCGGCGGCGTCGCGAAATGGACGGGCGGGTCACTCGCCGGTCTCTCGCACGCTCTGACCCGCTCAATGCGCGACGTACTGCTCAGAGCAGACTCCTGGTTTCTCTCACTCGCCGGGCCCAGACGTGCCTGACCGAGTGGCGTGAGGAGGATGCGCCTCACATCGCCCATTCCGACGGCTCTCTGATCACTCGACTGGGGACGGACGTTCTTTGGTGGACGTGGGCCGGCTACCGGGCTAACGCGACGCTCGCCGCCACACTTCCGTCGATCAATGATCCCGTCCAAAGTCCGACCCGGTACACAGCCTGAAGTTCTCAGCAGCGCTACCTCACCGACTCGCGATGGCCACCGTTGCCGCACGACTGACGGACTTCGACGAAGCGCGCACGCCCCTTCAGGGCCAGTCCGTTTCCATACCGAATCCCTCAGTGCTGATCGCCGACCACTCATCGGGCGATGTGAACTGATATGCGAATACCTCCGGGGTCGCCGCGACATCGCCCTGCGCGCCCAGCTGGGGAGTTACTCACCGTATGCCCGCCCATTTCCGCATATCATCCACCCGTGGCGGCGATCCCAGCCTCGACCGCCTGCAGGCCGTCCTCAAGGAATGGCGAAGTCCCTGCTGGACATGGGCGAGCGCAACCGGCTGCTGAACTTCTGGCACACCAGGACCTCAAGATGGTGTCACCGGGCCGCAGAGTGCTCTCCATCAGCGAGAAGGCCGCGGCGCTGAACGTAGTACGCAACCGCCTGCACATCATCGGTCTGGGCGACTTCGTCATGGCTCTACACAGCAGACATGGCCGGGCCGATGTGACGGGGTTTCAGAGCGTCATTCGAGCGTCAGCATCCGAAGACTGCATAGCTGTTGTCAGCGAAGGGCGAGGGCGTTTCCTGCTGAATCCGCAGGTCAAGCAGCTTTCAGCAGTCTCCGGACCGCTCCACTCCTCGCTTGGCTGGAAACAGGTCGAGCAAGGAGTGAAGGCCAAGAAACCGCGGATCAGGACCCTTGCCGGACCGGCTCCAGAATCGCCACGCACTCCACATGGTGGGTCATCGGAAACAGATCGAACGCCCTCAGCGTCCGCACCCGGTACCCCCGCTCCCCGAAGTACCCCAGGTCCCGCGCCAGGGCCGCCGGGTCGCAGGCGACGTAGGCGATGCGGCGGGCGCCGAGGCCGGTCAGGTGGTGGACCGTCTGCTTGCCGGCGCCGGCGCGCGGGGGGTCGAGGACGATGAGGTCGACCTCGGTGATGCCCGTGCGCGGGAGGACCGATTCGACCTTGCCCTGTTCGATGCGGACGCGCGGGAAGTCGGCCAGGTTGTGGCGGGCGTCCTCCACCGCGCGCTTGCCGGACTCGATGCCGAGGACCGCGCCGCGGTCGCCGACGCGGTCGGCGAGGGCGCCCGCGAAGAGGCCGACGCCGCAGTAGAGGTCGAGGGCGGTGTCGCCCTTGCGCGGCAGGAGGCCCTGCATGACCGCCTTCATCAGGGTGTCGGCGGCCTTCGGGTGGACCTGCCAGAAGCCGCCGCTGCCCACCCGGTGGGTGCGCTCGTCGGCCCGCTCGCGGACGAAGGCGCGGCCGTGGACGCGGTGGACCCCGCCGTCCTTCTCGTCGACCCGCATGACCGAGACCGGCTTGTCGAGCTCGACCAGGGGGAGGCGGGCTCCCGGGCGCGGGGTCAGGATGACCTGGCGGTCGTTCGAGCCCGAGGCCGCGATCGCCTCGACCGACGCCATGCCCTCCCAGGTCCGCTTCTCGACGCCCAGCTCCGAGACGCCCTGCGCGGCGATCATGCAGTGGTCGACCGCCTCCACGTCGTGGGAGCGGTGCTTGCGCAGGCCGGCGCGGCCCTCGGCGTCGATCGCGTACTGGACGCGGGTGCGCCACTGCGGGACCTCGCCCGCGGGCAGCTTGTCGCCCTCGGCCGGCATGACCGTGCCGTCCCAGCCGGCCTCCTCCGGGGTGAGCCCGGCCAGGCGCAGGAGCTGCTCCGCGATCACCTCGCCCTTGAGGCGGCGCTGCGCGCCGGGCTTGGCGTGCTGCCAGTCGCAGCCGCCGCACTTGCCGGGGCCCGCGAAGGGGCAGGGCGCCTCGACCCGGTCCTTGGACGGGTCGAGGATCTCGACCGCGTCGGCGCGCAGGAAGCGGGAGGTCTCCTCGCCCTCGGTGACGCGGGCGAGGACCCGCTCCCCGGGCAGGGCGTGGCGGACGAAGAGGACCCGGCCGGCCTCCGTACGGGCGATGCAGTGGCCTCCGTGGGCGACCGGACCGATCTCGACCTCGTACTCCTCCCCGACCAGCGACGAGACAGGGGTGTTCTGCATGGCGGGGGCGCTCCAGACGAGAGGGGGGAAGAGACGCGTGGGCTGCCGTTCGGACGGCAGCCCACCAGTCTAGTTGTTCTTTTCCGGTTGTTCTTTCCGGCCGGTCCGGGCGCTCTCCCCGGCCGGTCCGGACGTTCTCCCCGGGCCGGCTAGGTGCTCTTTCCCGCCGTCTCCTTGTGGCCCTTCTCCACCGGGCCCCGGCGGACCGCGCCCGGCGGGTTCCACTCCTGGCGCTTCCTGGCCCGCTTCCGCGCGGCCTCGGAGGAGCGGAGCTGGTACGGGACCGAGGTCACCATCACGCCCGGGGTGAAGAGGAGCCGGCCCTTGAGGCGCAGGGCGCTCTGGTTGTGCAGCAGGTGCTCGTACCAGTGGCCGACGACGTACTCGGGGATGTAGACGGAGACGGCGTCGCGCGGGCTCTCGCGGCGCAGGTTCTTGACGTACTCGATCACCGGGCGGGTGATCTCCCGGTACGGCGAGTCGAGGATCTTGAGCGGTACGTTGATGCCGCGCCGCTCCCACTCCTCCCTGAGCGCCTTCGTCTCGGCCGGGTCGACGTTGACGGTCAGCGCCTCCAGCTCGCCCGCGTGCATGAGCTTGGCGTAGGCCAGGGCGCGCAGGGTGGGCTTGTGGAGCTTGGAGACGAGGACGAGGGAGCGGACCCGGGAGGGGCGCACGTACTCGTCGGGGCGCTCCTCGGCGGCGGCGATCTCCGCGGCCACCGAGTCGTAGTGCCGGCGGATCGCGGTCATCGTCCCGTAGAAGATCACCATGCCGAGCAGGGCGACCCAGGCGCCGTGGGTGAACTTGGTGGCGAGGACGACGACCAGGACGAGGCCGGTGAAGAAGGCGCCGAAGGCGTTGATCGCGCGGGAGCGGATCATGTGGCGGCGCTTGGCGGGGTCCCGCTCGCTCCTCAGGTGCCGGTTCCAGTGCCGGACCATGCCGGTCTGGCTGAGGGTGAAGGAGACGAAGACGCCGACGATGTAGAGCTGGATCAGCCGGGTCGAGTCGGCTCCGTAGACCCAGACGAGGAGGGCGGCGGCGCCGGCGAGGAGCACGATGCCGTTGGAGAAGGTGAGCCGGTCGCCGCGGGTGTGGAGCTGGCGCGGCAGGTAGCGGTCCTGGGCGAGGATCGAGCCGAGGAGCGGGAAGCCGTTGTACGCGGTGTTCGCGGCCAGGAAGAGGACGAGCGCGGTGGCGGCGGCGAGGACGACGAAGAGGAACGTCCCGTCGCCGAAGACGGCGGCCGCGACCTGCGAGATGACCGGGTGCTGGACGTAGTCCGCGCCCACCGGGACGCCGTTGACGATCAGGTCCCGGGCGGGGTTCTCGGCCATCCGGACGTCGGTGGCCATGGCCAGGAAGATGATGCCGCAGAACATGGTGACGGCCAGGCCGCCCATGAGGGCGAGCGTGGTGGCGGCGTTCTTCGACTTGGGCTTGCGGAAGGCGGGGACGCCGTTGGAGATGGCCTCGACGCCGGTGAGGGCCGCACAGCCGGAGGAGAAGGCCCGCAGCAGCAGGAAGACCAGGGCGAATCCGGCCAGGCCCTGGTGCTCGGGCTTGATCTCGAAGTCGGCGGTGGGGGCCTTCATGGTGTCGCCGAGGACGATGCCCCGGTACGCGCCCCACGCGATCATCAGGAAGACGCCGGCGACGAAGACGTACGTCGGGATGGCGAAGAGGGTGCCGGACTCCTTCACGCCGCGCAGGTTCATCAGGGTGAGCAGCAGGATGACGGCGATCGCCGAGGCGACCTTGTGCTCGACGACGAAGGGGACCGCCGAGCCCAGGTTCTCGATGCCCGAGGAGATGGAGACGGCGACGGTCAGGACGTAGTCGACGAGCAGGGCGCTCGCCACCGTGAGCCCGGCCTTCGGCCCGAGGTTGGTGTTGGCGACCTCGTAGTCGCCGCCGCCGCTCGGGTACGCGTGCACGTTCTGCCGGTAGGAGGCGACGACCGTGAACATCAGGACGACGACCGCGAGCGCGATCCAGGGGCTGAAGTGGTAGGCCGACAGACCGGCTACGGAGAGGACGAGGAGGACCTCGCCGGGCGCGTACGCCACCGAGGAGAGCGGGTCGGAGGCGAAGACGGGGAGGGCGATCCGCTTCGAGAGGAGCGTTTCTCCGAGCTTGTCGCTGCGTAGGGCCCGCCCGATCAGGATCCGTTTGGGCACGTCGGTCAGTTTGGACACGGAGAGGATCGTAAGCGTTCGAAAAGAGCCAAGTTCACCGCGACCCCCTTGTCCTCACGGATCCATACGGAATCTTTCCGCTGTCCCCTCGGATGCGGTCCCCGTAGGCGTTGCCGCTTAAGCTCGGAGCGGGCGACCCGGCAGGGCGTCGCCCGCCGCGGCCCGGGCGGATCGGGCGAGGAAAGTTGTGAGCAGGGTGTTTTCGCAGGTCAGCAAGGCGATCAGGAGTGCGGGGTAAGGGGACGTGCACATCGTCATCATGGGCTGCGGGCGAGTGGGAGCCGCTCTCGCGCAGACCCTCGAACAGCAGGGGCACACGGTCGCGGTCGTGGACCAGGACCCGACGGCCTTCCGCCGCCTGGGGTCGGGTTTCGGCGGTCGTCGCGTCACGGGCGTGGGGTTCGACCAGGACACGCTGCGCGAGGCCGGGATCGAGGACGCCGGGGCCTTCGCCGCGGTGAGCAGCGGCGACAACTCGAACATCATCGCGGCGCGGGTCGCGCGCGAGATGTTCGGCATCGAGAACGTGGCGGCGCGGATCTACGACCCGCGCCGTGCCGAGGTCTACCAGCGCCTGGGCATCCCGACGGTCGCGACGGTCCGCTGGACCGCCGACCAGATGCTGCGGCGGCTGCTGCCCTCGGGCGCCGAGCCGCTGTGGACGGACCCGAGCGGCGGGGTGCAGCTCGCCGAGGTGCACACCTCGCCGGCCTGGATCGGTCACAAGATCAGCCGGCTCCAGGACGAGACGGGGGTGCGCGTCGCGTTCCTGACCCGGCTCGGCGAGGCCGTCATCCCCTCGTCGCAGACGGTGCTCCAGGAGGGCGACCTGGTGCACGTGATGATGCGTACGGACGAGATCGCGAAGGTCGAGGAGGCCTTCGCCGAGGGCCCCGAGGAGGGTGGTCACTGATGCGTGTCGCCATTGCGGGCGCGGGCGCGGTGGGCCGTTCCATCGCGGGCGAGCTCCTGGAGAACGGGCACGAGGTCCTCCTCGTCGACAAGGCACCGACCGCCATCTCGGTGGAGCGGGTGCCGCAGGCGGAGTGGCTGCTCGCCGACGCCTGCGAGATCACCTCGCTCGACGAGGCGGCGCTCCAGCGCTGCAACGTGGTGATCGCGGCGACCGGCGACGACAAGGTGAACCTGGTCGTCTCGCTGCTCGCCAAGACCGAGTACGGCGTGCCGCGGGTGGTCGCCCGGGTGAACAACCCGAAGAACGAGTGGCTGTTCAACGAGGCCTGGGGCGTGGACGTGGCCGTCTCGACGCCGCGCCTGATGTCGGCCCTGGTGGAGGAGGCGGTGAGCGTCGGCGACCTGGTCCGGCTGCTGCGCTTCAGCCACGGCGACGCGAACCTGGTCGAGCTGACGCTCCCGCCGGAGTCGGCCGTCGCCGGCACCACGGTGGGGGACGTGGACTGGCCGCAGGACACCTCGCTCGTGACGATCATCCGTGGTTCGCGGGTGCTCACGCCGAGCCCCGAGGAGACCCTGGAGGCAGGTGACGAGCTGCTGTTCGTGGCCGCGCAGGCCCGCGAGGAGCAGCTGGAGGACCTGCTCCAGGTGCGCCGCGAGACGCCCTGACGGCAGGTTGTCGCACGGAAGGGGCCCGGACCTGTTCGTCAGGTCCGGGCCCCCTTTCGCGTACGTGCCCGGGGCCTCGCGCCCGTACTCGCGTACGGGCGGGCCCGAGGCCCCCGGTGGCACGAGCCCCGGTCGTCGTACGGCCGGATCTCGGGTCCCCGGCGGTACGAGCGGGTCCCGGGCGGTACGAGCGGGTCCCGGGCCCCGGTCGTCGTAGGACCGGGTCGCGGGCCCCCGGTCGTACGGCCGGGTCTCAGGCCTCCGGCCTGCCCTCGGCCGCGGCGGCCTCCTCGCGGGCCTTCTCCGCGCGCTCCTCGGCCTCCATCTCGGCGAAGACGTCGATCGGCGGCGGGGCCTTCGCGAGGAACACCCAGGTGAGGTAGACCGCGAGCAGGAACGGCGGGATCTTCAGGGCGACCGAGACCCAGCCGAACCGGGTCGGGTCGGCCCACCAGTACAGCGGGAAGAGGACCGCGCACTTGCCGAGCAGGATCAGGCCCCAGGCCCAGCTCGCCTTCGTGTACGCCTTCTTGCGGCCCGGGTTGCGGGTGCGCCAGGAGAGGTTCTCCTTGAAGACCGGGCCGAGGATCAGGCCGATCAGGGGCACTCCGGCGATGGCGGTGACGATGTACGCCAGGGCGAGGCCGAGCGTGTAGAGCATGCCCGGCAGGTAGAAGTCCTTGGCGTTGCCCGTCATCATCGCGAAGACCACGCCGAAGGCGACGCCGAAGACGCCGCTGAAGGCGTGCTTGACGGTGTCGCGGCGGATCAGCCGGACGGCGACGAGGACGAGGGAGACGGCGAGCGCCGCGATCGCGGAGATCTGCAGGTTCTTGTTGATCGTGAAGATCGTGACGAACAGCAGGCCCGGCACGACCGTCTCGACCATGCCCCGCAGACCGCCGAAGGCCTCGAACAGCGCGGCCTCGGTGACCTCCTTCGAGGCGCGTTCGTCCTGGTCCGGGCTGGTCGGCTTGTCGAGGGACGTCACCGGCTACTCCTGTCCGAGCGGTCGGAGCTCGTATTTGGGGTTGAAGAGGACCCGCCGGCCGTGGCTCATGGAGATCCGGCCGGAGGCGATCAGCTTGCGGCCCGGCTCGATGCCGACGATGGAGCGGCGGCCGAGCCAGACGACGTCGAGCGGCGCCGTGCCGTCGAAGAGCTCGGCCTCCAGGGCGGGCACACCGGCCCGGGGGCGCAGCGTGACCGTGCGCAAGGTACCAGTCACCTTGACTATCTGGCGGTCGGAGCACTCGGAGATACGCGTGCACCCCGACGCCTCGGCGTCCTCCTGGAGCTCCTCGGACTCCAGGTCCTCGGGAGAGGAGGAGAGCCGGTCGAGCATCCGGCGGAACCTGCCGGCCGGCTTCTCTGTACGCGGTGCAGCACTCATGGAGAAAGCGTACCGGCCGCCGCCGTCACGGGAGCCGGGCCCGGGGGCGAGGGGAACGGGCCCCCGGCCCGGGGAGGCGACGGTCCCGGGTCCGGGCGGGGAGGCCGTCCCGGGGCGCCTCTCCGTTCACCGTTCGAAGCGGTACCCCATGCCCGGTTCGGTGACGAAGTGGCGCGGGTGGGACGGGTCGCGCTCCAGCTTGCGGCGGAGCTGCGCCATGTACACCCGGAGGTAGTTGGTCTCCGTGCCGTACGAGGGTCCCCAGACCTCCTGGAGGAGCTGCTTCTGGCCCACCAGGCGGCCGACGTTGCGGACGAGGACTTCGAGGAGGTGCCATTCGGTGGGGGTGAGCCGCACGTCCCGGCCGTCGCGGTGGACCTTCTTCGCCGCCAGGTCGACGGTGAAGTCCTCGGTCTCGACCAGGGCGGCCCCGCCCTCGGGGACGCCGACCGGCTCGTTGCGGCGCACGGCGGCGCGCAGCCGGGCGAGCAGCTCGTCCATGCCGAAGGGCTTGGTGACGTAGTCGTCGGCGCCCGCGTCGAGGGCCTCGACCTTCTCGTCGGAGGTCTGCCGGGCCGAGAGGACCAGGATCGGCACCCGCGTCCAGCCGCGCAGGCCCTTGATGACCTCGACGCCGTCCATGTCGGGCAGGCCGAGGTCGAGGACGACGACGTCGGGGTGCCGGTCGGCGGCGAGCCGGAGGGCGGTGGCGCCGTCGGGGGCGGAGTCGACCTCGTACTTCCGTGCCTTGAGGTTGATCACCAGGGCGCGGACGATCTGGGGCTCGTCGTCGACCACGAGGACCCGGGTCATGGGGGAATGCCTTCCTTTCGGCCGCCGTACGGGCGGAGGGGACTGCGGGGAGGGGCCGGGGGCGCGGTTCAGGTCACCGCGTGGGCCGGGAGGTCGGCGGACGGTGCCGGGGGTCCGCCCCGCGCGGCCCGCAGGGTGAGGACCATGGTGAGGCCGCCGCCCGGGGTGTCCTCGGCGCCGAGGGTCCCGCCCATCGCCTCGACGAAGCCGCGGGCCACCGCCAGGCCGAGGCCGACGCCGGAGCCGCGCGGGGCGTCGCCGAAGCGCTGGAAGGGTTCGAAGATGCCGTCCTTGGCCTCGTCGGGGACGCCGGGGCCGCGGTCCACGACCCGCAGTTCGACCCGGTCGCCCAGGGCGCTGGCGGCGACGGCGACGGGCACGCCCCCGGGGCTGTACTTCACGGCGTTCTCCACGATGTTGGCGACGGCCCGCTCCAGGAGGCCCTTGTCCACCTCGACCATGGGGAGCGTCTCGGGTATGTCGAGCTCGGCGCTGCCGTCCGGCACTCCCCCGAGGGCCATGGGGACGACCTCGTCGAGGTCGACGACCCGCATGAGGGGGGCGACGGTGCCGGTCCGGAGCCGGGACATGTCGAGGAGGTTGCCGACGAGGTGGTCGAGGCGGTCGGCCCCGGCCTCGATGCCCTCCAGGAGCTCGGCCCGGTCCTGTTCGGACCATTCGACGTCGTCGGAGCGGAGGGAGGAGACGGAGGCCTTGATGCTCGCGAGCGGGGTCCGCAGGTCGTGGCTGACGGCGGCGAGCAGGGAGGTGCGGATCTTGTTGCCCTCGGCCAGCTTCCGCGCCTCCTCCGCCTCGCCGACGAGCCGCTGCCGGTCGAGGACGACGGCGGCCTGGGCGGCGAAGGCGCCGAGGACCCGCCGGTCCTCGGCGGGCAGCACCCGGCCGGACAGGGCGAGCGCCAGGCGGTCCCCGACCGGCATGTCGACGTCCGCCTCCTCCGGCCGGGCCGCCGGGTGGGGGCCGACGCTCGCGGCGGACGTCCAGGGTTCGACCTCGTCCTCGCGCTCCAGGAGGGCGACCGACTCCATGGAGAAGGTCTCGCGGACCCGTTCGAGGAGGGCGTCGAGGCTGGTCTCGCCGCGCAGCACGCTGCCCGCGAGGTACGAGAGCACCTCGGACTCGGCGCGCAGCCGGGCGGCCTGGTGGGTGCGGCGGGCGGCCAGGTCGACCACGGAGGCGACCGACATGGCGACGCCGAGGAAGACGGCGAGGGCGACGATGTTCTTGGGGTCGGCGATGGTGAGCCGGTGGACGGGCGGGGTGAAGAACCAGTTGAGGAGGAGCGAGCCGGCGGCGGCCGAGGCGAGCGCCGGCAGGAAGCCGCCGAGCAGCGCGGCGGCCACCGTCAGGGCGAGGAAGAGCAGCATGTCGTTGGCGAGCCCGAGGTCGGCGTCGACATGGGTGAGGAGCAGGGCGAGGCAGGCGGGTCCGGCGACGCCGATCGTCCAGGCGGCGAGGATCCGGGAGCGGCCGAGGCGGGCGCCGCGCGCGACCGGCAGGCCGCGTCCTTTGGCGACCTCGCCGTGGGTGACGATGTGGACGTCCAGGTCGGGCCCGGAGTCGCGGGCGACGGTCTGGCCGACGCCGGGGCCGAAGACGTACTGCCAGGACCGGCGGCGGCTGGAGCCGAGGACGATCTGGGTGGCGTTGACCCCGCGGGCGAACTCCAGGAGCGCGGTCGGTATGTCGTCGCCGATGACGTGGTGGAACGTGCCTCCCAGGTCCTCGACGAGGGTCCGCTGGACGGCCAGCTCCTTCGGGGAGGCCGCGGTGAGCCCGTCGCTGCGGGCGATGTAGACGGCGAGGACCTCGCCGCCGGCGCCCTTCTCGGCGAGGCGGGTGGCGCGGCGTATGAGGGTGCGGCCCTCGGGTCCGCCGGTCAGGCCGACGACGATGCGCTCCCTGGCCTGCCAGGTGGAGCGGATGTTGTGCTCGCCCCGGTACTTGCGGAGGTACTCGTCGACCCGGTCGGCGGTCCAGAGCAGCGCCAGTTCGCGCAGGGCGGTGAGGTTGCCGGGGCGGAAGTAGTTGGAGAGGGCCGCGTCGACCTTGTCGGAGGTGTAGACGTTGCCGTGGGCCATCCGGCGCCGCAGCGCCTCGGGGCTCATGTCGACCAGTTCGATCTGGTCCGCCCGGCGCACCACCTCGTCGGGGACGGTCTCCCGCTGGCGCACGCCCGTGATGGCCTCGACGACGTCGCCGAGCGACTCCAGGTGCTGGATGTTGACGGTGGAGACGACGTCGATGCCGGCCGCGAGGAGTTCGGCGACGTCCTGCCACCGCTTGGGGTTGCGGGAGCCGGGCGCGTTCGTGTGGGCGAGTTCGTCGACGAGGGCGACCGCCGGGCGGCGGGCCAGGACCGCGTCGACGTCCATCTCGGTGAGGGCGGCCCCCCGGTGCTCCAGGGTGCGGCGGGGGACCTGCTCCAGACCGCTCAGGACCGTCTCCGTGCGCGGCCGTCCGTGGTGCTCGACGAACGCGACCACGCAGTCCGTGCCGCGCTCCACCCGGCGGTGGCCCTCGGAGAGCATCGCGTAGGTCTTGCCGACGCCCGGCGCAGCGCCGAGGTAGATGCGTAGCTTGCCGCGTCCCATGGACCGACCATACGTCCAGCCGATCGGGTGTCCCGCACGCGGAGAACGGTGCGGGGCGGTATTGACGTGATCCTGATGCGGGCCCCGGCCCGTGCGCCCCCCGGTGCCCGGCGCCCGGTCTCAGTGCTCGGTGATCTCGCCGTCGCGCAGCTCCAGGACCCGGTCCGCCAGGCCCAGGAGCTGGGGGTCGTGGGTGGCGACCAGGGCCGTGCAGCCCTCGCTGCGGACCACGGCGCGCAGCAGCTGCATGACGGCGAGCCCGGTCTCCGCGTCGAGCTGGCCGGTCGGCTCGTCGGCGATGAGCAGGGCCGGCCGGTTGGCGAGGGCGCGGGCGATGGCGACGCGCTGCTGCTGGCCGCCGGAGAGCTCGCCGGGCCGCTGGGCCGCGTGGTCGGCGAGGCCCACCAGGCCGAGCAGCAGGGCCACCCGCTCCTCGCGCTCCTTCGGGTCCGCCCTGCGCAGCCGCAGGGGGACGCCGACGTTCTCCGCGGCGGAGAGGATCGGGAGGAGGCCGAAGGACTGGAAGATGAAGCCGATCCGGTCGCGGCGCAGCTCCAGGAGCCCGCTCTCGCCGAGCGTGGAGAGGTCGGTGCCGTCGATGACGATCCGGCCGCCGTCGGCGCTGTCGAGGCCTCCCACGAGGTTGAGCAGGGTCGTCTTGCCGGAGCCGGAGCGGCCCTTGAGCGCGACGAGCTCGCCGCGCGGGATGTCGAAGGAGACGCCGCGCAGGGCGTGGACCGCGGCCTCGCCCGTGCCGTACGAGCGGCGCAGGTCCTCGACGCGCACCATGGGCAGGTCCGCCGGGTCCTCGACGACGGCCGTCGCGGACCCCGTGCTGCTCTCGCTCACCCTGTGCTCCCCCTCTTCGAACGCGTGCGCTCGCCAGTATGGTCCGCCGGGGGCCCCGGGGACCAGGGCCGCGGCTCCCGCCTGTGGAAAACCGGGAGGGGAGCGCGAGGGGAGCGGGGCGGGACGGCGAAAGGGCCGGTGGGCCGTTTCCCGCACGCGAGGTACGGGAAACGGCCCACCGGCCCTGTCCGTGAGCTTCCGGAGCCCGCCGTTCAGCGGATCTCGGAGATCTCCGGGCCGCGCTGGAGCTGGCCCATGCCGCCGGAGAAGCGGGAGTTCTCCTGCTCCTCCTGCTGCACGCCGTCCGGCACCATCTGCGCGTCGTTCGGCAGCTTGAGGACGATCGGGTCGCGCGGGGCCATCGGGCCGTCGCCGCGGACGACCACGGTGTCGCGGACGATCTGCTCCAGGAGCCCGGCCGCCTCGGGCTGGACCGCGCCCTGGCCGGAGATCACTCCGCGCAGGAACCAGCGGGGCCCGTCGACGCCCACGAAGCGCACGAGCTGCACGCCGCGATTGCCGTCCGGCAGCTGCACGGGGACCTGCGCGCGCAGCTCCCAGCCCAGCGGCCCCTCGACCTCGTCGATGACACCGCCCTGCTGGACGATGCCCGTGGCGATCTCGTCACGGACCTCGCCCCAGATGCCCTCGTTCTTGGGGGCGGCGAAGGCCTGGAGCTGTACGGCGCTGTCGCGCAGCACGACGGTGGCCGCGACGATCGCGTCGCCCGCCACCTCGACCCGCAGCTCCATTCCCTCGACGCCGGGTACGAAGACCCCGCCGAGGTCCACGCGGCCTTCGTCGGGCTTGGTGACCTCGGAGATGTCCCAGGGCCCGTCGGGCCGGGGCGCGGGCGGGAGGTTCACCCGACGCGGCCCGGCCGCGTCCTCGCCCTCCACCGCGTCGACGACCTGCTCGGCCTCGCCCGCCGCGTCCTCGGCGGCACCGCTCTTCTTGCGACGTCCGAACACGTCACTGTCCTTCCCGGTCGGATACGACCGAAGCGTATCGATTCCCACCCGTAGTGCCGTCCACGGCGGCGTGGCCGCCGGTGGACCCGAAGCCCCCCTCGGCCCGCGCCGAACCGGGAAGTTCCGCCACCTCGTGGAAGCGCACCTTCTCGACCTGCTGGACGACGAGTTGGGCAATCCGGTCGAATCGTTCGAACCGCACGCTCTCGCGCGGATCCAGATTGACCACGATCACCTTGATCTCTCCACGGTACCCGGCATCCACCGTCCCCGGGGCATTCACGAGCGCCACTCCGCAGCGGGCCGCGAGGCCGGAGCGCGGGTGCACGAAGGCGGCGTACCCGTCGGGGAGGGCCAGGGAGACGCCGGTGGGCAGGACGGCGCGCTCTCCGGGGGCCAGTACGGCGGCCTCCGTGGTGACGAGGTCGGCACCGGCGTCACCGGGGTGCCCGTAGGCGGGGATGGGGACCTCGGGGTCCACGCGCCGGATCAGTACGTCGACGGGGTTGCGCATCAGGGGTTCACCTCGAAGGCGCGGGCGCGCCTGACCTGGTCGGGGTCGGACATGGCCGCCCGGATCTCCTCCGGGCGCCCGTTGTCGATGAAGTGGTCGACCTTGACCTCGATGAAGAGGGCGTCGGCGCGGACGGCTACGGGGCCCTCGGGCCCGCCGATCCTGCCGACGGCGGTCGAGTAGAGCTTGCGGCCGTGCACGGCGGTGACGGCAGCCTCCAGGTGGAGGACGGTGCCGACCGGCACGGGCCGGAGGAAGTCGGTCTCCAGGCGTCCGGTCACGGCGATGACCCGCAGCAGCCAGTTGAGGGAGCCGAGGGTCTCGTCGAGCGCGGTGGCGAGGACGCCGCCGTGCGCGAGGCCGGGGGCGCCCTGGTGGTCCGCGGTCACCGTGAACTCGGCGGTGACGGTCACGCCCTCGCCCGCCCGCGCCTCCAGGTGGAGGCCGTGGGGCTGCCCGCCGCCGCACCCGAAACAGTGCCCGTAGTGCGAGCCGAGCAGCTCGCCGGGGGCCGGCGCGTCGGGGTGGCGTACCGGCGGTATGGCGTCGGCCGGCGGGGTGAGGGCGGCAGATGTTGCAGTCACAGGCGCAGACCTTACCCGCGCGGACGGACGCGGGTCGCGCCGTGCCAAGCTTGGACGCATGCAGCCTTCCGTACCGTCTCCGGCCCCCTCCCCCGAGTCCTCCGCCGGCCCGGCCGCGCCGCGCTTCGACGAGCGGCTGACGGCGCCCGGCTCCTGGTGGGTGATCGCGGGCCTGCTCGGCCTCTCCGGCGGTCTGATCATGGTCCCGTTCGGCACGGTCCCGATGCTGGGCGGTCTGATCGTGGCGGCGGTGCTCGCCGGCGCCGCGGTCTCCTCGTACGGCTCCGCCCGCGTCCGGGTGGTGGCCGGTTCGCTGGTGGCGGGGGACGCGCGGATCCCGGTCTCCGCCCTGGGGGCGGTCGAGGTGCTCGACGCGGAGGAGGCGCGCGCCTGGCGCACGCACAAGGCGGATCCGCGCGCCTTCATGCTGATGCGCAGCTACGTGCCGCGGGCGGTGCGGATCGAGGTGACGGACCCGGCGGACCCGACGCCGTACGTGTACCTGTCCAGCCGTGAGCCGGAGGCCCTGGAGGCGGCCGTCGAGGCCGTGCGGGCCGAGGCCGGGTCCTGAGGGCGGCGGCGGTGGGGCCGGGGCGGAGCCCCGGCCGCGGTGCGCCGGACGGGCTCTAGGGCGTGTGTCGAAAGTCCCGCCTGCCCTCCGGGCAGACGGCGCTGCTTTCGACACACGCCCTAGAAGTCCAGCTCCTCGGGGTTCTCGGGCTGCTCCAGCGGGGGCAGCTCCGGGAGGGCGCTCCAGGGGACCTGGCGCTCGCGCAGGTCCTTGCGGATGTGCGAGGCGAGCTTCTTGGTGTCGCGGCGGTTCATGACGGCGCCGACGGCGGCGCCCACCATGAACGGCATGAGGTTCGGCAGGTTGCGCACCATGCGCTTCATGATCTGCTGGCGCAGTTCGCGCTTGAGCTGTCCGCCGAGCGCCGCGTTGACGGTGGTGGGCCTGGTGGGGTCGACGCCCCGCTCCTCGGCCCAGGAGGTCAGGTAGGCCGCCGAGCGCTGGCCGAGCCGGCCGGGGGGACGCAGTCCGTACACCTCGTGCAGTTCGGCGATGAGCTTGAGCTCCACGGCGGCGACGCCGGTGATCTCGGCCGCCAGCTCGGCAGGCATGGCCGGGGGCACGGGGAGCATGGCGGCGGCGCCGATGCCCGCGCCCACGGTCGACGAGGCGTTCGCCGCGCCGGCGACGAGCTTGTCGGCGATCTCCTCGGGTCCGAGCCCGGGGAACTGCTTGCGAAGGGTCGCCAGGTCGCGGACGGGGATCCGCGGGGCGAGGTCGATCAGCCGGTCGGCCAGATGGCCGATGCCGGCCCTGGCGCTGTCTCCGCCGCGCTTCACGCCCTGCGCGACGCCGCGCCGGACGGCGTCGATACGGTCGGAGTCGATCTTGATCTTGTCGAGCCGGCCCCGTGCGGGGGCGGCGAGCCGCTTGACGGCGTCGAGGCGCCCGGCCCGTCGCGCTTCGACGGGCGACCCGTCGTCCTGCCCGGCCTCCCGCTCCGCGGGGAGGGGTGACTCCGGGGGGAGGGATGCCGCCTCCGGCGCGGTGGCCGCTTCGAGCGAGGCCGGTAGGCCCCGCTCGTCGTCACGTGCGCCGAGGGAGGGCAGGGAGGCGGTGGGCTCGGCGTCGGGGGCCTCCTGGGCGCCCTCTGCCGGGCCTGGTCCGCCCTTGTCCGTCCGCGGACTCCCGGGGAGCCGCAGACGCCGCTTCCGGGACGGTGTGTCGCCTGCCACGGTCGAGCGTTCTCAGTCGCAGTCGCGGCAGATGGGCTGACCGTTCTTCTCCCGGGCCAGCTGGCTCCGGTGGTGCACGAGGAAGCAGCTCATGCAGGTGAACTCGTCGGCCTGCTTGGGCAGGACCCGGACGGCCAGCTCCTCGTTCGAGAGGTCGGCGCCGGGAAGCTCCAGGCCTTCGGCGGCCTCGAACTCGTCGACGTCGACGGTCGAGGTCGACTTGTCGTTCCGGCGGGCCTTCAGTTCCTCAAGGCTGTCCGAGTCGACGTCGTCGTCGGTCTTGCGTGGGGTGTCGTAATCCGTTGCCATGTCGCTCTCCCCCTCTGGGTGGTTGCGGTGTCTCCAGCGCACGTAACGCGTGAGAGGTCGGACTTGTGCCCGACCTGAGGCGGAGATTTTGCCTCACATCAAGGTCTGTTACTCAATCGACACCCGTCGCGCCCTCTCACGAGTGATCGGCTTCGGGTGGCGAACCGGACCGTACACGGTCCCGTGGGTTTCCCCCGCGGGTGCCACCCCGTGTACTTCCCGTCATTCGGGGCCCTGAAAACCCGGACTTTTCCTGGTTTTCGGAGGGATTTCCCGGTCACGGAGAGTGGATGCCCGCACACCCTCCCCTGTGATCGATCACACATGAGCGTCTCAGGGGCGGGGCCGGGGAATTCTGCGCAAAGCGAACGGAACCGGTCGGCTCGTGCAGTGTGTCAGATCGGCAGAGTGACGCGCATCACGAGACCACCGCCCTGGCGGGGCTCCGCGATGATACGGCCGCCGTGGGCGCGGGCCACGGACCGGGCGATCGACAGGCCGAGACCGACTCCCTTGTCGCTGCCGGTCCGCTCCTGCCGGAGCCGCCGGAACGGCTCGAAGAGGTTGTCGATCTCGTACGCGGGGACCACGGGTCCCGTGTTCGAGACGAGCAGCTCCGCCCGGCCGTTCGCGGCCTCGGTGGTGACCTCCACCCAGCCGCCCTCCGGCACGTTGTACCGCACGGCGTTCTGGATCAGGTTCAGCGCGATCCGTTCCAGCAGGACGCCGTTGCCCTGGACGACGGCCGGCTCGCGCCCGCCCCGGATCTCGACGCCCTTGGCCTCGGCCTCGGCGTTCACCTGGTCGACGGCCCGCTCGGCGACCTCGGCGAGGTCGACGGGCTTGCGCTCGATGATCTGGTTGTCGCTCCGGGCGAGCAGCAGCAGGCCCTCGACGAGCTGCTCGCTGCGCTCGTTGGTGGCGAGCAGGGTCTTGCCGAGCTGCTGGAGCTCCACGGGCGCGCCGGGGTCCGAGAGGTGCACCTCCAGGAGCGTGCGGTTGATCGCGAGCGGGGTCCGCAGCTCGTGCGAGGCGTTCGCGACGAACCGCTGCTGGGCGGTGAAGGCCCGCTCCAGGCGCTCCAGCATCTCGTCGAAGGTGTCGGCGAGCTCCTTGAGCTCGTCGTCCGGGCCGTCCAGCTCGATCCGCCGGGACAGGTCGGAACCGGCCACCTGGCGGGCGGTGCGGGTGATCCGGCCGAGCGGGGAGAGCACCCGTCCCGCCATGGCGTAGCCGAAGGCGAAGGCGATGATGCTCAGGCCGAGCAGGGCGAAGAGCGAGCGGCGCAGGAGGTCGTCCAGGGCCCGGTCGCTCTGGTGCCGGAGGCAGACGGACACCGCGTCGTTGAACTGCTCGACGGTGCCCGTGTCGGGCAGGTCGCACCACGAGGTGGTGGCCTGGACCTCGCCCTTGACGATCTTGAAGGGGAGCTGGGCCGCGCTGTCGCTGAGCGCCTGCGCGGTGAAGAGGTAGATGATCGAGAGCAGCAGGATGCCCGCGATCAGGAACATCCCGCCGTACAGCAGGGTGAGCCGTATCCGGATGGTCGGGCGCAGGAGCGGGCGGACCGGGTCCCTGGGGTCCCAGGTCGGCTTGGGGGGCGCCTGGGGGTGGGGCGCGGGGGTCGTGGCCATCGTGGTCAGATCCGGTACCCGGAGCCGGGCACGGTGACGATGACGGGGGGCTCGCCGAGCTTGCGGCGCAGGGTCATGACGGTGACGCGCACGACGTTGGTGAACGGGTCGGTGTTCTCGTCCCAGGCCTTCTCCAGGAGCTGCTCCGCCGAGACGACGGCGCCCTCGCTGCGCATGAGGACCTCCAGGACGGCGAACTCCTTCGGCGCGAGCTGGACCTCGCGGCCGTCGCGGAAGACCTCGCGGCGGTTGGGGTCGAGCTTGATGCCGGCGCGCTCCAGGACGGGCGGGAGGGGCACGGTCGTGCGGCGGCCGAGGGCCCGCACGCGCGCGGTGAGCTCGGTGAAGGCGAAGGGCTTGGGGAGGTAGTCGTCCGCGCCCAGTTCGAGGCCCTCCACGCGGTCGCTGACGTCGCCGGAGGCGGTGAGCATCAGGACGCGGGTGGGCATGCCGAGCTCGACGATCCTGCGGCAGACGTCGTCGCCGTGCACGAGCGGGAGGTCGCGGTCGAGGACGACGACGTCGTAGTCGTTGACCCCCACGCGCTCCAGGGCCGCCGCGCCGTCGTACACGACGTCGACGGCCATGGCCTCCCGGCGCAGTCCGGTGGCCACCGCATCGGCGAGCAGCTGCTCGTCCTCGACGACGAGTACGCGCACGTCGTACATCCTTCCCGTTGGGCCGCGGCCCGGACGGGACCCGGCCGACACCTGAGCCGACTGTGGGTGCCCATCCTGCCCCGTACGCGCGTAAACCGGCTGTAAGGCGGCGGTGCGGTCCCGGGGCCGGGCGGGGCCCCGGGGAGGGGCACCGAGAATTCACCTGATTCGCGGGCCAGTTGAGGTTTCTCCGCGGAAGGGGCTGGGGAGGACGACTGCACACCCCGCGATCACGCCCTGTATGTGGCACGCCACCCGGAGCTCTCTGTCCCCCAGAGACCACGGTGCGTGATCCGACCCACCCTCGGCACACCCCGGTGCCACTCGACCCATGACGAGGGGGCGCACGATGGACGCTTTCACCGCCGGCCTGCTGCACCGCATCAGGACCACGCAGACGGACCTCACGCGGGCGCGTGAGACGGGAGACGACTACCTGGTGGAGGTGGAGCAGGCGGAGCTGGAGGACCTGCACCGCCTGGCCGCCGAGCACGGCGTGGAGGTGGCCGCGCCCGGCGTCTGACCCGCCGCTCCCCTTCGGTGGAGTCGTGGACCCGCGAGGGCCCCGGTGCCCGTCCCGGCACCGGGGCCCTCGTCCGTCCGCTCCCGGCCCGCCGGATCCGGCCCGTGCGGGCGGGCGGTCCGTGCGGGCCGTGAGGGCGGGGTCAGTCGTGCCAGGCCCCCAGTTCCTCCAGCAGTTCCTGGAGGGGCGCGAAGAGGCCGGGGGAGGCCGCGAGCGCCAGGTCGCCGGAGGCCGGCTCCCCGGGGCGGCCGCCGGTCAGGGCGCCCGCCTCGCGGGCGATGAGCCCGCCCGCCGCGAGGTCCCAGGGGTTGAGGCCGCGCTCGTAGTACGCGTCGAGGCGGCCCGCGGCGACGTCGCAGAGGTCGAGGGCGGCCGAGCCGGCGCGCCGGATGTCGCGGACGCGCGGGATCACCCGCCGGGCCACCTCGGCCTGCTGGGCGCGCCGGGTCTGGATGTAGGCGAAGCCGGTCCCGACCAGGGCCAGGTCGAACGCGGGCGAGGGGCGGACGGCGAGGCGCCGGTCCCCCGCGTACGCGCCCCGGCCGAGGACCGCGTGGTACGTCTCGCCGCGCAGCGGCGCCTCGACCACACCGACGACGGCCTCGCCGTCGCGTTCGGCGGCGATCGAGACGCCCCAGGTGGGCAGGCCGTAGAGGTAGTTCACGGTGCCGTCGAGCGGGTCGATGACCCACCGGACGCCGCTGGTGCCGGAGCTGGCGGCGCCCTCCTCGCCGAGGAGCCCGTCCTGCGGGCGGCGCTCGGCGAGGAAGCCGGTGATGAGCTTCTCGGCGGCGATGTCCATCTCGGTGACCACGTCGATGGGGCTCGTCTTGGTCTTCGCCACGGCCAGGTCGTCGGGCCGGCCGTCGCGCAGCAGCGCTCCGGCCCGCCGCGCGGCCTCCAGGGCGATCTCGTGCAGTTCGGTGAGCAGGGGGTCGGGAGCCTCGGTCATGGGATCTCCTTGCGCGTGCGGGCGGGTCACGGGGTTCTCCTGCGCGTACGGGTGCGCGCGGCTCCTGCTACGCGTACGGGCTGTCGGCGCCGGCCGCCGCGGGCCGCTCCGTCCTGGCCGGGCAGCAGCCGATCGGGCACAGGTCGTGGGAGGGCCCGAGCGCGCCCAGGGCGCACCGCTCCACCCGGATGCCCCGCTCCCCGGCGGCCCGCTCCAGGACGAGGTCGCGGACGGCGGCGGCGAAGCGCGGGTCGGAGCCGACGGTGGCCGAGCGCCGGACGGGCAGGCCGAGCTCGGCGGCCTTGGCGGTGGCCTCGGTGTCGAGGTCGTACAGGACCTCCATGTGGTCGGAGACGAAGCCGATCGGGACCATGACGGCCGCGGGCGCCCCGGCGCCGTGCAGTTCCTCCAGGTGGTCGCAGATGTCCGGTTCCAGCCACGGGATGTGGGGGGCGCCGCTGCGGGACTGGTAGACGAGCTTCCAGGGGCGGTCGGTGCCGGTCCGCTCGCGGACGGCGGCGGCGATCGTCCGCGCCGCGTCGAGGTGCTGGCGCACGTAGGCGCCGCCCTCGCCGTGCCCGGGGGCCGGGCCCGAGGTGTCGGCGGCGGAGTCGGGGATGGAGTGGGTGGTGAAGGCGAGGTGGGCGCCGTCGCGCACGGCGGGGTCGAGCTCGGCGAGGGAGGCGAGGACGCCCTCGACCATGGGCTCGACGAAGCCGGGGTGGTTGAAGTAGTGCCGGAGCTTGTCGACGCGGGGCAGCGGGAGCCCCTCCGCCTCCAGGGTCGCAAGCGCGTCGGCGAGGTTCTCGCGGTACTGGCGGCAACCGGAGTAGGAGGCGTACGCGCTGGTGGTGAGCACGGCGATGTGGCGCCGTCCGTCGGTGATCATCTCCCGGAGGACGTCGGTGAGGTAGGGCGCCCAGTTCCGGTTGCCCCAGTAGACCGGGAGGTCGAGCCCGGCCTCCGCGAAGTCCGTCCGCAGCGCGTCGAGGAGCGCGCGGTTCTGGTCGTTGATCGGGGAGACGCCGCCGAAGAGGAAGTAGTGCTGCCCCACCTCCTTGAGCCGTTCCTTCGGGATGCCGCGGCCGCGCGTCACGTTCTCCAGGAACGGGACCACGTCGTCCGGCCCTTCGGGGCCGCCGAAGGAGAGCAACAGCAGGGCGTCGTACGGGGCGGGATCGTGCTGATCGGACATGACACCGATCCTGCCACCCGACCGCGGCGGCGAGGGGCGCGGCCCGGCGGAAGGGGGCGCGGCGGCGAGGGGCGCGGCCCGGCAGGAGGGGGCGCGGCGGCCGTCGGCGCCGGTCGGCCGAAAAGAGGGATGACCCATTCAGTTCAAAGCCGTAGGCTTTAGCTGTTAACTACACGTGTCCGGCGGTCGCAGGGGCACGTGCCGAGTCGTCGCGCGGAGCCAGCTCCGAAGCACGGAGATTCCGGAGACCCTCTTGCCCAGTCCCTACCGCGCGATCTTCGCGGCGCCCGGAACCGCGTCGTTCTCCGTCGCCGGGCTCTTCGGCCGGATGCCCCTGTCCATGATGGGCATCGGCATCGTCACCATGATCTCGCAGGTCACCGGCCGGTACGGCCTCGCCGGCGCGCTCTCGGCGACGCTCGCGATGTCCGCCGCCGTCCTCGGCCCGCTGGTCTCGCGCCTGGTCGACCGGCACGGCCAGCGCCGGGTGCTCCGGCCGGTGACGCTGGTGTCGCTCGCCGCGGGCGCCGGGCTCCTGCTCTGCGTGCAGCAGGGGGCGCCGGACTGGACGCTCTTCGTGTTCACCGCCGTGATCGGCTGCGTGCCGAGCGTCGGCGCGATGATCCGGGCCCGCTGGGCGGAGATCTACCGGGGCGAGGGACGCAGCCTGCACACGGCGTACTCCTGGGAGTCGATCGTCGACGAGGTGTGCTTCATCTTCGGCCCGATCATCTCCATCGGCCTGTCGACGACCTGGTTCCCCGAGGCCGGTCCGCTGCTCGCCGGGGTGTTCCTCGCGATCGGCGTCTTCTGGCTGACCGCGCAGCGCGCCACGGAGCCCCGGCCGCACCCCCGGCGGGACGGCGAGCGGGACGCCTCCCTGCTCCGCTCCCCCGGTCTGCGGGTCCTGGTCCTCGCCTTCGTCGCCACCGGCGCGATCTTCGGCTCGGTGGACGTGGTGACCGTGGCCTTCGCCGAGGAGCGGGGGCACAAGGCCGCCGCCAGCCTCGTCCTGGCCGTCTACGCCCTGGGCTCCTGTCTGGCCGGGGCCGTCTTCGGGCTGCTCCACCTCAAGGGCGAGCCGTCCCGCAGGTGGCTGCTGGGCGTCTGCGCGATGGCCGTGAGTATGATCCCCCTCCTACTGGCCGGGAACCTGCCGTTGCTGGCCGTGGCGCTCTTCGTCGCGGGCCTCTCCATCGCACCTACGATGGTGACCACGATGGCCCTCGTCGAAGCGCACGTACCGCGCACCAAGCTGACCGAGGGCATGACCTGGACGGGTACGGGTCTCGCGATCGGCGTGGCGCTCGGCTCCTCGGCCGCCGGCTGGGTGGTCGACGCGTCGGGAGCGGAAGCGGGGTACGTGGTGCCCGTCGTCTCGGGCGCGGTCGCGGTCGCGGTGGGTCTTCTCGGACACCGCCGGCTGCGCAGGCCGGCGCCGAACCGGGAGGGGCAGCGTGAGCGGGACGACGACAGCGGGGTCGGGGAGCGCCGGGACGGCGAGCGGTCCGTGGCGTAACTGGGCGGGGAACGTCACCTCCCGCCCGGCCCGCGAGGTGAGTCCGGCCTCGGCCGAGGAGCTCGCCGAGGCGGTGCGCCGGGCGGCGGAGGACGGGCTGCGGGTGAAGACGGTCGGCACCGGTCACTCCTTCACGCCGATCGCGGCCACCGACGGGGTGCTGATCCGGCCGGGGCTGCTGACCGGGATCCGGCGGATCGACCGCGAGGCGATGACCGTGACGGTCGAGTCGGGGACCTCGCTGAAGCGGCTCAACGTGGCGCTGGCCCGGGAGGGCCTGTCGCTCACGAACATGGGCGACATCATGGAGCAGACCGTCGCCGGGGCCGTCTCCACCGGTACGCACGGCACGGGCCGCGAGTCGGCGTCGATAGCGGCGCAGATCCGCGCGCTCGAACTGGTGACGGCCGACGGACAGCTGCTGACCTGCTCGGAGAAGGAGAACCCGGAGGTCTTCGCGGCCGCCCGGATCGGGCTCGGCGCGCTCGGCGTGGTCACCGCGATCACCTTCGCGGTGGAGCCGGTCTTCCTGCTCACCGCGCGCGAGGAGCCGATGTCCTTCGACCGGGTCGCCTCGGAGTTCGACGCGCTGCACGCGGAGAACGAGCACTTCGAGTTCTACTGGTTCCCCCACACGGACAACTGCAACACCAAGCGCAACAACCGCAGCGCGGGCCCCGCCGCCCCTCCCGGGCGGATCAGCGGCTGGGTGGAGGACGAGCTCCTCTCGAACGGGGTGTTCCAGCTCGCCTGCTCCCTGGGCAGGGCGGTGCCGCCGGTCGTCCCCGCGCTCGCCAAGGTCTCCAGCCGGGCCCTGTCGGCCCGCACGTACACCGACATCCCGTACAAGGTCTTCACCTCGCCGCGCCGGGTGCGCTTCGTGGAGATGGAGTACGCGCTCCCGCGCGAGGCGGCGGTCGCCGCGCTGCGCGAGGTCAAGGCGATGGTCGAGCGGTCTCCGCTCAAGGTGAGCTTCCCGGTGGAGGTGCGCACGGCCCCGGCGGACGACATCACGCTGTCCACGGCCTCGGGCCGGGAGACGGCCTACATCGCCGTGCACCTCTACAGGGGAACGCCCCACCGGGCGTACTTCACCGCGGTGGAGCGCATCATGACGGCGCACGGGGGCCGTCCCCACTGGGGCAAGCTGCACACCCGCGACGCCGCCTACTTCTCCGAGGTCTACCCGCGCTTCGCCGAGTTCACGGCGCTGCGCGACCGGCTCGACCCGGACCGGCTCTTCGCCAACGACCACCTGCGGCGGATCCTGGGCGACTGAGAGCGCCCCGCGGAGCACGGAAACGGCCGCCACGCGGGTGCGTGGCGGCCGTTTCGCCGTCCGGCTCCGTCATTCGGCTCCGGGCTCCGGGCCGGTCCCGGCGTCGGGTCCCGCCGGGGCCGGGACCGACGGGGCGGAGGAGCCCCCGGTCGGTCCCGTGCCGGTGGACGGCTCCCGGGTCGGGGCGGTCGGCGCCGTGGTGGGGCCGGTCGGTCCCGGCGAGGGGGTCGTCCCGCCGTCGGTGGGGGCGGAGGGCGTCGGCTCGGCCGACGGGCTCCCGGTTCCGGTCTGCCCGGTGTCCGGCGGCCCGGAGCTCCGGCCGTCCGGGCTCGGAGCGGCTCCCGTTCCCGACGGGGAGGGAGTGCCGTCCCCGGGGCGTCCGGTGCCGTCGGAGGAGCCGGAGGGCGCGGGGGTGGTCTCCCCGCCCGGGTCGGGCGCGTCCTGCCCGCCGCCTCCGCCGCCGCGGACGGCCGAGCCGAAGGTGGTGGTCCCCTGCCGGCCGCCGAAGTCCTCCCCGGCGGCCAGCTCGTAGGCGGTGATGCCGCCCATGGTGACGCCGAAGACCAGGGCCGCGGCGATCGCCGGGCGCCGCCAGCCCCGGACCCGGGTGCCGTGGGTGGTCGCCTCGCCGAACTCCTCCCGTTCCGGGAGCGGCGGCGGGACCGTGGCGAGCAGCAGCGTGGGGTCGTCCAGCCGGGGCGGGACCCCGGGCGCGGACCCGACCACGGGCCCGGCCAGGGTTCCGGACACGGTACGGGCGGACGCGGCGCGGGCCGTGAGCGGGAGCCGACGGGTCCTCGGCCGGGCGGCGGCGGTCGCGTCGCGGACCTGCTCGCCGGTGCGCCGGAAGACGTACTGGAAGAACGGGCCGCCGCAGGTGGCGACGACGCTGATCACGCCGGCGCCGATGATCGTGCCGTACACGCCGAGGGTCGAGGCGAGCTTGGCGGCGATGACCGCGGCCAGGGCGCTGCCCGAGACCTGGGCCATGCTCAGGTCGACCCTTCTCCTGCCGCTCTCCTCGGCCTCCTCCCCCGCCTTCGCGCGCTCCTCCGCCTCCGCCTCCTTCGGCTCGTCCGTGTCGGTCTCCGGCCTGTGGCGCATCTCCAACCCCTGCTGACTCATCCGAGTGCCTTGCACCCAGAAGGGACAAATGGGGGAAGTGAATAGTTCCGTTTCCACTGTTTCTGTGAAGAGCGACACGCGAGGGGGAGATCGCGGAGACTCAACTCCCGTGTCGTCCGAGAAGTTGAGCGGCGCGCCGGTCCACCCCGGTGGCCCGAATGGAGTACATTGACGAAACCTGGGTCCGGACGCCCTCACGGGTGCCCGGGATCACGGGAAGGGAGCCGGAGACGGCGCTCGAACCGGCGGCGCTCGGCATCGCACGGGAACCGGCTGCACAGAGTGACCGCCAGTCACTCCGCGTAGCCGACAGGTAACCGTGCCATAACGGCGTTCCAGGGTCCACGCCCGACACGCGGGCAACTCGGCAAGGTAGTGGCAGGCTGCACCCGGGCAGGCCACACTCGACTAGCGGAAGCAGCGACGCACGTGACGTCGGCAGGCACCACCCGGGAGGTCCCCATGCCCGAACTGCGTGTCGTGGCCGTCTCCAACGACGGCACACGACTGGTGCTGAAGGCTGCTGACAGCACGGAGTACACACTTCCGATCGACGAGCGGCTCCGCGCCGCCGTGCGCAACGACCGCGCGCGCCTCGGCCAGATCGAGATCGAGGTGGAGAGCCACCTCCGCCCCCGCGACATCCAGGCGCGGATACGAGCCGGTGCCTCCGCGGAGGAGGTCGCCCAGCTCGCCGGCATCCCCGTCGACCGCGTGCGCCGCTTCGAGGGCCCCGTGCTCGCGGAGCGCGCCTTCATGGCGGAGCGGGCCCGCAAGACCCCGGTCCGCAGGCCCGGGGAGAACAGCGGCCCCCAGCTCGGCGAGGCGGTGCAGGAGCGGCTGCTGCTGCGCGGCGCCGAGAAGGACACCGTGCAGTGGGACTCCTGGCGGCGGGACGACGGCACCTGGGAGGTGCTGCTCGTCTACCGCGTCGCGGGCGAGGTCCACACGGCGAGCTGGACGTACGACCCGCCCCGGCGGCTGGTCCAGGCCGTGGACGACGAGGCGCGGGCCCTGATCGGCGAGACGGACGACACGATCGCCGCCGCGCCCGAGCCCAGCTTCCCGTTCGTGCCGCGCATCGCCCGGCTCCCCCGGGACAGGCCGCTCGACCGCGCCCTGGACCGCCAGCTGGAGCGGGCCCCCGCGCCGCCGCCCGAGGCGGAGGACGAGCGGGACTCCCTGACGAGCCTCCTGGAGGCCGTGCCGAGCTTCCGGGGCGACATGGTCGTGCCCGAGCAGCCGGACTCCTCCGAGCCCTCGGACGAGCCGGAGGCGGAGGAGCCCCCGGCCCCGGCCGCCTCGGCGGGCGCGGGCGCCGCGTACGCCGACGTCCTCATGCCCCGCGCGGTCTCGGGCCACCGCGACCGCCTCACCGGCACCACGGACCGCCAGGCCGAGGCGGACGGCGTCCGCCCGGGACGGCGCGCGGCGGTGCCGAGCTGGGACGAGATCGTCTTCGGCACCCGGCGGAAGAAGCAGGACTGACCTCCGTACGAAGGCGCGCGGAGACGTACCGGGGTGTACGGAGGCGTACCGGGGTGTGCGGAGGCGTACCGGGGTGTGCGGAGGCGTACCGGGGTGTGCGGAGGCGTACCGGGGTGTGCGGAGGCGTACCGGGGTGTGCGGAGGCGTCCCGGGGTGTGCGGAGCGGGGCCGCCCCCCCC
>NZ_JBIVSC010000006.1:0-132799 GCF_044756005.1 Streptomyces sp. NPDC092045 | reverse complement strand
CGGGGGGGGGGGGGGGGGCGGGGGCGCCCCCGGGGGGGGGGCCCCCCCCGCGGGGGGGGGGGGGCCCCCGCGGGCGGGGGGGGGGGGCCCCCGGGGGGGGGGGCCCCCCCCCCCCCGCTACTCCGGGTCCGGGCCCGTGGCCACCGGGCGGGACGGGTCGGCGGACCACTCCGACCAGGAGCCCGCGTAGAGGGAGGCCGGGATGCCGGCGATCTCCAGGGCGAGGACCTCGTGGGCGCCGGAGACGCCGGAGCCGCAGTAGACCGCGACCGGCGTCCCCCCGGCCGCGCCCAGCGCGGCGAACCGGTCCCGCAGGGCGTCGGCGGCCAGGAAGAGCCCCCCGGCGTCGACGTTCCCGGTCGTCGGGGCCGAGACCGCGCCCGGGATGTGCCCGCCGACGCGGTCGATCGGCTCCACGTCCCCGCGGTAGCGCTCGGCCGCCCGCGCGTCCAGGAGCAGGCCCGAGCGGGCGAACGCCGCCGCCCCGTCGGCGTCGAGCAGGCCGAGGGCGCCCGGCCGGGGCCGGAAGTCGCCCGGCCCGGGCGCCGGGACCTTCTCCGTCAGCTCGCCCGTCCAGGCCGCGAGGCCCCCGTCCAGGACCCGCACGTCCGGGTGGCCCGCCCAGCGGAGCAGCCACCAGGCGCGGGCGGCGCCCCAGCCGGAGCCGCCGTCGTAGACGACGACCGGCCGGTCCGCCGAGACGCCCGCGCGGCGCATCGCGGCGCCGAAGGCCTCCGGGTCGGGCAGCGGGTGGCGGCCGCCGCTCCCGGGCGGCCCCGCGAGTTCGGTGTCCAGGTCGACGTAGACCGCTCCGGGCAGGTGGCCGGCCTCGTAGGCGGGCCGTCCGGGCGGCCCGCCGAGCGCCCAGCGGACGTCCAGGAGGACCGGCGGCCGGACCCCGGCCGACTCGCTCAGCAGTTCGCTTGCGGAGATGATGGGCTTCATGGATGCCATACTCGCGCAGCCGCACGGCCGCGCGGGACGGACCCGGCGTCTTCCCCGCGGAAGCGCGCCACGACGTGGTGCGTCCGGGGCGCACCGCGCCACCACCGGTTTCACCGCCGGAAGGGGGCACGGCCACGACGATGGTCCGAGGAGAGGGTGACGATGACCGAGGCGACTCGGCGCCCACCCGGCACACCCTGTTGGGTGAGCCTGATGGTGCACGGGCTTGACGCCACGCAGGAGTTCTACCAAGCGCTTTTCGGCTGGGAGTTCGCGCCCGGTCCCGAGCAGCTCGGCCCGTACGTGCGCGCCCTGCTCGGCGGCAAGGAGGTGGCGGGCATCGGCCGGCTGCCGGTCGACCGGCACCTGCGCATCGCCTGGACCCCCTACCTGGCCTCCCAGGACGCCGACCAGACCGCCGAGGGCGTCCGGGGCTGCGGCGGGACCGTCGCGGTGGGCCCGCTGGACGCGGGCGAGGCGGGCCGCATGGCGATCTGCTCGGA
Source organism: Streptomyces sp. NPDC092045 (assembly GCF_044756005.1). Lineage (NCBI taxonomy): Bacteria > Bacillati > Actinomycetota > Actinomycetes > Kitasatosporales > Streptomycetaceae > Streptomyces > Streptomyces sp. NPDC092045. Next base: position 131,351 of record NZ_JBIVSC010000006.1, on the reverse strand, counting down.
CCCGGCCGGCGCGGTCTTCGGCGTCTGGCAGGCCGAGGCGCACCACGGCACGGCGACGGCGGGACCGCCGGGGACCCCGGTGTGGAACGAGCTGCTCACGTACGAGGCGTCGATCGGCAGGTTCTACCGGTCGGTCTTCGGTTTCGAGCTGGAGCCGGCCGGCCCGCCCGGGGACGACTACGCGACGCTCTTCGTGGACGGGACCCCCGTGGCCTCCCTGCACGGCGTCGGCGACGCGCTGCCCCGGGGCCGGGGCCCGCACTGGATGACGTACTTCGAGGTGGCCGACGTGGACGCGGCCGCCCGGCTCGTCGTGGAGCTCGGCGGCCGGGTCCTGTCCCCGCCGCGCGACGCCACGGCGGGGCGGCTCGCCGTGGTGGCGGACCCGGAGGGCGCGGTCTTCACCCTGGTCAGGTCCGTCGGGCGCTGACCGGAGCGGCACGCGTGCGCGGGCGGCCCCGGACGGTCAGCCGCGGCGGCTCCGGGCGAGGCTCCGGCGCAGCCGGGACGCGGGGCCCGGGGCCGGTCCGGCCGCCCCGCCCGGCAGGCCGAGCAGGGTCAGCCGTTCGGCGTCGAAGTGGTGCGCGGTGCCGGGGGCGTCGTGGTGGGCGGCCAGGAAGCGGGTGGCCTCCTCCCGGAGCCCCGGGTGGCTGCCGTGCCGCATGCAGTAGCCGACGGCCCGGACCAGGGGCGTGAGCGAGGCGGGGGCCGGGCCGGGGACGGCGGGCTCCTCGCCCCGCTCCAGGTCCGCGACGAGGTGGTCGACGACGGTGAGCGGGATGCGGTTGCTGTTCTCGAAGGGGGTGAGCCGTGCGAGGACCTCGGCCGTGCCCACGCGCGCGACGGGCACGTCGTAGTGGACGGCGGCGGTGAGCATCGCCGTGGAGAAGCAGCCGACGACGAGCCGGGGGCGGCACCGCTCGTAGAAGGTCTCGGCGAGCAGCGGCCCGTCGAGGACCGTGAGGCGCACGCCGGTCCGCTCCGCCTCCTCGTCGAGGGCCCGGGAGTAGCGGGCGGGGGCGCTCGGGTGCGGCTTGAAGACGATCGAGCGGTGTCCGGCGGCGGCCGCCCCGCGCAGCATCCGCACGTGCAGCTCCTCTTCCTCCTCGGCGGTGAGGAGGTTCAGCGCGGCGAGGTACTGGCCGAGCAGGAGGGCCGTGGGCCCGGCGGCGGCCGCCCGCGCGAGCGCCGGGTCGCCGGCGGCCTCCTCGGCGATCTCGGCGAGGACGGCGCGGAAGGCGTCGTCGGGGACGAGCTCGGGCTCGACGCCGTACTCGCTCAGGAGGAGGGGGCGCAGGCCGGGCACCAGGTCGAGGTGGAGGACCCGCCGGATGCGGCAGGCGATCGACTGGGCGAGGTCGTTGCGGGTGGGGCCGTAGCTCATCAGGCCGTCGGCGTAGACGTGCAGGGAGCTCTCGGGGAAGGCGCCGGCGAGCGCCTTCGCGGGGTTGACCTGGATGGACTCGACGACCAGTTCCACCGGGGCGTCGCCGAGGTCCCAGGCGGTGCGCAGCACGCGCTGCCAGAGCGGGGCCTCCTCGGGGCGGGGGGCCCAGGCTGCGGGGTGGTACGGGTGGATCGTCGCGTTCCAGTCGAGGGTGCCGTCGAAGCGGGCGGCGATCCGTCCGTAGCCGGTCATGGTCTCCAGGCGCAGCGCGGTCTCCGGGATCTCGGCGTTGTGCGAGACGAGGAGGAGCCGGCGGACGTCCTCACGGGGGCCGAACTGCCCGGCGTCGAGGGCGGCGGCCAGGGTGGCGGCGCCGTAGAGGGTGGACACCTGGAAGATCTGGACGGGGCGGGCGTCGGGGGCCGGGGCGGGGTCCGTGCCGGGAGCCTTCTCGGGGGCCGTGTCGGGGGCCATGGGTCAGGCGGTCCTTCCGGTCTCGCGCAGGCTCCGGAGGAGGGTGCCGCGCCGGGTGTCGATGGTGGCGAGGGTCTCGTCGAGGACCCGCTGCGGCATCCGGCGCAGCGCGTCGCCGACGTCGGCGCGCAGCTGCTTGGCGACGGCGGGGTCGTAGGCGGCGACCTTGCCCATGTGGAAGGCGATCATCGCGCAGTACGTGCGGACCGCCTTCGGCAGGAACCGGTCCGCCTCGGCGTCCCGGGAGACCTCGTCGAGCAGGAGGTCGTACGAGGGGATGAAGTCCAGCTGCCGGTTGTCGGTGATCTGGGTGAGCGAGGTGGTGACGCCCCGCCGGTAGAAGACGCCGTGCAGGGAGAGCGCGGCGAACGTGCGGGCTCTGAGGTGGAGGCGCCAGACCCAGAGGCGGTCCTCGGCGGTCCTCAGGGACGTCTCGAAACGGGATCCGCCGTTCGCGAAGAGGTGGCTGCTGTAGATGCCGAAGGGGACGAAGGGGTAGTCCACCATCGTCACCATGCTGGCCGGCGCGATGCCGTCCCTGGGGTCCATCACGGTGTCGCGCCGCTGGGCGGGGGCGTAGCGGATCTGGCGCTTCCGGCCCTCCGACAGGACGTGGTCGGTGCGGGCGAAGTCGCAGCCCAGACGGGAGATGCCGGCGACGGCGGCGCTCAGGTGGCCGGGCGCGTACCAGTCGTCCCCGTCGAGGAAGGTGAGGTAGTCGCCGCGCGCCGCGTCGATCCCGGTGTTGCGCGCCTGGGCGACGCCCCGGTTGGTCTCGTGCCGGATGACGGTGGCGTTCGGCAGGCGGTCGCGCCAGCGGTCGAGGATCTCCGGGGTGTCGTCCGTCGAGCAGTCGTCGACCAGCAGGAACTCGAATGCGGGGTCCGCGTTGTTCGCGAGACTGCGCAGGGTGTCGGGGGCGTAGGCCCCGACGTTGTGGAACGGTACGACGACGGACAGTTTCGGCACTCGGTTTCCCCACACTGGATCGATCTGTTGGACGCCGTGGACGGCGGGTACGGTAACGCTCCGCTCCTCCCTGCGGACGAGCCCCGCCTGCACGCCGGGTGAACTCTTCCCGTCCTCCCGGGGAACCCGGACCGGCCCGTCAGCCACGGGTCCGCCTCCGGTGCGGGAGCCCCGTCGCCGCGAGCGCGAGGAGCGCGCCCGCGCCGACGGCGCCGCCGAGTGCGAGGCCCGGCGGCCGGAAGGAGCAGTGGACCGTGCCCGTCCGCCCGTCGAGGGGGACGGCGACGAGGCCCTCGTACGCGCGCGCGGGGCGGAGGTCCGCGTCTCCGGCGGCGCACCTCCAGCCGGAGACGCGGGGTACGGCGAGGACGGCGACGCCCGTACTGCCGGGCGGGAGCTCGGCGGTGACGGTGTGTCCGGTGGTGCGCACCCGGGTGGCGCCGGTGGCGGTGAGCCGGTCCACGGCGGAGTCGAGGCGGGCGCGGACCAGGCAGCCGACCGGTTGCCCGGGCAGCCGCGCCCTGCCCCCGGGGCCGAGCGCGATCCGCACCTCGCCGGAGTCCGGCACGGTGCCGAGGGCGCCCATGGCCGCGCTGACGGCCGGCGGCCTGCCGTCGAACGTCACGGGCTCCCCGCCCGCGAGGGCCGCCGTGCCCCGGTACTCGGGCGCCCAGAACCAGACCTGGGAGCCGGCCGGACAGCGGGCGGTGAGGGTGCCGCCGGTGCGGCGGAGCGCGGGCAGCTCGTACACGGAGGCGCCGAGCAGGCGTTCCTGCCGGGCGAAGGCGGAGTCCCCCGGGGGTCCGGCCGGTCGCGGCGACGGGCGGACGGTGACCAGGGGCGGTACGGGGACGGTGGTGGCGGTGACCTCGGCGCGGGGCGGCGCGTCCTTCCGCACCGGCTCGGCGGGGCGCGAGCGGATGCGGGTGCCGACGGAGAACAGGGCGTCGGTGACGGGGTTGTCGAGGGTGACCGGGTGGCGTCCCTTGGCGTAGGAGCCGAAGCCCAGGGAGATCAGGGTCCGGGAGGTCACCTCGGAGGTGAGGCTGCTGTAGTACTCGGCGCCCTGCCCGCCGACGAGGAGGGGGTCGTTGCCGCCGGGGACCTCTCCGGGGTCCGTGCGGTGGCGGGGCCAGGCGTCCGCGCGGGCCGCCTCGCGCGCCGCGGCCTCGTGCCAGGGCCCGGTCCGGGGCGACCAGGCGACCTTGTCGCGCTGCCGCTCCTCGATCCGCTTCCCGGTGACGGCCGCCTCGCCCGCCTGGGCGGCGACGAGCAGGAGGACGGCGAGGAGGGGCAGGAGGCGGGCGGACGGAAGACGGGTGGCGCCGGTGGGGCCCTTGCGGGCGGCCGTCAGGGCGAGGAGGGCGGCGACCAGTGCCAGGAGCGCGGCCGTGCCGAAGGCGGGGAAGGTCCACCGGTCGATGTCGACGCTCCCCCGGGCCGCCCACGCGAGGGCGCCGAGCAGGGCGCCGCCCGCGAGGAGCGCGGCCGGCCGGGGCACTCCCCCGGCGACCGAGAACCAGGCCGCGACCAGCAGCAGGCCGCACAGGACGAAGGCCTGGCGGTACGGGACGCCGTTGGGCGAGGCGCCCGCGTGCCAGAGCAGATGGGTGGGCTCCCACTGGAGGGAGAGCGCCACCAGGACGACGGCGGCCGTGAGGGCGGCCCGGACGCGCGGGGCGACGGCCCGGTTGAAGGGCAGGGTCAGGGCGAGGAGCAGGGCGGGCGTGCCGATGAAGAGCGCGGGGCTGGACGTGCTCGCGGTGGCGGGCAGGAACCGGGCGAGGACGTCCGTCCAGGCCGCGGGCGCGAAGGTGACCTCCGGGGTGGGGTCGGCGGTCTTCGTGCCGAGGAAGACGACCGCGACGAGCGGTGCGGCGAGTCCGACGCCGATGAGGACGCCCCGGGCGGCGCGCAGCGCCCCGGCGAGGCGCCGCCGGGCGGTGGCGGTCTCCTCGGCGGTGAGCAGCCGGACGGCGAGGACGACGGCCGCGCCGAGGGTCGCCATGTACGCGGTGTAGAAGTTGGCGGTCCAGGCGAGGGCGACGACGAGCGGTCCGAGGACGGGGCGGCGGGCGGTGCGGGCCCACTCGCCGACCAGGCAGAGCAGGGGGAGGGCGACGAGCCCGTCGAGCCACATCGGGACGGTGGAGCCGAAGTTGAAGGTCCAGCCCGAGAGGGCGTACGCGGTGCCGAGCAGGGCGGCGACCGGCCAGGGCCCGGGACGCAGCCGCAGGAGCAGGGCCGCCATGGCGGCCCCGGCGGCGGTGATCTTGACGGCGGTGACGGCGTACAGCGCGAGTTCGATCCGGTCCGCCGGGAAGAGCACGACGAGCAGGTCGACGGGGCTGCTCAGGTAGGTGCCGATGTCGCCGAGGAAGTTGGAACCGAAGCCGGAGTTCCAGTTGAGGAAGGCGTCGCCGTGCGTCTCGCCGAGCAGGAAGGAGCGCCAGTAGGCGTGGTACGGCAGGTACTGCTGGCCCAGGTCGACGACGTTCCTGGTCACCGGGCCGAAGGGGTGGCTGCGGGAGAGCGCGGTGGCGAGGCAGAACAGCGCGGCGGTGAGCAGGGCGGCGGCGCCCGCGGCCCGCGCTCCCCGGGCCAGCTCCCCGGCCCGGGGGCCGGGGCCCGCGTCCTCCTCGGTCCCGACCTCGTCGGGCACGGTCTCGGCGGCGGCGGGGGGCACACGTCCTCCAGGGGTCGTACGGCGCGGAACGCCCGGAGGCGGGGTCGTCACGCACGGGCCGGACGCCATTACCGCCGAGGCGGGCGACCCGCAATCGATCGGCGGGGGATGTCCGGGCGCACCCCGGGTGAACTCCCGGTGCCGCGCGCCCCGGACGGATCAGGCGACCGGCACCGGGTCCACGAGCTCGCCGACCGTGCGGACCACCGTGCCGAACAGGTCGGAGACCGTCGTCAGGCTCGCGGTCGCCAGCACGGCCGGGGGCAGGACGGTGCCGTCCGGCGCCTCCAGGGGGCGGGTGGCGGTGGCCTCGGCGACGACGGCCGGGCGGTAACCGAGCCCGAAGGCGCCCTGGGCGGTGAACAGGACGCACAGGTGGGTCATGAACCCGGCGAGGACCAGGTCGCGCCCGGCGCCGAGGTCCTTCAGGGTCTCCTCCAGGTCCGTGGCGCGGAAGGCGTCGGGGAACTGCTTGACGACCACCTTCTCACCCGCGACGGGGGCGACCTCGGCGCTGATGGATCCGATCTCGGCCCGGATGTCGTACGGGGTGCCCTCGCCGCCGTCGTTGACGACGTGGACGACGGGCGTCCCCGCGGCGCGGGCGGCCGCGAGCAGCCGGGCGCCGGCGGCCACGGCCTCCTCGGCCCCGTCGAGCCGCATGACGCCGGTGCGGTAGGTGTTCTGGAAGTCGATCATGATCAGGACCGACTCGCCCAGACGCGGCGGCTCCTGGGGGAGGCCGATCACCTGGCGCAGGGTGGTGGACGCGGTCATGGCGGTTCCTTCCGGTCGGGCGGGACGGCTCCGACGGGCCGCCCGCGAACGTTTTCAACGCTAACACAGTTCGTAATCATTGATTACAAGCATGCGGACGCCGCTACGGCGCCACCGGCCCACCAGAGGGATTCGCCCAGGTCCGACCTGTTAGCGCTGCTACCGTGGAGGCATGTCGACGGCCCGAGAGCGCATCCTGGAAGCCACCGAGGAACTGCTCGCCACCAAGGACGCCGCGGCGATCTCGACCCGGGCCATCTGCGAGCGGGCGAAGGTCGGCATGCCCGAGATCTACCGCCAGTTCGGCGACAAGCAGGGGCTGCTCACGGCGGTGGCCGACCTCGGCTTCGCGCGCTTCCTCGCCGAGAAGAGGCGGAACCCGCTCACCGACGACCCGGTGGCGGACCTGCGCACGGCCTGGGACAGCCACGTCGCGTTCGCGCTGCGCAACCCGCACCTCTACCGCCTGATGTTCGCGCCGACGGGCGACGCGAAGCCGCAGGCCGTCGAGGAGGCCCGGGCGATCCTGCTGAAGGCCGTGGAGCGCTGCCGCGACGCCGGACGCCTGCGCATGCCCCCCGAACTGGCCGGCCGGTCGATCCTCTCCGCCAACGTGGGCGTGTGCGTGACGGCGCTCTCCTTCCCCGACCTCTTCGGGGACCTCGACGCCTCACGGGCGGTACGGGACGCCGTGATCGACAGGGTCACCGGCGACGAGCGGGAGGACACCCGCGTCGGCACCGCGACCGTCCTGGCCCGGGCCCTGCTGGGCACCCTGACGGGGACGGCGCCCGTGAACGGCGCCGTGCTCGACGCGCTGACGGCGCCTCCGGCGGAATGAATCCCCCGCGGGGCACCGGGCGTGCTCGTCGCCGCCCCGGTCCGCCCGGGGGCCGGACCGCCGTGCGCGGGTGAGCCACGGCGCCGGCGGGCGGGGGCGCGTCCTCGGCGGGGCCGGGCGGCGTCTGGCCTGATGGAGCGTCGTGGGGCCACCGGTCCGGAGCGGGCGGGGGCGCGTCCTCGGCGGGGCCGGGCGGCGTCTGGCCTGATGGAGCGTTGTGCGGCCACCGGCCCGGATCCGAGACTGGCGTGTGCGGACGAGAACGCGGGAACGGAACGCCCGGTGAAACGGATCCACTTCACGGCCCAGGACCTCATGCGGACCCGGCTGGCCGCGACGATCGGTACGGCGGCCGAGACGCTCGACAGCGTGAAGCTGCTGCACGCCCCCGACGCCGGCCTCGCCTTCCGGCGCTGGCGGGTCGCGGTCCGGGGGCGCCTGGACGAACGGGCGCGGCCCCTCCTCGCGCTGCTGCCGCCCCGGGGCCCCGACCTCGACGTGAGGAGCCTGGCGGGCGACTCGGGATGCGTCGAGGAGGCGGTGGAACGGCTGCTGAGCGCTCCCCGCGCCCTGCTCCGCGCCGAGTTCGAGCACATCAGCTTCCGGCCCGCCCACCGCGCCTGGGCCCGCAACCTGGTGGACGGCGACCGCGAGACGTGGCTCCAGGTCACCGCGGCCCTGCGGGCCTGCCACGGCGTGGCCGTCGCCCCGTACGGGAACAGGGTGCGCTCGCACCTGGCCGAGGCCCGCGCCGCGTACGCGAACGCGATGGCCGAGGGCGGGGTCGAGCACCTGCTGAAGACCCTGGGCGGCCCGATGCTGCGCTGGCGGCCGCCGGTCCTCGAACTGGAGCACCCGCACGAGGCGGACGTCCGTCTGGACGGGCGCGGCCTCGTCATCGCCCCCACGCTGTTCTCCACCCGGCGGGCCGAACTGATGCTGTCCGTCCTGGATCCGGCCGAACCCCCCGTCCTCGCCGTCCCGACCGTCACCGACGCCCTGGGCGGCGCGCTGTGGGACGGCGCCGACGCGTCCACCGGGCGGGCGCTGGAGGAGCTGCTGGGGCGCACGCGCGCCGCGGTCCTGGAGGCGGCGGCGGACGGCCGCAGCACCACCGACCTGGCGCGCCGGCTCGGCATCTCGCCGGCGACCGTGAGCCACCACACCTCCGTGCTCCGCGGCGCCGGTCTGGTCGCCACCCGGCGGGAGGGCAAGGCGGTCCTCCACACCGTGACGTCGATGGGCAGGGCCCTGCTGGAGCCGGGCGCGCGCCTCCTCTGACCGGCCGCCGCCCGGGCGCGGGCCGATGGTTTCGACGGGGCTCGAAAGCTTGGCCCCGCCGCCGGCCCCGGGCCTACGGTGAGCCCGCGCCGACCGGCCGCGCCACGAGCCGACCGGCGCGGAGCCGGGCCCGGTCCGGCGCGGAGCCGCCGGAGTCGCTCGCGGCGGCACGACGAGAGGAGGAGAGAGATGCGTGCGCGTTCCTTCCACAAGGGGGCACTCGTGCTTCTGGCCGCGGCCGGAGTCCTTGCCACCGGCGCCACGGCGGTGACGGCCCGTCCCGCGGACCGGCCGGCGCCCCGGGCGATCGCGGTCGCCGGGACGGGCACCGGCGCCGGCGTCCTGGGCGCGGCCGACGTGGTCCAGACGTTCGCGAACATGGCCACCGGGTCCTGCCTCGACGACAGCCGGCAGTACGGCCTGCGCGGGTACGGCTGCAACGGCGGCGTCCACCAGAAGTGGAACGTGCACGTCTGGAACGACGGCACCCGTCAGCTCCGGAACCTCGCGACCGGCGAGTGCCTCTACGACGACGGCGTCACGCTCGCCACCCGGGCCTGCGACTCGTCGCGCGAGCAGAGCTGGTTCGCGCACAAGAGCGGCGACCGGGTGAGCTTCCGGAGCCAGGCGACCGGCGAGTGCCTGGACGACAGCGAGTACGGTCTGCGGACGATCACGTGCTACTGGAACCGCTACCAGACCTGGCGCTGAGCCGGGCCCGCCCGGCCGGGACCCACCGTCACGGGGGTCGGTGGGTCCCGGCCGGGCGGAGGCGTCGGGTCCGGTCGTCGGGCCCCGTCCGGGCAGGGCGCCGGACGGGGGATACGGCAGGCGGTCCCGGCGTCCGGCGGTCCCGGCTCCCTGAAGTCCCTGTTCCCGGCCCGGCCGGAGACGCGTCAGGCCTGGTTGACCGGGAGGACGTCCGGGGAGAGGGCGCCCGCGTGCGCCGAGGCCGCGGTCATCCGCTTGCGGTGGTGGCGGCGGCAGAGGACCTCGTAACCGATCTCCTCCGCCGGGCGGTTCACGTCGCCGACCACGACCTGCTCGCCCTCGACGACCATCTCCCCGCCCACCGTACGGGCGTTGTGGGTGGCCCGGGCACCGCACCAGCACAGGGCCTCGACCTGGAGCTGCTCTATGCGGTCCGCCAGCTCGATCAGCCGCTGCGAACCGGGGAAGAGCTTCGTGCGGAAGTCGGTGGTGATGCCGAAGGCGAAGACGTCCAGTCCGAGGTCGTCGACGATCCGGGCGAGCTGGTCGATCTGCTCGGGGGCGAGGAACTGCGCCTCGTCCACGATCACGTAGTCGGCCTTGCCGCCCTGGGAGAGCTGGCCGACGAGGTACGCGTACACGTCCATGCCGCGCGGTGCCTCGACCGCCTCCGTGACCAGGCCGAGCCGGGAGGACAGCTTGCCCTCGCCCGCCCGGTCGTCACGGGTGAAGATCACGCCCTGGAGGCCGCGCGCGTCGCGGTTGTGGGCGATCTGGAGCGCCAGGGTGCTCTTCCCGCAGTCCATGGTTCCGGAGAAGAAGACCAGCTCGGGCATGACGGGGCGGGGACCTTTCGGGGCGTGGAGAAGAAGGGGAGGGAGGGGGTCAGGAGCGCACTTCGAGCAGCGGGACGAACTGCTCGGCGGGGGTCATGGACCCGTGCATGCCGGCCATCGCGGACTCGTGGGGCTCGTTGACGGAGGCCGTGATGGCCACGTCGTCGTGGGCCGCCGCGACGACGTCCCCGATCCGGCCGTACACGCGCTCGTCGACCTCGTCCCCGAACCAGCCGAGGGCGATGGCCTCGTCGCGGCTCGCGACCCAGAACTGCTCGCCGACGACCTCGCGCCAGCAGGTGAGGACGTCCGCCTCGGCGCCGGGCACGGCGTAGACGTGGCGGGCGCGTCCCTCGCCGCCGAGGAGGGCGACGCCGGCGCGCAGCTCCCAGTCCTCGTCGAAGTCGATGCGGTGCCGCTCGTCGAAGGGGATGTCGACCATGCCGTGGTCGGCCGTGACGTACAGGGCGGAGCGGGGCGGCAGTTGCCCGGCGAGCCGCTGCACGAGCCGGTCGACGAACATGAGCTGGCCGCGCCAGGCGTCGGAGTCGATGCCGAAGCGGTGCCCGGCGCCGTCGAGTTCGCTGTAGTACGTGTAGACCAGCGAGCGGTCGCCGGCGGCGAGCTGCTCGGCGGCGAAGTCCATGCGCTCCTCGCCGGAGAGCCGTCCGTGGAACGTCCCGCCGCTGAGCGCGATCTGGGTGAGCGGGGTCTGCTCGAAGATCGGGGAGGACACCTGGGCGGTGTGGATCCCGGCCTCGTGGGCGAGCCGGAAGACGGTGGGGTACGGCTGCCAGACGCGCGGCGCGGTCCACGGCTTCCAGCGCAGCTGGTTCATCAGCTCGCCGGTGTCGGGGTTGCGCACGGTGTAGCCGGGCAGCCCGTGGGTGCCGGGGTGGCGGCCGGTGCCGACGGAGGCCAGCGAGGTCGCGGTGGTGGCGGGGAAGCCGGCGGTGATCGGCCGTCCCGTGCCGCCCCGCGAGGAGCCGAGGAGCGAGGTCAGGTAGGGCGCCTCGTCCGGGTGGTCCTTGATCTGCTCCCAGCCGAGCCCGTCGATCAGGAAGACGCAGTTCCGGTCGGCCGGGGCGAGTTCGGCGATCCGCGGGGCGAAGCCGGGCACCTCCTGGCCCGCGACGAGCGTCGGCAGGAGGTCGCCGAGGGAGCCGGTGGCGTACTCGGGCACCGGCGCGGTCTCCGGGGCGAGCGGGACCGGGTCGTCGGGCCAGCCGTGGGACACGGCGGCGGGCTGTCCCATCAGCGGGCGGTGGCGGCGGTGGCCGCGGTGGCTTCGGAGAGCGCCTGGGCGAAGGCGAGGGTCTGCCGGACGGTGTCCGGGCCGTCCCCGGCCTCGCTCACGCGCAGGCTGAGGTCGTCGGCGGTGGCGTTGCCGGTGTAGCCGTGGTCGGCGTCGCAGTTGGCGTCGCCGCAGGCGGCGGGCTCCAGGTCGATGCGGGAGACGGCGCCCCAGCCGATGGTGAGGACCACCTCGCGGGGCAGGGTGCCCGGCGTGTACGACTCGGGGTTGGCGACCACGCGGCTGACGACGACCGACGAGATCCGGTCGAGCTTCACGGACTCGGTGGACGTCGTGGCGTACGGGGTCGGGGAGCTGGTGTCGGCGGCCTGCTCGTCGGTGTGGCTGACGATGAAGCGGTTCGGCGTCAGGACGAGGACGGTGACGTGGCGGCGGACCTCGTTCGCGTCGAAGGTGGTCTCCTGGTGCACCACGTACGACGCGACGGCCTCGCCGCCGACGGCGGCCTCCACCGCCTCGGCCACGAGGGCCGGGTAGTAGCCGCTGCGCTCGATCGCCGCGCGCAGCCCCTGGGTCGTCGTACCGGTCTTCGCCATGGACTCCATCCTAAGCCCCGGGTAAGGACGGCTCGGCCGGTTGCGGGGGCGGCGGGGGCGCGGGAAGGGCGGGGGGCTGTGACATCCGACTCCTCCGTCAGTAGTTCGGCAGGCTGCGCGGGCCGAGGTCCGTGCGGGGCGGGGGCGGGGCCAGGCGGACGGTCGCGCCGAGGACGGAGAGGCCCCGGGGCGCGACGACCACCGGCTCCAGGGAGACGGCGACCACCTCGGGGTGGTCGTCGACGAGCCGGGAGACCCGGAGGAGGAGTTCCTCCAGGGCCGGGGTGTCGACGGGGGCGGAGCCGCGCCAGCCGAAGAGGAGCGGGGTGGTCCGGAGGGAGCGGACGAGTTCCGCGACGTCCCGGTCGGTGGCCGGGACCAGCCGGTGGGCCGTGTCGCCGAGGAGTTCGGAGGCCGCGCCCGAGAGGCCGAAGGAGAGGACGGCGCCGACGGCCGGGTCGATGGCGGAGCGGACGACGGTGTCGACGCCCCGGGGCACCATGGCCTGGACGACCGGCTGGAGCTCCTCGGGCTTGCCGAGGACCTCGGTCAGCTCGGCGTAGGCGGTGCGGAGCTGTTCCTCGGTGGCCAGGTCGAGCCGGACGCCGCCGAGGTCGGGGCGGTGGCGGAGGTGCGGCGCGGTCGTCTTGAGGGCGACGGGGTAGCCGAGCCGGGCGGCGGCCGCGACGGCGGCGTCGGGCGCGGGGGCGGGCAGGGTCGGCAGGACGGTGATCCCGTACCGGGCCAGCAGTTCGCCGGCCTGGTCGGTGCCGAGGGTGACGCCCCGCGGGTCCGCCTCCGCGCCGCCGAGCACCCGCCGGATCAGGGCGGCGGCCCCCGCCTCGTCGATGTCCTCGTACTCGGGCACCCGCCCGGGCTCGGCCGCCTGCCGCCGCCACTGCCCGTACCGCACGGCCTCGGCGAGCGCCCGTACGGCCCGTTCGGCGGCGGGATAGGCGGGGATGGTGACCGGCCCGGGGCTCCGGACCGGCCCGGGCTGCGGCACCGGTTCGGTGGCGGACGCCGGTTCGGCGGCGGACGCCGGTTCGGCGGCGGACGCCGGTTCGGCGGCGGACGCCGGGGCGGGCGTGGGTGCCGGGGCGGGTGCCGGGGCGGGCGTGGGTGCCGGGGCGGGCGTGGTGGATACGGGCGTGGCGGGCGTAGGCGCCGGCGTGGCGGGTGCGGAAGCACTCGCGCCGGGACCGGTCCCCGCGCCCGTCCCCGTGCTCCCGCCCGTACCCGTATCCGCCCCGGCGGTCCCCCGCCCCGCCGCCGGCGGCCTCGTGCTCGTCGCCACCGCCAGGGCCTCCGCGAGGCCGCCCATCTCGACGTGGACGACGACGACCGGCTTCGTCGGGGCGGGCGCGGAGGCGACGGCCTCGCGGAGGGCCGCCGCGAGGACCTCGCCGTCGCCGGACTCGGTGGCGCCGTCCTCGCCGACCCACGGGATCGCGGTCACGACGACCGCGTCGGAGGTCTCGTCCGCGAGGGCCGCCGCCAGCGCGTCCCGGAAGTCCGCCGGCACCGCCCCGGTCGTCAGGTCGAGGGGCCGCAGCGGGCGCAGCCCCTCGGTGAGGCAGGCGTCGTACGTGAGGAGGCCGAGCGACTCGGAGTTGCCGAGGATCGCGACCCGGGGCCCGGTGGGCAGCGGCTGGGCCGCGAGCAGCAGCCCGGCGTCCACGAGCTCGGTGACGGTGTCGACGCGGATCACCCCGGCCTGCCGGAGCAGCGCGGAGACCGTGGCGTGCGGGATGCGGGTGACGGGCACCCGGTGGCCGGGCGGGGCGCTGCCGCTGTGCCGGGCGCCCTTGACGACGACGACCGGCTTGACGGCGGCGGTGCGGCGGGCGAGCCGGGTGAACTTCCGGGGGTTGCCGATCGACTCCAGGTAGAGGAGGACGACGTCGGTGCCGGGGTCGTCGTACCAGTGCTGGAGGAAGTCGTTGCCGGAGACGTCGGCGCGGTTGCCGGCCGAGATGAAGGAGGAGAGCCCGGCGCCCCGCCGGTGCAGTCCGGCGAGGAGGGCGATCCCGATCGCGCCGGACTGGGTGAAGAGCCCGATCCGACCGGCGGCCGGCATCTGCGGCGCGAGCGAGGCGTTGAGCCGGACGTCGTCGGCGGTGTTGATGATGCCGAAGGCGTTGGGCCCGATGATCCGCATGCCGTACGAGCGGGCCTGCCGCACGAGCCGGCGCTGCCGCTCGCGGCCCTCCGGCCCGCTCTCGGCGTACCCGGCGGAGAGGACGACGAGGCCCCGCACCCCGTGCTCGCCGCAGTCCGCGACGGCCTCCGGCACCCGTTCGGCCGGGACGGCGACGACCGCCAGGTCCACGGGCTCGCCGATGGCGCCGACGGAGCGGTACGCGGGGACCCCGTCGAGGCGGGCCGGGCCTGCGTCGCCGGTGTCGCCGGTCTCGGGGAACGCGGCGTTCACCGCGTACACGCGTCCGGTGAAGCCCGCTCCGAGGAGGTTGCGCAGGACGGTGCGGCCGACGCCGCCGGGCGTGCGGCCGGCGCCGACCACGGCGACGGAGCCGGGCGTGAGCAGCCGCTGGACGGAGCGGGCCTCGGCGCGCTGCTCACGGGCGCGCTGGACTGCGAGGGACCGGTCGGTGGGTTCGAGGTCGAGGTGGAGCCGTACGGAGCCGTCCTCGAAGCTGCGCTTCTGGGTGTAGCCCGCGTCGGTGAAGACCTTGATCATCTTGGTGTTGGCGGGGAGCACCTCGGCGGCGAAGCGCCGGATGCCCCGCTCGCGGGCCACCGCCGCGATGTGTTCGAGCAGGGCGGAGGCGACGCCCCGGCCCTGGTGCGCGTCCTGGACGAGGAAGGCGACCTCGGCCTCGTCGGCCGGGGCGGAGGCGGGCAGGCCGCGGTCGTCGATGCGGTCGTAGCGGACGGTGGCGATGAACTCGCCGCCGACGGTCGCCGCGAGTCCCACCCGGTCCACGAAGTCGTGGTGGGTGAAGCGGCGCACGTCCTTGGCGGAGAGGCGCGGGTAGGGGGCGAAGAAGCGGTAGTACTTCGACTCGTCCGAGACCTGCTCGTAGAAGCTGACGAGCCGGTCGGCGTCGTCGGTGGTGATGGGCCCGATGCGCGCGGTGCCGCCGTCGCGGAGCACCACGTCCGCCTCCCAGTGGTCGGGGTAGGCGTGCTCCGGTGGTGCGGCCCGTACCGGCTCCGCCTGCGGTTCCGCCGCTTCCGACTGCTCCGACGCGCTCTGCATGGGGTCAGCCTACGACCGGGACGCGCCGGGAGCACCGGTCGCGCGGCGGGGGTGCGCGTTGCAAGGTGGGGGGAGCCGAGAGGCGGTCCGGTACGGGCCGGAGGTCGGCGTGAGCACCTCGCATCCCGTGAGAGACTGGTCTAGACAACCCGCTTGAGACTTGAAGGGCAACACCATGGCTGAGCGCCGCGTCAACGTCGGCTGGGCCGAGGGCCTGCACGCCCGCCCCGCGTCCATCTTCGTCCGTGCCGCCACGGCTTCCGGCGTTCCGGTGACGATCGCCAAGTCCGACGGCACTCCCGTGAACGCCGCCTCCATGCTCGCGGTGCTCGGCCTGGGCGCGCAGGGCGGCGAGGAGATCGTGCTCGCGTCGGACGCCGAGGGCGCCGAGGCCGCTCTGGACCGCCTCGCGAAGCTGGTCGCCGAGGGCCTGGACGAGCTCCCCGAGACCGTCTGACCCTTCCCATGACACCGAAAGGCCGTGGCCGCCGGAATTCCGGCGGCCACGGCCTTTCACTTTTCCACTCCCGATCCCCCGCCGCCCCTATTTCCGGGCAGCACGAAAAGCCCTGTGGAATTTCTATTCTTTGTATACGGTGCGCGTGTTAATTCCGGACGCTCGTCGTGTTGACGACGTGTTGCGAAACCCTCACGCGCCCCCGCTCCGGCCTCTTGAGCCGGTGCAGCGGCAGCGAGCGCTCCGCGTGCAGCGCCGTGAGGGCCCTCGCCCGCTCGGCGTCGCCGCGCGCCACCGCGTCCACGATCGCGCCGTGCTCGGCCCAGGCCTCCACCGGCCGCTCGGGCTGCTCGACGGCGTACATCCAGGCGATCTTGTGCCGCAGCTGGGTGAGCAGCGCGGTCAGCGGCGGACTGCCGGAGGCCTGCGCGAGCGTCTCGTGGAACCAGCCGCCCAGCGAGCGCAGGTCCTCGCCCTGACCGCGCCTGGCCCGCTCCTGGCCCAGCCTGACCAGGCCGCGCAGCACCTTGAGGTGGGCTTCGGTGCGCCGCTGCGCGGCCCGCGCGGCCCCCAGCGGTTCGAGCAGCGACCGCATGTCGAGCAGGTCGGCCGCCTCCTGCTCGGTGGGCTCGGCGACGTGCGCGCCCGCGTGGCGGCGGGTGAGGACGAAGCCCTCGGACTCCAGGGTGCGCAGCGCCTCGCGGACCGGGACGCGGGAGACCCCGTACCGGCGGGCGAGCTGCTCCTCGGTCAGCCGGCCGCCCCGCTCGAAGACGCCGGAGACGATGTCGTCCCGGATCGCCGTGCACACCGAATGCGCGGGAATGCGCATGTCCGACCTCCGCCTTGGTCCGCGCGAGACAATTCGAGCGGCGCCTGTTCTGCGCCTGGTCCGCGACTCTATTGCAGCCCGCCGGAATTTCCGATGCCCCATCGGAATCCATGACGGCCTTTTGGCCGACGGCAGGACGGCGAAAAGCCCCGGCTCAGTACGAGCCGGGGCTTTTGCCACGCGGGGGGCCCGGGGGCCGGGGGCGCGCGGGACGCCGGGTCAGACGGCGACGCCGCGGGCGCGGAGGTAGGAGATCGGGTTGATGTCGGAGCCGTAGTCGGCGCCCGTGCGCGCCTCGAAGTGGAGGTGCGGCCCGGTCGAGTTGCCGGTCGAGCCCGAGATGCCGATCTGCTGGCCCGGCTCGACGGTCTGGCCGACGTACACCCCGATGGAGGAGAGGTGACCGTACTGGGTGTACGTGCCGTCGTGCATCCGGATGACGATGTTGTTGCCGTACGCGCCGCCCCAGCCGGCCTCGACGACGGTGCCGGAGCCGACGGAGACGACCCGGCTGCCGTAGGCCGCGTGGAAGTCGACGCCGGAGTGGCTGCCGGAGGACCAGAGCGAGCCGCCGGTCCGGTAGCCGGTGGAGACGTACGAGCCGGCGATGGGGAGCTGGAAGGAGTTCAGGCGGTGGCGCTCGGCCTCGCGGGCGGCGCGGGCCCGCTCCTCGCGGATCTCCTTGGCGCGGGCCTCGGCCTTGCGCTTCGCCTCGGCCTGGGCCTTCTGCTCGGCGACGGCCTCGAAGGCCTCGCGGTCCTGGGCGTCGGCCTGGGCGTTGAGCCGGTCGACGAGGGAGTCCTCGGCGATCACCTTGGTGAGGCCGGTGTCCTCGGGGGAGCGGTTGTCCGTGTCGGCGGCGAGCGCCGGGGATGCCAGGGTTCCGATGACTCCGGTGGTGGCGAGGGTCGCCACTCCGGCGATGCCCGCGCCGCGGCGCGCCATCCGGCTCGGACCACGATGCTTCCCGGTGGCACGGGTGAACGCCATGAAGACGTTGTTCCTTTCCTTCCTTCTCGCCTACCGGGTTAGCTGACGGGTTCGGAGCAGGAAGGTCTCCTACGGGCCCCTCCGCGCGAGGCGAAGGCGTCCGATTCACCCCAGGGACTGCGTGGGTCCCCGGCTCCCCAGGCTCGCGCCTGACGGGGACTCGGCGATGACTGTCCGGTGCCGCGGGCGCGGCGGGTGCAACTGGCGAACAGTCGCACCGACGCTATGCGGAGCCCCAGTCGATCACCAACCGAACATGCCCTTTTGTAAGACATGCCACAGACCAGATGATCACTTTGGCGCCAATACGGACAATTCACGGGGGTGTCCCCCGTGCGGTTCCCGCGCCGACGGCCGGAAGGTACCTGACGGTTCGTCACGTCGGGGTCCTTCCGGCCGCCCGGCCGGCGGTGGACCGCCGGCCGGGCAGGGGTGGGTCAGCCGGTGACGACGGTCACCTCGCCGATGCCGAGCGCCCGCACCGGCTCCGCGATCTGCGCCGCGTCGCCCACCAGGACCGTGACGAGCCGGTCCACCGGGAAGGCGCTGACCACGGCCGCGGTCGCCTCGACGGTGCCGGTCTCGGCCAGGCGCGCGTACAGCTGGGCCTGGAAGTCGTCCGGGAGGTGCTGCTCCACCTGGTCGGCGAGCGTCCCGGCGACGGAGGCGGCCGTCTCGTACTTGAGCGGCGCCACCCCCACCAGGTTCTGCACGGCGGTCTCCCGCTCGGCGTCCGTGAGCCCCTCGGCGGCCAGGGTGCGCAGCACCTTCCACAGGTCGTCCAGGGCGGGGCCGGTGGTGGGCGTGTCGACGGAGCCGCTGATGGCGAGCATCGCGGCGCCGTTCCCCTCGGCGTCCGAGCGGAGCACCTGCCCGAAGGCCCGCACGCCGTACGTGTAGCCCTTCTCCTCGCGCAGGACCCGGTCCAGACGCGAGGTCAGGGTCCCGCCGAGGCAGTACGTACCGAGGACCTGGGCCGGCCAGACGCGGGCGTGCCGGTCGGGGCCGATCCGGCCGATGAGGAGCTGGGTCTGGACGGCGCCGGGGCGGTCCACGATCACGACCCGGCCGGTGTCGTCGGCGGTGATCGGCGGCATCGGCAGCGGCTCGCCGGGCTCGCCGGTCCAGGCGCCCAGCGTCTCCGCGAGGACCTTCTCCAGGTCGATCCCGGTCAGGTCGCCGACGACCACGACGGTGGCCGTGGCGGGCCGCACGTGCGCCTCGTAGAAGGCGCGGACCGCGGCGGCGTCGATCGCCCCGACGGTCTCCTCGGTGCCCTGGCGCGGCCGGGACATCCGGGAGTCGGCCGGGAACAGCTCCCTGGAGAGCTGCTTGGCGGCGCGCCGGGCCGGGTTGGCCGTCTCGTGGGGGATCTCGTCGAGGCGGTTGCGCACCAGGCGCTCGACCTCGGTGTCCAGGAACGCCGGGGCGATCAGGGCCTCGGAGAGCAGCCCGAGCGCCTTGGGCAGCCGGGAGACCGGGACCTCCAGGGAGACCCGTACGCCCGGGTGGTCGGCGTGCGCGTCGAGGGTGGCGCCGCAGCGCTCCAGCTCGGCCGCGAACTCCTCGGCGCTGTGCTGGTCGGTGCCCTCGGAGAGCGCGCGGGCCATGATGGTGGCCACGCCGTCGAGACCGGCGGGCTCGGCGTCCAGCGGGGCCGGCAGGAAGAGCTCCACGGCCACGACCTGCTGGCCGGGGCGGTGGCCGGTGAGGACGGTCAGGCCGTTCTCCAGGGTGCCGCGGTCCGGGGCCGGGAAGGCCCAGGGGCGGGCGGTGCCCGGCGTCGGCTGCGGGTGGAACTCCATGCTCGTCAAAGACGCGGCAGCCTCGGTCACTGCTCCGCCCCCTCTTCCTCGTCGCTCTCGCTCTGTTCGGTGCTCAGCGGCTCGTAGACCAGGACCGCGCGGTTGTCCGGGCGCAGCCGGGCCGCGGCGGCCTCCCGGACCTCCTCGGCGGTGATGTCGAGGACGCGGTCGACTGCGGTGAGGGCGAGCTGCGGGTCGCCGAACAGGACGGCGAACCGGCACAGTTCGTCGGCGCGGCCCGCGACGGTGCCGAGCCGGTCCAGCCACTCGCGCTCCAGCTGGGCCTGCGCGCGCTCCATCTCCTCGGGCGTGGGGCCCTCGGCGGCGAACCGGGCGAGCTCCTCGTCGACGGCCGCCTCGATCTCGGGGACCTCGACGCCGCCGGACGTCTTGACGTCCAGCCAGCCGAGCGAGGGCGCCCCGGCGAGCCGGAGCAGGCCGAAGCCGGCGGCGACGGCCGTGCGGTCCCGGCGGACCAGGCGGTTGTGCAGCCGGGAGGACTCCCCGCCGCCCAGGACCGTCAGGGCCAGGTCGGCGGCGTCGCACGCGCGCGTGCCGTCGTGCGGCAGCCGGTAGGCGGCCATCAGGGCGCGCGCCGGGACCTCCTCCTCGACGACCTCGCGGAGCTGCTCGCCGATGACGTCGGGCAGCTCGCCGGAGCGCGGCGCGGGCTTGCCGTCGTGGCCGGGGATGGAACCGAAGTACTTCTCGATCCAGGCGAGGGTCCGCTCCGGGTCGATGTCGCCGACGACGGAGAGCACCGCGTTGTTCGGGGCGTAGTACGTGCGGAAGAACTCCCGCGCGTCCTCCAGGGTGGCCGCGTCCAGGTCGGCCATGGAGCCGATCGGCGTGTGGTGGTACGGGTGGCCCTCCGGGTAGGCGAGCGCGGTCAGCCGCTCGAAGGCCGTGCCGTACGGCACGTTGTCGTAGCGCTGGCGGCGCTCGTTCTTGACGACGTCCCGCTGGTTCTCCATGGACTCGTCGTCCAGGGCGGCGAGCAGCGAGCCCATGCGGTCGGCCTCCAGCCAGAGCGCGAGCTCCAGCTGGTGCGTGGGCATGGTCTCGAAGTAGTTGGTGCGCTCGAAGCTCGTCGTGCCGTTGAGCGAGCCGCCCGCGCCCTGCACCAGCTCGAAGTGGCCGTTGCCGTGGACCTGCTTCGAGCCCTGGAACATCAGGTGCTCGAAGAGGTGGGCGAGCCCCGTGCGGCCCCGGACCTCGTGGCGCGAGCCGACGTCGTACCAGAGGCAGACCGCGGCGACCGGGGTCAGGTGGTCCTCCGAGAGCACCACGCGCAGGCCGTTCGCCAACCGGTGCTCGGTCGCTGTCAGGCCGCCGGAGCCGGCCTCGGCCGTGGCCGTGTGACCCATGGGCATGTACGTCCCTTCGATCGCGATGTGAAAAAGTCCTGCCACTGTATGCAAGCGCGCCGACACCTGGCGAAGTTCCCGTCCCCTCCAGATGTCCCTCTTCCGG
Source organism: Streptomyces sp. NPDC092045 (assembly GCF_044756005.1). Classification (NCBI taxonomy): domain Bacteria; kingdom Bacillati; phylum Actinomycetota; class Actinomycetes; order Kitasatosporales; family Streptomycetaceae; genus Streptomyces; species Streptomyces sp. NPDC092045. The sequence continues at coordinate 110,758 of NZ_JBIVSC010000006.1, read as the reverse complement.
GTCGCGGTCGGCGTTGTCGGTGGCACGGTCCACAATGGTCCGCGTCAGATCAACCTTGTTGGTGAAGGAGCCGCAGCCGCGATGGCCCGCCGCAGCACGAAGACACCGCCGCCGGACGACGCGTACGAGGAGAGGATCCTCGACATCGACGTCGTCGACGAGATGCAGGGCTCCTTCCTCGAGTACGCGTACTCGGTGATCTACTCGCGCGCGCTCCCGGACGCCCGCGACGGCATGAAGCCCGTCCAGCGCCGCATCGTCTACCAGATGAACGAGATGGGGCTGCGTCCCGACCGCGGCTTCGTGAAGTGCGCCCGGGTCGTCGGCGAGGTGATGGGCAAGCTGCACCCGCACGGCGACGCGTCGATCTACGACGCGATGGTCCGCATGGCACAGCCCTTCTCCATGCGCCTCCCCCTCGTCGACGGCCACGGCAACTTCGGCTCCCTCGGGAACGACGACCCGCCGGCCGCCATGCGGTACACCGAGTCGCGGATGGCCCCGGCCGCGCTGCTCATGACCGAGTCCATCGAAGAGGACACGGTCGACTTCGCGCCGAACTACGACGGCCAGGAGCAGGAGCCGGCGGCGCTGCCCGCCGCCTACCCGAACCTGCTGGTCAACGGCGCGTCCGGCATCGCGGTCGGCATGGCGACCAACATGCCCCCGCACAACCTCGGCGAGGTCGTCGCGGCCGCCCGCCACCTGATCCGGCACCCGAACGCCGACCTCGAGACGCTGATGCGCTTCGTGCCCGGCCCGGACCTGCCGACCGGCGGCCGGATCGTCGGCCTCTCCGGCATCAAGGACGCGTACGCCTCGGGGCGCGGCTCCTTCAAGATCCGCGCCACCGCGACCGTGGAGACCGTCACGGCGCGCCGCAAGGGCATCGTCGTGACCGAGCTGCCCTTCACGGTCGGCCCCGAGAAGGTCATCTCCAAGATCAAGGACCTGGTCGGCTCCAAGAAGCTCCAGGGCATCGCGGACGTCAAGGACCTCACCGACCGCAGCCACGGCCTGCGCCTGGTCATCGAGGTCAAGAACGGCTTCGTTCCCGAGGCCGTCCTGGAGCAGCTCTACAAGCTGACGCCGATGGAGGAGTCCTTCGGCATCAACAACGTGGCGCTCGTCGACGGGCAGCCGCTCACCCTCGGCCTCAAGGAGCTCCTGGAGGTCTACCTCGACCACCGCTTCGAGGTGGTCCGCCGCCGCTCCGAGTTCCGCCGCACCAAGAAGCGCGACCGGCTCCACCTGGTCGAGGGCCTGCTCGTGGCGCTGCTCGACATCGACGAGGTCATCCGCCTCATCCGGGAGAGCGACAACTCCGCGCAGGCCAAGGAGCGCCTGATGGAGCGCTTCTCCCTGAGCGAGATCCAGACGCAGTACATCCTGGACACCCCGCTGCGCCGCCTCACCAGGTTCGACCGGATCGAGCTGGAGGGCGAGCGCGACCGCCTCAACGGCGAGATCGACGAGCTGACCGGGATCCTGGAGTCCGACGCGGAGCTGCGGAAGCTGGTCTCGGCGGAGCTGGCCGCGGTCTCCAAGAAGTTCGGCACGGACCGCCGCACCGTCCTGCTGGAGTCGGCCGGCACGGCCGTCGCGGCCACGTCCCTCCAGGTCGCGGACGACCCGTGCCGGGTGCTGCTCTCCTCGACCGGTCTGCTGGCCCGTACGGCGACGGAGGCGCTGCCCCCCACCGAGCCGGACGCGAAGCGGGTCAAGCACGACGTGATCGTGTCCGTGGTGGCCGCCACCCAGCGCGGCGAGGTCGGCGCGGTGACCTCGGCCGGCCGGCTGCTGCGGATCTCGGTGATCGACCTGCCCCGGCTGCCGGACACCGCGTCCACGCCGAACCTGGCGGGCGGCGCGCCGCTGTCGGAGTTCCTCTCCCTGGAGGCGGACGAGACGGTGGTCTGCCTGACGACCCTGGAGGAGGCCTCGCAGGGGCTCGCCCTCGGCACGCTCCAGGGCGTGGTGAAGCGTGTGGTGCCGGACTACCCGGCGAACAAGGACGAGCTGGAGGTCATCACCCTCAAGGACGGTGACCGGATCGTGGGCGCAACCGAGCTGCGGACGGGCGAGGAGGACCTGGTCTTCATCACCTCCGACGCCCAGCTGCTGCGCTACCCGGCGTCCCAGGTGCGGCCCCAGGGCCGACCCGCGGGCGGCATGGCGGGCGTCAAGCTCACCGCGGGCGCCGAGGTCATCTCGTTCACGGCGGTCGACCCGGCGGCGGAAGCGGTGGTCTTCACGGTCGCGGGCTCCACGGGCGCCCTGGACGCCTCCGCCGGTACGTCGGCGAAGCTGACGCCCTTCGACCAGTACCCGCGCAAGGGCCGCGCGACCGGCGGCGTCCGCTGCCAGCGCTTCCTGAAGGGCGAGGACGTCCTGACCCTGGCCTGGGCGGGCGCCACCCCGGTCCGCGCCGCCCAGAAGAACGGCACCCCGGTCGACCTCCCGGAGATCGACCCCCGCCGCGACGGCTCGGGCACCCCGCTGCCGAAGCCGGTGGAGGTGCTGGCGGGCCCCGCCAGCTAGGGCGTGTGCCGAAAGCAGCGCCGTCTGCCCGAAGGGCAGACGGGGCCTGTAGGGAACGGGAGCCGGAGGAGACCTAGAACAGGGTCTCCTCCGGCTCCTCCTCCGTCTGCGGCACGTACCGCAGGAGGCCCCACATGCTGGACTCGTCGAGCACGTCCTGCGTGCCGTCCAGCTCGCAGGCGGCGAGCTCCTTGCGCAGACCGGCCGCGTCGATGCCGGAGCCGATCAGGACGAGCTGGGTGAGGCGCTCCTCGCCGGCCGGCCAGGGCTCCGGGTAGAAGCGCAGGAAGCGTCCGACGGCGTGCACGGCGTAGCGGTTCGCCGGGTCGGCGGCGCCGAGGTCGATGAACCCCTTGATCCGGTAGAGCCCTTCGGGCCGGGAGTCGAGGAACGCCATCAGGCGGCGCGGGTGGAGCGGCGTCGAGGCCGTCAGGGAGAGGGTCTCGTAGGACGCGTGCGCGTGGTCGGCCTCGTCGGAGCCGTACAGGACGTCCTCGATCGACATCTGGCCCTCGATCTCGTCGTCCGGCACGACCCGGTCGAAGAGCAGTTCCGGGTCGACGCGCCCGTGGGAGGCCTCGATCACGGCGGCGCGGCCGGCGAGTTCCGCCACCGTCTCCCGTACGCTCCGCAGCTCGTCGGCGGAGACCCGGTCGGCCTTGTTGACGACCACGAGGTCGGCGACGGCCAGGTGCCGGTCGGTCCCGGGGTGCCGCTGCCGGGTGGCCCCGAACTCGGCCGCGTCGACGACCTCGACGAGCCCCCCGTACACGATCCGCTCGTTCTCGCTGGCGAGGACCATGCGGACCAGCTCCTGCGGCTCCGCGAGTCCGCTCGCCTCGATCACGATCACGTCGAGCCGGGACTCGGGCCGGGTCAGGACCTCCAGGTACTCGTCGAGCTCACCGGCGTCGACGGCGCAGCACAGACAGCCGTTGCCGAGGGAGACGGTGGAGCCGACCTGGCCGGCGACGGTCATCGCGTCGATGCCGATGTCGCCGAAGTCGTTGACCATGACCCCGATGCGGGTGCCCCGGGCGCTGCGCAGCAGATGGTTGAGGAGCGTGGTCTTCCCGGCCCCGAGGAACCCTGCCAGGACGACGACGGGGATCTGCTGCGTGGTCAAGGGACGTGCCTCCGGTCGTGCTCGGTCGTGGTGCCCGCGACGTGCCGCTCCGCGGGAAAGGCCCAGGATAGGCGGGCCGCGGGCCCGTGACGGGCTTCCGGGACGGAGCGGGTGCGTGCGGGCGGGTCGGGTGCCGCGGGGCGGGCGCCCCGGAGCGGGTTCGGGTCCCCCGGGCGGGTGCCGGGGGGCAGGGCTTCGGGTCGCTCGGGGCGGGCTCCGGTCCCCCGGGACCTACCCCCGCTCCGGCGCCGCACGCCTCCCCTCCCCCGCTCCCGGCCGCCGCTCATTTCCGGTGCCGGGTCGTGTCCCCGTACCTTTTCGGGCATGGACCCCGTACGGACCCGATCCCCGCGCCCCCTCACGCGCCGTCGGCGGTTCGGGTGGCCCCGGAGGGTGTTCTCGCAGGTCCTGCTGATGCAGCTGGCCGTCGCGACCGGGGTGACCGTCCTCGCCACCGGCCTCTTCCTGGCCCCGCTGAGCGCCCAGCTCGACGACCAGGCCATGCGGCGGGCCCTGGCCATCGCCGGGACGACCGCCTCGCCCCGGCTCGCCGCCGACCTCATCGGCGGCCCGCCGTCCGCGCGGGGCCGGGTGCAGACGGAGGCCGAGCGGGTCAGGACCTCCACGGGCGCCGAGTACGTCGTCGTCATGGACGTGCGCGGGGTGCGCTGGTCGCACCCCGACCCCGCGCAGATCGGCAGGGTCGTCTCCACCGATCCGAGCGCGGCCCTGTCCGGGCGGGAGGTCATGGAGATCGACAGCGGCACGCTCGGCCGGTCGGCGCGCGGCAAGGTGCCGCTGCGCGACGCGGACGGGCGGACCGTCGGGGCGGTCTCCGTCGGCATCGAGTACGACAGCGTCCGCGACCGGCTCCTCGGCGCGATCCCCGGCCTCCTCGCCCACGCGGGCGGCGCGCTCGCGGCCGGCGCCCTGGCCGCGTACCTGATCTCCCGGCGGCTCCAGCGGCAGACGCACGACCTGGCGTTCTCCGACATCTCGGCGCTCCTGGCCGAACGCGAGGCCATGCTGCACGGCATCCGGGAGGGCGTGGTGGCCCTGGACCGCAACGGCTCCGTGCGGCTCGTGAACGACGAGGCGCAGCGGCTCCTCGGCCTCGGCCCGGAGGCGGCGGGACGGCCGCTCGACGAGGTCCTCGGCCGGGGCCGCACCGCCGACGTCCTGGCGGGCCGGGTCACCGGCGAGGACCTGGTCACGGTCCGGGGGCACCGGGTGCTGATCGCGAACCGGATGCCCACGGACGACGGCGGCGCGGTGGCGACCCTCCGCGACCGCACCGAGCTGGAGCACCTCGGCCGCGAGCTGGACGCCACCCGGGGCCTCATCGACGCCCTGCGCGCCCAGGACCACGAGCACGCCAACCGGATGCACACCCTCCTCGGCCTCCTGGAGCTGGAGATGCACGAGGAGGCGGTGGAGTTCGTCACCGAGGTGGTCGGGGTGCACCGGGTGACCGCCGAGCAGGTCACCGAGAAGGTCCACGACCCGCTCCTGGCCGCGCTGCTCGTCGGCAAGACCACCGTCGCCGCCGAGCGCGGCGTCTCGCTGCGGCTCGCGCCGGACTCGCTCCTTCCGGACCGGCTGGTCGACCCGCGCGAACTGGTCACCGTCGTCGGCAACCTGGTCGACAACGCCCTGGACGCCGCCGGCGGCACCCCGGACGCCCGCGTCGGCGTCTCCTTCCGCTCCGAGGGCCGTGCGGTCGTGCTGCGGGTCTCGGACAGCGGCCCGGGGGTGCCGGAGGAGCGGCGCGAACTGATCTTCGCCGAGGGCTGGACGACGAAGGCCCCGCCGTCCCACGGGAGGCGGGGGCTCGGCCTCGCCCTGGTGCGCCGGCTCGCCGAGCGCCGGGGCGGCACCGCGACCGTGGCCGGGGGCCCCGGCGGGGCCGAGTTCACCGTCGTCCTCCCCGACGCCCTGAGCGACGTCCCGGCCTCCCCGGAGCCGGCCGGGGAGGTGCGATGACCGACGTGCCCATCAACGTGCTCGTGGTGGACGACGACGTGCGGGTGGCGCGGATCAACGCCGCCTACGTCGCCAAGGTGCCCGGCTTCCGGGTCGTCGCCACCGCCCACTCGACCGCCGGGGCGCTCGCCGCCCTGGACGAGCGGCCGGTGGACCTGGTGCTCCTGGACCACTACCTGCCGGACGAGAACGGCCTCGCGGCGGTGCGGAAGCTCCGCGCGCGCGGCCACCAGTGCGACGTGATCATGGTGACGGCGGCCCGGGACGTGGCCACCGTGCAGGCGGCGATGCGGCACGGCGCCCTCCAGTACCTGGTCAAGCCGTTCAACTTCGCCGGTCTGCGCGGCAAGCTGGAGGCGTACGCGACGCTCCGCCGCGCGCTGGAGGGCGGGGGCGAGGCCGAACAGGCGGAGGTGGACCGGATCTTCGGGGTCCTGGCGGCGGGCTCCGTCGCCCCCGACCTGCCGAAGGGGCACTCCCCCACCACGGCCGAGCTGATCCGGCAGGTGCTGCTCGCCGCCGACGGGCCGCTGTCCGCGCAGGAGATCGCCGAGCGGTCGGGCGTCAGCCGCCAGACCGCGCAGCGCTACCTCAAACTCCTGGAACGGACCGGCCGGGTGCGCCTCTCGCTCCGGTACGGGGAGACGGGCCGCCCCGAGCACCGGTACGCCTGGGCGGGCTCCCCGCCCACCGCCTGACCCGGCCGGGTCCTCTCCGCGCGGATCAGACCGCTCCCGCGCCGGTCAGCGCCCGGACCTCGGTCTCCGCGTGCCGCGCCTCGTCGGGCGGCTCGGTCGAGGTGACCGTGCCGATCCATCCGGCGAGGAAGCCGAGCGGGATGGAGACCACGCCCGGGTTCTGCAGCGGGAAGAGGTGGAAGTCGACGCCGGGGAACAGCGACTCGGGGCTGCCGGAGACGACCGGCGAGACCAGGACGAGCAGGACGGCCGGGACCAGCCCGCCGTACACCGACCAGACCGCGCCCCTGGTGGTGAACCTCCGCCAGAACAGCGAGTAGAGCAGCACCGGCAGGTTGGCGGAGGCGGCGACGGCGAAGGCCAGGCCGACGAGGAAGGCCACGTTGAGGTCGCTGGCGAGCAGTCCGAGGCCGATCGCGGCGGCTCCGATCACCACCGCGGCGACCCGGGCCACGGCCACCTCGCTGTACTGCTTGGCGTGCTTGCGCCGCAGCGAGGCGTACAGGTCGTGGGCGACGGAGGCCGAGGAGGCGAGGGTGATCCCCGCGACGACGGCGAGGATGGTCGCGAAGGCGACGGCGGCGACGACCGCGAAGAGCACCGTGCCCCCGGTGGAGCCCGCGCCGCCCCCGAGGTCGAGCGCGAGCAGCGGTACGGCGGTGTTCCCGGCCGCGTTGGACGCCCGGACCTCGTCGGGGCCGATCAGGGCGGCCGCGCCGAAGCCGAGCACGATCGTCATCAGGTAGAAGCTGCCGATGAGTCCGATGGACCAGACGACGGAGCGGCGGGCGGCGCGGGCGGTCGGCACGGTGTAGAAGCGCGACAGGATGTGCGGCAGGCCGGCGGTGCCCAGGACCAGGGCGAGGCCGAGGCTGATGAAGTCCAGGCGGGCCGTCCAGTCGCCGCCGTAGCGGAGCCCGGGGGCGAGGAAGTCGAGTCCGTGGCCGCTGCGTTCGGCCGCGCTGGAGAGCAGGCTGTTCACGTCGCCGTGGAAGCGGAACAGGACGAGGACGCTGAGCGCGACCGTGCCCGCCATGAGCAGGACCGCCTTGACGATCTGGATCCAGGTGGTGGCCCGCATGCCGCCGAGCGACACGTAGATCACCATCAGGGCGCCCACCCCGATCACCGTCCAGGAGCGGGCCGCCTCGCCGGTGCCGCCGAGGAGCAGGGCGACCAGGCTTCCGGCGCCGACCATCTGCGCCACCAGGTAGAGCACGGAGACGGCCACGGAGGACGTTCCGGCGGCGATCCGCACGGGGCGCTCGGCCATCCGCGCGGCGACGACGTCGGCCAGGGTGAACCGCCCGCAGTTGCGGACCAGTTCGGCGACGAGCAGGAGGACGACGAGCCAGGCGACGAGGAATCCGACGGAGTACAGCATGCCGTCGTAGCCGTAGAGCGCGATCAGGCCGGAGATGCCGAGGAACGACGCCGCCGACATGTAGTCGCCGGCGATGGCGAAGCCGTTCTCCAGGGGCGAGAAGAGGCGTCCCCCGGCGTAGAACTCCTCCGCCGAGCCGCGCCGGCTGCGGCTCACCCAGGTGGTGATGCCCAGGGTCACGGCGACGAAGACGCTGAACAGCACGAGGGCCAGGGTCTGGTGGTCTCCGGTCATCGCCGCGCCGCCCCTCGGGTCATCTCCTGCGTGTCCCAGCGGAGTTCAAGGGCCGCCCGGTCCCTGCGCAGCCGGGCGTGGCGCGCGTACGCCCAGGTCAGCAGGAAGGTGGTGAGGAACTGGCCGAGGCCCGCGACCATCGCCACGTTCACCGCTCCGGCGACCGGCCGGGCCATGAACCCCGGCGCGGCGGTCGCCGCCACGACGTAGGCGAGGTACCAGGCCAGGAAGGCGAGGGTGGCGGGGAAGACGAACCGGCGGTAGCGGCGGCGCACTTCCTGGAAGGCGGGGCTCCGCTGGACCTCCAGATAGATCTCCGCCGCGCCGGCGACCCGCTGGCGCGGCACCGCGCCCAGGCGTTCGTCGCCGGTCGCCCCGGCCTCCGCGCGCCCGTCCGGGGCGGCGGTCGGCGCGTCGTCCCAGGGGTCGTCGACCGGCACCGCCGAAGCGCCGCGCCCCTCCTGCTTGTCCACCTGCTCCACCGGTCCAACTCTCCTTGTCAGCGAACCGTTTCGGCCGCGTGCACAAGGATGGACAGAGCGGGAACTTCCCGGACTCTTCTCCTCCCTCACTTCACCTCATCAGGTGACTCTTTTCCCAGGTGGCCTGACAAAACCGTGCTGATATGCGTACCGCACGGCCCCCGGGCGGAGCGTTCGGCTCCGCCCGGGGGCCGGGTTCCTCAGGCGTCGATGCGCGAGCGGTCGAGGGTCGCCGCCGAGCTGGTGATGAACTCCTTGCGGGGCGCGACGTCATTGCCCATGAGGAGGTCGAAGACCTGCTCCGAGGCCTCCAGGTCGCCGATGTTGATCCGGCGCAGGGTGCGGTGGCGCGGGTCCATCGTGGTCTCCGCCAGCTGGTCGGCGTCCATCTCGCCCAGGCCCTTGTAGCGCTGGATGGAGTCCTTGTAGCGGACCCCCTTGCGCTGGAACTCCAGCAGGGTCTGCCGCAGCTCGTTGTCCGAGTACGTGTAGACGTACTTGTCCTGGCCCCGCTTCGGCTGGACGAGCTCGATGCGGTGCAGCGGGGGAACGGCCGCGAAGACCCGCCCCGCCTCGACCATGGGCCGCATGTACCGCTGGAAGAGCGTGAGGAGCAGCGTGCGGATGTGGGACCCGTCGACGTCGGCGTCGGTCATCATGATGACCTTGCCGTAGCGGGCCGCGTCGATGTCGAAGGTGCGGCCCGAGCCCGCTCCTATGACCTGGATGATCGCGCCGCACTCGGCGTTCTTGAGCATGTCCGCGACGGACGACTTCTGGACGTTGAGGATCTTGCCGCGGATCGGCAGCAGGGCCTGGAACTCGCTGTTGCGGGCGAGCTTCGCCGTGCCGAGGGCCGAGTCGCCCTCGACGATGAAGAGCTCGCTGCGCTCCACGTCGTCGCTGCGGCAGTCGGCCAGCTTGGCCGGCAGGGAGGAGGACTCGAGCGCGGTCTTCCTGCGCTGCGCCTCCTTGTGCTGGCGGGCGGCGATCCGGGTCCGGGCGGCGGCGACGGCCTTCTCCAGAACGGCGCGGGCCTGCGCCTTGGCGTCCCGCTTGGTGGAGGTGAGGAAGGCCTTGAGCTCCTTGGCCACCACGTTCGCCACGATCCGGCGGGCGGCGGAGGTCCCGAGGACCTCCTTGGTCTGGCCCTCGAACTGCGGCTCGGCGAGGCGCACGGTCACGACGGCCGTGAGCCCCTCCAGGGCGTCGTCCTTCACGACGTCGTCCTCGGCGACGCGCAGCATCTTGGCCGAGCGCAGCACCTCGTTCACCGTCCTGGTGACGGCCTGCTCGAAGCCGGAGACGTGGGTGCCGCCCTTGGGGGTGGCGATGATGTTGACGAAGGACTTGACCGTGGTGTCGTAGCCGGTGCCCCAGCGCAGGGCGACGTCGACGGCGAGCTCGCGGGTGACCTCGGTCGGGGTCATGTGGCCGCGGTCGTCGAGGACCGGGACGGTCTCCTTGAAGGTGCCCTGCCCCGTGAGGCGCTGGATGTCGCAGACGGCCCTGTCCTGCGCGAGGTACTCGCAGAACTCGCTGATGCCCCCGTCGAAGCGGAAGGTCTCCTCGCTCTTGCCGACCCCCTCCAGGTCCCGCTCGTCGCGGACGACGATGGTGAGTCCGGGCACGAGGAAGGCGGTCTGCCGGGCGCGCTGGTGGAGCGTCTCCAGGGAGAGCTTGGCGTCCTTGAGGAAGATCTGCCGGTCCGCCCAGTAGCGGACGCGGGTCCCGGTGCGGGTCTTGGGGACCCGCTTGCCCTTGCGGAGGCCGTTGGCCGGGTCGAAGGGGCTGTCGGGGCCCTGCTCGGTGAAGACGCCGGGGACGCCGCGGCGGAAGCTGATCGAGTGGGTCGCGCTGTTCCGGTCGACCTCGACGTCGAGGCGGGCCGAGAGGGCGTTGACCACGGAGGCGCCGACGCCGTGCAGACCGCCGGAGGCCGCGTACGACCCGCCGCCGAACTTTCCGCCGGCGTGCAGCTTGGTCATGACGACCTCGACGCCCGAGAGGCCGGTCTTCGGTTCGACGTCGACCGGGATGCCCCGGCCGTTGTCCCGGACCTCGACGGAGCCGTCCTCGTGGAGGACGACCTCGATGTGGTCGCAGTAGCCGCCGAGGGCCTCGTCGACCGAGTTGTCGATGATCTCCCAGATGCAGTGCATCAGGCCGCGGCTGTCGGTGGACCCGATGTACATGCCGGGGCGCTTGCGGACCGCTTCGAGCCCTTCCAGTACGAGCAGGTGCCGCGCGGTGTAGTTGGAACCGTCACGGTCTGCGGTCAGCAGCGCACTGGACGGCACGGACGTCTCGGCGGTCACGCGGTTCGCTCCTCGCTGAATTTGAAATCTGGCCCGGTGGGTAAGGCCCGGCGTCGGTCACCGGCTTCAGAGGGTACCGATGCCTGGTAGAGCCGTTGTCACGCCACCCTCCCCGTTTCCTCATGCTAGTCCAGAGTCGCATGCGTGTTCGATCCCTCGATCGGGTGACGTGAACATCACGTTCCCTTCCAGGCATGAACCATTTAGGCTCCGGGCACGTCCTCATCAACAAACCGGCAACCACGCCGGGAGGGCCTGACCGAGACAAGCAACGCGAAATCCGTAGAGCGACGCAATACGGCTCATTCGCCGCCAACCGGCAGCAGACAGCCACCTTGGGAAGAAGTTTCAAGGAAAAGCCACGAGCGGGAACGTTTTCGGCCTGGTTGGATGTTGACCCTGGTACGACAGCTCGTCGAGCTAGAGAAGAGGCGACGTGACTACTGTTCTGACCCCCGCGAGCCCCCTGACGGCCGCTGACCGCTGCGACCGCTGCGGCGCCCAGGCTTACCTGCGTGTCGTCCTGACCAGCGGAGGTGACTTGCTCTTCTGCGCCCACCACGGACGTAAGTTCGAGCCGGAACTCAAGAAGATCGCCGTTGAGATACAGGATGAGACGGACCGGCTGACCGATGTGCCGGCCCGCACGGTGGGCGACGAGCACTGACGCCCCGCATCCCCGACGAGCCCAGGGCCGGTCGCTGACCGGACGGCGGGCGGTCACCTCCGCACTGCGGGGAGTGACCGCCCGTTCTCGTATCCGGAGCGCCCCCGGCGGCGCTCCCGGACCCCGTCCCGGGGACGTCCCGGAGCCGACCGCCGGAGAGCCTTCGGGAGGGCTCAGAAGCGCTCCGGCAGCACCGTCGAGACGCGCGTGTAGACGCCCGGGTTCTCCGCCTCGCCGCAGCCGCTGCCCCAGGACACCAGGCCGATGAGGAGCCCCTCGGCCACCAGCGGGCCTCCGCTGTCCCCCTGGCAGGCGTCCTTGCCGCCCTGCGGGTCGCCCGCGCACACCATCGTGTCGCCCCGGTACCGGACTCCGGTACCGCCCGGGTACGCCCGCTCGCACGCCGTGTCCGGCAGCACCTGGACGCGCGCCGTCCGCAGCGCGGAGGCGTAGTTCCCCCTGCCGCTCGTGTCCCCCCAGCCGTAGACGTCCGCGGCCGTCCCCGGCGCGTACGCCGTGTCCCCCTGGCGGGCGACGCCGATCACGTACGACTCCGGCAGCGCGCTCACCAGCGTCAGGACCGCCAGATCGCCCGAGTTGGTCGTCGGGTCGTAGTCGGGATTGATCCAGGTGTCGGAGACCCGTACCTCCTGGCCGCCCTGACCGCGCAGCGAGGCGCGGCCCGCGATGACCGCGAAGTCGCGCACCTCCCACGGTTCGCCGCCGAGCACCTCCCGACCCAGGCAGTGGGCCGCGGTGAGGACCTTGGTGGGCGCGACGACCACGCCTCCGCAGAACTGCCCCGCCCGCGTACCCCCGAACCGGTCACGGCTGGACAGCGCCACGACCCACGGCGCGTCCGCGATCCCGACCTGCCGACCGCCCACCACGACGCTGTCGGCGGCCACGGGGGCGGCGAGGGCGAGGTGTCCCGCCGCCGCGGTGATCAGTCCCAGAGCACCCGTCAATGCTCGGGTGAGGGAACCACGCATGGAGCCTCCTGACTCTCCGGTGATGTCGGTTCACCCAGCGTCCAGCACCCGGAGCCCCGGCGCACACCCGAAGGGCCCGGCTCCCCCTTTCGGGGAGCCGGGCCCTTCGACGTACCGCTGTGTGCCTCGTACGGATCTTCGGATGCGTACGAAGGCGTGCGTGCCGGTCGCGTCAGTCGAGGTAGTCGCGCAGCACCTGCGAGCGCGACGGGTGACGGAGCTTCGACATCGTCTTCGACTCGATCTGACGGATCCGCTCTCGCGTCACGCCGTAGACCTTGCCGATCTCGTCCAGCGTCTTCGGCTGGCCGTCGGTGAGGCCGAAGCGCATCGAGACGACGCCCGCCTCGCGCTCGGAGAGCGTGTCGAGGACGGAGTGCAACTGCTCCTGGAGGAGCGTGAAGCTCACCGCGTCGGCCGGGACGACCGCCTCGGAGTCCTCGATGAGGTCGCCGAACTCGCTGTCGCCGTCCTCGCCCAGCGGGGTGTGGAGGGAGATCGGCTCGCGGCCGTACTTCTGGACCTCGATGACCTTCTCCGGGGTCATGTCGAGTTCCTTGGCCAGCTCCTCCGGGGTGGGCTCGCGGCCCAGGTCCTGGAGCATCTGGCGCTGCACGCGCGCGAGCTTGTTGATGACCTCGACCATGTGCACCGGGATGCGGATGGTGCGGGCCTGGTCGGCCATGGCGCGGGTGATCGCCTGACGGATCCACCAGGTGGCGTACGTGGAGAACTTGTAGCCCTTGGTGTAGTCGAACTTCTCGACGGCGCGGATCAGACCCAGGTTGCCCTCCTGGATCAGGTCCAGGAAGAGCATGCCGCGGCCGGTGTAGCGCTTGGCCAGGGAGACCACCAGACGGAGGTTGGCCTCCAGGAGGTGGTTCTTGGCCCGGCGGCCGTCCTCGGCGATGATCTCCAGCTCGCGCTTGAGCTTCGGCGCGAGCTTGTCCGAGTTGGCGAGCTTGTCCTCGGCGAACAGGCCGGCCTCGATGCGCTTCGCGAGCTCGACCTCCTGCTCGGCGTTGAGCAGCGGGACCTTGCCGATCTGCTTGAGGTAGTCCTTGACCGGGTCGGCGGTGGCGCCGGCGACCGCGACCTGCTGCGCCGGAGCGTCGTCCTCGTCCTCGTCGGACAGGACGAAGCCCTTGGTCTCGCCCTCGGTCTCCTCGTCCTCGCCCTTGCCGGGAGCGACGTCCTCGAGCAGCTCCTCGCCCTCGACGAGCTCCTCGGAGTCCTTCTTGGACGCGGTCTTCTTGGCCGCCGTCTTCTTGGCGACGGTCTTCTTGGCCGTCGTCTTCTTGGCGACGGTCTTCTTCGCGGCCGCCTTCTTGGCGGTCGAACCGGCCTCGTCGGCCGGGTCGGCGCCCTCGGCGGCGGGGGCCGCGGCCGGGACGGCGGACTTCGTCACGGTCGCCCTGGCAGTGACGGTCTTGGTGGCGGTGCGCTTGGCCGGGCTCTTCGCTGCGACGCTCTTGCGGGCGCGCTTCGGCGACTCCGCTGCACTGACCATCAGCGTCACACCCTCTTCCTCGAGGATCTGATTGAGGCTGCGCAGAACGTTCTTCCACTGGGTTGGCGGAATCTGGTCAGCCTCGAAGGCCCGACGCACGTCATCGCCGGCGATCTGCCCATCAGCCTTTCCCCGCTCGATGAGCGCCATCACAGACTCGGACTCGGCGATCTCCGGCGGGAGCGTACGGGATGTGCTGGCCGACACGAACAACCTCTCGGAACGATGGAAACGGCTTCCGGCCCCGCCCTGGATCGGGCTGGAGCCGACGACCGTCGACGGGGATGTGCCGACGGCGCGGGCTGGACCGGGGAACTGCACAGCGCCTCCGTCGGCTGCTGTATTCCTTCCTCGGCTGTCACCTCTTAGGTCATCGCACGGGTCGGAGGAGTGTTACGCCCAATCTTCGTGGCCCGAGTCACACCTCATGCGGGGCGAAACTCCCCTATCTACCGATCAGCGTACATTCACGCCGCCGCTTCCCGGGGGGGGCCGCCGCGAGCGGGCCCGCCGGGCCCGAGCGGCGCCCGGGTCCGGTGGCACGCGGCGTCCGCCGCTCCCGGCCACGGCCCGCGGGTCAGTGTTCGCGGGGAGCCGGAACGACGCGCTCCACCTCGGGGTGGACCGTGAGCAGCTGCCGCATGGCCGCCTCAGCGCCCTGCGCGTCGCCGGCGGCGAGCGCGTCCGCGATCCGGGAGTGGTGGGTGAGGCAGGCCTCGCTCGGCCGGTCGCAGCCGGTGACGGGACCGCCGGAGACCTGGAGCGCGGCGGCGACGATGCCGGAGAGGTGCTCCAGCATACGGTTCCCGGCGAGCTGGATGAGGAGGGAGTGGAACTCGGTGTCGGCCCGGGAGAAGGTGACCGCGTCGCCCTGGGCGAACGCGTGGCCCATGATCTCGACCATGTCGGCGAGGCGCTGCTGCACGTCCTCCCGGCCGTGCCCGGCGGCGAGGCGGGCAGCCAGGGGCTCGATCGTCCAGCGGAGCTCGTTCAGCTCGCGGCGCTGGTCCTCCCGCTGCGGGCCGAAGGCGCGCCACTCGATGATGTCGGGGTCGAGGAGGTTCCAGTCGCTGACGGGCCTGACCCGGGTGCCGACGTTGGGGCGGGCGCTGACGAGCCCCTTGGCCTCCAGGACGCGGAGCGACTCGCGCACGACGGTGCGCGAGACCTCGAACCGCTGGCCGATCTCCTCGGGAACGAGCGGGCGGTCGGCTCCGAGGTCGCCGGAGACGATCATCTGGCCGAGCTGCTGGACGAGCTGGCCGTGCAGCCCGCGGCCCCGGTTGCCCGCGCTTCTCCGGCCGACGCGGCCCAGGTCGGTCTCCACCCCCTCCCAGGAGGACGGGCCCACACGCCCGGCGGCGGGGGTCTCCGCGTAGGGGTAGCGGTCGAGATCGCCCGGGGTGCCGAGACCGGAGTCGACGGAGCGGGCGGCGTTCATCATGGCGTGCGCAAGGGTACTCACGCATCCTTTGTCGGCGCTGCCTCCGCACCCCTTGAGGTCTTTGGTGAAAAGCACACGAAAGGGTGATCGGCACTCCTTACACAATTGACGATCAATCGGACATAACACCCATATAACGCGACAGTTGGCGGCGACCCGGAACCTTTCGATCCGTACGTGGTCACCAACGGGCCCTGCGGCGAAGGCCGGTGAACAGATAAGCGCAGAACAGTCCCGTCAACGTCAGGGAGAGTGCCACTCCTGCGGGCTGCCCGAGCACGCGCAGCCCTCCGGTCAGCCAGCGTTCCGCGACCGGGGTCCAGTGCGGGCCCGCGAACTCGCGCAGCCGCGAAGGGAGTCCGGCGGCCGACCGCACCGACGGCCCCGTCAGCACCTTCTGCAACAGCGGCACGAAGGCGACCGGCACGGCGAGGACGGCCGCCACACCGGCCGCGGCGGCCCGGAACACTCCGGCACCGAGCACCCCGGCCCAGGCGCAGCCGACGAGCAGCCCCAGCCAATTCGCGCAGAGGACCGGCCATTTACTCGACACGGGGATCAACTCGGCTCCGTAGAAGAGCCGCAGGGCTCCCAGATCGACCGCCACGACGAACACCCCGAGCACGAGGGCGACGGCTGCGGCCACGGCGAGCTTCGCGAGCAGCAGGCCCGGCCTCCGGGGCACGGCTCCGCGGCCCGTGGTGAGCGCGGGGTAGCGGTACTCCTCCGCGAAGGAGAAGGCGCCGAGCAGCCCGGCGCCCAGGGCGGCGGGCGGCAGCGGGGAGATCGCGGGCCAGCCGGCGAGGACGGCGGGCAGCGCGGTGCGGCCGCTCCGCCCGAGGAGCAGGGCGAGCGTCACGGAGACGAGGAGGACGCCCGCCACGACGAGCGGCGTGGACGGCACGCCCAGGAGCCGGCGGACCTCGTAACGGAGCGGGCGCAGGGGCGAGCGCATCGGTCGCCGAGCGATGACCGGCCGCTCCACCGGGGCGTCGTGGGCGCCGGTCGCGGAGGGCGAACCGACGCCCTGCGAGGCGGACGCGATGGTGGCGGCGGTGGCGGCGTTTGCTCCGGCGGCGTTTCCTCCGCCGGTGCCGTCCTCCCCCTCGGTGCCGTGCTCGCCCCCCACGCCGACACCGCTGCCGGGTGCACCGGCCATGCCGGCCACACCGGTGTCGCCCGTCTCGTCCGCGAGGCGGTGGACCGGCACGCCGTGCCGGAAGGCCGTGTCGCCGATGGACGCGCAGTCGCTCCCGTAGACGGACAGCCGGTTGCCGTCCTCCGCGACCACCTCGACCGGCCGGCGGGCGGCCCTGGCCTCCCGTGTCACGGCCGCGGCCAGACGGGCGGCGTGCGGAGTGCGGACGGTGACCCGGGGGCGCAGCCGGGTGCGGGCGAACTCGGCGACCTCCTGGGCGGCGACGAGCCGACCGGCGTCGAGGGTGACGACCCGGTCGGCGTTGCGGGCGGCGTCCTTGGGGTCCGCCGTGGTGTAGAGCACCGTGCCCCCCTCGGAGGCGTGGACGCGCAGGAAGCCGTACAGCCACGCGCTCTCGGAGGCGGAGAGACCGGCGCCCGGCTCGTCGAGCAGGAGCGCGTGGGGTGCGCCCAACAGGGCCGAGGCGAGACCGAGTCGGCGGTCCGCACCGATCGGCAGGCTGCCGATCGGTCGGCGCTCCAGGCCGGCGAGGCCCACGCTCCGCAGCAGTTCCTCGGCGCGCGAGGCGGGAGCCCCCGTGGCGGCGCAGAGCATCCGGAGCTGGCTCCGGACCGTGCGGGAGGGGTGGCCGGGGACGTCGCCCAGGAGCACGCCGACCTCGCGGTGGGGATGGGCGACGCGGTGCAGCGGCCGACCGCGGAAGTGGGTGATCCCGCGTCCCGGCTCGAGTTCGAGCATGAGCCGGAGGGCGGTGGTCTTGCCGGCGCCCGAGGCACCGAGGAGGGCGGTCACGGCGCCCGGCCGGGCTTCGAAGGACAGGTCGTCCACGGCGGGCGGGCGATCGCCCCGGGGAGTACTGGTCAGTCCGATTGCCTGGAGCATCGTTTCTCTCGCGGTAGGTGACACCGCTCCGCGGCAGGGCGGCGCCGTCGCAGCAAGATAACGCTATATTTCGGACTTTCCGCGCAGGATTGGCACCCTGGGGTGCCGGATGTCCCCTCTCTCAGACCTCGGGGCGCAGCATGGGCGGGTTGAGGAGGGTGGCCCCACCTGCCCTGAAGAGCTGGGCGGGACGTCCTCCCTGACGGGTCGTGGTGCCACCGGCCGGAACCAGGAAACCGGGCGTGCCGGTCACCTTGCGGTGGAAGTTGCGCGGGTCCAGGGCCACGCCCCAGACCGCCTCGTAGACGCGCCGCAGCTCTCCGACCGTGAACTCCGGCGGACAGAAGGCCGTGGCCAGCGAGGAGTACTCGATCTTGGAACGGGCGCGCTCCACCCCGTCGGCGAGGATCCGGGAGTGGTCGAAGGCGAGCGTTCCCGCTCCCCCGCCCTCGGCGCCGGCGGCCACGTCCTCCCCGAGCAGTTCCTCGACGGGGGCCCAGCGGGCGCTGTTGGCGTCGCCGCCCGCCCTGGGCGCCGGCAGGTCCGGAGCGAGGGCCAGGTGTGCGACGCTCACCACCCGCATCCGGGGATCGCGGTCGGGCGCCCCGTACGTCGCCAGCTGCTCCAGGTGCGCGCCGTTGCTCGGCACGGGGGCCGGGGCGGTCGGATCGTACGCGCAGAGCCCCGTCTCCTCGACCAGCTCGCGCGCCGCCGCGGCACCGAGGTCCTCCTCCGCCCGCACGAAACCGCCGGGCAGGGCCCAGCGCCCCTGGAACGGCGTCTCTCCGCGCCGTACGACCAGGGTGCAGAGCGCGTGGCGCCGCACGGTGAGCACGACCAGGTCGACGGTGACGGCGAAGGGCGGAAAGGCCGACGGGTCGTAGGGAGGCATGCCGCGATCATAGTCGTCTTCCTGACGATAAACACGTCCCGTGGGATCTTCGACGACGACTTCCCCGGCATGCTCTCCGGCGTGCGGCGAAGCTTCCCTCGTGTCCGTACCCGCCATTCCGTCACACCCCCAGTTGAAGACCGCCCGCGGCCTCCTCGACCATACCGAGACCGAGCCCGCTCACCCGCACGGCGAACGGCTCGCCCGCGACCACGAGCCCCGACAGGCGGAGCGCTCCGAGGGGCACGGAGGCCGGCGGATGCACCGAGACGGACCCGCCGGGCACGTCGGGCCGGATCCCGGCGGGGGCGAGGAGGGCGTGTACCGCCCCGGCGGCCGCGACGGCCGCCGGCCGGCACGCGGCCGGGTGGGGCACCGGGCGTCCGCCCGCCGTCCGCTGCTCACCCGCGTACATCTCGGGGAGCCGGTGGCCGAAGACCTCCGCCGCACCGAGCAGTCCCCGCAGCAGGGAGGCGGCCTCCTTCCCGTGTCCCGCGACGGTGAGACCGGCCACGGCGATCGCCGTCTCGTGCGTCCGGACCGCTCCCGTCCGGTGGCCGAAGGGGTTGTGGTCCGGTTCCTTGGCGCCCAGGCCGCGCAGCCCCCAGCCGGAGTCGAGGGCCGGGCCGGCGAGCAGCCGGGCCACCCGATCGGTCTCCGCCCCGTCCAGCAGGCCCTGCGCGTACCGGCCTTCGCCCAGGAGTCCGGTGTCGAGCAGATGCGCCGCCCAGCCGCCCGGACGCCGCCAGGTCCGGCCGTCCGCCGCACGGGCGAGGACGGGACCACCGCCCACACCGTCGCCGGCCCAGAACGCGCGCCGGAACCCCTCGCGCAGCGTCCTCGCCGTGTCGCGCAGGGCGTCGCCACCGGGCCTTCCGCAGGCGTCGAGGAGGTCCGCGCCGAGCAGGGCCGCCCGGTGGGCGTGCGCCTGCGTCTCGGCCCGCCGAGGTCCGGCGGGCCCCGGGTCCGGCACGAGGCCGTCCGCTCCCACGACACGGCGCAGCCAGCCCAGGCAGCGCTCTGCGACGGGGAGGAGTTCCTCCAGGTCCGTCGACGGCAGTCCCCAGCGACGGGCCTCGGCGAGCACGACCGGGAAGGCCAGCGTGGCCTCGATGCCCGTGCAGCGG
Source organism: Streptomyces sp. NPDC092045 (assembly GCF_044756005.1). Lineage (NCBI taxonomy): Bacteria > Bacillati > Actinomycetota > Actinomycetes > Kitasatosporales > Streptomycetaceae > Streptomyces > Streptomyces sp. NPDC092045. Next base: position 91,319 of record NZ_JBIVSC010000006.1, on the reverse strand, counting down.
GGCGGAAGGCCGGGCCCCGCGTCCCTGAGGGGCCCGGAGAGGCGCCCTGACTCCGCTCCTCCGACCGGAAGTTGGGTGCGCCCGGCAGCGCGCAGGGTGGTGGCGGCGAGCCGGGTACCGAGGGGGAGGGCCATACGGGCCGCCCAGAGCGCCTCGGCGGTGACCGGTCCGCAGCGCCAGGGGACGCCGGCGGCGAGGTACACGTCGGCGGGGTGCTCCGGGGTGCGCTGGAGCAGGGCCCGCAGGTCCTCGACGGAGGCGCGCAGCAGCTCTCCGACACGTGGGTCGTCGGCCTCGGCCCGGGCCTCGGCGAGGAGGTGGCCGCCCGGTCGACCGGGCCCCGCGCCCGGTGAGCCCGCCGGACGGGCCCCTGCTCCTCCTCGTACGCGGAGCCGGATCGTGAACGCGGCTCCGGGGGCCAACTCGGCCTCCCAGCGCAGGACTCCCGCCGCCGCCAGGGAATCCGTGGGCGCCGGATCCGCGGTGACGGCGGCGGACCACCCGTCGCTTCCGGTCCAGCGCAGTCCGGTTCCGTGGACGCTCGCCGTGAGCTCGGGTCCGGATCTGCCGGTCGCCACCGCGCCCAGGTCCGCGAGATCCGTGCCCAGAGCGATTTCCACGGGGAGCCGGAGGGGGCGGGCGGCGGCGCTCCGCAGGACGATCCCTTCGGTGCCGTCGGCACTCCGTGTGCGTTCGACGGTGAGACCGGGGTCGGGCCCCGCCTCCCCGGGGACACCCAGAACGCCGAGGAACACCGCCCGGTCGGCGGAGGCCATGCGGCCCTGGAGGGCGACGGGCTCCCGGCCCGCCACCCGCAGGACGCTGCGGGAGAGGAGTCGCCGTCCCGCCGCGTACACGCCTTCCGGTCCCCCGCCGGTGAGCTGGCCGTGCTCGGCGCAGACGGCGAGGGCGGGCAGGGCGACGCAGACGAGCGCTCCGTGCACCGGGGGGAGTTCCACCGGTCTTGCCGCGCGCGGGAGCGCGGTGCCGGAGGCGCGGCCGACGGGGCGGCCGGGGGCCGGGACGGGGCTGGGGGCCATGGCGGGTGCGGGATGCTCTCTGTGCGGGCCGGGTGGCCGGCGGCATGTCGGCGGCGGCGCGGGGCGTACTTCTCCGCCGGAGAACTGAACGCGTCCGAGGGCAGGCGGGTCACGGTCGTCATCGGTCGCTCCTGGTGCCGCGCGGTCCGCCGTGGCGCGGGGAGCCGCCTCCCGGCCGGTCGGCGGCGGGCCCGCCGGGCCGGACTCCGGCCGCCGCCCGCCGGTCCCGCGTTCCGGTCTGCCGCCCGGACCTGCCGAGGGCCGGACGGGTGCCCGGCCGGTGGGAGGCGCGCATCCGGACCCGTCGGGAGGACGCCGGGACGGCCTGCCCCGAACCGGTCCGGGAGTCCCGCTCGCCCCTGAGGCAGGAGCGGAGCGATTCGGGGTCGAGGCCCTCGTTGCAGGCCTGGTGGAGCAGCTGGGCGAAGACGTACTCGGAGTCGGCCTCGAGCGCGAGCCCGAGGGCGACCCGGGCCGTCGGCTCGTCGCCGGTGGACCAGGCCGTCCAGCCCGCGAGGGTGAGGGGCGCGGCGGCGTGCTCCTGGTAGGGCGTGACGCAACGCCGGGCCAGTACGCGCCAGAGCCGCAGGGCCGCTGTGCCCTCCCAGCCCTCCATCCACTCGGCGGCGCGGTCCCGGGTGACCCGGTCCTGGAGGCCGACGATCAGCCCGGCGGCCTCGCCGGGCGTGATCAGGGCGTCGTCGGCCGCGTCGCCCTCGGCCGTGTCGGCGACGGTCTTCCCGGGGAGGGACACGCCCGGAGGGTTCGCCCGCACCTTCGGGGACTTCGGGGTGTTCGGGTTGGCGAAGCGGCGGAGGATCTCGCGGGCGACGCGCAGGGTCTCCTCGCGCACCTCCACCCGCCCCCGGTCCTCGGCGCCTTCGAGGATCCGGGGGACGATCGAGGCGGCCGCCGCGTCGAGCGCGGCCCGCTGCTCCTCCTCCCCGGCCCCGCCGGCCGGCTTCAGCCGGGCCTCCATGTCCCGCAGGGAGCCCCGCAGCCGCATTCCGGCGTACGCGGCGGTCGCCGCCATCACCGTCGTGCCGCTGAGCGCGAGCGGGGTGCCGTCGGGCGGGCAGCAGCGCGGGTCGGGGCAGCAGTACGAGAAGTAGAGGCCGTCGGAGATGCAGAGGGCTTCGTAGACGGGGATGTCGAGGGCTCCGCAGGCGGTGCGCAGTCGCTGGGAGAAGGGGCGCAGCCGCTCCATGACGCGGCGGGCCGTCTCGCCGGGGGCCGGATCCTGGCAGAGGAAGACGACGATGCCGTCCGGGCGGGCGCCGGCCCGGGCGCCTCCTTCGACGAGGCACTCGGCGAGGTGGTCGGCGGTGGACGCCCATTCGCGCGGCGAACTCGGGATGCCGAGCCTGACCCGGCCGCCGAAGCGGCCGCGTTCGCCGTGGAGGGCGACCAGGACGACGGAGTCGGTCGGGTGGAAGCCCAGCATGAACGGCAGGGCGTCGGCCAGTTCGGCCGGGCCGCGCAGGGTGATCTGCTGGGTACGGGTGGGTCCGCTGGTTTCGTGGTGATTCGCGTTCATGTCGAGGACGTTCTCGCGTTCTTCCGAAATCCGAAACCCCTGTGGATAACTCACGGATCGAGGCATCTGCCGGTCTTTCGGGTTATCCACACATTCGTCGCCAGTGCCCACGATGTCCGAGGGACCGGGTTGCATGGAGGCATGACCCACACGACGTTGTTCTCGAAGATCCGATCGCGCTGCGAAACGGCGTGGGCCGTGTTCGTACGGTTCCGCCAGGGGGGCGGGGGCTCCACCACTCGCGGGTGGAACGGGCACTTCCCGATGCCCTGTTCGGGCAGGATGGCGGGCGATCCACGACCTACGCCGAGGAGTGCTCATGCAGGTGACTCAGGATCAGGTACTCGCCTGGCGGCTGCGGCGGCAAAGCCTCGCTCCCCGGCGGACGGCCTCCGTCGCGGAGCTGGTGCGGGAGCTCGCGGGAGTGCAGGCGCAGGTGGCCTCGTCCGCAGAGCTCGCCCTCGCCACCCGACAGCGGAAACCGAAGGCCGGCGCCGTGGAGAAGGCGTTGGAGGCCCGCGAAGTGGTCAGGACCTGGGTCATGCGGGGCACACTGCATCTCGTGGCGACCGAGCAGGTGGCGGCCTACCTCTCGCTGATGGCGGCGGCACGGACCTGGGAGAAGCCGGCCTGGCAGCGGACGTTCGGGGTCACGCCGGCGCAGATGACGGCTCTGGGCGAGGCCGTCGACGAGATCCTCGCCGACAGGGCTCTGACCCGTCAGGAGCTCACCGAGGCGCTGGTCGCCCACGACCGGTTCGCCGCCCTGGAGGCGCAACTGACGTCCGGCTGGGGGACGGTTCTCAAGCCGCTGGCCTGGACGGGAAAACTGTGCCACGGCCCGAATCGGGGGAACCGCATCACCTTCGCCTCGCCCCGCGACCGGGTGCCCGGCTGGGCCGGGACGATCGAACCGGAGGAGGCGGCCCGCACCGTGATCCCCGCCTACCTCGGGGCGCACGGCCCGGCGTCCCCGGAGGCCTTCGACGCCTGGCTCACGCGGAACGCGCACCGCAAGACGGTGGTGCGGGGCTGGTTCGCCTCGCTCGGCGAGGAACTGGCGAAGGTGGAGGTGGAGGGGGCGGCGTGCTACATGCGCGCCGAGGACGTGGACGCGCTGGCGGCGGCCGGACCGTCGGAGGAGGTGCGGCTGCTGGCCGGGTTCGACCAGTACGTGCTGGGGCCGGGCACGTCCGACACGCGCATCCTGAGGGCGGAGCGACGCAAGGCGGTGAGTCGTACCTCCGGCTGGATCACGCCTGTGGTGGTGTACCGGGGACGGGTCGCCGGGGTGTGGGAGATCACCGACGGGGCCGTGGACGTGCAGTTGTTCTCCGAGGGCCCCGAGGTGCCGAAAGAGGCTCTGGAGGCCGAGGTCGGGCACCTGGAGGTGTGCAACGGCCGGTCGTACGGCATGTCGGTGCGGACGATCTGAGACCCGCGGGCCCGCTCGCGCCATGGGTTCCCGGCGGCGGGCGCCTCCCGCCGCCGGCGCGCGGGATCCGGACGGCGAAGGGGCGGCAAGTCGTTCGGTGTGCCGCGCCGTGCCACGTGGGTGCGGGTGAGCAGACTGCGCGGGCAGGGCCGTACCGAGGGCCGCATCCGACCGAGAGGGCTTTCCGCATGAGACTCGCCGACATCGCACGGGCGTCCCGGGACATCGGTGCCGCCTCCGCCCGTACGGAGAAGGTCGCGCTGCTGGCCGAGCTGTTCCGGGCGGCAGACCCGGCGGACGCCCCCGTGGTGATCATGTATATGGCCGGGCGGCTGCCCCAGCGCAGGATCGGCGTCGGCTGGAGCGCCCTGAAGGAGCGGCGGGAACCCGCCGTCGAGCCCCGGCTCGGGGTGCGGGAGGTCGACGCGCTCCTCACCCGGATCGCCGCCGTGTCCGGCAAAGGGGCGCGGGGCGAGCGGAAGAGGCTCCTCGACGAGCTGATGGGCGCGGCCACCGAGGAGGAGCAGCAGTTCCTCTTCCGGTTGATCGGCGGGGAGTTGCGGCAGGGTGCCCTCGACGCGGTGGCCGTGGAAGGCCTCGCCTCGGCGGCCGGGGCGCCGGTCGCCGACGTCCGGCAGGCGGTCATGCTGAGCGGTTCGCCGGCCGCCGTCGCCGAGGTGCTGCTCTCCCGAGGCCCTTCCGCCCTCGCCGGGTTCCGGCTCACGGTGGGGCGTCCGGTGCTGCCGATGCTGGCCCACACCGCGAAGGACGTCGACGAGGCGATCGCGAGGACGGGGCCCTGCGCCTTGGAGGAGAAGCTCGACGGCATCCGCATCCAGGTGCACCGCGACGGTGACGACGTGCGCGTCTTCACCCGTACGCTCGCCGACATCACCGACCGGACCCCCGAGGTGGTGTCACTGGTCCGTGCGCTCCCGGTGGAGCGGGTGGTGCTGGACGGCGAGCTGCTGGCCTTCGACGAACGGGGGCGGCCGCGGCCCTTCCAGGAGACGTCCGGACGGACCGGCTCCACCCTCGACGTGGCGGGGGCGCAGACGACGGTGCCGCTTTCCCCGGTCTTCTTCGAGGTGCTGTACGCCGACGGCGAGGACCTGCTCGCCACCCCGGCCGCCGAACGGCGGGCGCTGCTCGACCGGTTGGTCCCCGAGGCGCAGCGCGTGCGCCGTCTCGTGGTGGCGGACCCCGCCGATCCGGAGGAGCGCGCGTCCGCGGCGGCGTTCGCCGCGGCGGCGCTCGAACGGGGCCACGAGGGTGTGGTCGTGAAGTCCCTCGACGCGGTCTACAGCGCGGGGCGCCGGGGAGCCTCCTGGCTGAAGGTGAAGCCGGTGCACAGCCTGGACCTGGTGGTCCTCGGTGCCGAGTGGGGCCACGGCCGGCGCACCGGGACGCTGTCCAACCTGCATCTGGGCGCGCGGGCGGCCGACGGCTCCTTCGTCATGCTGGGCAAGACGTTCAAGGGACTGACCGACGCCCTGCTCGCCTGGCAGACCGAGCACCTGAGGAAGCTGGCGGTCACGGAGGAGCCGTGGGGCGTCACCGTGCGCCCCGAACTGGTCGTCGAGATCGCCTTCGACGGCGTCCAGCGCTCCACCCGCTACCCCGCGGGCGTCACCCTTCGCTTCGCCCGTGTGGTCCGCTACCGCGAGGACAAGCTCCCGGAGGACGCGGACACGGTGGAGTCGGTGACGGCGCTCCTGCCGTGACCGGAGGCGCCGGCCGGGCCGGGGCCTCCGGCCCGGTTCGAAGCGCACGCCGGGGCCGGAGGGTCAGCCGGCCGCGGCGAGGACCAGGGGGAGCACCTGGGCGGCGCCCGCTCGGCGGAGCAGCCGGGCGGCGACCGCGAGGGTCCAGCCGGAGTCGGTGAAGTCGTCCACGAGCAGCACGGGGCCGGGAGCGGCCGCCAGGGCACCGGAAAGCTCCTCGGAGACGGCGAAGGCCCCGGAGAGCGCCCTGAGGCGCTGTGCGGAGTTGCTGCGGCGCACCGCGTGCGCGCCGTCCGGCCCGGTGTACGTCAGGGTGCCCAGGCAGGGGAGGCGGCCGATGTCCGCGATGCCCCGGGCGAGGGAGCCGACCAGTTGCGGGCGGGCCAGGGACGGGACGGCGATGACCCCCACCGGCCGGGCGGAGGCGTCCTGGACGTCCGGCGCCCAGCCGCCCGGGGAGCGCGCCCAGTCGGCGAGGACCGCCACCGCGGCCTTGAGGACGTCGTCCGGGACCGGCCCGTCCGGCGCGTTCTCCGCGAGGAGGGGGCGCAGACGGTTGCCCCAGCCGATGTCCGAGAGTCGGCCCAGGGCCCTTCCGGTGGAGCACTGCTCGCCGGCGGGGATGCGGCCCTTGAGCTCGATCCCCAGGGCGGGCATGCCGGTCGGCCACATCCGGCGCGGCTCGACCTCCACGCCCGGGCGGTCCAGCTCCCTGGTCGCACCCGTCAGCGTCTCCGGCGAGACGGAGGTGTCGGCCCAGGCGCCCGCACAGTTGTCGCAGCGGCCGCACGGGGCCGCGCCCTCGTCGTCCAGCTGTCGGCGCAGGAACTCCATCCGGCACCCGGAGGCGCTCACGTAGTCGCGCATGGCCTGCTGCTCGGCGGCCCGCTGGCGCGCCACCCACGCGTACCGCTCGGTGTCGTACGCCCAGGGTCGCCCGGTGCTCTCCCAGCCGCCCTTGACCCGTCGTACGGCGCCGTCCACGTCGAGGACCTTGAGCATCGTCTCCAGGCGGGTGCGCCGCAGGTCGACCGCCGCCTCCAGGGCGGGCACGGACAGCGGCCGCCCCGCGTCGGCGAGGGCCGCCAGGGTCTGACGGACCTGCGCCTCGGGCGGGAAAGCGGTGTCGGCGAAGTAGCGCCAGATCGCCTCGTCCTCCTTGCCCGGCAGCATCAGCACCTCCGCGTGCTCCACGCCGCGGCCGGCCCGGCCCACCTGCTGGTAGTAGGCGATCGGGGAGGACGGCGAGCCGAGGTGGATCACGAAGCCGAGGTCGGGCTTGTCGAAGCCCATGCCGAGGGCCGAGGTCGCCACGAGCGCCTTGACCCGGTTCTCCTGGAGGTCGGCCTCGGCCTGGAGCCGGTCGGCGTTCTCCGTGCGGCCCGTGTAGGAGGCGACGGGGAAGCCGCGCTGGCGCAGGAAGGCCGTGGCCTCCTCGGCGGCGGCGACCGTCAGCGTGTAGACGATCCCGGAGCCCGGCAGTTCGTCCAGGTGCTCGGCGAGCCAGGCCAGCCGGTGCGCGGCGTCCGGCAGCGGGACCACGCCGAGGCGCAGGCTCTCCCGCTCCAGGGAGCCGCGCAGCACCAGCGCCTCGCCGGCTCCGGTGCCGAGCTGCTCGGCCACGTCCGCGGTCACCCGGGCGTTGGCGGTCGCGGTGGTGGCGAGGACCGGCACCCCGGGGGCGAGTTCGGTGAGCATGGTGCGCAGCCGGCGGTAGTCGGGGCGGAAGTCGTGGCCCCAGTCGGAGATGCAGTGCGCCTCGTCGACCACCAGGAGGCCCGTGGTGGCCGCGAGCTTGGGAAGCACCTGCTCGCGGAAGTCCACGGAGTTGAGGCGCTCCGGACTGACGAGGAGGACGTCGGTCCCGCCGCGCTCGACCTCGTCGTAGATCGTGTCCCACTCCTCGGGATTGGCCGAGTTGATGGTGCGCGCCCGGATGCCGGCCCGCTCCGCCGCCTCGACCTGGTTCCGCATGAGCGCGAGCAGCGGCGAGATGATCACGGTGGGTCCCGAACCGCGGCGGCGCAGCAGGGCGGTGGCGACGAAGTAGACCGCCGACTTGCCCCAGCCGGTGCGCTGCACCACCAGGGCCCGCCGCCGCTCCTCCACCAGGGCGGCCACCGCCAGCCACTGGTCCTCCCGCAGCCGCGCCGTCCCCTCGGGAGCGCCGACCAGCTCGGCGAGAACGGCATCGGCTTCGGCGCGGAGCTCCAGGTTGTCCATGCCTCCATGCAACCCGATGCCACTGACAATCGGCGAACTCACCCAGCGTGACGGCCCGTCCACGAGCGGAAGGGGTGTTTCCGCTGGTGCTCGCGGGGTGTCCGCCGCGTGGAGAGGAAACCGTCGGACGAACGGGGAGTGAACAATGGGCAACTGGGCAGGGATATGAGTGGCATACCAACGCATTCCCGTCAGCGGCCTCAATTGCTCATTGCCGCTCGCGCACGGGCCCGCAAGAATTGGACCACCGCCCCACAAGGCCCGTCAGCGGTCCGGAAGGACTGTGCCGTGGTGCGCCCTCACCCGACCTTGCCCGCCCAGCGGGCGCGTATCCGAAGGGAGGACCGTGACCCTCGGATTCGCTCCGCCCACAGCCGCCTCGCTCAGATCGTCGTCCGGGTCCGCCAGCCGCCTCGCCCGGATACTCGAACCCTCCGAGTGGGCGGCGGCGGGGATCCCCCTGCTGCGCAATCCGCGCGAGGTCGTCGGCGGCCTGCACTCCCGCCACGCGCCCGCGCCCGCGACGGCGGTCCTCGCGGTCCTGGACCACGAGGAGCGGATCGCCGCGAGCGCCTCGTTCGTCCGCCGCTCCGCGCCGGCGGACGGCTGGGAGTTCCGCAACGCGCTCCTGGCGCACCTGCGGCGCGTCATTCCGCACGACCTCCGGAGGCGCACGCCCGTGCGGACCGCGGTGCTGCTGTACTGCCGCGACGGCGACGAGCGCTGGACGGAGGAGGACGGGGCCTGGATGTGGGGGCTCCGGGACGCCTGCACGCTGCACGGGCTGCGCTGCGGCGCTTACATCACGCTGACCCGAGGGGGCTGGCAGGTGCTCGGCGAGGGACGGGGAGGCCGTCGGCCGAGTTCCGACTCGCTCCCCGTGCCGCTCGGCGAGGGGCCGGCCGAGTTCGGCCTGATCACGCCGAGGACCGCGAGCGGCGCGGCCGAACCGCTGCGCCGGGCCGCCGCGCGCTGATCGCACGGGCGCCGCGGACGAAGACGGAACGGCCCCGGAACACCACCGGCCTCCGCCGGGTCCGGTACGGCCCGGTGGAGGAACGGCCGGTCGACCGGCCGGCCGCCGATCGACCACTGGCGCCAGGTCGGTCCACCGGCCGGTCGGCCGACGATCAGCAGGTCGCCGGCCGGCCGAGCCGGTCGGCGGCGCAGGACGCCGGTCAGACGCCGGCGCCCACTCCGAGGAGCTCCGTGACGCGCTGCGAGTCGCCGCAGACGACGAGCAGCGTGCCCGCGCGGGCCATCGCCGCCGGCAGGGCGCGGGCGGTCGCCGCGTCGTCCCCGCCGTTGACGGCGACGATCACCACGGGCCGGGAGGCGGCCCGCTCCACGGCGGAGGCGTCGGCGAAGAACACGTCGTCGCCGGTCTCCTGCTGGGCCCAGTAGGCGGCTTCGCCGAAGGACAGCTCGTGCGCCGCCCACGGGTGCTGCTCGCCGGTGGTGAGAACCAGGACCTCACCGGGGGCCCGGCCGCTCTCCAGGAGCAGGTCCAGAGCCTCCTCGGCGGCGTCGAGCGCGCCGTCGACGGGGGCCGGGATCAGCTGGAGCTGCGGGGCGGGCCGCTGGTCGGAACGATTCTCCGTGCGACCGGCCGGGATCTTCCCGGTTGCGGGGCGCGGCTTCGGGGGCGCGGGCCGGGCGGGTCCGGGAACGGGGTGTCCGGGGCGCGGGGAGGCCGCGGAACGCGGGCCGGGTACGGGACGGGGGGTCGACGCGGGGCGGCCGGCGGCCGCGGTGGCGCGGGGACCCTGGGCGCTCTCGTGAATCTGAGGCTCCTCGGGGATGAGAGGCATGGGTGGATGTCTATCAAACGCCGCTGCGCGGGGCATCGGCGGGTGGGCACACAGGTGCACCCCGGGCGCGTGGGCAGCCCTGCGGCGGCCCCGCGACCGGAAGTTCAGAAGTCGAAGCCGAGTTGGCCCCCGCTTTCCAGCGCGGCCGCCTCGACGGAGAGGCGGACCTTCTTGAGGTGGCGCCACCGGGGCAGCGCGTCCAGGTAGGACCAGGAGAGCCGGTGGTGCGGTGTGGGGCCCAGCTCTTCGAGGGCGGCCCGGTGGACCGGCGAGGGGTAGCCCGCGTTGGCCCCGAAGGCGTACGGCGCGTACTCCCCCGCCCCGGTCCCGGCCCCCAGCTCCGCCATGAGGGTGTCCCGGCGGACCTTCGCGAGGACGGAGGCGGCGGCCACGGCGATGCAGGACTGGTCGCCCTTGATCACCGTACGGACCTGCCAGGGGCTGCCGAGGTAGTCGTGCTTGCCGTCGAGGATCACCGCGTCGGGCCGCACGGGGAGGCCTTCGAGGGCCCGGACCGCCGCGAGCCGCAGCGCCGCGGTCATTCCGAGGTCGTCGATCTCCTGCGGGGAGGCGTCGCCGAGCGCGTACGCCGTGACCCACCGTTCCAGTTCCACCGCGAGGGTGGCGCGGCGCCCGGGGGCGATCAGCTTGGAGTCGGTGAGCCCTTCCGGGGGTCGGCGCAGTCCGGTGACGGCCGCGCAGACCGTGACGGGACCGGCCCACGCCCCGCGCCCGACTTCGTCGACTCCGGCGACGATCCTGGCGCCGGTGGTGGCTCGGAGCGATCGCTCGACGGTGTGGGTGGGGGGTTCGTACGGCATGGCGCCAGACAGGTTACGCCGCCCGGTACCGCCTGCGATACCCGGATTCCCGCCAAGCTCCCGAGGAGCCCCGTCACCCCGCTCCCCGCCACCGCCGCCACCGCACCCGGAACCCCACTGGATTCGCTTCCGCACACCTCGCACCGGCACATCACCACAAGGAAAACGATCGGGAGAGACAGGCCGATCATCCACCTGTTCCCCCTGCCGGGAAGGAAATGCTTCACGGAGAAACCACAGCGAAACGCCGATCACCGACTCCCGGCCACAGCCGAAGAATCGCATGTGCGAATCCGCAAGGAGAGGCCGGGCCCGGCGGGCATCGCCCGCCGGGCCCGGTGAGAACGGATCACGGCCTCAGGAGACCGCGGCAGGGACCCACTCCGGAAGTTCCTCGGTCTGCGCCAGCCAGTCCGCCGGTGGCGCGCCGGCCGTCGTGGCGGCCACCACGCCCCCCGCGATGGCACAGGTCGTGTCGACGTCGCCGCCGACCTGCGCGGTCGTCCAGAACATCCGCTCGAAGTCGCCGAGCGCCCGCGCCGCCGACCAGAGGGCGAAGGGGACCGTGTCGTGCGCGCTCGTGCGCCGTCCGCTGCCGAGCACGGCGGCGACCGTGCCCGGGTCGCCGTAGTCGAGCATGTCGCGGGCCCTGCGCAGGCCCGCTCCGACCGCGCTGCGCGGCACCAGGGCGATCACCCCGTCGAGCAGCGCCTCGGGCGTGGGCGGTCCGGCGGGATCGGCGGCGAGGGCGGCCGCGGCGGCGACGGCCATGGCGCCCACCACGGCCTCGCGGTGCTGGTGCGTCGTGTACGCGGAGATCTCGGCCTGGTGGGTCGCCTGCTCCGGGTCGTCCGCGTACCAGGCTCCGAGCGGGGCGATCCGCATCGCGGCGCCGTTCCCCCAGGAGCCCTGCCCCTTGAAGAGCGCGGCGGCCAGCTCCCGCCAGTCACCGCCCTCGCGGACGAGCCGGAGCATCCGGTTGACCGCCGGGCCGTAGCCCCGGTCGAAGTCGTGGTGGTGCGCGAAGGACAGGGCAAGGGCGTCCTGGTCGATCCGGTCGTGTCGCGCGAGGACGGCCAGGACGGAACAGGCCATCTCGGTGTCGTCGGTCCACTGCCAGGGTCCGGGGGGCAGCTCACGCCGCTTCAGGAGGGGGTAATGGACGGGTACGAAGAACTGGGAGCCCAGGGCGTCTCCCACGGACAGCCCGCGCAGGCTGGCCAGGGCGCGGTCGAAGCGCCGGTCGGGTGAGGAGTCAGCGGTCATCGGTCTGCCACTCTATCCGGTGCGTCCGTACGGTTCCGGGGTACGCCAGCGTTCGAACGGCCTGTCCAGACGGTACCTGCCGTCCTCGTCGAGCAGGAGGACGCGCGTCTCGGCGTTGCCGGGGTTCGACAGCGACTCGAAGTCCGCGACCGTCCAGTGGAACCAGCGCATGCAGAAGAGGCGCATGGTCAGTCCGTGGGTGACGAGGAGGACGTTGGGCGGGTGGTCGGGCGCCTCGAAGCTGCGGTACAGGCTCTCCAGGAAGGCCCCGACGCGGTCGTAGACGTCCGCGCCCGACTCCCCCTGGGCGAAGCGGTAGAAGAAGTGCCCGTAGGCGTCGCGGTAGGCCTTCTGGAGGCGTACGTCCTCCCTGTCCTGCCAGTTGCCCCAGTCCTGCTCCCGCAGGCGCGGCTCCTCCCGGACCCTGACCTGCTCCGGGGGGAGCCGGAAGGCGCTGAGGGTCTCGTGGGTGCGCCGGTACGGCGAGACGTAGACGCTGACCGCCTCCTCGCCGAAGAGCTCCCTCAGCCGCTCCCCCGTCTCCTCCGCCTGCCGCCACCCGGTCCCGGTGAGCCGCAGGGCGTGGTCGGGCTCCCGTTCGTACACCGTGTCATCGGCATTGCCCTCGGACTCTCCGTGTCGTACGAGGACGATGCGCCGCGGTCGTGCCATACCCCGACCCTAGATCGCCGCTCTCCGAAGGGCTCGACCGAGGGGGTGCGAGAGGGGTCTCCGCGGGTGCGGGCGCCGGATGTCCTCAGACCGTCCAGGACGGTTCGAGCCGCACCACGTCACCGTTCAGCGCCGCCAGGTCGGCCGCGGTCCGGGCCCGCAGGCCGAGCCGCTCCACCCGCTCCTCCCGGTACTTGCCGTGCTCGGCGGTGGACTGCCACATCGAGAGGACCAGGAACTCGCTGCCGGGCGCCTCTCCGAACATGCCGCGCAGCATGCCGGGGGATCCGGCCATCGCGGGGTTCCACACCTTCTCCTGCATGAGCGCGAAGTGCTCGGCGCGGTCCTCGTGGACGCGGCAGTGCGCCACCCGGGCCACGTCGGCGTCGGCGAAGCGCGGCTCGAACCCCGTCTTCACGTCGAAGCGGTGGTCGAACAGCCTGACCTGGCCGTCGCGGAACGTGCCGACCTGCGACGCCGCGAGCCGGTCGTGCGAGCGCGCCATGAAGGAGTCGTAGAAGGCCCGGCTCTCCCAGAACGCGAAGACGTGGGCGACGTCCGGCCGCCCCCGGCTCCATCCGCCGCCCTGCCCCCGGAACCCCGGCTCACCGAGCAGCCCCGCCCATTTCCGCTGCCCTCGCTCGAACCCTCGACGGTCCACCACGGTGCAGCGAATCCACTTGACCAGCACCGCGCCATCGTACGGGGCCGGAGAGCACCCCGGCAGTCCCCGGCGGGCGCACGCGCTCCGGGCCGCGCGCTCCCCCGCTCGCGAACGGAACGGCCCGGGCACGCGCGCGTGAAGGGCCGTCAGGGCCCGCTTTCCACCGACGAGTTCACCGTTCTCCCGGCGACCCGCTCGATTCGAGCCAGAGAGGCGTCGAGATCCGGCTCGTCACCGCCTCCCGCGCCGCTCTCCCCCTCAAGCGCCGGGCCCTCTGTCGTAGACGCATGACACCATGAGTGATCGGCACGCGACCAAGGGCCCTTCGAACGGGTCGACGGTACGAGGCGAAACGCGCGGGGGCGCGCGGAGAGGGGAAGCACCATGAGCGGGCTCAACAAAGGGGTGGGACGCGTCGAGGTGACGCTCAAGTGGGACCCCGCCCGGGCCGGCGCCCCGGCCCACGACCTGGACCTCGTCGCCGGCGTCTTCACCGCCGACGACCCGCACGGCGCACCGGCCCAGCTGGTCCACTTCGGCAGCCGCTCCCCGGACGGCACGATCACGCTCCACCGCGACAGCCGCACGGGCCAGGGATTCGGCTACGACGAGGCCATGACCGTGGAGCTGGACCGGCTGGCGCCGAGGTACGCGCGCGTGGTGGTGGGCGTGGCCATACAGCAGAGCGGCGGGCGGCTGTCCTTCGGTGACATAGCGGGCACGGGCGTGCGGGTCCGCGAGGGCTACACGGACCTCCTGACCCACGACTTCGCGGACGTCCCGGACGCCCTGGCGGCGACGGTCGTGGAGTTCACCCGCACCGGGCCGGACAGCTGGTCGTACCGCCCGATCCCGCGCGGTTTCGACGCCGACCCCCAGGCCTTCGGCACCCTGCTGGGCTCCCCGGTCTCCTGAGCCCTCCGGCCACGGGAGCGGGGCACGCGAAAGGGGCGCCGACCGGTCGGTCGACGCCCCTCTCACGGACGGATCAGCTGCAGCCGCTGGTGGAGCCGCAGCCCTCGCAGATGTAGCAGGAGCCGGCCCGCTGCATCTTCGTGCCGCAGGAGAAGCAGAGCGGGGCGTCGGCGCTGATGCCGAGCTGCATCTCGACGAGCTCCGCCGAGGTGTGGGCCTGCTTCGGGGCGGGGACCTCGGCCTTCGGGGCCGGAGCCGCGGCGACGGCCTTCAGTTCCGGGGTGCGGGGAGCCGACTGGGCCAGGCCCTCGACGTCGACCTCGTCCTCCTCGGACTGCTCGTACGAGCCGGTGTCCAGGTGGCGCTGGCGCTCCTCGGCCGAGTGGATGCCGAGGGCGGACCGGGTCTCGAAGGGCAGGAAGTCGAGCGCCAGGCGGCGGAAGATGTAGTCGACGATCGACTGCGCCATCCGCACGTCCGGGTCGTCCGTCATGCCGGCCGGCTCGAAGCGCATGTTGGTGAACTTCGAGACGTACGTCTCCAGCGGGACGCCGTACTGGAGGCCGACGGAGACGGCGATGGAGAAGGCGTCCATCATGCCGGCGAGGGTCGAGCCCTGCTTCGACATCTTCAGGAAGACCTCGCCGAGGCCGTCGTCCGGGTAGGAGTTGGCGGTCATGTAGCCCTCGGCGCCGCCGACGGTGAAGGAGGTGGTGATCCCCGGGCGGCCCTTGGGCAGGCGCTTGCGGACCGGGCGGTACTCGACGACCTTCTCGACGGCCTCGCGGATCGTCGCCTCGGCCTTCTCGGTCACCTCGGCCTTCTCGTCCTCCTTCTTCTTGGCGGAGAGCGGCTGGCCGACCTTGCAGTTGTCGCGGTAGATCGCGAGCGCCTTGACGCCCATCTTCCAGGCCTCGAAGTAGACCTCCTCGACGTCCTCGACCGTGGCCGTCTCCGGCAGGTTCACGGTCTTGGAGAGGGCGCCCGAGATCCACGGCTGGATGGCGGCCATCATGCGGACGTGGCCCATCGCGGAGATGGAGCGCTCGCCCATGGCGCAGTCGAAGACCTCGTAGTGCTCGGTCTTGAGGCTGGGGGCGTCGATCACGTTGCCGTGCTCGGCGATGTGGGCGACGATCGCCTCAATCTGCTCCTCCTGGTAGCCCAGGCGGCGCAGGGCCTGCGGGACGGTGCCGTTGACGATCTGCATCGAGCCGCCGCCGACGAGCTTCTTGAACTTGACCAGGGCGAGGTCGGGCTCGAGGCCGGTGGTGTCGCAGGACATCGCGAGGCCGATGGTGCCGGTAGGGGCGATGACCGAGGCCTGGGCGTTGCGGAAGCCGTTCTTGGCGCCGAGGCGGATCACGTCCTGCCAGGCCTCCGTGGCGGCGGCCCAGATCGGGGAGTCCAGGTCGTCCACGCGGACGGCCGCGGTGTTGGCGTCGGCGTGCTGCTTCATGACGCGCTGGTGCGGCTCGGCGTTGCGGGCGTAGCCGTCGTACGCGCCGACGACCGCGGCGAGTTCGGCGGAGCGCTTGTACGAGGTGCCGGTCATCAGGGAGGTGATGGCGCCGGCGAGGGCACGGCCGCCGTCGGAGTCGTACGCGTGGCCGGTCGCCATCAGGAGGGCGCCGAGGTTGGCGTAGCCGATGCCGAGCTGGCGGAAGGCCCGGGTGTTCTCGCCGATCTTCCGGGTGGGGAAGTCGGCGAAGCAGATGGAGATGTCCATCGCGGTGATGACGAGCTCGACGACCTTGGCGAAGCGCTCGACGTCGAAGGACTGGTCACCCTTGCCGTCGTCCTTGAGGAACTTCATCAGGTTCAGCGAGGCGAGGTTGCAGGACGTGTTGTCCAGGTGCATGTACTCGCTGCACGGGTTCGAGCCGTTGATGCGGCCGGACTCGGGGCAGGTGTGCCAGCGGTTGATCGTGTCGTCGTACTGGATGCCCGGGTCGGCGCAGGCCCACGCGGCCTCGGCCATCTTGCGGAAGAGCGCCTTGGCGTCGACCTCCTCGATGACCTCGCCGGTCATGCGGGCGCGCAGGCCGAACTTCCCGCCGGTCTCGACGGCCTGCATGAACGTGTCGTTCACGCGGACGGAGTTGTTGGCGTTCTGGTACTGGACGGACGTGATGTCGTCGCCGCCCAGGTCCATGTCGAAGCCCGCGTCACGGAGGGCGCGGATCTTCTCCTCCTCCTTGACCTTGGTCTGGATGAAGTCCTCGATGTCGGGGTGGTCGACGTCGAGGATGACCATCTTGGCCGCGCGGCGGGTGGCGCCGCCCGACTTGATCGTGCCGGCGGAGGCGTCGGCGCCGCGCATGAAGGAGACCGGGCCGGAGGCGTTGCCGCCGGAGGAGAGCAGCTCCTTGGAGGAGCGGATGCGGGAGAGGTTCAGGCCGGCGCCGGAGCCGCCCTTGAAGATCATGCCCTCTTCCTTGTACCAGTCGAGGATGGACTCCATGGAGTCGTCGACGGACAGGATGAAGCAGGCGGAGACCTGCTGGGGCTGCGGGGTGCCGACGTTGAACCAGACCGGCGAGTTGAAGCTGAAGATCTGGTGCAGGAGGGCGTAGGCCAGCTCATGCTCGAAGATCTCGGCGTCGGCGGGCGAGGCGAAGTAGTCGTGCTCCTCGCCGGCCTTCGTGTACGTCTTCACGATCCGGTCGATGAGCTGCTTGAGACCGGTCTCGCGCTGCGGGGTGCCGACCGCGCCGCGGAAGTACTTGCTGGTGACGATGTTGACCGCGTTCACCGACCAGAAGTCGGGGAACTCGACGCCGCGCTGCTCGAAATTGACCGAGCCGTCGCGCCAGTTGGTCATGACGACGTCCCGGCGCTCCCACGTCACCTCGTCGTACGGATGCACGCCGGGGGTGGTGTGGATGCGCTCGATGCGCAGGCCCTTGCTCGCCGACTTGGTTCCCTTGGTGCGGGAACCACGTGCCGGGCCGCTCGCCGTCTCTGTCATGCCGCCTCCCATATACGGGCAAAACACACTTTGGCGCCCAGATAGTCCCAGGGCACCGTCTTCTGGTACGTCGTTCAGTACTGCTGCCACGAGGGCCGGGGGGCCGTTCGGGGCACGTCTGCCGGGCCGCGCGACGGCGGCCGGTCTCGCCGGGCCGTCGCGCGGCCCGGACCGCCGGTCAGTCGGCGGCGGTGGCGGGAACGGGGACCTCCGGGGTCGCGCCGTTCCCGGGGTTCTCGACGGGGGGCCGCACGCGGAGCTCCGCGATGGCGGCCTCGAAGTCCTCCAGGCTGTCGAAGGCCTTGTAGACGGACGCGAAGCGCAGGTACGCGACGAGGTCGAGTTCCCGCAGGGGGCCGAGGATCGCCAGGCCCACGTCGTGGGTCGTCAGCTCGGCGCTGCCGGTGGCGCGCACCGCCTCCTCGACCCGCTGGCCGAGCTTGGCGAGCGCGTCCTCGGTGACCGGTCGGCCCTGACACGCCTTGCGCACGCCGGAGATGACCTTGGTGCGGCTGAAGGCCTCGGTGACGCCGGAACGCTTCACCACCATGAGCGAGCAGGTCTCCACCGTCGTGAAACGACGGGAGCAGTCGGGGCACTGGCGACGGCGTCGGATGGACGTCCCGTCGTCGGTGGTGCGACTGTCGACGACACGGCTGTCGGGGTGCCTGCAGAAGGGGCAGTGCATTGGTTCCAAAGCCTCCCTCACGGCACGACTGACAAGCCTCGCGCGGCCCGTCAAGGCCCTGCGAAGCGACCACCAGCATAGGTGATGCGAGCACCCCCGGCAGACCGGGACCACTACCCCTGGGCGGCCGATGACATCCAACCACTAGATCTTGGGTTGGAGGCGTTTTCGGGTCTTCCGCGTGTCGCGGCGCGTCCGCTCCCGGGATTCCGCCCCGTCGGGTAGGACACTGGGGGGACCGCAGACCGGTCGCGGGCGTTCGCGGATGATCACGCCCCGGCTGCGAAGGCTACCGGAAGGCCCGGTTCGGGGCGGCGGCGAGGTGCCCTCTCGACGGTGGCGCGCATACACCTCTCCCCATGCAGGCGGGGGGCAATCCGCGAATTTTCACTCGAACGTGTGTTTGGCGCAACCTTTCGAAAGCTACTACCGTTGTGCCAGCCAGGGAGACCATTCGAGAGGGGCCGACGACGTGACCACCACCGCAGACAGTGCCACCATCACCGCCCAGGGCCGACTCGAGGCGGTGCACGCCATGAGTGACGTGAACATGAACGGCGAGGAGCCCGGGCGCCCCGCCCGCGCCCTCCCCGGGCGACCTCCCGGCATCCGGGCCGACAGCTCCGGCCTCACCGACCGGCAGCGCCGGGTGATCGAGGTCATCCGCGACTCGGTGCAGCGGCGCGGCTACCCGCCGTCGATGCGCGAGATCGGGCAGGCGGTGGGCCTCTCCAGCACCTCCTCCGTGGCGCACCAGCTCATGGCCCTGGAGCGCAAGGGCTTCCTGCGCCGCGACCCGCACCGCCCCCGGGCGTACGAGGTCCGCGGCTCCGACCAGCCCAGCACCCAGCCCACGGACACCACCGGCAAGCCCGCCGCGTCGTACGTCCCGCTGGTCGGCCGGATCGCCGCCGGCGGTCCGATCCTGGCCGAGGAGTCCGTCGAGGACGTCTTCCCCCTCCCCCGGCAGCTGGTCGGCGACGGCGAGCTGTTCGTCCTGAAGGTCGTCGGCGACTCGATGATCGAGGCCGCCATCTGTGACGGCGACTGGGTCACCGTGCGCCGCCAGCCCGTCGCGGAGAACGGCGACATCGTCGCCGCGATGCTGGACGGCGAGGCCACGGTCAAGCGCTTCAAGCGCGAGGACGGCCACGTCTGGCTGCTGCCGCACAACGCCGCGTACCAGCCCATCCCCGGCGACGAGGCCACCATCCTCGGCAAGGTCGTGGCGGTGCTGCGACGGGTGTGACCGCGTCCCGTCGGCTCTGACCGGGCCCCGGAACCCTCTGCGCCGGTTCCGGGGCCCCGCCGTGTCCGGGTCCGTTTCTCCACGGGTCCGGCTCCCGGACGCCCGTTTCTGCACGGCCCGCTTGTCGGACGCTCGCCGCCTTCCTTCTTTCTCGGGCGCCTGCCGCCTTCTTCCTCAGACGCTCGCCGCCGTCGAGGCGGCATCGATGGCCGCGAGCGACTTCCGCACCTGGTTCCGGTCGGTGGTGTACCAGAAGTCGGGCAGCGAGGCCTTGAGGTAGCTGCCGTAGCGGGCCGTAGCAAGCCGGGGATCGAGGACCGCCACGACGCCCCGGTCGCCGGTGGCCCGCACGAGACGGCCCGCGCCCTGCGCCATCAGCAGGGCGGCGTGGGTCGCCGCGACCGCCATGAAGCCGTTGCCCCCGGACTCCTCGACGGCCTTCTGGCGCGCGCTCATCAGCGGGTCGTCCGGGCGCGGGAACGGGATCTTGTCCATGACGACCAGCTGGCAGCTGGGGCCCGGGACGTCCACGCCCTGCCAGAGCGACAGCGTGCCGAAGAGACAGGTCTTCGGGTCGGCGGCGAAGTTCTTGATCAGCTCGCCCAGCGTGTCCTCGCCCTGGAGCAGGATCGGCAGCTCCGGGATCCGGGTCCGCAGCTCCTCCGCCGCCTGCTGCGCCGCGCGCATGGAGGAGAAGAGGCCCAGGGTCCGCCCGCCGGCCGCCTGCATCAGTTCGGTGAGCTCGTCGAGCATGTCGCCCCGGTCCCCGTCGCGCGCGGGACGGGAGAGGTGCTTGGCGACGTACAGGATGCCCTGCCGGGGGTAGTCGAACGGCGAGCCGACGTCGATGCCCTTCCAGACCGGCAGGTCGTCGCCGGTGGTGCCCTCGGGGGCGAGGCCGAGCGAGGCCCCGACGCCGTTGAAGTCGCCGCCCAGCTTGAGCGTGGCCGAGGCGAGCACCACGGACCGCTCGGTGAACAGCTTCTCCCGGAGCAGGCCGGAGACGGTGAGCGGCGCGACCCGCAGCGAGGCCCCGCTGTGTCGATACGCGGCTCCGCCGCGGGGCTCGTGCCGCTCGTACCAGACGACGTCGTACTCGGAACCCTGCGTGATCCGCTCCGCGACGCCGTGGACGGTCTCCACGGAGGCCATGGCCTGCTTGCGCACGGCGTCCTCGTCCTGCACGGAGCGGTCGCGGGTCGAGCCCAGGGCCGTGATCACGGCACGGGCCGCGTCCCGCAGCGCCATCAGGGCGTACGCGAGGTCCTCCGGGATCTCCTCCAGGCGGCCCGGCAGCGCCAGCTCCATGACCCGCTCGAAGCCCTCGGCGGCCGTCTGGAGCTGGTCGGCGACCTTCTCGTCCACGAGCTTCGCGGCCCGTCGCACCGCGCGGTTGACCTGGCCCGGCGTGAGCTCCCCGGTGGCGACGCCGGTCACGCGGGAGACCAGCTCGTGGGCCTCGTCGACGATGAGGACCTCGTGCTCCGGGAGCACCGGGGCGCCCTCGATGGCGTCGATGGCGAGCAGTGCGTGGTTGGTGACGACGACGTCCGCGAGCTTGGCGCGCTCGCGGGCCGCCTCGGCGAAGCACTCCGCCCCGTACGCGCACTTGCTCGCGCCGAGGCACTCCCGGGAGGAGACCGAGACCTGGGCCCAGGCCCGGTCGGAGACACCCGGCGTCAGGTCGTCCCGGTCGCCGGTCTCCGTCTCGTCCGACCAGTCCCGCAGACGGATCAGGTCCTGGCCCAGCTTGCTGCTGGGCGCGGCCGCCTCGAAGGGGTCGAACAGCCCCTCCTCCTCGTCCTGCGGCACCCCTTCGTGGAGCCGGTGCAGGCAGAGGTAGTTCGACCGGCCCTTGAGCATGGCGAACTGCGGACGCCGGCGCAGCTGCGGATGCAGCGCGTCGACCGTCCGGGGGAGGTCGCGCTCGACGAGCTGGCGCTGCAGCGCCAGGGTGGCCGTGGCCACCACGACCCGCTCCCCCTGGGCCAGCGCCGGCACGAGGTAGCCGAGCGACTTGCCGGTGCCGGTGCCGGCCTGGACGAGGAGGTGGGAGTTGTCGTCGATGGCCTCGGCCACGGCCTCGGCCATGGCGACCTGGCCGGGCCGCTCCGTGCCGCCGACGGCGGAGACGGCGGCATGGAGGAGGTCGGGGAGGGATGGCTTCGTCATAGCCCTCCCACCCTACGGGGCGGCGCTGACAGCCCGGTCACGCGAGCGGATTGGGAACGGTCCCGTGGACGGCCGCGTGGGGGCGCTCGGACCGGTCCCGGTAGCCGTCCAGGTGCAGACGGTTGCGGTTGAGGCAGAGCCGCTCGATGCGGGGGGTGAGGAGGTCGAAGAGTTCGAAGCGCTCCTTCAGCTCGGGGAAGCGCGCCTGGTGGCGCAGGATCTCGGCGCGGACGAGGGCCCAGAAGTCCTGCTCGGGAACGCCGAGTTGCTCCTCGCAGAGCGGTGCGAGGTAGCGGAGGACGCCGACGAAGAGCCCCGAGTGGATGAACTGGGTCAGAAAGCCGGGCTCCTCCGTCAACAGGACGTCGCGGACGTCGTCCGGAAGGGTGGCGTGTTCGGGAAGCGGGTGGGCACTGATGTTCACATCGTCGACGAAGTCCTTGATCGCCAGGCGTACGGGGACGTCGTCGGCGTCGTACACGACGATCGCGTTCTCGCCGTGGGGCGAGAAGACGGTGCCGTAGCGGTAGAGGAAGTGCAGCAGAGGAGGGAGCAGAGCGGTGAAGAGGTGCTGGAGCCAGTCGGTGGGGGCGAGCCCCGAGCGCTCGACGAGTTCGGCCACGAACGCCCGGCCGGCCGGGTCGGTGTGGAGGAGGGCGGCGAGGGTGCGGGCGCGCTCGCCCGGGGGCAGTCCCAGGGGCTCCCGCCAGATCGCGCCGAGCAGTTCCTTGTACTGGTACGGGACTTCGGGCAGCCGGTCGTACAACGGGTGCTCGACGGTGACGGAGGCGACCTCCCCGAGGAGGATCACGCGGCACTCGTCCCGCAGGAACGGGTCGGCGTCGCGCAGTCCGTGGACCCAGGCGGTCACGGCGGGGGCGGCGAGGGTGCGCTCGGTGGGCAGTCCGCGCCAGACGAGGGTGTTGAGCACCGAGAGGGGGAGCTTGACGGTGTGCCGTTCGGGGCGGCTGGTGTTGAGGAAGGTACGGACGGACTGCTGGGGCAGACGGAGGTCGCCGTCGGCGGGGAGGGGGACGATGTCGCCCGCGGCGACGGCCGGCGCGTAGAGCGGGAGCAGGACCTCGTCCCACTGCCAGGGGTGGACGGGCAGCAGGAGGTAGTCGTCGGGTGCGTGGCCACGGGCCGTGAGGGCGGCACGGAAGGCTGCGCGGACCTCGGGGTCGAGTTCACGGGTGTAGAGGAGGTCCGGGGTTTCCAGGCCGGGGACGCCGCGGTAGGCGGCGAGGCGGTGGCTGACGGCGATCCACGGCAGCCGGGTGGGGCGGCGTGCCTCGGGGGCCCAGCGGGCGGTGTCGGAGGCGGAGAAGCCGATGCGTCCCTTGTTGAGGACGAGCCAGGGGTGGCCGGTCTGGTGCCCTTCGAGCTCCGCGTAGGAGAGGTCGGCCAGCCGGTCGGCGGTGAGGGCCGTGTGGTCGAGGCGGGTGTCGGCGGCGAGGGTGGCGGAGAGTTCGCGGATGAGGTGGCCGAGGGTGGCGCCGTCGAGCCGGAGGAGGCCGCGGGCGCGGACCAGGAGGTCGAAGGGGTCGGTCAGGGGCCGGCCCTCGTGGGCGATCGAGTCGGCGGCGACGCGCCAGCTGCCGTAGGCGCCCCGGCGGGCGCGGAAGGTGAGCGTGGTGCCGTCGTCAAGCCGCAGCGCGTGACGGTCGGGGTCACCGCCCCGGTCTTCGACCGGGACGGGTTCGAGGACCTCCTCGTACGCGAACTCGGCGAGGAGCTTGGCGAGGAGGCGGGAGGAGGCCCGGGCCCAGGCGGTGGCGTTCAGCTCGGGGGGCACGAGCAGTTCGGGCGCGGGGGGCGGGGTGTCGGAGGAGGAGGCGTGGGGCCGGGAGGTCGACGCGTCGACGCCGAAGGCCGGGGCGTGGGACGCGGAGGGGAGGGCTTCGGGTCCCGGGGGCGGGACATCGGATGCGGACGAGGGGGCTGGTGCCGGGAGGGGGGCGGTGGCGGGAGAGGCCGGGGCCGGGATGGAAGGGGGCGGGATGGAAGGGGTCTGAGTGGAAGGGGTCGGAGTAGGAGGGGTCTGAGTGGGAGGGATCTGAGTGGGAGGGGCGGGTTGTGCGGAGCCGTGGGGTGCAGGGGACGTCGACACGAGGACTCCTCGGGGTGGGACCGCTGTGGGACGAGCGGTGTACGCAAGGGAGGGGGTTGTTCAGAGGACGTGCCGCAGGGCGCGGTCACGAATCATGAGGGCGGCTCTTTTGTCGGGGAGGTCGACTTCCGCCGCGTAGCGGAAGCCGCCGCCGAGGAAGGCCGAGACGGAGGGGGTGTTGCGGAGGTCCGGTTCGGCGAGGACACGGGCGCATCGGGGGCGGTGGTCGAGGACCAGGTCGGCGACGGCCCGCAGGAGGGTGGTGCCGACGCCCCGGCCCCGGTCGGTGGTGCCTCCGATCAGCAGGTGGACGCCCGTGTCGTGGGGGCGCGCCGGATAGTGCCGGGCGAGCGGGTCGAGGTCGGCGCGGTAGATCTCGAAGTAGCTCATGGGGGTGCCGTCGAGCAGGCCGAGGCAGGGGACGCTCCGGCCGTCGCCCTCCAGTTGGGCGCGGAGGTGTTCGGCGGTCACGGTCTCGGGTCCGGCGAGCTCCCAGAAGGCGGCGACGGAGGGGTCGTTCATCCACCGGACGAGGAGCGGCAGGTCCCGTTCGAGCCGGACGGGGACGAGCCGGAAGGAGCCGACCGGGGTGGCGGCGGGGCTCCAGGAGGCGACGGAGTCGAGCAGGTCGCCGTCGAGGAGTTCGTGGTGCGGGTGGCCGCCGCGGAAGAGGACGGCGGCGGGGGCGTCGGAGCCGGGGGCGCCGACGGCAGAGGTGTCGCCGGCAGAGGCGCCGTCGGCGGAGGCATCGACGGCAGAAGCGCCGACGGCGGGGGCGAGAGAGGGAGGGGGAGGAACGTCGACGGAGGAGACGTCGGTGGGGGCGCCGGCGGCCGGGGGCTGCGGTGGCGCTCCGCGGGTGAGGAGGGCGACGAGGTCGTCGACCCTCAGGTCGAGGGTGTCGTCCCCCGGTGGGTCGACCGGGGGGCGGGTGGGTGACACGGTGTCGCTCTCTCTCGGCGGTGCGGTCGGGACGTGGGTCGTCGGCGGGGGCGGGGTCGTCGGCGGGGACGGCGCCGGGACGGTCGGAGGTGAGGGTGCGGGTGCGGGTCAGGCGCGGAGGGGGTTGGTGACGGTGACGTAGACGGACTGGGTGTCGACCGGGCCGACGAGTTCGTCCAGGCCGTGGAGGCGGGTGAGGAGGTTGGCCTTGCTGCGCAGGGTCGCGGCTTCCAGGAGCCGGTGCGGGAGGGGCGATCCCAGGCTGGTGGCGGAGGTGAGGAAGCTGCGGAGGGCGGCGAGCAGGACGCGTTCGTCGGCGAGGTGCTGGGCCCCGAAGGCGCCGATCAGGCCGAGGACGTTGTTGATGCCGAGGTAGTAGGCGAAGCGCTCGTCGGTGACCGGGTCGGAGACGAAGGTGTCGCTGTGGGCGCCGATGCCGGGGAGGCGGCTCTCCAGTTCGGCGCGGTGGGACTCGCGGAAGTAGTAGCCCTGGTTGTCGCGGTAGCGGCCGCCGGCCGGCCAGCCCTCCGGGTCCAGGAGCACCAGGGTGTTCTGCTGGTGGGCCTCCAGGGCGATGCCGGCGTGCCCGTCGAGCCAGAGGACGGGGCGGACGACGTGGTCGAGGTAGCGGAGGAACCACTCGGCGGCCACGGCGGCGGTGGGGCGGCCGGTGCGGGCGGAGAGCCGGCCGATGACGTCGGCGAGCCGGGAGCGCATGGCGGTGGACCCGGGCCAGGGGCGGGGGGCGGTGAGGGCGGCGATGCAGACGGCGTCGTCGCCGGGGCCGAAGGGGTTGTGGCGGATCATGACGTCGAGGCCGGGAACGGGGGTGCCGTCCGGGGCGTCGACGGCCAGCCAGGCGGGGTCGCGGACGATGTCGAAGCCCGGGTGGGCGGCCTGCCACTCGTCGACGAGGCCGGTCCGGAGCAGTCGGTGGACCTCGACGCCGCGGTGCAGCTCCTTGCGGAGGTTCTCGCGGCGGGAGTTGGTGATGCGCAGGCCGAGGGAGAGCTTGAGCATGGCCGGGGCGCCGGGGCGGTGCACGGTGCGGATGGAGGAGGTCGGGTGCCAGGGGGCGCCGTGGGGCCCGAGGTCGTGGAGGAGGCCGTCGTCGAGGAGGGCGCGGACGTCGGGGCGGTGGCGGAGTTCCCGGGCCTGCCAGGGGTGGAGGGGCAGGGGCACGGTGCCGGTGGGGACCGCGAGTCCCTCGGCGAGGCCGAGGGCGATCTGTTCGGCGGTGACGGGCCGGCCCTGTTCGGTCCAGGCGGAGTCGGAGGCCAGGAGGGAGGCGTCGACGGCGAACCAGTGGAGGGGGAAGGCGCCGTGCAGCTCGGGTGAGTAGAGGTGGCACTCGGCCTCGGTGAGGCCTTCGCGGCTCTTGGGCGTGGGGTGGAGGGGGTGGCCGAGCAGGAGGGACTGCTCGGCGGCCAGGAACAGGTCGGCGTCCGGGTGGGGCTGGGGCCGGTGGCGGCGCTCGGCGATGAAGTCGGCGGTGCGGCGGGCGGAGTCGGCGACGCGGCCGACGAGTTCGGTCCCCTCGGGACGGCCGGTCTCCCGGCTGAGGAGGGCGGCGACGGTGACGGCGTCGACCGTCGGCGCCGAGGCGGGGAGCCCTTCGAGGGCGGGGGCGCCGAAGCGGTGCCAGCCGGTGGGCGACCAGTAGTGGACGGGGACGAGGAGGGCGGTGCCGCTGGCGTCGAGGGGGACGCGGAGGGTGGTGGAGTCGGGGGCGGGGAGGTTCTTCTCCCGGACCCAGCAGCGCAGGAGGCTCTCGACCGCGGCGGTGTCGGCGGCGCGCCGCGGGTCGGGGTCGTCCAGGGGGTCGGTGACGGACCGGGAGGACCGGGGGCCGTGCGGCCCGGCGTGCTGGCGGGGGACGGTGGGCTCCGCGGAGTCGGACCCCTCGGAGCGGGACTCCCCCGGGCCGGGCTTCTCGGCCATGGACTGGCCCGGGCCGGGCCTCTCGGCCGTGGGCTCCCCCGGGCCGGGCGCCCCGGAGGCGAGCGTCCCCGGGCCGGAACTCTCGGAGGCGAGCGTCCCGGAGGTGAAGGTTCCGGCCGTGAGGGGGTCGGTGGTGAGGAGGGGGGTGGTGGCGGGCGCCGGGGAGGTGGGCGTGGCGTTCACGGGCTTCCTTGGGGGTGGGGCCGGGGGCGGTCCGGGGTCAGTGGGACGGCCCGGGGGCGGGCACGGGGGCCGTAGCCCGTCGGGAAGGGGGCGGGTGGGGGCCGCGGGCCCGTTCGGCGGCGGCGAGGGCGTCGGCGAAGCGGTCCAGTACGGCGGTGGCCTGCTCGTCGGTGAGGGTGAGCGGCGGCAGGAGCCGGACCACCGCGGAGTGGCGGCCGCCGAGTTCGACGATGAGCCCGCGGGCCAGGCACTCCTGCTGGACGGCGAGGGCCAGGGCGGGGGCGGCGGGCGGGGCGGTGTCGTCCGGTCCGGCCGCGTCGGGGTCGACGAGTTCGACCCCGATCATCAGGCCCCGGCCGCGGACGTCGCCGACGCACGGGTGGGCTGCGGCGAGGCCCTGGAGCTGTCCGAGGATGCGGGCGCCGAGGGTGCCGGCCCGTTCGGCGAGACCGTTCTCGCGGACGTACGCGAGGGTGGCCGTGCCGGCGGCCATGGCGAGCTGGTTGCCCCGGAAGGTGCCGGCGTGGGCGCCGGGTTCCCAGGCGTCGAGCGCGGAGCGGTAGACGACGACGGCGAGGGGGAGGGAGCCGCCGATGGCCTTGGAGAGGACCATCACGTCGGGTACGACGCCGCTGTGCTCGACGGCCCAGAAGGCGCCGGTGCGGCCGACCCCGGTCTGGATCTCGTCGACGACGAGGGGAATGGAGCGGTCGGCGGTGATCCGGCGCATCCGGCGCATCCAGTCGTCGGGGGCGGGGATGACGCCGCCCTCGCCCTGGACGGCCTCGACGATCATTCCGGCGGGGGTGGTGACGCCGCTCTTGGGGTCGTCGAGGAGGCTCTCGGTCCAGCGGGCGGAGAGTTCCGCGCCGCGTTCGCCGCCGGTGCCGAAGGGGCAGCGGTACGGGTGCGGGTAGGGCAGCCGGGTCACGCGGACGTCGTGGGCCCCGCCGGAGGCGGCGAGGGCTCCGGCGGTCATGCCGTGGTAGGCGCCGGTGAAGGCGAGGAGGCCGTCGCGGCCGGTGGCGGTGCGGACGAGCGTGAGGGCGGCTTCGACGGCGTCGGTGCCCGCCGGTCCGCAGAACTGGATGCGGGCGTCGTCGGCCAGTGCGGCGGGGAGGGTGGCGAACAGCTCGGAGGTGAAGGCGTCCTTGACGGGGGTGGCGAGGTCGAGGACGTGGAGCGGGGCGCCCGAGGCGAGGACCTTCTTGACGGCTTCGAGGACCACGGGGTGGTTGTGGCCGAGCGCGAGCGTCCCGGCGCCGGAGAGGCAGTCCAGGTAGCGGCGGCCGTCGGCGCCCTCGATGGTCAGCCCCCGGGCCCGCACGGGCACGATCGGCAGGGAGCGGGCGTAGGTGCGGGCGGCGGACTCGCGCAGGGACTGGCGGCGCAGGATCCCCTCGTACCCGGTCCCCCGCACCGTCCGCCCCGCCGGGGACGCGTGCGCCCCTCCGGCGCCGCGGCCCTCCCCGGCTCCCCCGCTCCCCGCACCCCCTCCGAAGCTCGCGCCCCCTCCGTCCCCTCCGGCCTTCTCGACGCCTTCGCGGGACGGGGAGCCTTCGGGGTTTTCGCCCGCTTCATCCGCTTCGTCCGGCGCGTCCGCCGAGGTCGGCGGGGCGTGCGGCTCCGCCGGGGCGGACGGAGCTGATTCGGTCACGGCCACGGCTCGGTGTCCTCCCGCTGTAACAGTTGCGTTGCACATCGGGACGTCACGAAGTGGCCGCAAGGGCCGTCCCGAGCGCCTCCGTTGTGTCCCCCGTACGTACCAACGACGGGAACTCCCCGGGATCACGGGCCGGAAGCAAGATCTTGGCGTGTCCCGGATCACGGCACGGCAACGACCGAACGGTGCCCGGAACCACCGACCGGGCGCGTACCGTCCCCTCCGGCACCGGCATAGTGGGGGCCGTCGGCCGCGGTCCGCCCGGATTCGGCCACGGTTCGCCCACGGGCAGGCCCGCGAAGCAGGCCCACGAGCAAGCCCGTGAACGAGCCATTGCACGAGCCGTACAAGTTGACGTAGTCCCAGGGGGAACACGAGATGCGATCGATTCGTCCGCTGCTGACGGCGGCCGCCGCCGTCGCGGCGCTGACGCTCACCGTCACGTCCTGCGGGCCGACCGAGGAGAACGCGGGGGACAAGCCCAGCGCGCCCGCGACCTCGAACCCGGCCGGGAAGATCAAGATTCCGGAGGACCTGAAGGGCCGCCTGAAGGAACACGGGATCGACCTCGACAAGTGGCGCGACGGCGAGTGGAAGAACTGGGACCGCGACAAGTGGCTGCGTGAGGCCAAGGACTTCGTCAACCCGATCATCGAGGACCTCTGGAACCCGGACCGGATGCGGGAGGCCGAGCGCCCCGACAAGCCGGTCGAGGAGGAGGACATCTCGGGCGACGAGGGCGTCACCGACCCGACTCCGGACCCGGTGCGGGCGAAGGCCGTGGGCGCGAAGTACCACGACAACGCCCCCGAGTCCGGCAAGGTCTTCTTCGACGGCCCCGAGGGCTCCATGGTCTGCTCGGCCACCGTCGTGAAGGACCCGGCGCAGCCGGGCAGGTCCAACATGGTCTGGACGGCCGGTCACTGCGTGCACAAGGGGAAGAAGGGCGGCTGGTACCGCAACATCGCCTTCGTGCCCTCGTACAACGACTCGGCGCTGGCGACCTCCGACCTGGAGAAGGCGACGCGGGAGCAGATCGCCCCGTACGGCGTGTGGTGGGCGGAGTGGGTCAAGACCTCCGACCAGTGGATCGCCGAGGGCGCGAGCACGGGCGGCGCGGGCGCTCCCTACGACTTCGCGGTCATCAAGGTGACCCCGGAGAAGGGCTCCTCGGCCAAGTCGCTGGAGGAGACGGTCGGTTCGGCGCTCCCGGTGGAGTTCAACGCGCCCGCCGTGCCGAAGGTCGCGAGCCTGACGGCGACCGGTTACCCGGCGGCGGCGCCGTTCGACGGCCAGAAGATGTTCCAGTGCCAGGACAAGCCGGGCCGACTGTCCCTGAAGGCGAACCAGCCGACGATGTACCGGATCGGCTGCACGATGACCGGCGGTTCGTCCGGCGGCGGCTGGGTCGCCGAGGGCGGCGACGGCAAGCCCGCGCTGGTGTCGAACACCTCGATCGGCCCGTCGACGGCGGGCTGGCTCGCCGGTCCGCGCCTCGGCCCGGAGGCCAAGGGCGTCTTCGACGCGGTCAGCAAGAAGTACGCCGGGCAGTAGGGCCCGGCACGGAGGCGGGGCCCCCGGGTCCCGCCTCCACGCATGTCGCGTCCGCCCCGTGGGCCGCGCCGGACCACGGCCGGCCCCGGGCAGTGGAACACGTCCCGGCGAGGCGCCCCGGCAGAGGGCCCCGACCGGGCGCATCGCAGCGGGACACACCTCAGGGGGAAATCACCACATGCGCTCCGCACGACTCGTACCCGCCGCCCTCGGCCTGGCCACGGCGCTCGCGCTGACCGCCACGGCCTGCGGCCCCACCGGGACCCCGGCCGCCGCCGACGGGCCGGCCGCGGGGGCGAGCAGCTCCGCGCCCGCGTCCGACGGCGGGGACGGCGCCGGTGACGGCGGCTCCGGCCTCACCGGGGACCTCGCCGACAAGCTCAGGAAGCACGGCGTCGATCCGGACCGGTGGAAGGAGGGCGAGTGGAAGAACTGGGACCGCGACAAGTGGCTGCGTGAGGCCGAGGACTTCGTCAACCCGGTGATCGAAGGCCTCTGGGACCCGGCGCGCATGCAGTCCGCGCAGAGCCCGGACCGGACGATCACCACCCAGGCGGGCGCCAGTGGCACCGATCCGACGCCCCGGCCCGTGCGGGCGCAGCCCGAGAGGACGCCGTACCACCGCAACGCGGCCCCGGTCGGCAAGATCTTCTTCGACGCGCCGCAGGGCCACATGGTCTGCTCCGGCACCGTCGTGAAGGACCCCCGCCGGCCCGGGAAGTCGAACCTGGTCTGGACGGCCGGGCACTGCGTCCACGCGGGCAAGAAGGGCGGCTGGTACCGCAACATCACCTTCGTGCCCTCGTACAACGACCTGGGCAAGTCCCCCGCCGCGCTGCGCGACGCGAAGCCGCACGAGGTGTATCCGTACGGCCAGTACTGGGCCGACTGGGCCGTGACCTCGGGCGAGTGGATCAGGTCCGGCGGCACCGGCCAGGCCTGGCCGTACGACTACGCCGTGCTGCACGTGAAGCCGCAGCGGGGCACCAAGTCCCTGGAGGAGACCGTGGGCGCCGCCCTGCCGGTCGACTTCTCCGCCCCGGCGCCCGCGCGGGCCGGGACGATCGGCGCCTGGGGGTACCCGCAGGCCGCGCCGTACAACGGCGTGATCATGCACAAGTGCCTGGACCGGGCGACGCGGCTCACCACGGCGCCCGCGACCCCGGTGATGTACCGGATCGGCTGCACGATGACGGCGGGTTCGTCCGGCGGCGGCTGGTTCCGGGTGCTGCCGAACGGGAAGACGGCGCTCGTGTCGAACACCTCGATCGGCCCGGCCGGCAGCAGCGGCTGGCTCGCCGGGCCGCAGCTCGGCAGCGGCGCCAGGGCGGCCCACGAGACGGTCAGCAAGAAATACGCCCGCTGACCCGCACCGCACGGAGAACGGCCGGAGGCGCCGGTCCCCTCCCGGAAGGGAGGGGACCGGCGCCTCCGGCGTACGGCGGTGTCAGTGCGCGGCGGGCACGAACGGCGCCAGGAGCGCCGCCAGTTCCTCGTGCACCCTGGCCTTGAGCAGGGTGCCCTCGGGGGTGTGCTCCTCGGACTCCAGCTCGCCCTCGGCGTGCACCCGCGAGACCAGACCGCCCTGCGTGTACGGCACCAGGGCCTCGATCTCGACCCTGGGGCGCGGCAGTTCGGCGTCGATGAGCGCGAGCAGTTCCTCGATGCCCCGGCCCGAGCGGGCCGAGACCGCGATGGAGTGCTTCTCCGTCCGCAGCAGCCGCTGGAGGACCAGCGGGTCCGCCGCGTCGGCCTTGTTGACGACGACGATCTCCGGCACGTTCACCGCGCCGACGTCCCGGAAGACCTCGCGCACGGCGGCCAGCTGCTCCTCCGGGGCGGGGTGCGAGCCGTCCACCACGTGCAGGATGAGGTCGGAGTCGCCGACCTCCTCCATGGTGGAGCGGAACGCCTCGACCAGGTGGTGCGGAAGGTGCCGGACGAAGCCGACCGTGTCGGCCAGGGTGTAGACCCGGCCGGTGGGCGTCTCGGCCCGGCGGACGGTCGGGTCGAGCGTGGCGAACAGCGCGTTCTCCACGAGGACGCCCGCGCCCGTGAGCCGGTTGAGCAGGGATGACTTGCCGGCGTTGGTGTATCCCGCGATGGCGACCGACGGCACGTTGTTGCGGCGCCGTTCCTGCCGCTTGATGTCGCGGCCGGTCTTCATCTCGGCGATCTCCCGGCGCATCTTCGCCATCTTCTCGCGGATGCGGCGCCGGTCGGTCTCGATCTTGGTCTCACCGGGACCGCGGGTGGCCATGCCGCCACCGCCGCCGCCGCCCATCTGCCGGGAGAGCGACTGGCCCCAGCCGCGCAGCCTCGGCAGCATGTACTGCATCTGCGCGAGCGCGACCTGCGCCTTGCCCTCTCGGGACTTGGCGTGCTGGGCGAAGATGTCGAGAATGAGGGCGGTCCGGTCGACCACCTTCACCTTGACGACGTCTTCGAGGGCGATGAGCTGGCCGGGGCTGAGCTCGCCGTCGCAGACGACGGTGTCGGCACCGCTCTCGACCACGATGTCCCGCAGCTCGCGCGCCTTGCCCGAGCCGATGAAGGTGGCCGGGTCCGGCTTGTCGCGGCGCTGGATCACGCCGTCGAGCACGAGGGCGCCCGCCGTCTCGGCGAGGGCCGCGAGCTCCGCGAGGGAGTTCTCGGCGTCCTGCACGGTCCCCGAGGTCCAGACGCCGACCAGCACGACGCGCTCCAGGCGCAGCTGGCGGTACTCGACCTCGGTGACGTCCTCGAGCTCGGTGGAGAGGCCGGCGACGCGGCGCAGGGCCGCGCGCTCGGAGCGGTCGAACTGGTCGCCGTCCCGCTCTCCGTCGATCTCGTGGCTCCAGGCGACGTCCTCTTCCATCAGGGCATCGGCCCGAAGGCTCTCGGTACGGCTCGTCTCCGCGAAGCTCTGGTTGTCCTGGGAAGGGGATGAAGAGGAGGTCATTGGATCCTTACGTCCGGGGAGAAACAGGTGTGTGACGGTGACAACGCGCGCGGGTGCCGGAAGATTCCCGGACCCCGGCCGCCTCGCCGACCGGACGATGGTGACACGGCCCGCCGAGGCCCGTCATCCGGGTTTCCCGGTGTCCGCCGAGGCCCGTCGTCCGGGTTTCCCGGCGTGCGCCGGGCCCGCCGCCCGGGGTTCCGGCGCCCGTGGCGGTCCGCCGGCCGGCTTCCCCGGGCCGTCGTCCGGGGTTTCCCGGTGTCCCCCGGGCCCGTCACCCGGTCTTCGGGGCGCCGCCCGGGGCCGGGTTGCTGCGCCAGTCCGGGTGTCCGGGCATGGGCGGGGTCTTCTCCCCGTACAGCCAGCCCCGGAAGAAGCCGGTGAGGTCGCGGCCGGCGGTCCGGCCGGCCAGGGCGACGAAGTCGGCGGTGGCGGCGTTCCCGTTCCGGTACCGGGTGACCCAGGCGCGCTCCAGGCGCCGGAAGGCGTCGGCGCCGATCTCCTGGCGGAGCGCGTAGAGGACGAGGGAGCTGCCGTCGTAGACGACCGGCCGGAAGAGGCTGATCTTGTGGTCCGGCGAGGGGGGCTCGGGGGCGGCCGGGGGCCCGCCGGCCGCCCTCCACCCGTCGGAGGCGGCGTAGGCGGCCTTCATGCGCCGCTCCAGGGACCGGCCGGCGGTCTCCTCGGCGTACAGGGCCTCGTACCAGCTCGCGTGCCCCTCGTTGAGCCACAGGTCGGACCAGCTGCGGGGCGAGACGCTGTTGCCGAACCACTGGTGGGCCAGCTCGTGGACCATGATCGAGTCGACGTACCACTCGGGGAGGGTCGTGTCCGCGAAGAGGCGGCGCTCGAAGAGCGAGAGGGTCTGGGTCTCCAGCTCGAAGCCCGTGGTCGCGTCGGCGACGAGCACGCCGTACGTCTCGAAGGGGTACGGGCCGACCTGCCGCTCCATCCACTCCACGTGCCCCGGCGTCCTGCGGAGCCAGGGTTCCAGGAGCTCCCGGTCGGCGGTGGGCACCACGTCCCGCAGGGGCAGCCCGTGCGGGCCCTCGCGGTGGACGACGGCGGAGCGGCCGATGGAGATCTGGGCGAGCTCGGTGGCCATGGGGTGGCGGGTGCGGTAGGTCCAGGTGGTCCGGGAGCCGTGGCGGACCCGGCCGGCGGGCAGGCCGTTGGCGACGGCGGTGAGCCCGTCGGGGACGGTGATCCGGAAGGTGAAGTACGCCTTGTCCGCCGGGTGGTCGTTGGACGGGAAGACCCGGTGGGCGGCGTCGGCCTGGTTGGCCATGGCGAGGCCGTCGCCGGTGCGGACCCAGCCGCCGGTGTCGGCGGGGCCGGAGGGGTCGCTGGTGTGGGTGACGGTGATCCGGACCGGCTCGCCCGCGCCGACGGGCGCGGCGGGGGTGACGACCAGGTCCTCGCCGCTGCTCGCGTACGCGGCGGGGCGGCCGTTGACGGTGACCGCGGAGACCTCGCCGTGGGTGAAGTCGAGGTTGATCCGCTCCAGGTCGTCGGTGGCGAGCGCGTCGATCCGGGTGACGGCGGAGAGCGGCTTCGTGTTCACGCCGGGGTACGCGACGTCGAGGGCGTACGCGAGGACGTCGTAGCCCGGGTTGCCGAGGTGCGGGAAGAGCGGGTCGCCGATGCCGAGCGGCGCGGGGGCGGGCAGGGAGGCGGCGACGAGCCCGGCCGAGGAGGCGATCAGGGCGGCGGAGCGGAGCCACCGGGCGCGGGGCAGGGGAGCGCGGTCGAACGGCACGGGGGATCGGGCGAACGGCATGGGCCAGGGCCTTTCCGGAGGACTGGACCTACGGCTACCAGGGCTCTCGCCGTGCGCCGGGGCGGCTCGCCCGCCCGCCACCCGAAGGGGGTCACGCCCGGGGGTCACGTGCCCGCCCCGTCCGGTCGCGCGGTCGCTCCCCGCGCCCGCGTGCCCGGTCGTACGACGCTCCCCCGCGTCCGCGTGTCCGTCCCGTCCGGTCGCACGGCCGCTCCCCGCGCCCGCGTGCCCGCCCCGTCCGGTCACGGCCCGTCCCGTCAGGTCCGGCGCGGGCGCGGGCGGGGGGAGGCGCGGTGGCGGGCGCGGCTCACGTCGTAGACCCCGGGCACGTCCCGCATGGCGCGCATGAGGGCGGGCAGCTCCGCCGCGTCGGGGAGGTGGAGGGTGTACGTGTGGCGGACCCGCTGTTCGCTGGGCGGCTCGACGGTCGCGGAGACGACCGCGGCCCCGGCGGTGGCGATGGCCTCGGTGAGGTCGGCGAGGAGCCCGGGCCTGCCGAAGGACTCGGCGACGAGGGTGACCCGGCCCTGGGCGGCGTCGCCCCAGCGGACGGCGACGGGCGCGCGGCCGACCCGGCGCATGGCGTCGGCGGAGGCGCAGCCGGAGCGGTGGACGGTGACCGATCCGCCGCGCACCCGGAAGCCGGTGATCTCGTCGGGGGGCACGGGGGTGCAGCACCCGGCGGGCCGGACGGCGGGGGGCGGCTGCTCGCCGTCCGGCTCGGCGTGGAGTTCGGCGCCGGAGCGGCGGGCGGTGGCCGGGCGGGGATCGGGCCGTGTCCCGGCCTGGGCGTCGGGGCGGGCCGGGAGCTGGGGCTCGGCACTCTCGGGGTGGGCCCGCAGCCACTCGGTGATGGCGATCCGGGCGGCGGGGGTCCGGGCGTGGTCCAGCCACTCCGGGGACGGGCCGGAGACGGGGTCCTGGGCGAGCAGGAGCTGGACGGTGTCCCCGTCGCCCAGGACGGTGCTCAGGGGTGCGAGGCGCCCGTTGACGCGGGCGCCGAGACAGGAGTGGGCGGCCTCGCCGTGCTGGGCGTAGGCGGCGTCGACGCAGCTGGCGCCGGCGGGCAGGCTGATCGTGCCGGGAGCGCCGCCGTCGGCGCGGAAGACGGTGATCTCGTCGTCCTCGGCGAGGTCGGCGCGCAGGGACGTCCAGAAGGTGTCGGGGTCGGGGGCGGACTGCTGCCAGTCGAGGAGTCGGGAGAGCCAGCCCGGGTGGGTGGGGTCGACGCGCTCACCGTCCTCGGGCGCCGGGGGCGCCGCGCCCTCCGGCTGCTCCTGTCCCACGTGGGGGTTGCCGAGGGCGACGACCCCGGCCTCCGCGACCTTGTGCATCCGGTGGGTCCGGATGAGGACCTCGGCCACGGCCCCGTCGGGGGCGGCGACGGCGGTGTGCAGGGACTGGTACAGGTTGAACTTGGGCGCCGCGATGAAGTCCTTGAACTCGGAGATCACCGGGGTGAAGCAGGTGTGCAGCTCGCCGAGGACCGCGTAGCAGTCGGCGTCCTCGGCGACGAGCACGAGGAGCCGGCCGAAGTCGCAGCCGCGCAGCTCGCCGCGCTTGAGGCGGACGCGGTGGACGGAGACGAAGTGCCGTGGCCTGACGAGGACTTCGGCGCCGATGCCCGCCTCGCGCAGGACGGTGTCGACCTGTTCGGCGACGGCGCCGAGCGCGTCGGGGGCGTGCGGGTTGCCGGCGATGAGCGCGCGCGTGGTCTCGTACTCCTCGGGGTGGAGGATGGCGAAGACGAGGTCCTCCAGCTCGGTCTTGAGGGCCTGGACGCCGAGGCGTTCCGCGAGCGGGATGAGGACGTCCCGGGTGACCCGGGCGATCCGGGCCTGTTTCTCGGGGCGCATGACGCCGAGGGTGCGCATGTTGTGGAGGCGGTCGGCGAGTTTGATCGACATGACCCGGACGTCGTTGCCGGTGGCGACGAGCATCTTGCGGAAGGTCTCGGGTTCGGCGGCGGCGCCGTAGTCGATCTTCTCGACCTTGGTGACGCCGTCGACGAGGTAGGCGACCTCGTCGCCGAACTCCCGGCGGACCTGATCGAGCGTCACCTCGGTGTCCTCGACGGTGTCGTGGAGGAGGGAGGCGGTCAGGGTGGTGGTCTCGGCGCCGAGCTCGGCCAGGATGAGGGTGACCGCGAGCGGGTGGGTGATGTACGGCTCGCCGCTCTTGCGGAACTGGCCGCGGTGCGAGGACTCGGCGAGCACGTACGCCCGGCGGAGCACCGTCAGGTCGGCCTCGGGGTGGTGGGCGCGGTGGGCCTCGGCGACGTGGCCGATGGCGTCGGGCAGCCGGTCACGGGGGGCCGGTCCGGCGGTGGCGCCGAGCAGGGCGGCGCGGCCGAGCCGGCGCAGGTCGATGCGGGCGCGTCCGCGTCTGCGGACGGTCGTGTCGGTGGCGGCGTCCTCCGCCGCGCTCACAGGGTTGGTGGCCTCTGCGCTCATGGGGCACCTCCGGCGACAGACCGGCGGTGGGCGGGCCAGGCGTGCCCGGGGGCCGGTGCTTGATGCTACCGACCCCACCACGCGGCGCAGTCACGCTCTCGCTCAGCGTGAATCGGATCACCCATTCGAGCGATAATTCAGCCGTTGACAGTTTCGATTCCGGGGGCTGCGGCGTTCGCGGGGCCCTCGGCCAGCCAGGCGGGGTCGACGGTGCCCTCGGCGACGATGACGGCCGGACCGGTCATGTCGATCCGCCCGTCGGGGTGCTCGGTGATGACCAGGGTCCCGCCGAGGACGTCGACGGTGTACGTGACGGGGGTGCCGGTCTCCGCGGGGTCGGCGCCGTCCCGGCGGGCGGCGGCGACGGCGACGGCGCACGCGCCCGTGCCGCAGGAGCGGGTCTCGGCGGCGCCGCGCTCGTGGACCCGCATGGCGACGTGGCGGGGGCCCCGGTCGACGACGAACTCGATGTTGACCCCGTCCGGGTAGACCGCAGCGGGCGCGTAGGCCGGCTCGGTGAACAGGGTTCCGGCGTGGTCGAGGTCCTCGACGAAGGCGACCGCGTGGGGGTTGCCCATGTTCACGTTGCGGGAGGGCCAGCTGCGGCCGTCGACGGTGATCGTGGCGGCGGCCCCGGGGAGGACCGCGCGGCCCATGGCCACGGTGACGGAGCCGTCCTTGTCGAGGTGGACGCGCTTGGTCCCGCCGCGGGTGGCGACGGCCACCTCGCCGGCGGTGACGTGTCCGGCGTGCTCCAGGTAGCGGGCGAAGACCCGGACCCCGTTGCCGCACATCTCGGCGACCGAGCCGTCGGCGTTGCGGTAGTCCATGAACCACTCGGCCTCGTCGGCCAGGTGCCGGGCCTCGGGGTGGGCGGCACTGCGCACGACGTGCAGCAGCCCGTCGCCCCCGATGCCGGCCCGCCGGTCGCAGAGCCGGGCGACGGCGGCGGGGGGCAGGTCGAGGGCGTTCTCCGCGTCGGGGACGATCACGAAGTCGTTCTCGGTGCCGTGGCCCTTGAGGAAACGGAGCGGGGAGGTCTGCGCGCTGGTCACGAGATCAACTGTACGGGGCGGGGGCGCGCGGGTGCCGCGGGGCGGGGGCGGCGGGGGCGGGACGGGACACGCGGGTGCCGCTCGGCACGGGTGCGGTGGATGCGGGGCCGGGGCGTACGGAACCCCCCGGCGCGGATGCGGGGCCGGGGCCTACGGACCCCGGGGCGTACGGAACCCCCCGGCGCGGGTGCGGTGGACACGGGGCCGGGGCCTACCGGTCCCGAGGCATACGGAATCCGGGGCGTACGGATCCCCCGGCGCGGGTTCAGCGGAGGCGGGCCACGCGCCAGACGGCGAGGGCCACCAGGGCCCCGATGGTCGCCACGTACAGGGCGAGGACGCGCCAGTCGGGGCGCTCGCCGGAGCCGCGCGCCGGGAGGCCGGGCCAGGTGTGGCCGACCTTGCGGGCGGCCATCACGCCCCAGCCCGCCGCGCAGGAGCTGATGAGCAGGCCGAGCATGGCGACGACGGCGCCGCCGTCCCCGGAGCCGAAGGCGAGCGGGAAGGCGAACATCAGCGAGCCGACGGCGGCGAGGCCCACGATCGGGGCGAGCTGCCAGATCCGCAGCCGCCGCTGGGGGCGCAGCTCGACCTCGACCTCGTCGGCGTCCACCTCGACGGCGGTGCCGACCGCGTCGTCGGGGCCGTCCGGGGTCAGCCCCGGGGTCCCGACCGGAGCGTCGTCCGCCGGATGCCCGGGGCGTCCGGGGGCGTCACCCGACGGGTCCGCCGCCGGGTCGCCCAGGACCGCCTCGTGCTGTTCTCTGTCGCGAGGGCCGGCCTCCATCGCCACGCGCCCTCCCCACTCGGACTCCACTTGGTCGATCGATGCTCGATGATGGCACGCTCCCGACCGCCGGAATGACGGGCAGGGCGTCCCGATGCCATCACGTGATCAGGCTGTAACCGCTCGTTCGACCAACGAGAGCGCCTCTCGCGGGAGTTCTCTCCGGTGCTCGGCGGCGCCGCTGAGCCAGTGCACGCGCGGGTCGCGGCGGAACCAGGAGTCCTGACGTCGGGCGAAACGCTTGGTGGCCCGCACGGTCTCGGCGCGCGCCTCGTCCTCGGTGCACTCCCCCGCGAGCGCCGCGAGGACCTGCTGGTAGCCGAGGGCGCGGGCGGCGGTGCGGCCCTCGCGCAGGCCCCGCGCCTCCAGGGCGCGCACCTCGTCGACGAGTCCGGCCTCCCACATCCGGTCCACGCGCGTGGTGATCCGTTCGTCGAGCTCGGGGCGGGCCACGTCGACGCCGATCTGGACGGTGTCGTAGACGGAGTCGGGGCCGGGGAGGTTGGCGGTGAAGGGCTTGCCGGTGATCTCGATCACTTCGAGGGCCCGGACGATGCGGCGTCCGTTGCTGGGCAGGATGGCGCGGGCCGCCCCGGGGTCGGCCTCGGCGAGCCGGGCGTGCAGGACGCCGGAGCCGCGCTCGTCGAGCTCGGCCTCCAGGCGGGCCCGGACGGCGGGGTCGGTGCCGGGGAACTCCAGGGCGTCGACGGCCCCCCGCACGTAGAGGCCGGAGCCGCCGACGAGGACCGGGGTGCGGCCGGCGGCGAGCAGCCGGTCGATCTCGGCGCGGGCGAGGCGCTGGTACTCGGCGACGCTGGCGGCCTCGGTGACGTCCCAGATGTCGAGGAGGTGGTGCGGGACGTCGCCGCGCTCCTCGGGCGCCAGTTTGGCGGTCCCGATGTCCATCCCCCGGTAGAGCTGCATCGAGTCGGCGTTGACGACCTCGCCGCCGAGCTGCTGGGCCAGGAACACACCCAGATCGGACTTTCCGGCTGCCGTGGGGCCGACGACGGCGATGACCCGCGGGGCGGGAGCTGCGCTTCTCACCGCCCCAGTCTCGCAAACCTCGCACCCCGTCCCCGAACGAGCTACGTGACGGGCCCCCTCCGGCCTCGTTGCCCCGTACGCGGCGCCCGGGCGCCGGTCGTCGCGGGGCCCCTTCCCTCCGAGTAGGGTGAGGAGTGGATATGGGTGTTTTGGCAAGTTTTTGCCATAGGTTCCCGCCCCAGGACCTGTCCGACGGCGCAGGAAGACGGACGCGGTCGCGCGTTCCGCCGGAGAAGCGTGAGTTCTTCGGGGGAGAACGGGAAAGCGGACCGTGCGGAGGGCGCCGAGGCGGCCGAAGGCGCGCAGGCAGGCCCCCGGGTGCTGGGGGCAGGACACGAAGGACGGGCCCGTGAGGGTCCGCGGAGGGAAGGTGCCCCCATGGGTCTCATGGATTCGCTGAAGGCCAAGCTCGCCCCGGCCAAGGAGAAGGTCGCCGATCTGGCGCACCAGCACGGGGACAAGATCGACCAGGGCCTGGACAAGGCCGCGAAGGTGGTCGACGAGAGGACCAAGGGCAAGTACAGCGACAAGATCCACTCCGGTACGGGCAAGGCGAAGGAAGCGATCGACCGGATGGGCCACAAGGACGGCGGCGCTCCGGGGAGCGACGGCGCGCCGGGTGCCGGCGGCACGCCCGGGACCGGCGGCACGCCGGGCAGCGGTGGTGCGCCCGGGACCGGTGGGGCTCCCGGGACCGGTGGCGTGACGCCGCCGCCGGCCGCCTGACGGTTTCCCCTGCGCCGGTTCCCCGGCGAGACGGCGGACGGCCGCGGAGCCATGTGGCTGCGCGGCCGTCCGCCGTCGTGTCCGGGCCGTTTCCGGGGTCGTTCAGGACCAGGCCGCGACGACGTACTCCACCCCGTAGGGGTCGTCCTCGTGGAGCAGCCGGCCGTCGAGTCCGGCGCCCTCGGCGGCGCCCGCGAGGACCTGCCAGGGGGCGCGGCCGGACGCCTTCAGCTCGTGCGCGAGCCCTGCGTCGAGGGCGAGCAGCGCGGGCACGTCGGCCCCGGCGAGCGCGCGGACGGCCTCCGCGTCGAAGCCGGCGGCCCGTTCGTCGAGGTATCCGGGGGCCTTCACCGTCCGGCAGGCGCTGCCGTCGCCCATCACGAGGAGAGCGACGCGGTCGGCGGAGCCGGCGAGCTCGCGGCCGGTTCCCGCGCAGGTTTCGGCCGGGGTCCGCTCCCCCACCCCCCGTCCTTCGACGGGCGCGCCGGCCCAGCGGGCCCGGTCGAGGAGCCAGGCCCCGACGGCGAGGGGGGCGGGGAGGGGACGTTCGCCGGCCGGGCCGTCGCCGAGGCGTACGGAGAGGTCGACGCCGAATCCGGCGAAGGAGCCCGTGGCGCCGGCCGGGAAGACCCCGTCGGCGCCGTCGGCCACGGGCCCGACGACGTACAGCCGGTCCGGGCGGGCGGCGGCGAGCAGTCCGACGGCGTCCGCGCAGGCGGCCCGCACGGCGTCCAGCTCGGGGGCGGCGCCGGTCGAGACCTCGGGCACGAGGAGCGGCGGGCAGGGGCAGACGGCTGCGGCGACAAGCATGATCCGCACCTTACTGCGCCGGGCCGGTGCGGTCCGGGGAAGGCCCCTGGTGCGCCCGGGACCGGGCGGGCCCGGGGACGGCGAGCCCCCGGGCCCTCGGTCCCCGGACCGAAACGGCCCCAGGAGCGACGGACCCGGAACGGCACGCCCCCGGACAGGCACGACCGCCGGGCTCGACGGGCCCCGGCCGACACGGCCCTTGCGACCGGCACAGCTCCGGGGCCGGGACCGGCACGGCCCCGGCCCCGGCGGATCCGAACCGCCGGGGCCGGGGTCGCCGGGCCTCAGGTCAGTGGCTCGCCCCGCAGGCCGGGGCGTCGGCCGCCGGGAGGGGGGCCGGGACGCCGATCTTGGGGAGGCCGAGCAGGACGCCCTTCGGCCTCTCGGCGGTGCGCTTCTCCCAGGCGTCGCCCGCGCGGGTGCGGCGCACCGACGCGACCGGTCCCTCGGCGAGGAGGTGGTGCGGGGCGGCGTAGGTGATCTCGACGGTCACGACGTCGCCGGGGCGCACGTCCCCGTCCGGCTTGGTGAAGTGGACGAGCCGGTTGTCGGGGGCGCGGCCCGAGAGGCGGTCGGTGGCGCCGTCCTTGCGGCCCTCGCCCTCGGCGACCATGACCTCCAGGACGCGGCCGACCTGCTTCTTGTTCTCCTCCCAGGAGATCTCCTCCTGGAGCGCGACGAGCCGCATGTAGCGGTCCTGCACGACCTCCTTGGGGATCTGCCCCTCCATCTCGGCCGCCGGGGTCCCGGGACGCTTGGAGTACTGGAAGGTGAAGGCGTTCGCGAAGCGGGCCTCGCGGACGGTGTGCATCGTCTGCTGGAAGTCCTCCTCGGTCTCGCCGGGGAAGCCCACGATGATGTCGGTGGAGATGGCCGCGTGCGGGATGGCAGCGCGGACCTTCTCGATGATGCCGAGGAAGCGCTCCTGGCGGTACGAGCGGCGCATCGCCCGGAGGACCGTGTCCGAGCCGGACTGGAGCGGCATGTGGAGTTGCGGCATGACGTTCGGGGTCTCGGCCATCGCCGCGATCACGTCGTCGGTGAAGTCGCGGGGGTGCGGGGAGGTGAAGCGGACCCGCTCCAGGCCCTCGATCTGCCCGCAGGCGCGCAGCAGCTTGGAGAAGGCCTCGCGGTCGCCGAGGTCGGAGCCGTACGCGTTGACGTTCTGGCCGAGCAGGGTGATCTCGGAGACGCCCTCGGCGACCAGCGCCTCGATCTCGGCGAGGATGTCGCCGGGGCGGCGGTCCTCCTCCTTGCCGCGCAGGGCCGGGACGATGCAGAAGGTGCAGGTGTTGTTGCAGCCGACGGAGATCGAGACCCAGGCGGCGTACGCGGACTCGCGGCGGGTCGGCAGCGTGGAGGGGAAGGCCTCCAGGGACTCGGCGATCTCGATCTGCGCCTCCTCCTGGACGCGGGCGCGCTCCAGGAGGACCGGCAGCTTGCCGATGTTGTGCGTGCCGAAGACCACGTCGACCCACGGGGCCTTCTTGACGATGGTGTCGCGGTCCTTCTGGGCGAGGCAGCCGCCGACGGCGATCTGCATGCCCGGGCGGGTGGTCTTCATCGGGGCGAGCCGGCCGAGGTTGCCGTACAGCTTGTTGTCGGCGTTCTCGCGGACCGCGCACGTGTTGAAGACGACGACGTCGGCGTCGCCGTCGGCGCCCTTG
This sequence comes from Streptomyces sp. NPDC092045, assembly GCF_044756005.1. Taxonomy (NCBI): domain Bacteria; kingdom Bacillati; phylum Actinomycetota; class Actinomycetes; order Kitasatosporales; family Streptomycetaceae; genus Streptomyces; species Streptomyces sp. NPDC092045. The sequence goes on along the minus strand of NZ_JBIVSC010000006.1, from coordinate 48,472 downwards.
GGGGCCCGTACGTAACCCGCCTCCTCCAGCAGACCGGAGAGCCGCTCGGAGTCGTGGACGTTCATCTGGCACCCGTAGGTGCGGATCTCATAGGTCTTGGTGCCGTCAACGCTCACTGCGGTGCTCCGGTCGCTGCTGCTCGTCATGCGTCAAGGGTAGGCGGTCCGGGGCGGCCGCCGTCCCGGCGGCCGGACCGTCCGCGTCCCCCGCCGGGCGGTCGGGCGGTCGGGCGGCGGACCAGGGCGACGAGGGCCTCGCGCTCGGTCGTGTCCCGTCCTGCCCGACGGCACCGCAATCGGGTCGCGGGCGTCCCCGGCACACGTGCGGTACGCACCGAACGGCGCCCCGCCCCGCCGGGGGCCGGCAGCCCCCCGTACCCCTCGAACCGGTCGGCCGCGAAGGCCGTGCGCGTCCCCCGGCTCCGGCGCCGGGGATCAATCGGCGGGTCCGGCGGTCTGCGTGCGGGCCTCCGGAGCCGGCCGTGCGGCCGGTTCGGGCGCCTTCCCCTCCGCCGCCGGGCGCGGCCCGCGCCGGAGCAGGACGGTGGCCGCGAGGACCGCCGCCGCGCCCAGCCACACGGTCGGGCCGAGCGGTTCGCGCAGCACCGCGGCGCCGAGCACCACGGCCACGGCGGTCATCAGATAGGCGACGGTGGAGGCGACCGCGGCACCGTCCTTGACGATCAGCTCGAAGTTGAGCAGCGCGGCGAAGCCGGTGCAGACCACGCCGAGGACGAGGACCGAGACCACCGAGTCGGCGCGCCAGGTGACGTCCTGGAGGCCCAGGAACGGAAAGACGGCCAGGAGCAGCACGGTGGCCGCGCCGAGCTGGCCGCCCGCGAGCGTCAGGGGCGGAATGCCCCTCCCCACCAGGAACCTGCCCGCGTACGCGAAGCCGGCGCCGAAGCTGACCGAGCCGAGGACGAAGCAGAGGACGCTCCAACCGCTGCCGGTCGGGGCGGAGTTCCACGGGGAGGCGATGAGCGCGGTGCCGCCGAGCCCGATCAGGACGCCGCCCGCCTCGAAGCCGGAGATCCGCTTCTCCCGGCCGAGCAGCAGCGCGGTGGCCAGGGTCCAGATCGGGGCGCTGCCGTTGACGACGGCGGCGACGCCGCTGGAGCCCTCGACCTCCCCCTCCGCGTACAGGGTCCAGGGGATCGCGTTGCCGAGGAGCGCGGCCACGGTCAGATGGCCCCAGACGGCCTTCTCCTTCGGCAGCCGCAGGCCCCTCGCGCGTCCGATGGCGAGGAGGACGGCGGCGCCGAGCGCGAGCCGGGCGAGGACCGTCTGCACGGGCGAGAAGCCGTACCCGGCGATCTTGATCCACAGGAAGACGGAGCCCCAGACGAGGCTCAGCGCGGCCAGTCGCGCGCAGGTGGCTTGGGACATGGGTGTTCCCGCTCTCCGGAGGGGCTCGCCGGCGGACAAGGGAAAGAGGAGGAAGGAAGGAGGAGGGTGACGCGCGGAAGGGTCCGCGGTACGGCGACGAGCCTCGCACCGGCGCCCGGGCGGGATCCAGCAACGTCTGCTGGACGGTACCTTCCACGATCCGTGGAGGGTCGCGCGCCGGAGGGGACGGAGGCCGGGCGGAGGACGGGGTCGCCGGGGCGGGGGCCGGTCCGACGGCGGGGTCACCAGGCCGCCGGGGCGGGAGCCGGTCCGAAACGGCAGGGTCACCGGGCCGCCGGGGCGGGAGCCGGTCCGAAACGGCAGGGTCACCGGTCCGGCGGCCGGTCAGGCCGACGCCGCAGGGTCACCGGTCCGGTGGCCGGTCAGGCCGACACGGCCGCCCTGGCGACGGTGCGCAGCGCGTCCAGGACGGCGGCGATCTCCGGAGAGGTCTGGCTGCCCTCCCGTACGGCCGCGAAGACCGTCCGGGCGGGGGCGCGCTCGCTGAACGCGCGGATCGTCACCCCGGGCCCCGGGGCCGGCCCGGCCAGGCGCGGGACGAGCGCGACCCCGAGGCCGAGCCGGACCGCCGCGAGCGTGGCGTCCCAGTCGCCGATGGCGTGGGAGGCCCGCGGGGTGAACCCGGCGGCCGTGCACGCGGCCACGCCGATGTCGTGGCACATGCCGGTGGTGGCGAAGATCCAGGTCTCCTCGGCGAGGTCGGCGAGGAGCAGCCGGGGGCTTCCGAGGAGCCGGTGGCCCTCGGGGAGGGCGACGTCGAAGGGGTCCTCGCAGAGCGGGATCCGGTGGAAGCGCCCGTCGGGGCGGCCGTCGCCGTCCACCGGGCCCGGGTTCCGGGCGGTGTCGGCGGAGACGACGACGTCGGTCTCGCCGCGGTGCAGCAGGGAGAAGCTCTCCGGCGGGTCGACCTCGGCCAGCGAGGTGCGCAGCAGCGGCCGGGTCTCCCGCAGCCGGGCCACGGCGGGCAGGACGAGCGCCGAGAGGGTGGTGGAGAAGCCGGCCACGGCCACCTCGCCGTGCTCGCCGCTCCGGTGCGCGGCGAGGTCCGCGCGCATCTGCTCGATCTGGGCGAAGACGGCGTCGGCGTGCCGGAGCACGATCCGCGCGGCCCCCGTGAGCCGCAGCCGGCGCCCGGAGGGCTCGGTGAGCGGAACGCCCAACTCCCGTGCCAGGGCGCTGATCTGCTGGGAGACGGCCTGCGGGGTGAGGTGGAGCGCCCGGGCGGCGGCGCTGACGGTGCCGCGTTCGCCGAGTTCCCTCAGTACGCGGAGCTTCCGCAGGTCCGGATCGGCCACGTCCCGCTCCCCCTCCCGCCTCCGAGGGGGCGCCCCGACGGCCGACCGCCCCTCGCCCATCGTACGAAGCCGTCGCCGGTGCGGGATCGCGGGAGCACGGGGTCGCCGACCGCCGACCGCCTGCGGCCCGCAGCGCGGAAGGGGACGGGGGCCCGGGATTCCCGTCTCCCTGGCCGGGCCCGTTCACCGTCGTGCGCGTCCCGGCCGGGAGCGGGGAAGTGCGCCGCCGCCGGGACCCGGGAAGTGCGCCGCCGCCGGGGCCGGGGAAGTGCGCCGCCCCACCGCGGCGGGGTGAGGCGGGACGGGGGCGGGCGGGAGCGGTGCGTTCGGAGGGGGACGCCAGGGGCGGACAGGGGACTGTCCTCAAGATCACCGAACGCCTCCCGACGCTAACCGCCGGGGCACCACCGCCCCGGCAGGACACACGGCGCGGCCCGCGCCGCCGGGAGCGCTCACCGCTTCGGCGGAGCGCACTCCGCACCCGGGGGCGCGGGCGGCTCCGGGCGTCCCCGGTCGTGCTCGGCCGTACGTGGCCGTACGTGGCCGTACGTGGTCGTACGTGGTCGTGCTCGGCCGTACGTGGCCGTCACCGGTCGCCCCCCGGTCGCCCCCCGTCGTCCCTGGCCAGGAGCGGCGGCGGACTGGCAGGATCGACCCCATGTTCGCCTCCCTCTCCCGCGCCGCCCGCCGCCGTGCCCTGGTGGTCGGGGCCGCGCTGCTCGCGGTGTGCGGGATGCTGGTGTGGTGGCTGGTCCCCTTCGGCTCCCCCGTGCCCAGCGGTTCGGTCACCTTCAGCACGGGCGTCCCCACCGGCGTGTACCAGCGGTACGGGAACCTCCTCAAGCACGCCCTGGCCCAGGACCTGCCCGAGGTGTCGATACGGCTCACGGACAGCGAGGGCTCCCAGCAGAACCTGGCGCGGGTGGCGTCGGGCGAGGCGGACTTCACCATCGCCACCGCCGACGCGGTGGCCCAGTACCAGCGCGAGCGCCGGCCCGGTTTCGAGCGGCTGCGCGGTTGCGCCCGGCTGTACGACGACTACGTGCAGCTCGTGGTCCGCAAGGGGTCGTCGCTGCAGAAGGTGCAGGACCTGAAGGGCCTGCGGGTCGGCGTGGGCCAGGACGGGTCGGGCGTGCGGCTGATCGCGGACCGGGTCCTCGCGGCGGCGGGCCTGGCCCCCGTGCGGGACGTGAAGGCGGTCCCGGCGGGCATCGACACGATGCCGGGGCGTTTGGAACGCGGCGAGCTGGACGCCTTCTTCTGGTCGGGCGGACTGCCCACCGAGGCGGTGCAGAAGCTGTCCGAGCGGGCCTCGGTCCGGCTGATCCCGCTGGACGAGGAGCTGGTCGACCAGCTGCACGACGTCGGCGAGTCGACCCGCCACTACCGTGCGGCGGTGATCCCGGCCGACGCGTACGCGAAGGCGCAGGACGGGCAGCGGGTGGACACGCTGGCCGTGGCGAACCTCCTGGTCACCACGGAGGAGGCCGACGCGGACCTGGTGGAGGGCTTCACCCGTACGGTGATCAGGAGCAGGGACGGGATCGGCCGCCAGGTCCATCCGGCCCAGCTGGTGGACCTGCGCACCGCCGTCTACACGGACCCCCTGGAACTCCACGAGGGCGCCCGCCGCTACTACCGCTCGGTGAAGCCCTGATCCTGCGCCTCCGCGGGCGCGTGCCGGGGGACGGTGACGGTGACCCGCAGGCCGTGCGGTGCGTTCGGGGTGAAGGCGACCCCGCCGCCGCCCGCCATCAGCAGGACGCGGGCGATGGAGAGGCCGAGGCCCGAGCCCTTGACGTTCTGGTGGCGGCCGGAGCGCCAGAAGCGGTCCCCGATCCGGCCCAGCTCCTCGTCCGTGAGGCCGGGCCCGTGGTCGGCGACGACGACGGCGACGTCCGTCCGGTCCGGGACGACCGTGACCGTGACCTCCTCGCCGGCCGGGGTGAACTTCAGCGCGTTGTCGATCACCGCGTCGAGGGCGCTGGAGAGGGCCACCGGGTCCGCCCAGGCCGTGACCGCCCCGCACTCCCCCTCCAGGGCGACGCCCTTGTCCTCGGCGACCGGACGCCAGGAGGCGACCCGCTCGGCGGTCAGCGCGCCGACGTCGGTGAGCCTGAGCTCGGCCGCCGCGTGCTCGGCGAGGGCCAGGTCGAGGAGGTCGTCGAGGACCTGGGCGAGGCGCTTGCCCTCGGTCCGTACGGAGGCGATCTCCTCGTTCCCCTCGGGCAGCTCCAGGGCGAGCAGCTCGATCCGCAGGAGCAGTGCGGCGAGCGGGTTGCGGAGCTGGTGGGAGGCGTCGGCGACGAAGGCCCGCTGCTGTTCGAGCGCCTCCTCGACGTTGTCGGCCATCTCGTTGAAGGAGTGCGCGAGGCGCCGCAGCTCGGGCGGGCCCCCGGTGGCGGCGACCCGGGAGTTCATCCGGCCGGTGGCGATGTCGTGGGTGACGGCGTCGAGGACGCGGACCGGTCGCAGCACCCAGCCGGTGAGCCGGAAGGCCGCGCCGACGGCGAGCAGCATCGCGGCGGCCTCGCCCGCGAAGATCAGCAGCCAGCCGCGCAGGATGCGGGAGCGGAGCTGGCCGGTGGGCGAGTCGGTGACGACGACGGCGACGACGTCGCCGTCCCGGACGACCGGGGAGGCGATGGTGAGCCGCGCGTCGGGCTGCCAGGGCCACACCTGGGGCGGGTCGTGGCTGCGGCGCCCGAGCAGCGCCTCGCCGAAGGCGCGCCGGCCCTCCCCGTCGTACGGGACGACCCAGTCCTCGGGGGCGGCGGCCATGGCGCGGTTGTCGCGGTAGAAGATCCCGGCCCGGATGCCGTACACGTCGTGGTAGCTGGCGAGTTCGCCGCCGAGCACGGCGCGCCGCTCGTCGGTGCCGAAGCGGCGCTCGTCGACGAACTGGGCGAGGGCGGCGAAGCGCGCGGCGTCGTCGAGCCGGTCGACGACGACCCGCTGCTGCTCGGAGGCGGCGAGGCTGGCGGCGAGCGGGAAGCCGAGGGCGAGCAGCACGCCGGCCATGAGGACGATGAGCAGCGGGAGGAGTCGGGTGCGCACGGAGGGACCGCCGGGCGGTTACGCGGCGGGGGCGACCAGGCGGTAGCCGACGCCCCGCACGGTCTCGATCAGGGCGGGCATCCGCAGCTTGGAGCGCAGGGAGGCCACGTGCACCTCCAGGGTGCGGCCGGTCCCCTCCCAACTGGTGTGCCAGACCTCGCTGATGATCTGCTCGCGGCGGAAGACGACGCCGGGCCGCTGGGCGAGGAGGGCGAGGAGGTCGAACTCCTTGCGGGTGAGCTGGACGCTCTCGCCCTCGACGCTGACCCGGCGGGTGGGCAGCTCGATGGTGACGGAGCCGAGCCGCAGCCGGGTCCCGTCGGCGGTCCCGGCGCTCCCGCCGGTCTCCTCGGGGCCGGTGCTGCGCCGGCTGACGGCGTGGATGCGGGCGAGGAGCTCGCCGGGGTCGTAGGGCTTGACGACGTAGTCGTCGGCGCCGAGGTTGAGGCCGTGGATGCGGGAGCGCACGTCGCCGCGTGCGGTCACCATGATCACCGGGGTGGTGGTGAGCTTCCGGATCCGGCCGCAGACCTGGTAGCCGTCCTGGTCGGGCAGGCCGAGGTCGAGCAGGATCACCCCGTAGGAGGGGCGCTCGCCGTGCGCGGTGGGCAGGACGGCCTGGAGCGCCTCCTCGCCGTTGCGGGCGTGGGTGACGGCGAAGCCGTGCTTCGCGAGGATCGCGGAGAGGGCGGCGGCGACGTGGTCGTCGTCCTCCACGAGCAGCAGTCGCACGCGTACCTCCTCCGTGATCTTCCGTGTCGTTCGCGCTGTTCGCGCTGTTCACGCCGTTTCCGCGGCGCTCGCGCCGGGCGCCGGGCGCCCGTGCCGGGTCTCTGTGTACCAGGTGGTACCAGAGCATGAACACCGCACGCGGGCGTCACAGTCAAGTGTCCTCCCGTTACGCGGGCGTTTCCGTGATGCACCTGGTACGGCACCCGGTGTCGCCTTCACGCGGTGTGTCCGGTTGCGGCCGGATCGTTATCCTCAATTTCCGCTCAGATGTGATGACGCTCATCACATCGGGTCTCTAGTGTCCTCCCCAACCGAGGAGGACGGAGCAAGAGGCCGATGAGCGGAGAGTCAGTGTCCAAGGAACCGAAGGACGCCCTGTCCAAGGGTTCGCAGGACACCCCGCGTGCCGCGGACGACCTGGTCGTACTGTCCGACGTGAACAAGCACTTCGGCGCACTGCATGTCCTCCAGGACATCGACCTGACGATCACCCGCGGCGAGGTCGTGGTCGTCATCGGGCCCTCGGGGTCCGGCAAGTCGACGCTGTGCCGCACGATCAACCGGCTGGAGAGCATCGACTCCGGCACCATCGCCATCGACGGCAAGCCGCTGCCGCAGGAGGGCAAGGAGCTCGCCCGGCTGCGGTCCGACGTCGGCATGGTCTTCCAGTCGTTCAACCTGTTCTCGCACAAGACGGTGCTCGAGAACGTGATGCTGGGGCAGATCAAGGTCCGCAGGACGGAGAAGAAGGCCGCCGAGGAGAAGGCGCGCGCGCTGCTCGACCGGGTGGGCGTGGGCACGCAGGCGGACAAGTACCCGGCTCAGCTCTCCGGCGGTCAGCAGCAGCGCGTGGCGATCGCCCGCGCGCTCGCGATGGACCCGAAGGTCATGCTCTTCGACGAGCCGACCTCGGCCCTCGACCCCGAGATGATCAACGAGGTCCTGGAGGTCATGCAGCAGTTGGCCCGGGACGGCATGACGATGGTGGTCGTGACCCACGAGATGGGCTTCGCGCGCTCCGCCGCCAACCGGGTCGTCTTCATGGCGGACGGGAAGATCGTCGAACAGGCCTCACCCGAGGAGTTCTTCAGCAACCCGCGCAGCGACCGCGCCAAGGACTTCCTCTCCAAGATCCTTCACCACTGAGCGCGTTCGGATCTACTCTTCCCAACTCACGCCTACGCAAGGGACTTTCCTCGATGAAGCTTCGCAACACCTCCGCCGCCGCCGCGGCCGTCGTCCTGCTCGCGCTGACCGCGACGGCCTGTGGTGGCGGGTCCGACTCCGGGAGCAACGGCGACAAGATCACCATCGGCATCAAGTTCGACCAGCCCGGCCTGGGCCTGAAGACCCCGGACGGCAAGTACGCCGGCTTCGACGTCGACGTCGCCCGTTACGTGGCCAAGGAGCTCGGCTACGCCGAGGACAAGATCAACTTCAAGCAGGCGCCGAGCGCCGAGCGCGAGAACCTGATCAAGAACGGCGACGTGAAGTTCATCGTCGCCAGCTACTCGATCAACGACAAGCGCAAGAAGGAGGTCGACTTCGCCGGTCCGTACTTCCTGGCCCACCAGGACCTGCTCGTGCGCGCCGACGACACCTCGATCACCAAGGTCGAGGACCTCAACTCCAAGAAGCTCTGCTCGGTCACCGGCTCGACCTCCGCGCAGAACGTCCGCGACAAGCTCGCCCCGAAGGCCGACCTGCGCCAGCTCGGCGGTTACTCCGAGTGCCTGACCGGCCTGGAGAACAAGCGCGTCGACGCCCTCACCACCGACGACTCCATCCTCGCGGGCTACGCCGCGCAGAAGGAGAACCAGGGCAAGTTCAAGCTGGCCGGTCTGCGGATGAGCGACGAGAACTACGGCATCGGCCTCAAGAAGGGCGACGACGAGCTGCGCGGCAAGATCAACAAGGCCCTGGAGAAGATGGTCTCCGACGGCACCTGGAAGAAGCTCGTCGACCAGCACTTCGGCCCCTCCGGCTACAAGGCCGAGGTCGCGCCCAAGGTCGAGGGCTGATCGACCCCGCCGCCGGTGTGACGGCCGCCCCGCACGAGGGCGGCCGTCACACCGGCACCGGCCGCCGTCCGCACGGCGGCCTCCACACCGACCGACCACCAGGGGAGAGCGCGGGGCATCGTGTTCGACTTTCTTGATTCCGGGCAGTACGACCTGCTCGGCGCCTTCTGGGTGACGGCGCAACTCGCCTTCTACTCGGCGATCGGCTCGCTGGTCTGGGGCACCGCCCTGGCCGCCATGCGGGTCAGCCCGGTCCCGCTCATGCGGTCCTTCGGCACCGCGTACGTCAACCTCGTCCGGAACACCCCGCTGACCGTGGTCATCGTGGCCTGCTCGCTGGGCCTCGACCAGACCCTCGGGATCACGCTCGGCGCCGACGACTCCGAGACGATCGGCTTCCGCCTCGCGATCCTCGGACTGGTCGCGTACACCGGCACGTTCGTCTGCGAGGCGCTGCGCTCCGGCATCAACACGGTGCCGCCGGGCCAGGCCGAGGCCGCCCGCGCGCTCGGCCTGAGCTTCTTCCAGGTCCTCACCCTGGTGGTGCTCCCGCAGGCCTTCCGCGCCGCGGTGACCCCGCTCGCCAACGTCCTGATCGCCCTCACCAAGAACACCACCGTGGCGGCGGCCATCAGCGCCGCCGAGGCGGCGTTCCTGATGAAGGAGATGATCGAGAACGAGGCGGACGCGCTCTTCGCGGTCTTCGCGGTCTTCGCCTTCGGCTTCATCGTCCTGACCCTCCCCACCGGCCTCGTCCTGGGCTGGGCGGCCAAGCGACTGGCGGTGAAGCGATGAGCTCCGTCCTGTACGACAACCCCGGCCCGCGCGCCAAGCGGCGCAACGTCCTCTACACGGTCGGCTTCCTCGCGGTCCTCGCCGTGCTGGCCTGGTGGGTCCTCTCCGCCCTGAACGACAAGGGCCAGCTCTCGGCCGACAAGTGGAGCCCGTTCGTCACCGACGTCCGGGTCTGGACGACGTACCTGCTGCCCGGGCTGGTCGAGACCCTCAAGGCCGCCGCGCTCTCCATCCTGATCGCGCTGCCGCTCGGCGCCCTCCTCGGCATCGGCCGGCTCTCGGACCACCGCTGGGTGCGGGTGCCCGTCGGCACGGTCGTGGAGTTCTTCCGCGCCATTCCGGTCCTGCTCCTGATGATGTTCGCGAGCGCGATCTACCGGGAGTTCACGCCCGTCAGCTCCGACTTCCGCCCGCTGTACGCGGTCGTCACCGGCCTGGTCCTCTACAACGCCTCGGTCATCGCCGAGGTCGTCCGGGCCGGCGTCCTCTCGCTGCCCCGGGGGCAGGGCGACGCGGCCGTGGCGCTCGGCATGCGCAAGGGCCAGACCATGCTGTACGTGCTGCTGCCGCAGGCCGTGACCGTCATGCTCCCGGCCCTGGTCAGCCAGCTCGTCGTGATCGTCAAGGACACCGCGCTCGGCGGCGCCCTGCTCGGCTTCCCCGAACTGCTCAGCCAGAACCGGCAGATCACGGCCAACTACGGCGCCAACACGATCGCCACCTTCACGGTCATCGCGCTGATCTTCATCGCCCTCAACTTCGCCCTGACCACCCTGGCCGGCTGGCTGGAGCGGCGGCTGCGGCAGGGCCGGAAGACGGCCGGCGTGACCGAGAGCGCGGTCACGAAGACCGGTGAGGCCCCGGCGGAGGCCGTCAGCGGCGCGTGACCCCTCGGCGGGCCCGGCACGACGGGTCTGCGGGGGTCCCGGAACGACGAGGGGCGGGCGGAGCGGCACCGACACGAGGTCGGCCGCACCGCCCGCCTTTTCGTACGCGGTACCGCCCGGGTCACGGCGCCCCGGGTCGCGGCGCCCCGGATCACGACGTCCCGGATCACGGCCTCCCCGATCACGGCCTTCCGGATCATGGCCTTCCGGGTCCGGCGGCGAGGGCCCGGCGGCGCGCCCCCGCCGCCGTTCGCAGCACCGGCTCCAGGTCGGCCGCACCGCGCCCACCCCGTCGCTTGACGCAAGCACCCTCAATAGGTTGCATACGGTCTGTGATCAACCACCGGGCCCGTGCCACACTCGACCGTGCTGCCCTCATGACCGTCCGGCCTTCAGGAGCCGCGCCGTGGACCCGGTGATCATCGTGGGCGCGGGACCGGTCGGTCTCGCGCTCTCCCTCGCGCTCGCCGCGCAGGGCGTGCCCAGCGTCGTCCTCGACGAGGGCCCCGGCAAGGAGGAGCCCCGCCCGGCGAGGAGCGTCGTCCTGCGCGCCGACATGGCCGCGATGGTCGAGCGCCTCGGTTGCACGACCCTCCGTGACGAGGGCGTCCGCTGGGTCGGCTGGCGCGGCATGCGCCGCCGCCAGGTGGTGCGCCGGCTGGAGCTCGACCTGGGCCTCGGCGGTACGGAGGAGTGGTCCGAGGACCCCGCCGCGCCCGCCGCCCCGGCCGCCCCGCTGCACATCCCCCAGCACGCCCTGGCCCGCGGCCTGCGCGACGCCATCGCCGGGCAGAAGCTGGTCGAGCTCGTCCCCGAGGCGCGGCTCGACACCATCGAGCAGGACCGGGACGGGGTCGTCGCCCACACCCGGGGCCCGGCGGGCACCTGGTGGCGCGGCAGCCACCTCGTGGGCTGCGACGGCGCCCGCTCGACGGTGCGCAAGCTGCTCGGGATCCGCTTCCCCGGCCGCACGGCGGTGGAGCGGCACGCCGTCGCCGCGCTGCGCACCGAACTCCCCTGGCCCGGCGAGGCCCTGCTGCACCGTCAGCCGCCGTGGCGCGGCGCCGCCGAGGAGATCGGCGCCCGGCCGCTGCCGGACGGGGTGTGGCGGATCGACTGGCTGCTCCCGCCGCGCGGCGACCTGGTCACCCCGGACGCGCTGATCGCCCGCGTCCGCGAGACGCTGGCCGGCTGGTGCGACGGGACGACGCCCCCGTACGAGCTCATCGACACCGGGGTGCACACGCTGCACCACCGGCTCGCCCGCCGTTGGCGGGTCGACCGCGTCCTCCTCGCCGGGGACGCGGCGCACCTGCTCGGCGCGGTCGGCACCCAGGGGCTCGACGAGGGCCTGCGGGACGTGGACAACCTCGCCTGGAAGCTCGCCCTCACCTGGCACCACGGCGGCTCGGACCGGCTGCTCGACAGCTACCAGAGCGAGCGCCGGGCGGCCGTGGCCACCCGGCTGCGCGCGGCGGACCAGTCGCTGCCGGTGCTGCGCGGCGGCGGGGGCCTGAGGACGTACCTGCCCGGGGCCGCGCGCGGTCACGACGCCCTGCTGACCGACGGCCACGTGGGGCGCGGCCCGCTGGGCGCGCCCCCCGCGTACCCGCACTCCCCGCTCGCCCCTCCGTACGCCGACGGGCGGATCCCCGTCGGGACCCCGCCGGGCGCCCCCGTCGAGGACGTCCGCGTGACCGCTCCCGACGGCACGACCGTACGGCTCCGGGACCGGCTCGGCCGGGGCCGCCTCCTGGTCCTCCTGATCGCGCCCGGCACGGGGGTGTGGGACCGGCGCCACTGGCGGACCGCCGGCGTGATGCCCCGCCTGGAGGAGGCCGTGCGCACCCTCCCGATGCGGGCCGAGGTGCTGGTGTCGGAGTCCTACCCGGGCGCTCCGGCCCACGCCGTCCTGCTCGTGCGGCCCGACGGGCACCTCGTCGCCGCGTTCTCCGGGGTGCGGCCCGACGAGCTGCACGCGGCGGCGGACGCGGTCCGCGGCGGCCCCCTCACCGACCGGGAACCCGCCGAGATCTCCTCCGGAACGTCCTCCGGAAAGCCTGCCGGAACGTCCTCCGAGGTGTCCGTGGAGGGTGACCGCACGGCGGACATGCATTGATTCGGCCGGGGACGCGTGGTGTACTCCGGAGCGTGACCGACACCGATGTGCGCCTGTGGCGGAGGGTCCATATGGACCTCCTCCGCTATGCGGGCTGCGTGTGTCGCCCGTCCTGCTGATCTCGCCCCTCTCCCGCGCGCCCCGCCGCCCCGCCTCCCGTCCGCGTCCGCCGACGCGGTTCCGGTGTGTGCCGTGTGCCGTCGCGCGCCCTTCGCGAACCCCAGGACGGTCACCCGTGTCCCAGCACGCCATCCCCCTTCCACCCACACCCACTGCCGCCGCCCCGGCCGCCGCGCCTCCCGCGGCCGCCCCGACGGCCACCGAACTGCTCGACTTCGTCCGCCGCACGGCCGCCGACCGGGAACTGATCGCCTCCCTGCCGCTCGACCCCGAGGGCCGCACCTGGGTACGGCTCGACGGCCCCGGCGGCAGCGAGGCCTGGCTCATCGGCTGGCCGCCCGGCACCGGCACCGGCTGGCACGACCACGCCGAGTCGCAGGGCGCCTTCGCGACCGCGCGCGGGACGCTGACCGAGAACGCGCTCGCGGTCCGGCTGCCGGCGAGCGGCTGGAAGACCCTGGAACTGGCCGACGGGGTCGACCGGTCCCGCCGGCTGGGAGAGGGCGCGGGCCGGGCCTTCGGCCGCCACCACGTGCACGAGGTGCTCAACGAGTCCGAGGACACCCACGCGGTGTCGGTGCACGCCTACTATCCGCCGCTCCCGCTGATCCGGCGCTTCAGCCGGACGGGCGCGGTGCTCCGCCTCGAACAGGTCGAGCGCCCGGAGGACTGGCAGTGAGCGAGGAGCGGGAGAAGCCGGGGGAAGGGGTGGAGCGGGTGGCGGGACGGGAAGGACGGGTGACGGGACGCGTGGGCATCGACGAACTCCTGGAGCAGGTCAGGTCGGGCCTCGACCGGATCGAGCCCCGGGCCGCCCACGAGGCGTACGAAGCGGGTGACGCGCTCCTGGTGGACACGCGCTACGCGGCCCTGCGGGAACGGGACGGGCTGATCCCGGGCGCGCTGATCGTGGAGCGCAACGAGCTGGAGTGGCGGCTCGACCCGCTGGGCAGTCATCGCGCGGCGGAGGCCGACAGCCACGACCTGCGGGTGGTGGTGCTCTGCAACGAGGGCTACGCCTCCTCCCTCGCGGCCGAGTCCCTGCGTCGCCTGGGCCTGCACCGGGCGACCGACCTCATCGGAGGGTTCCAGGCCTGGAAGGCCGCCGGGCTCCCGGTCCTCCTCCCGGCGGCCCGGGGCTGACCCGGTGAACGCCCGGAACCGGACGGGCCCTTCTGTTCCTTCTGTCCCGTGCCCTTCTCCCCGGTGCCCTTCTGTCCCCCGTGGTCAGAAGGGCGCCCCTTGGGCAGAAGCCTGCCCTGGTCGAAAGGGTCCCGGATCAGAAGGGTTCGTCCAGCCCGTCCGTGTCCTCGCCCTCCGCCTCCAGCGCCTGGCGGACGACGCGGAGGGCCATGCCCTCGGGATAGCCCTTGCGGGCGAGCATGCCGGCGAGCCGCCGCAGCCGGCGGTCGCGCTCCAGGCCTCGGGTGGCGCGCAGCTTGCGGGCCACGAGTTCGCGCGCCGTGGCCTCCTCCCGCTCGGAGTCGAGCTGGTCCACCGCCTCCTGGATGAGGGTGGGCTCGACGCCCTTGGTGCGCAGCTCCCGGGCGAGGGCGCGGCGGGCGAGGCCCCGGCCGTGGTGGCGGGACTCCACCCAGGCCCCCGCGAAGGCGGCGTCGTCGATGAGCCCGACGTCCTCGAAGCGGGAGAGGACCTCTTCCGCCACCTCGTCGGGGATCTCCCGCTTGCGCAGCGCGTCGGCCAACTGCTTGCGCGTGCGGGGGGTCCCGGTAAGCAGGCGCAGGCAGATCGCCCGCGCCCGCTCGGCCGGATCCTGGGGTGACAGCTCCTTCTCGGCCCTCGACGAGTCGGGGCTGTCACCCGGCCATTCGGTACGACCGGTCACCGGTTCAGCTCTTGACCGCGGTGGCCTTGGTCGTCTTGGCGGTCTTGGCCGCGGCGGGCGCCGGGACGCTCTTGGCGTCGTCCGCACCGGTCGCGTCCGCGGCCGCCGCGTCCGCGCCCGGCTCGGCCGACAGGGCCTCGGGACGGACGCCGACGCCCAGCTTCTCCTTGATCTTCTTCTCGATCTCGTTGGCGAGGTCGGGGTTGTCCTTCAGGAAGTTGCGGGCGTTCTCCTTGCCCTGACCGAGCTGGTCGCCCTCGTAGGTGTACCAGGCACCGGCCTTGCGGACGAAGCCGTGCTCGACGCCCATGTCGATCAGGCCGCCCTCGCGGCTGATGCCCTGGCCGTAGAGGATGTCGAACTCCGCCTGCTTGAAGGGCGGGGCGACCTTGTTCTTGACGACCTTGACGCGGGTGCGGTTGCCGACCGCGTCCGTGCCGTCCTTGAGGGTCTCGATGCGGCGGATGTCGAGGCGCACCGAGGCGTAGAACTTGAGGGCGCGGCCACCGGTCGTGGTCTCCGGCGAGCCGAACATCACGCCGATCTTCTCGCGGAGCTGGTTGATGAAGATCGCGGTGGTCTTGGACTGGTTGAGCGCGCTGGTGATCTTCCGGAGGGCCTGGCTCATCAGGCGGGCCTGGAGACCCACGTGCGAGTCGCCCATCTCGCCCTCGATCTCCGCGCGCGGGACGAGCGCGGCGACGGAGTCGATGACGATCAAGTCGAGGGCGCCGGAGCGGACCAGCATGTCGACGATCTCGAGGGCCTGCTCGCCGTTGTCCGGCTGGGACAGGATGAGGTTGTCGATGTCGACGCCGAGCTTCTTGGCGTACTCGGGGTCGAGGGCGTGCTCGGCGTCGACGAAGGCGACCTGGCCGCCGGCCTTCTGCGCGTTGGCGACGGCGTGCAGGGTCAGGGTCGTCTTGCCGGAGGACTCCGGCCCGTAGATCTCGACGACGCGGCCGCGCGGCAGTCCGCCGACGCCGAGGGCGACGTCCAGGGCGGTCGAGCCGGTGGAGATCACCTCGATCGGCTCCTGGGTGCGGTCGCCCATGCGCATCACGGCGCCCTTGCCGAATTGGCGTTCAATCTGTGCGAGCGCGGCGTCGAGCGCCTTCTCGCGGTCGGTTCCTGCCATGGGTTCCACCCGGTTTGCTTGAGTCGATCGCTTCATGTGAAAGACGCTAACCCCTGCCACTGACAATGGGCCCCGGCGTCCCGCCCGCCCTGTGGAAAACCCTGCGGCAACCCCGCGATTCCAAGGGCCGGACCTCCATGAGAATGGATGTTCGATTTTAGTGTCAAGCGCGCCGCGCGGCCCGGGACCGCCCCGTCGAGAGGTCCCTCGACGGCCGGACCCGACTCCCCCAGGAGGCAGCAGGATGAGTTTCCGCCTGGCGGCGTACGCCGTGTGCGTCGAGGACGGGCGGGTGCTGCTCGCCCGTCACGTGTCGCCGGAGGGCGACTCCACCTGGACGCTCCCGGGCGGCGGGGTGGAGCACGGGGAGGATCCGTTCGACGCGGTGGTCCGGGAGGTCGCCGAGGAGACCGGCCGCGACGCGGTGGTCGAGCGCCTGCTGGGCGTGGACTCGCGGACGATCCCCGCGGCCGAGGCCCGCGCCGGCGTCGAGCACCAGAACGTGGGCGTCTTCTACCGGGTCCGCCTCGCCCCCGGCCGGCTGCGCCCCGAACCGAACGGCGGGATCGCGGAGTCGGCCTGGACCCCGCTTCCCGCCGTCGCCGCCCTGCGCCGGTCGTCCCTGGTCGACGTCGGCCTGGCCCTGGCCCGCTCCCTGCCGCCGACCGGCCACGTCGCCCCGGTCCCGGTCGGCGGCCCGATCGGGCACTGAGGACGCGGCCCGCCCGGCCCGGCCGCCGGAATCTCCGTCGCCCGGGCCGGGACGGCCCGGCAGGGTGACCGCCGTGGGTCCCGAGTCCGCGCGCGCCGAACCGCTCCGCCACCACGACCACGGCACCTCGCTCCTCCGGTTCGCCGCCCGGGCGCTCGTGGTGTGCCCGGGGTGCGGGGGCCGCGCGCTCGTCGCTCCCCGGCCCGGCCTCGCCGCGCCGAAGCACTTCACCGAGATGCTCTCCCAGCCCCACCGCCTCACCTGCGGCGGCTGCGGCGCGATCGCCGACCGGACGCGCGAGCGGGGGCGCCCCGGCCGGGTCGGCGGTGGGCCCGACGGGGCCGAGGACCCCTTCTTCCGCCGCCCGCTGTGGCTCCGGACCCGCTGCGCGGGCCGGGTGCCGTGGGCGTACGACGAGCAGCACGCCGACGCCCCCGCCGCCTACGTCGGGGCCGGCTCCGCGAGCGCCGCGCCTCCCCGACGGCGGCGATGTTCGCCCGGTCGCCGGTCTGGATGAAGTCCGCCGCCCGCCGGGACGAGGTGCCGGCCGGCTTGGCGGCCCTCCGGATCCTCGCCGGCCGCTCGGCCCCTGCCGACCGCTCCGACGCGGCCCACGAGCGCGGCGACACCTCGTGCCCTCACTGCTCGGCGCCGACGCGGTCGCCCCGGCGGCCGCCACGCGCGCGGTAGACGCCTCCAGGACGTGCCCGGAGGGCCGCCCCGGGAACGGACACGGACGGCGCCGGGGGGCCGCGTCAGCCCCGTACCACCGGCATCAGCTCCGGCCGCTTGGCCGCGCGGCCGTCGCCGGACGACCGGCCGCGCAGCCGTCGGCCCAGCCAGGGCCCCAGGAAGGCACCGGCCCAGCGCAGCTCGGCGCCGAGCCCCGAGGGGAGGGGGACGTCCGGCGGCGGCAGCGGGCGGGTCCAGGAGTCGTCGGTGCCGGGCAGGCCGAGGGACTGGGCGACGGCGGCCGCGATGCGCGCGTGGCCCAGCGGACCGGCGTGCAGCCGGTCGGGGCTCCACAGCCGGGGATCGGTGACGACCGGGTGGTGGCCGGTCTCCACCACGACGACGCCGTACCGGCCCGAGACCGCCCGGATGCGCGCGTTGAGGGCCCGCACGCGCGGGACGAGCGGCCGGGCCAGCGGGGTGATGCGGCCGACGTCGGGGAAGGTCAGGGTCGCCACGCGCGCGCCCCGCCCGGTCAGCGCGGCGAACATCTCCTCCAGGTGCCCGGCCGTCGCCTCCGCGTCGAAACCGGGCCGCAGCAGGTCGTTGAAGCCCGCGACGACCGTGGCGAAGTCCGGTTCGAGCGCGAGGGCGGGGGCGAGCTGTTCGGCGCGCACCTGCCCCGCGAGGCGGCCCCGCACGGCCAGGTTGGCGTAGAGCATGCCGGGGCTCTCGCGGGCGAGCAGCTCGGCGAGCCGGTCCGCCCAGCCGCGCAGGCCGCCGGTGTCGTCGCCGTCGCCGACCCCCTCCGTCTGACTGTCGCCCAGCGCGACGTACCGCAGAAACGTGCCGTCCGTCATCGGACCTCCGCCTTTCCTCACGGCCGAACCGGCGGGCGCACCCGCGCGCGTGCCCGCCCGCCTCCACCCTACTCACTTTCTTTACTACACAACGATACGAGTAATCTCTGGTCCCGGCCTCCGGCCTGTCCTTCGACGCATGTCCCTCCCCCACCGCGCCCCCGGCGACGGCCGTCCGTCCCCGCGCGCCGTCGACGCCCTCGTGGCGGGCGCCGTCCTGCTGGTCGTGGTGGTCTGGGCGCTCGTCGCGGGGCGCCGCGCGGACGAGCCCGCGCTCCGCGCGGTGCTCGGCCGGGCGCTCGTCGCGGCGGGCTGCGGGGTCCTGTGCTTCCGGCGTCGGCTGCAGGTCGCGGTCGCCGTCGTCACGCTGCTCGCCTGCGCCGTCTACTACCCGCTGTCCGCCCAGGACGGCCCGCTCATGATCACCTTCGCGCTCGCGCTCTACACGACCGCCGCCGAGGGGCGCTTCGCCGCCGCCGTCGCGCCCGCCGCCGTCACCCTGCTCGCGGTCGGCGCCGGCGAGGTCCGGCAGCAGCCCGGGCACCGGCAGATCGACGACACCTCGCTCGCCATGCTGGCCGGCTGGCTGATCAGGCTGGTCGCCGTGGGCCGCGCCCAGCGGACCCGGGCCGCCTACCTCCACGAGGTGGAGGAGCGGGCGCTGGCCGCCGAGCGCGAGCAGGAGGCCCGGGCCCGGCAGAGCGCCACCGAGGAGCGGCTGCGGATCGCCCGCGAGGTCCACGACGTCCTCGGCCACAGCATCTCGCTGATCACCGTGCAGTCCGGGGCCGCGCTGCACCGGCTCGGCAAGAAGCCCGCCCCCGAGGCCGGGCTCGCCACCGCGACCGAGGCCCTGGAGGCGGTGAAGGCCACCAGCAAGGACGCGCTGCGCGAGCTGCGGGCGACCCTCGGGGGGCTGCGCCGGGCCGGCGAGGCCACCCCGACGACCCCGGCCCCTTCCGGCCTCGCGCTCCTCGGCGACCTCGTCGGACGGGCCGGGCACCCGTGGCGGTCCTTCGCGCTCACCGGCGTCCTGCTCGCCGGGCTGCCGCTCCGGGCGGGGGCCGCGCTGCCGCTGGCCGGGCGGGCGGCCGACCCCGCCACGCTCGCCCTGCTCGTGCCCGTCCTCCTCGCCGTCACCCCCCTGCTCGTGACCGCCCAGGCCTGGACCCGGTACGCCTACCGGCACCGGGTCACCCACCCCTCGTACCTCTGGGCCCCCGCCCTCCCGGCCGAACCCCCGTGCTCCCGAAGCGGATCGGCCCTCCGGCACGAATCGGTCCTCCGGTGCGGATCAGTCCTCCGGCGCGGACTCCTTCTTGTGGTGCAGGGCCTTCTGCAACCGGGCGACCACCGCCTCCCCGTACCTGCGGTGGCCGTGGACGCGCGGGTCGTCCGTCACGTCGTACCGCTTCACGTACGCGCCGAGGAAGGCCTGCAGGGTGGCGACGGCCGGAATCGCGATCAGCGCGCCGACGGCCCCGAGCAGCGCCGTGCCCGCGATGACGGAACCGAAGGCCACCGCCGGGTGGATGTCCACGGTCTTCGAGGTGAGCTTCGGCTGGAGGACGTAGTTCTCGAACTGCTGGTAGACGACCACGAAGCCGAGCACCCACACCGCGTACCAGGGGTTGACGGTGAAGGCGATCAGCATCGGCAGGGCACCGGCCAGATAGGTGCCGATGGTCGGGATGAACTGCGAGACCAGACCGACCCACACGGCGAGCGCCGGGGCGTACGGCACGTCCAGGATCTCGAAGAGAACGAAGTGCGCGACGCCCGAGACGAGGGCCATCAGACCGCGCGAATACAGATAGCCGCCGGTCTTGTCGACCGCGATCTCCCACGCCCGCAGCACCTCGGCCTGCCGGGCGGGCGGCAGGACGGAGCAGAGCGCGCGCCGCAGCCGGGGCCCGTCGGCCGCGAAGTAGAACGAGAACAGGAAGATCGTGAGGAGCCGGAACAGGCCGCCGAGGACGGTGGCGGAGACGTCGAGGACGCCGGAGGCGCTGTTCTGCACGTACCGCTGCAACCAGTCGGACTTGAGCAGGCTGTCCTGGACCTCGACCCTCGACAGGTCCGTGTGGAAGCTGTCGTTGATCCATTTGATCAGCGAGTCGAGGTACTTGGGGAAGTTCTCGACCATGTCGACGATCTGCCCGGCCAGCATCGACCCCAGGAGGACGACGAAGCCGACGCCGAAGACGAGGACGGCGAGGAAGACCAGGAAGGTGGCGAGGCCCCGGCGCATCCCGCGCGCGGCCATCCGCCCGACCGCCGGTTCGATGGCGAGGGCGAGGAAGAAGGCCAGGAGGATGTTGACGAGGAGGCCGACGAGCTGGTGGAAGGCCCAGTTGCCCAGCAGGAAGCAGGAGTAGAGGGCGAAGGCCAGGACGAGCGCGCGGGGCAGCCAGCGCGGCATCCGCGCGGTGGGGTCCGGGGGCGCGGCCGCCGGGGCGGGAGGCACGTCCACGGCGACGCCCCCTCCCGCCCCGGCGGTCGGAGCCGGAGCCGCCGGGGCGGAAGGGGCGGGGGCCGTCAGGTCGGTCGACCCGGTCCTGCCGGTGCGGCCTGTACCGCCGGGCTCGCCGGTGATCCCGCCGGGGCCGCGGGTCTCGTCGGCGCCGGCATTCCTGCCGGTGTCGCGGGTGCTGCCGGTGTCGTCGCCAGGCGTCCTGTCGGTGTCGCCGGTCTCGTCGTCACGGGTCTTGTCGGTGTCGTCGCTGTCGTCAGTCGGGGCCACCCCGCCAGTCTCGCGCACCGCGCGGACATTCCTCCCGGACCCCCGCGCTTCCCCCTCGACGGCCCCGTCCGCCGGGTCCGCGGGCGGCCCGGCCGCCGGGGCGTCCGATGATCGTCCGGCGATCGGTCAGCGCTTGTCGGCGGGCACGTCGGCGACGGCGCAGACGGCCCGCCACACGTCCTTCGCGTCCCAGCCGGCGTCCAGCGCCTCCCGCACGGTCCGGCCCCCGAGTTCCGCCATCACATGGTCGCTCGCGAAGGACTCGGCGTACGACGCGCCGAAGTGGTCGGCCATCCGTTCCCAGAAAATCGTCAACCGCATGACTCCAGTATCCCGCTCCGAAGAGTGCAGCCCGCCCCGCGGGTCTTGTCAGCGCCGCTTTCCGCCCTACGGTCGGAGCATGGCCGAAAACCCCCTCCCCTCCGCGTCCCCGACCCCTCTGGCCCGCGCCGAGCGCTTCGTCTGGCTGACGGCCCGCGTCCTCGAACAGCGCCGATTCGCCTACCACTTCCAGCGCGGCGGCGCGGACCAGGTCGAGACGGCGCTCACGGCGTACCTCAACGAGGACGGCGGTTACGGTCACGCGCTCGAACCGGACCTGCGCGGACCCGTCAGCCAGCCGCTGCACACCGCGCACGCGCTGCGGGTCCTGGACTCCGTCGGCCGCTGCGGCGGACCGCGGGTGGAACGGATCTGCCGCTACCTCACGGCGGTGTCCACGCACGACGGGGCCCTCCCGGCGATCCACCCCTCCCAGCGCGGCTACCCCTCGGCGCCGTTCGTCCCCGTCGCCGACTCCCCGCCGAGCGCGCTGCTCCCGACCGGTCCGGTGGTCGGGCTGCTCCACCGCAACCAGGTGTGGCACGCGTGGCTGTTCCGGGCCACCGAGTTCTGCTGGTCGGCCGTGGAGTCCCTGGAGAAGTCCCACCCGTACGAGGTGCAGGCCGCCGTCGCCTTCCTCGACGGGGCACCGGACCGCCCGCGCGCGGAGGCGGCCGCCGACCGCCTCGGCCGGCTCGTCCGGGAACAGGGGCTCGCCGTCCTCGACCCGGACCGCCCGGAGGACCGGCCGGTGGCGGACGGGTACGCGCCCGGGGAGCACCACTTCCCGCACGACTACGCGCGCGTGCCGGACTCGCTGGCCGCGCGCTGGTTCACGGGAGAGGAGATGGCGCGGTCGCTCGACCGGCTCGCGGCCGACCAGGAGGAGGACGGCGGCTGGCCGATCCGCCGGCCCGCCTGGGCCCCCGGCTCGGCCCTGGAGTGGCGCCCGATCGTCACCGTCGAGGCCCTGCGCACCCTCCGCGCCCACGGCCGCCCCGTCGGCTGACGGGACGGAATGGGTCGTACGGCCTCCGGGCCGGTCTCACCAGCCCAGGGCCCGCACCCCCGCCGTGACGGCGACGGCCGCGCCCACGACGACCAGGAACGGCGCCCGCAGGACGAGCGCGACGGCGGCCGCGGCGAGTCCGGCGGCGCGGGCGTCCAGGACGAGGGCGCCGCCCGTGCTGAACGTCTGCTGCGCGGTGAGCGCGGCCAGCAGGGCGACCGGGAGCAGCGCCGCGAGCCGCTGGACGAGCGGGCGTTCCAGCGCTCCGGCGGGGACGAGCAGGCCGACGAGCTTGACCAGGTAGCACCCGGCGACGGTGAGGGCGATCGCGATCCAGACGTTCATCGGGAGTCCTTCTCTCGTCGGGTCGTGGAGCCGGTCGCGGGGCCGGCCGTGGACGCGGCGCGCCGGCCCCGCGCCCAGAGCACCACGGGCGCGGCGAGGGCCGCCGCGAGGACGGGCACCCCGGCGGGGAGCACGGGCAGCAGGCCGAGGCCGAGCAGGACGGCGAGACCGGCGGTGGCCCGCTCGGTCGCGGACGTGAGCATGGGCGCGAGCAGGGCCAGGAAGACGGCGGGTCCGGCCGCGTCGAGCCCCCAGGCCGCGGTGTCACCGATCGCGTCGGCGCCGAGCGCGCCGAGCAGCGTGGTGACGTTCCACAGGACGTACAGCGTGATCCCGGTGACGGTGAAGCCGATGCGGGCGGCCCGGCGGGACGGCTGGGCGAGGGCGACCGCCGTGGTCTCGTCGATCACCCAGTGCGCCGCGAGGGGCCTGACGGCCTTCGGCAGGGCGAGGAGCTGGGAGAGCCGCAGCCCGTAGAAGGCGTTGCGGGTGCCCAGGAAGAACGCTCCGGCGGCGGCCGTGAAGGGGTTGCCGCCCGCGGCGAGCGCGCCGACGAGGGCGAACTGCGAGGCGCCGGTGAAGACGAGCAGGCTGAGGACGCAGGTCTGGAGGAGGCCGAGTCCGGAGCCCGCCGAGGTCACGCCGAAGGCGAAGCCGGAGAGCCCGACGGCGACGCCGACGCCGAGGGCGTCGCGGACGACGGCGGCGTCGGGCTTGGCCGGGGCGTCGTCGGGTGTCACGGGGGGTGCTGTCTGTTCTGCCACGTCGAGGACGCTACGGCCGCCGGGCCCCTCGGGTCTTGTACGTTCTTGCACCGGGCCGCCCGGGCCGACCGGGCTGGCCAGGCCGCCCAAGCTGACCGAGCCGACCTGCTCGACCGGATCGACCGGATCGCCCGAGCTGACCGGGCCGACCGGGTCGGCCGGATCGCCCGGATCGGCCGAGCTGACCGGGCCGACCAAGTTGACCGGGTCGACCGGATCAGCCGGTCGAGCCGGACCGACCGAATCAACCAGGCCAGCTTGATCAACCGGCCCCGCGAAGCCCCGGGACCCCGCCCGCCCCCACCCCTTTCCCTCCTCCACGCGCGCGTTGGTAAGCGCCCGGCGGCACCCCCACGCTGCGGGTGAAGTGCCGGTTGAGGTGCGACTGGTCGGTGAAGCCGACGACGGCGGCCGCCTCCGCCGGAGGGACGCCGGTGTCGAGCAGCCGCCGGGCCCGGCGTACGCGCGCGTCGGTGAGCCAGGTGTGCGGCGGCATCCCGTACGCGTCGCGGAAGGCCCGGAGCAGGGCGAAGGGGCTGGTGTCCAGCTCGGCGGCGAGGCGCTCCAGGGTCGGCGGCTCGGTCATCCGGCCCTCCAGGACCTCACGCGCGCGTGCCGCGTTCCGGGCGCCCGCCGAGCGGGGTGGGAGCGGGGCGACCGGGCCGCCGTGGCTGCGCAGCATCCGGGCCGTGACGAGCCGGAGCAGGCTGTCGGCGGCGAGCGCGTTGCCCTCCTCCGCGGCCCGGTGGACGCCGACGACGAGCCGTGCGGCGTACGGGTCGTCGATGACGGGCGAGGTGAAGCCGACCGAGCCGCGCAGGGCGAGGGTGTCGGCGGCGATCGACCGGACGATCTCCGCGTCGGGGTAGATCGTGCGGTAGGTCCAGCCCTCGGGTACGCCCGCGTGCCCGGTGTGCGGGGTGTCGGGGTTGACCAGGGCGATCTGCCCGGGCCCGGCGCGGACCAGTTCGTCGTGGTGGTGGAAGGCCTCGACGCCTTCGGTGATCGCGGCGAAGACGAAGGTCTCGTGGGTGTGGCGGGCGAAGGCCTTGCGGACGTAGTGGGCGTGCAGCAGGTCGACCCCGGGCAGCTCGGGGTACTGCCAGTACCGTGCCCGTTCCCCGCTCGCCATGCCTCCATTCTGCGCCAGGGGCGTCCGGGCCCGCCGCCGCGGTCCGGGCACACCGGAGGGTGACGGGCCGCCGCGCCGTCCGGGCGGTTTTCCACAGGTCCCGGCGGTTGTCAGTGCCCGGGTGCACGATGGGGGGCATGGTCAGGTCCGCGCTCGACTCGTTCTCCCCCGCGACCCGTGGTTGGTTCACCGGGGCCTTCGACGCGCCCACGGCGGCCCAGGAGGGCGCCTGGAGCGCCATCGGGGCGGGCTCCGACGTGCTGGTCGTCGCCCCGACCGGTTCGGGCAAGACGCTGGCGGCCTTCCTCGCCTCCCTGGACCGCCTGGCGTCCTCTCCCCCGCCCGCCGAGCCGGGGAAGCGCTGCCGCGTGCTGTACGTGTCCCCGCTGAAGGCGCTCGCGGTGGACGTCGAGCGGAACCTGCGCTCCCCGCTGACCGGCATCCGCCAGGAGTCGGTGCGGCTCGGGCTGCCCGAGCCCGACGTCCGGGTCGGGATCCGCTCCGGCGACACCCCGGCCGCCGAGCGCCGGACGCTCGCGACCAAGCCGCCGGACATCCTGATCACCACCCCCGAGTCGCTGTTCCTGATGCTGACCTCCGCCGCCCGCGAGGCCCTCACCGGCGTGGAGACGGTCATCCTGGACGAGGTCCACGCGGTCGCGGGCACGAAGCGGGGCGCGCACCTGGCGCTCTCCCTGGAGCGGCTCGACGAGCTGCTGCCGAGGCCCGCGCGCCGGATCGGCCTCTCCGCCACGGTCCGGCCGGTCGACGAGGTGGCGCGGTACCTGTCGCCGGGGCGCGCGGTGGAGATCGTGCAGCCGCCGTCGGGCAAGGAGTTCGACCTCTCCGTCGTCGTGCCCGTCGAGGACATGGGCGAGCTGGGCGGCTCCCCGGCCTCCGAGGGCGAGGAGGGCGGCGACAGGCCGTCGATCTGGCCGCACGTCGAGGAGCGGATCGCCGACCTCGTGCAGTCCCACCGCTCCACGATCGTCTTCGCCAACTCCCGGCGCCTGGCCGAGCGCCTGTGCAACCGGCTCAACGAGATCGCGTACGAGCGGGCGACCGGCGAGCCCCTGCCCGAGGGGGCTCCCCCGGCCGAGGTCATGGCCCAGTCGGGGGCGGCGCAGGGCGCCCCGCCGCTGCTCGCCCGGGCCCACCACGGCTCGGTGTCGAAGGAGCAGCGCGCCCAGGTCGAGGAGGACCTGAAGGCGGGCCGGCTGCCCGCCGTGGTGGCCACCTCCAGCCTGGAGCTGGGCATCGACATGGGTGCGGTGGACCTGGTCGTGCAGGTCGAGTCGCCGCCCTCTGTGGCCTCCGGGCTCCAGCGGGTGGGCCGCGCGGGCCACCAGGTCGGCGCGGTGTCGACGGGCGTGGTCTTCCCCAAGTACCGGGGCGACCTGGTGCAGGCGGCCGTGGTCACCGAGCGGATGCGCTCGGGCGCGATCGAGTCCCTGCGGATCCCCGCCAACCCGCTGGACGTGCTCGCGCAGCAGCTGGTCGCGATGGTCGCGCTCGACACCTGGCAGGTGGACGACCTGCTCGCGGTGGTGCGCCGGGCGGCGCCGTTCGCCTCGCTGCCCGAGTCGGCCTTCACGGGCGTCCTCGACATGCTGGCGGGCCGGTACCCTTCGGACGCCTTCGCCGAGCTGCGCCCGCGCGTGGTCTGGGACCGGGTGGCCGGGACGGTCACGGGCCGGCCGGGCGCGCAGCGGCTCGCCGTCACCTCGGGCGGCACGATCCCCGACCGGGGCCTGTTCGGCGTCTTCCTGGCGGGCTCGGACCCCAAGAAGGGCGGGGGCCGGGTCGGGGAGCTCGACGAGGAGATGGTGTACGAGTCGCGGGTGGGCGACGTGTTCACGCTCGGCACCACCTCGTGGCGGATCGAGGACATCACCCGGGACCGGGTCCTCGTCACCCCCGCGCCCGGCGCGCCGGGCCGGCTGCCGTTCTGGAAGGGCGACCAGCTGGGCCGCCCGCTCGAACTGGGCCGGGCGGTGGGCGCGTTCCTCCGCGAGATCGGCGCCCTCACCGACGAGGACGCGCGGCTGCGGCTGCTCGCCGCCGGGCTCGACGCGTGGGCCGCCGGGAACGTCCTCGCGTACCTCGGTGAGCAGCGCGAGGCCTGCGGCCACGTGCCGGACGACCGGACGATCCTGGTCGAGCGGTTCCGGGACGAGCTCGGGGACTGGCGGGTCGTCATCCACTCCCCGTTCGGGGCGCAGGTGCACGCCCCGTGGGCGCTGGCCCTCGGTGCCCGGCTCGCCGAGCGGTACGGCATGGACGCGCAGGTGATGCACGCGGACGACGGCATCGTGCTGCGCCTGCCGGACGCCGACCTGATGGGCCTGGACATGGGCCTGGACCTGCTCGACCACGAGCCGGTCGACCCGGGCCGCCACGCGGACACCGCGTACGACGCGGACAAGGCGCCCGTCGGCGCGGCCGACGCCCTCTTCGACAAGGGCGAGATCGGGCAGATCGTCACCGACCAGGTGGGCGGTTCCGCGCTGTTCGCCTCCCGCTTCCGCGAGTGCGCCGCCCGCGCCCTGCTGCTGCCGAAGCGGAACCCGGGCAAGCGCACCCCGCTGTGGCAGCAGCGGCAGCGCGCGTCCCAGCTCCTCCAGGTGGCGAGCGAGTTCGGCTCGTTCCCCATCGTCCTGGAGGCCGTCCGCGAGTGCCTCCAGGACGTCTTCGACCTGCCCGGCCTGACGGAGCTGATGGGCGACATCGAGGCCCGCCGGGTCCGCCTCGTCGAGGTCACCACCCCCGAGCCGTCCCCCTTCGCCCGCTCGCTGCTCTTCGGCTACGTGGCGCAGTTCCTGTACGAGGGCGACTCACCGCTCGCGGAGCGGCGGGCCGCCGCGCTCTCCCTGGACTCCCGGCTGCTCGCGGAGCTGCTCGGCCGGGCGGAACTGCGCGAGCTGCTCGACGCGGACGTCCTGGCGGAGCTGGAGCGGGAGCTCCAGTGGCTGACGGAGGACCGGCGGATCAAGGACGTGGAGGGCGTCGCCGACCTGCTGCGGGTCCTGGGTCCGCTCACCGGTGCCGAGCTGGCCGAGCGCGGCGCCGAGGCGGGCTGGGCGGGCGAGCTGGAGGCGGCGCGGCGCGCGATCCGGGTGCGGATCGGGGGCCGGGAGCACTGGGCGGCGATCGAGGACGCGGGCCGGCTCAGGGACGCGCTGGGCACGGCCCTGCCGGTCGGCGTCCCCGAGGCCTTCACCGAGCCGGTCAAGGACCCGCTGGGCGACCTCCTCGCCCGGTACGCGCGCACGCACGGCCCGTTCACCTCCTCCCGGGCCGGCGAGCGCTTCGGCCTGGGCACGGCCGTCACCGACGGCGCCCTCCAGCGGCTCGCGGCGTCCGGCCGGGTCGTCCAGGGCGAGTTCCACCCCTCCGGCATCGGCCAGGAGTGGTGCGACGCCACCGTCCTGCGCCGGCTCCGCCGACGCTCCCTCGCGGCCCTGCGCCACGAGCTGGAGCCGGTGCCCCCGGCGGCCCTGGCCACCTTCCTGCCGCAGTGGCAGCACCTGGGGAGCAACAGCCTGCGCGGCATCGACGGCCTGGCGCGGGCGGTCGAGCAGCTCCAGGGCGCGCCCGTCCCGGCCTCGGCCCTGGAGAAGCTGGTCCTGCCGTCCCGGGTCAGGGACTACTCCCCGGCGATGCTGGACGAGCTGACGACCACCGGCGAGGTGGTGTGGGCGGGCGCGGGTTCGCTGCCCGGCAAGGACGGCTGGGTCTCGCTCCACCTCGCGGACACGGCCCCGCTGCTCCTGCCCCCGCCGCATCCGCTGGAGCTGTCCGCGCTGCACGAGTCGGTGCTCGCCGTCCTCTCCGGCGGGTACGGCCTGTTCTTCCGCCAGATCGCCGACCAGGTGCGGGCGACCACCCATCCGGACGCCACCGATCCGCAGCTCGCCGACGCGCTCTGGGACCTGGCCTGGTCGGGTCGGCTCACCAACGACACCCTCGCCCCGCTGCGGGCGCTGCTCGGCTCGGGCCGCACGGCCGGTTCCACCGCGCACCGCGCGCGCCGCACGGTCCCCCGCGGCCGGTACGGCACCCTGACCGCGTCCGCCCGGCCGGTGTCCCGCACGGGCCCGCCCACGGTATCCGGCCGCTGGTCGCTGCTGCCGCCGCCGGAACCGGAGCCGACGCACCGGGCGCACGCCCTGGCCCGCACCCTGCTCGACCGGCACGGCGTGGTCACCCGGGGCGCGGTGGCCGCCGAGGGCGTGGAGGGCGGCTTCTCCGCCGTGTACCGGATCCTGGCCGCCTTCGAGGACAGCGGCCAGGCCCGCCGGGGCTACGTCGTGGAGGGGCTCGGCGCGGCCCAGTTCGCGATGGACGGCGCGGTGGACCGGCTGCGGGCCGCGGCGACCGCACGCGACCGGGGCGTCGAGGCGGCGTCCGGGCCGCGCGCCCTCGTCCTGGCGGCGGCCGATCCGGCGAACGCGTACGGGGCCGCCCTGTCCTGGCCCGAGCCGCCGGCCGGCGCCGGGCACAAGCCGGGACGCAAGGCGGGCGCGATGGTGGTCCTGGTCGACGGCGAGCTGACGCTCTACGTGGAGCGCGGCGGCAAGACGCTCCTGTCCTGGCCCACCGACCCGGACGACCCGGCCCTGACGGCGGCGGCCGAGGCCCTGGCCGCGTCCGCCCGCGCGGGCGTCCTGGGCACGGTCACGGTGGAGCGGCTCAACGGCGTCCCGGCCCTGACCTCCCCGCTGGCCCGCCCCCTGGAGGCGGCGGGTTTCCTGGCCACTCCCAGAGGCCTGCGGCTGCGCGCCTAGGGGGTGTGTCGAAAGTAGCGCCGTCTGCCCGGAGGGCAGGCCCGGCGGTGTCCGGTGCGTGCGATCGCAAGGCGGAGGGTCGCCCCGACACTGGTGGTACCGGGCGATCCCGACAACGCGGCCGGGGGTGCCCCCGTGCCCGCAGGGCTACGGGGGAGTGCGTGCCGGACACCGCCGGGCAGGCGGGACTTTCGACACACGCCCTAGGGGGCGTCTTGTCGATCGGGCCGGATCAGGCGCCGGACACCGCGAGCCCGGCATGATCGGCGAGGCCCTCCCCGGGGCGTGTCCGGCGGATCGGGGCCGGGGCTGGCCGTGCCGGGCGTCGCGGCCCGGTCCCGAGCCGCGACGGACAGGCCTTGGCCGCCGCGCGTCCGGGAAGAAGCCCGGAAGGAGGCCGGAAAGGACCCGGCCGCCCGGCGCCCCCCGTCCCAGCGCCGTTCCGAAAGACCGTGACCCGAGGAGGACCGTGCCCGAAGGAGACACCGTCTGGCAGGTGGCCCGCCGTCTGCACGCCGCGCTCGCCGGGCGGGTGCTGACCCGTTCGGACCTGCGGGTGCCCCGGTTCGCCACCGCCGACCTCACCGGCCGCGCGCTCCTCGACGTCACTCCGCGCGGCAAGCACCTGCTCGCCCGGATCGAGGGCGGGCTCACCCTCCACTCCCATCTGCGGATGGACGGCGCCTGGCGGGTGTACGCCACCGGGGAGCGGCCCCGCGGCGGCCCCGAGCACCAGATCCGGGCCGTCCTGGGGAACGCGGAGTCCACCGCGTACGGCTACCGGCTCCCGATCGTGGAGCTCCTCAGGACCGACGAGGAGTCGCGGGTGGTGGGCCATCTCGGGCCGGACCTGCTCGGCCCCGGCTGGGACCCGGAGGAGGCCGTGCGCAGGCTGACGGCCGATCCGGCGAGGACGCTCGGGGAGGCCCTCCTCGACCAGCGGAACCTGGCCGGCATCGGCAACGTCTACAAGTCGGAGCTGGCGTTCCTCGCCGCCGTCACCCCCTGGCTCCCCGTGGGGGAGCTGGAGCCGGGCGTCCCCGCCCGTCTGGTGGCGACCGCCCACCGCCTGCTCGACCTCAACAAGGACCACCCGGACCAACGGGTCACCACCGTGCGCCGCCCCGGCACCCCGCTCCACGTCTACGGTCGCGCTGGTCGCCCCTGCCTGCGCTGCGGTGCCCGGATCCGCAAGGCGGAGCTCGGGGACCGGGTCACGTACTGGTGCCCGGAATGCCAGAAGGGCCCGCGCCGGGAGGAAACCGGCACGAGCCCGTCGATCTGATCACCGCTGATACCCCCGTCGGCCGCGGCCCGCCGATACGCCCGGCGGCCACGGCCCACGTCGTTTCCCGCTCCGTCACGTCGGACCGGAGCCGGCGCCCCACCGCCGGCGCCACGGCGTCCTGCCGATCCGCCGGGCGAGCGCGCCCGGCGGTCCCGACGAGGCGGCCACGTGCACGGGCAGCAGGCTCAGGCCCCAGCCGCCCGCCGCGATCACTCCCTCGACCGGCCCGGTCTCGCCCGGGACGAGCAGCAGGCGCAGCACGGCCCACCACCAGAGCCCCCCGGCCACCAGCCCGACCGCGACCAGCGCGAACGTTGCCGGCGGAAACCGTCGCCGTACCATGGCCGCCTCCTGCGGTCGACGCTAGACCGACAGGATCACTCTGCGGGAGGGCGCACCGGGGCCCGCCCCGGCGCGCGCCGTGCGTATCAGCACGCCCCGCCGCCTCAGACGCTCTCCGCCTGGAACATCCACGCGTGCTTCTCGAGCTCGCCCGTCAGGGCGATCAGGATGTCCTGGGTGACCGGGTCGGGGTCACCGGTCGCGTCGATCCGCTCCCGCATCCGGGTGGTGACGGCGCCGAGGGCGGCGACGAGGATCCGTACCGCCTCCTCGTCCTTGATCCAGCCCTCCGGCACGGTCGCGATCGCGCTCGAAGACGCGACGGTCGCCGCTCGCCCGTCCGGGTTGACGCCCAGGGCGGAGGCCCGCTCGGCCACGGTGTCGGAGTGCGTCCGGGCCGTGGTGACCACTTCGTCGAGCTGGAGGTGGACGGAGCGGAAGCGCGGTCCGACGACGTTCCAGTGCACCTGCTTGGCCACCAGGGAGAGGTCCACCAGGTCGACCAGGGCTCCCTGGAGCGCGTTGCCGACGGTCTTGAGGTCGGTCTCGGACAGCGTGCTCTTCACGACAGACATGCGGAATCTCCAACCAGTCGAACGTTTCCCCACCATGGCACGCCTCACCGGAACCCGGCATCTCAAACAAACCGGCCCAAAGAAATCCCGGAAAGGGCGAAGCCCCGGTCGGCGTCCCTCGCGGGACACGGACCGGGGCTTCGCCCTCGTTTCGGTTCAGGCGGCGACGACGTCGACCGCTTCCGCGGGCGCCTTGATGGTCACCCGCTCGGTGGACACACCCGCCACCGACGTCACCGACACCGAATTGAGCATCGGACGAACCGGTGCCGGCACCTGTTCGCTCGCTGCTGCCGACTCGGCCAGTTCGGCCAGCGACAGCTCGTCGCTCACTTCGCGCATGAGCTCGGACATCCGTACGTCCAACGCGTCGCAGATCGCGGAGAGCAGCTCGGAGGAAGCCTCCTTCTGCCCCCGCTCCACCTCGGAGAGATAGCCGAGCGAGACTCGGGCGGACGAGGAGACTTCGCGCAGAGTACGGCCCTGGCGCTGGCGCTGCCGACGCAGCACGTCACCCAGCAGGCGACGGAGCAGAATCATCGGTGGCTCCCTCCTCGGACCGCGTAGCCGCATCCTTCACGCCCCACCGTACCGCCTCGCGCCGCGGCCGTGCGGGGAGCGATGTCGTGTTCACTCAGGGCTGCAAACATCCATTCCCCCCGTTCTGTTCCGTATCCTGTGCCCGCACATTTCCCGAGAGTTCCCCGCAGAGCAGTTCGAGCACGATCCGTACGCTCTCCCTACGGATTTCCCCACGACCGCCGTTCAACCTCAACGGGACCACTTTCCCCACGGGAGACCCTGCCGGAGACTCCCCCGGGGACCTCGTGGGAGAACCTGCCCGAGCCCCCTCAGGGAACCCCGTGGGAGAACCCGCCGGGGACCCTTCCGGGGACCTCGTGGGAGGCGCTTCAGGAGACTCCCCCGCGGTCCTCGTCGGAGACCCCTCCGAGGATCCTGCCGGAGCCCCCTCCGGAAATCCTGGAGCGCCCGTCCGGGCCGCCTCCCGGGCCGGGCCCGCGACCGCCACGTAGACCGTTCCGACCGGCTGCCCGTCCTGCGGTTCCGGGCCCGCGACCCCGGTCGTCGCGATGCCCCAGTCGGCGCCGAGCCGGACCCGCACACCGGCCGCCATCTGCGACGCGACCTCGGGATCGACCGCGCCGCGCTCCGCGAGCAGGGCCGCGTCGACACCGAGGAGCTCGTGCTTGAGGGCGGTGGCGTAGGCGGTGACGGAGCCCCGGAAGGAGGCGGACGCGCCGGGGACCCCGGTGAGCTCGGCGGCCACCAGGCCGCCCGTGAGCGACTCCGCGACGGCCAGTGTCTGGCCCCGCTCGGCGAGCAGCGCGAGCACCCGGGCGGCCTCGGTCATCGTGCCGCCGCCGCCGAGCGCTCGGCGGCGGCCCGCTCGGCGGCGATGCCCCGGCGCCGCAGCACGGCGGCCTGGCGCACGTAGTCGAGGCCGGTGACGACCGTCAGCACGACGGCCACCGTCATCACCCAGAAGCGGAAGGTGGCCAGCGGCCCGGTGAGCATCAGCACGTACATGCCCACGGCCGTGCCCTGGGCCAGGGTCTTCATCTTGCCGCCGCGGCTGGCGGGGATGACCCCGTGCCGGATGACCCAGAACCGCATCAGGGTGATCCCCAGCTCCCGGGCCAGGATGACCGCGGTCACCCACCAGGGGAGGTCCCCGAGCGCGGACAGGGAGACCAGGCCGGCCGCCATGATCGCCTTGTCCGCGATCGGGTCGGCGATCTTCCCGAAGTCGGTGACCAGGTTGTACGTACGG
Organism: Streptomyces sp. NPDC092045; assembly: GCF_044756005.1. NCBI lineage: Bacteria > Bacillati > Actinomycetota > Actinomycetes > Kitasatosporales > Streptomycetaceae > Streptomyces > Streptomyces sp. NPDC092045. The sequence continues at coordinate 15,711 of NZ_JBIVSC010000006.1, read as the reverse complement.
GCGAGGTGCCCGTCGAAGACGTCCGTGATCATGGCCACCGCGAACGCCGCCCAGGCCCAGGCCCGCCACGCGGGATCGTGCCCGCCGTCCTGGAGCAGCAGCACCACGAAGGCGGGCACGAGCGCCAGCCGGATCATGGTGAGGATGTTCGCGATGTTCCACAGGCTGGCCTGGTCGACGGCCACCGCCCCCAGCTTGCCGCGGGGCGTCGGCCTACCGGTCCCGCCCGTCGCGGATGCCGGGACTCCGGTCATCTGCCCGCCTCCTCGAAAAGACACTCGGCCACCAGGTCGACGCCCTCCGTCCCGACGACCTTCGCCCTGACCATACGGCCCGGGGCCAGGTCGGGGTCCGTGCCGTCGGCCGTGACGAGGACCACCTGCCCGTCGGTCTCGGGGGCCTGGTGGGCGGCGCGGCCGATCCAGCCGTCCTCCTCGTCCAGGGTCTCGACCAGTACCTCCAGGGTCTCGCCGATCCGCTCCTCCGCGCGCTGCGCGGTGAGCTCCTCGGCGAGCCGGGAGAGGTGGGCGAGCCGCTTGTCGACGACCTCCTGGTCGAGCTTGTGCTCGTACGTGGCGGCCTCGGTGCCGTCCTCGTCGGAGTAGCCGAAGACGCCGATGGCGTCGAGGCGCGCGTGGGTGACGAAGCGTTCCAGCTCGGCGAAGTCCGCCTCGGTCTCGCCGGGGAAGCCGACGATGAAGTTGGAGCGGGCGCCGGCGGTGGGGGCCTTGGAGCGGATGGTCTCCAGGAGCTCCAGGAAGCGGTCGGTGTCGCCGAAGCGGCGCATGGACCGCAGCACGTCGGGGGCGCTGTGCTGGAAGGACAGGTCGAAGTACGGGGCGACCTTCTCGGTGGAGGTGAGGACGTCGATCAGGCCAGGGCGCATCTCGGCGGGCTGGAGGTAGCTGACACGGACGCGCTCGATGCCGTCCACGGCCGCCAGCTCGGGCAGCAGGCCCTCCAGGAGGCGGATGTCGCCGAGGTCCTTGCCGTAGGAGGTGTTGTTCTCGGAGACCAGCATGATCTCCTTCACGCCCTGCTCAGCGAGCCAGCGGGTCTCGTTCAGCACGTCCGAGGGGCGGCGCGAGACGAAGGAGCCGCGGAAGGAGGGGATGGCGCAGAAGGTGCAGCGGCGGTCGCAGCCGGAGGCGAGCTTCACGGAGGCCACGGGGCTGGCGTCCAGGCGGCGGCGGAGCGGCGCGCGCGGACCGGAGGCGGGCGCGAGGCCCTCGGGCAGGTCGGCCGGGACGTCGGCGGGGACCTCGGCGCCGTCGCCGTGTCCCGGCAGGGCCACGGCGGCCGCGGCCTCCTGGCGCTCCACGGGCGAGAGCGGCAGCAGCTTGCGCCGGTCGCGGGGGGTGTGGGCCTCGACGCTGCCACCGCTGAGGATGGTCTGGAGGCGGTTGGAGATGTCGGCGTAGTCGTCGAAGCCGAGGACGCCGTCGGCCTCCGGGAGGGCTTCGGCGAGCTCCTTGCCGTACCGCTCGGCCATGCAGCCGACGGCGACGACGGCCTGGGTCCGGCCGTGGTCCTTCAGGTCATTGGCTTCGAGCAGGGCGTCGACGGAGTCCTTCTTGGCGGCCTCGACGAATCCGCAGGTGTTGACGACGGCGACGTCCGCTTGCTCGGCGTTCTCGACGAGCTCCCAGCCGTCCGCTGCCAAGCGGCCTGCGAGCTCCTCCGAGTCCACCTCGTTACGGGCGCAGCCAAGAGTGACAAGGGCGACGGTACGGCGTTCGGGCATGGACTCAAGACTACTTCGTCCCGGCCGTTCCCCCGTCGCGCAGGGTTCACCCGCGCGACGGAGGTCACATCACGGCGGCGACCGGACCGGCTCAGCCGGCCTGGGGGTCACCCTTGGTGTACGTGAGCCGCTCGACCTGGCCGGATTCGAACGTGTCGGCGACCTTCTTGCCGTTGACGTAGAGCTCGATGGCGCCGGCGTTGCCGAGTACCAGGTCGACGCGCTCGTCGTCCTGGAAGGTCTTGGACTCGCCCTCCATGAGCAGCCCGTCGAAGAGGATCTTGCCGTCGTGGGCCTTGGCCGAGATCCAGCTCTTGCCGTCGGTGGCGGAGAGCTTGACCGTGACCTTGTCCTGCGGGACCGCGGCGATCGCGCTCTCGGTGGGCTTGGGCGCGACGGGCTTGACCGGCTTCGGCTTGGCGGCGGAGGTCGCCTGCTCCGGGGCGGGCGCCGGGCCGCCGTCGGCCGCGGTGGTCCCCTTCGGGGCGTCGTTCTCGTCGAACATCGTGAAGCCGACGAACCCGACGACGGCGACGATGGCCGCGACCATCGCGGCGGTCCAGTTGGGCCGGCGCGGCTCGGGGCGGATGCGTTCCGCCTCGAACAGCGGGGCGGCGGGGGTGGGTGCGGGGCGGCCGCCGTGGTCGGCGTCGAACTGCTCGATCAGCGGAGCCGGGTCGAGACCGACGGCGCGCGCGAGGGTGCGGATGTGGCCGCGGGCGTAGACGTCGCCGCCACAGCGCGAGAAGTCGTCCTCCTCGATCGCGTGCACGATCGGGGTCCGGACACGGGTGGAGGCACTGACCTCTTCGACGGTGAGACCGGCGGCGATACGGGCCTGCTGGAGGACACGACCGATCGGTTCCCGGTCGTCTGCCGGGAAGGTCCGGTCGTCTTCGGGGGAGTTGCCGATGGACACGAGAGCGCCTTTCGAGCGTGTAGCCACCTGCTGGACGTTCAGTCTATGGGTGGTACGAAAGGGTGGGGCAACCGGGCGGGTGCTGTTTGTACGCCATGAGGCTGGGACATCCTTCTGTCCCTCCGTCCAACTTGACGTACGGCCAGGGGAAACGGTTGCTCACCCATTTCTTACGAGTGAGTCTCGGCCGGATCTCGAACGGGTACCCCGCCTTCCGGCGCCCACACCCGGCCCCGCGCCGGAGCCCGCGCGGATCGCGGACCCGGCCCCCGCCCGGGGCCTGTCCGGCCCCGGTCCACCGGACGGGCCCTACTCCTCCGACTCACCGCGGATGACGGCGAGGACGCCGTCGAGTTCGTCGGGTTTGACGAGGACGTCGCGGGCCTTGGAGCCCTCGCTGGGTCCGACGATGTTGCGCGACTCCATCAGGTCCATCAGCCGGCCGGCCTTGGCGAAGCCGACGCGCAGCTTGCGCTGGAGCATGGAGGTGGAGCCGAACTGGGTGGAGACGACCAGCTCGGCGGCCTGGCACAGCAGGTCGAGGTCGTCGCCGATCTCCTCGTCGATCTCCTTCTTCTGCTTGGTGCCCACGGTGACGTCGTCCCGGAAGACGGGCGTCATCTGGTCCTTGCAGTGCTGCACGACGGTGGCGACCTCGTGCTCGGTGACGAAGGCGCCCTGCATGCGGACGGGCTTGTTGGCGCCCATCGGCAGGAACAGCCCGTCGCCCTTGCCGATCAGCTTCTCGGCGCCGGGCTGGTCGAGGATGACCCGGCTGTCGGCGAGCGAGGAGGTGGCGAAGGCGAGCCGGGAGGGCACGTTCGCCTTGATCAGACCGGTCACCACGTCCACCGACGGGCGCTGGGTGGCCAGGACCAGATGGATACCGGCGGCGCGGGCCAACTGGGTGATGCGCACGATCGCGTCCTCGACGTCCCGGGGCGCGACCATCATCAGGTCGGCCAGCTCGTCGACGATCACCAGCAGGTACGGGTAGGGGTTGAGCTCGCGCTCGCTGCCCTCGGGCAGCTTGACCTTGCCGGCCCGGATGGCCTCGTTGAAGTCGTCGATGTGCCGGAAGCCGAAGGCCGCCAGGTCGTCGTAGCGCAGGTCCATCTCGCGCACCACCCACTGCAGGGCCTCGGCGGCCTTCTTGGGGTTGGTGATGATCGGGGTGATCAGGTGCGGGATGCCCTCGTACGCGGTCAGCTCGACCCGCTTGGGGTCGACCAACACCATCCGCACGTCCTCGGGGGTCGCCCTTATCATCACCGAGGTGATCAGGCAGTTGATGCACGAGGACTTGCCGGAGCCGGTGGCGCCGGCGACCAGGATGTGCGGCATCTTCGCCAGGTTGGCCATCACGTAGCCGCCCTCGACGTCCTTGCCGAGCGCGACCAGCATCGGATGGTCGTCCCCGGCCGCGTCCGCCAGCCGCAGCACGTCCCCGAGGTTGACCATCTCGCGGTCGCTGTTGGGGATCTCGATGCCGACCGCGGACTTGCCGGGGATCGGCGAGATGATCCGCACGTCCGGGGAGGCCACCGCGTAGGCGATGTTCTTCGCCAGGGCCGTGATCTTCTCCACCTTCACCGCGGGCCCGAGCTCGACCTCGTACCGCGTGACCGTCGGCCCCCGCGTGAAGCCGGTGACCGCCGCGTCGACCTTGAACTCGTCGAACACGTTCGACAGCGCCGCCACCACGGCGTCGTTCGCCGCGCTGCGCGTCTTGCCCGGCCCGCCGCGCTCGAGCAGGTCCATCGACGGCAGCGCGTACGTGATGTCACCGGACAGCTGGAGCTGCTCGGCCCGCGACGGCAGATCCGTCGGCTCGGGCGCGGGCTTGGTCAGATCGGGTACGCCTCCGCCGCGCGCGTCCTCGCCCCGGGCGGGCGGCACGGGCGCGGTCGCCCTCTCCGGGGCCCCGGCGGCGGAGGCGGCCACGGCGGCGTTCCGCTCGGCGGTGACGTCCTTGGTCAGGTCGGCGACGATCGGGGACGGGGGCATGCCGTTCAGGACCGCGCCGTCCAGCGCCGCGGCCGCCGCCGCGGCGACGTCCACCGGGTCGAGGCCGGCCTCGGAGCCGGTCCGCCGGGAGGGGCGGCGCGCCGGGCGGCCGCGCCGCTCCGACGCCTCCGCCCCGGCCCGGTCCACGTCGTACGGCTCCACCGGGCCGGGGGCGCGCCGGCGGACGGGCCGCGCGGGCCTCGGCTCCGCGTCCCGCCACTCCTCGTCGTACTCCTCGCGCGCGTACTCCGCGGCCTCCGCCGGGTCGTACGGCGGTTCCACGACGCCGAGCCTGACGCCGAGGGCGCGCAGGCGCTGCGGGATCGCGTTGACCGGGGTGGCGGTGACGACGAGCAGGCCGAAGACGGTGAGCAGCACCAGCATCGGTACGGCGAGGACCTCGCCCATCATGAAGACGAGGGGCTGGGAGGCGGCCCAGCCGATGAGGCCGCCCGCGTCCTGCACCGCGTCGGCGCCGTCGCCGCGGCCGGGCGAGCCGCACGCGATGTGCACCTGTCCCAGGACGCCGAGGGCGAGGGCGGAGAGGCCGATGACGATCCGGCCGTTGGCCTCGGGCCGCTCCGGATAGAGGATCAGGCGCACGCCCATCCCGCCGACGAGGAGCGGCACCAGGAGGTCGAGCCGTCCGAAGGCCCCGGTGACCAGGAGCTCGACGAGGTCGCCGACCGGGCCGCGCAGATTGGACCAGGTGCCCACGGCGACGATCAGCGCGAGGCCGAGGAGGAGCAGCGCGAGGCCGTCCTTGCGGTGGACGGGGTCGAGTCCCTTGGCGCCGCGTCCTATGCCCCGGAAGACCGCCCCGACCGCGTGGGCGAGTCCGAGCCAGGCGCCGCGCACCAGCCGGTAGACGCCTCCGGTCGGGGACGGCGCGGGGCGGGGCGGGGCCTTCTTCGCTGCGGGCCTCCGCGCGGGCGCGCGCTTGGCGGGCACGGCCTTCTTGCCCGGGGCCCTCTTCGCCGGGGCGTTCTTCGCGGCCGGTTTGGCGGGGGACTTCGCGGGGGCCGCCTTCTTCGCGGCGCCCGCCGTACGGCCGGCGCGCGGCTTTGCGGTGCCCGCCGTGCCCTGGGTCTTGCCGGACGTACGTGAAGCCATGATGCCGAGGTTACCCGTGTGGGAACCGGCTGTCCGCCTCACCCGTTCGTGTCGTCCGCGCGGAGGCACGATGCTGACGCCGCATCACGGCGAAGCGCCCCGGACCGAGGCGGTCCGGGGCGCTTCCTGACGTCGCGTCAGCTCTGGCCGGGCAGGCTCGGCGCGGCGCCGGCGCCCGGCTCCAGGGCGTCCAGGGCCCGCCGGAGACCGGTGAGCTTGCGCTCCAGATGCGCGGCGGTGGCGACGGCCGCCGCGTCGGCCGAGTCGTCGTCGAGCTGCTTCGACAGCGCCTCCGCCTGCTCCTCGACGGCCGCGAGGCGGGCGGAGAGTTCGGCGAGCAGACCGGCGGACTCCTTGCCGTGACCGCTCTCGCCGCCGCCCTCCAACTGGAGCCGGAGCAGGGCGGCCTGCTCGCGCAGCTTGCAGTTCTTCATGTAGAGCTCGACGAAGACGGAGACCTTGGCGCGCAGCACCCACGGGTCGAAGGGCTTGGAGATGTAGTCGACCGCCCCCGCCGCGTACCCCCGGAAGGTGTGGTGGGGGCCGTGGTTGATGGCGGTGAGGAAGATGATCGGGATGTCCCGGGTCCGCTCGCGCCGCTTGATGTGGGCGGCGGTCTCGAAACCGTCCATGCCCGGCATCTGGACGTCGAGCAGGATGACCGCGAAGTCGTCCGTCAACAGCGCCTTGAGCGCTTCCTCCCCGGACGATGCCCGCACCAGCGTCTGATCGAGCGCGGAGAGAATGGCCTCCAGCGCCAGCAGATTCTCCGGCCGGTCATCGACCAGGAGGATCTTGGCCTTCTGCACCATGCCCCGTCCTCCTCGTCCCGGCAACGGCTCCGCCCGGTCCCCCGAACCGGGGGAGGCGCCGGGCGCCGCCCCAGAAGACGACTCCCTAACGCCGTCCGTCCTTGTGCCGGTCATCGTAGCCGCACCCCGCCCGTCGCCACACCCTGTCACCGCGATGTCACTGTGCACGTAGGAAAAACGCGGTGGGAGACCAGAAGGTTCCCCGTATCCCGACCTCTCACACGCCCCTGGCGACAGTCCGCCGGAGATCTTTCCGGGACCCGCCGGCGCGGGGCCGGGGCCGCGCGGCCCCGGCCCGGGTCACTCGCCCCGCATCCACTGCTCCATGACGGACAGCAGGTGGTCGGGGTCGACCGGCTTGGTCACGTAGTCCGAGGCGCCCGACTCGATCGCCTTCTCCCGGTCGCCCTTCATCGCCTTCGCCGTCAGGGCGATGATCGGAAGGCCGGCGAACTGCGGCATCCGGCGGATCGCGGTCGTCGTCGCGTACCCGTCCATCTCCGGCATCATGATGTCCATCAGGACGACCGCGGCGTCGTCGTGCTGCTCCAGGACCTCGATGCCCTCCCGCCCGTTCTCCGCGTACAGCACCGCGAGCCCGTGCTGCTCCAGGACGCTGGTGAGCGCGAAGACGTTGCGGATGTCGTCGTCGACGATGAGGACCTTCTCGCCGGAGAAGCCGAAGGTGCGCCGCGGCGCCGGCTCCTGCTCCTCCCGCTCCGGAACGGGCTGCTGACCGGTCTGCTCCGGCACCGCGCTCCGCGCCCCGGTCGCCTCCGCCGCCGCCTTCCGGCGGTGCCGGAACAGCGCCCCGGCCCCGGAGCGCGCCTCCGTCCGCACGGGCACCGGCGGGAAGTGCGGGAACGGGTGGACGGCCCCGGCCGCCCCCTCCTCCGCGCCCTGCTGCGGGTCCTCGCCGTCCTGCGCGCCCTGGCCGTAGCCCGGCGCGGGCAGTTCGGTCGGGTTCAGCGGCAGGTACAGGGTGAACGTCGAGCCGCGGCCCGGCTCGCTCGCGGCGAAGATCTCGCCGCCGAGCAGCCGCGCGATCTCCCGGCTGATCGAGAGCCCCAGGCCCGTGCCGCCGTACTTCCGGCTGGTCGTGCCGTCGGCCTGCTTGAAGGCCTCGAAGATGACCCGCATCTTGCTCGCCGCGATCCCGATCCCGGTGTCGGTGACCGAGAAGGCGATCAGGTCGGCCTCCGGGTCGCGCAGCGAACCGGCCTCCAGGAGCTGTTCGCGGATCGACTGCGGCACGTCCGTGCCGGCCGGCCGGATCACCAGCTCCACCGCGCCCGTGTCGGTGAACTTCACCGCGTTGGACAGGAGGTTGCGCAGCACCTGGAGCAGGCGCTGCTCGTCGGTGTGGAGCGTGGCCGGCAGCTCCGGCGAGACCCGCACCGAGAAGTCGAGCCCTTTCTCCGCCGTGAGGGGCCGGAAGGTCGCCTCCACGTAGTCGACGAGCTGCACGAGCGCGATCCGGGTCGGCGAGACGTCCATCTTGCCCGCCTCGACCTTCGACAGGTCCAGGATGTCGTTGATCAGCTGGAGCAGGTCCGAACCGGCGCCGTGGATGGTCTCGGCGAACTCGACCTGCTTCGGCGTCAGGTTCGTCTCGGCGTTGTCCGCGAGCAACTTGGCCAGGATCAGCAGCGAGTTGAGCGGGGTGCGCAGCTCGTGCGACATGTTCGCCAGGAACTCGGACTTGTACCGCATGGAGACCGCGAGCTGTTCGGCCCGCTCCTCCAGGACCTGCCGGGCCTCCTCGATCTCGGTGTTCTTCACCTCGATGTCGCGGTTCTGCCGGGCGAGCAGCTCGGCCTTCTCCTCCAGCTCCAGGTTGGAGCCCTGGAGTTCCTTCTGCCGGTGCTCCAGCTCGGCCGAGCGCTCCTTGAGCTGCTCGGTGAGTTCCTGCGACTGCTGGAGGAGCACCTCGGTCTTGGTGTTGACGCTGATCGTGTTGACGGTGGTGGCGATCAGCTCGGCGATCTGGTTGAGGAAGTCCCGCTGGATCTGGGTGAACGGCTGGAAGGAGGCCAGCTCGATCACGCCGAGGACCTTCCCCTCGAAGAGGACCGGGAGGACGATCACGTGCGCGGGCGAGGCCTCGCCGAGCCCGGAGGAGATCTTCAGGTAGCCGGGCGGCGCGTTGAGCTGGATGGTCCGCTTCTCCTCGGCCGCCGTCCCGATGAGGGTCTCGCCGGGACGGAACGAGGTCGGCATGGAGCCGGGCGAGTATCCGTAACTGCCGCGCATCCGCAGCTCGTACGCGCCGTCGCCCTCGCCGACCAGCTCGGCGTCGCCGTGGGCGGAGCCGGTCGGCATCGCCACGAAGAAGGCGCCGTGCTGGGCCGAGACGACCGGGGTCAGCTCGCTCATGATGAGCGAGGCGACGTCGTCGAGGTCCCGGCGGCCCTGCATGAGGCCGGAGATGCGGGCCAGGTTGCTCTTGAGCCAGTCCTGCTCGTCGTTGGCGAGGGTGGTGTCGCGCAGGTTGGCGATCATCGTGTTGATGTTGTCCTGGAGCGCCTGGATCTCGCCGGCCGCGTCCACGCCGTCGATCTTGACGTTCAGGTCGCCGCGGGTCACCGCGGTGGCGACGGCGGCGATGGCCCGCACCTGCCGGGTGAGGTTCCCGGCCATCTCGTTCACCGAGTCGGTGAGGTCGCTCCAGGTGCCCTCCACGTCCCGGACCCGGGCCTGACCGCCGAGCTGCCCGTCGGTGCCCACCTCGCGCGCGACCCGGGTGACCTCCTCGGCGAAGTTCGACAGCTGGTCGACCATCGTGTTGATGGTGTTCTTCAGCTCCTGGATCTCGCCGCGCGCGTCGATGTCGATCTTCTTGGTGAGGTCGCCCTTGGCGATGGCGGTGGTGACGGCGGCGATCTGCCGCACCTGACCGGTCAGGTTGTCGGCCATCGAGTTCACCGACTCGGTCAGGTCCTTCCAGGTGCCGGAGACGCCCGGCACCCGGGCCTGACCGCCCAGCTCGCCCTCCGTGCCCACCTCGCGCGCCACGCGCGTGACCTCGTCCGCGAACGACGACAGGGTCGTCACCATCGTGTTGACGGTCTCGGCGAGTTCGGCGACCTCGCCGCGCGCCTCGACCGTCACCTTCTTGGTCAGGTCGCCGTTGGCGACGGCCGCCGAGACCCGGGAGATGTTCCGCACCTGACTGGTCAGGTTGTTGGCCATCAGGTTGACGTTGTCGCTGAGGTCCTTCCAGGTGCCGGTGACCCCGCGCACGCGTGCCTGGCCGCCGAGGATGCCCTCCGTGCCCACCTCGCGGGCCACGCGCGTGACCTCGTCCGCGAAGTTCGACAGCTGGTCGACCATCGTGTTGACGGTCGTCACCAGCTCCAGGATCTCGCCCCGGGCGTCGACCGTGATCTTCTTCGACAGGTCGCCCATGGCGACCGCGGTGGTGACCTCGGCGATGTTCCGCACCTGGATGGTGAGGTTGTTCGCCATGCCGTTCACCGACTGGGTGAGGTCCTTCCAGGTGCCCGAGACGCCCTGCACCTCGGCCTGGCCGCCGAGGATGCCCTCGGTGCCCACCTCACGGGCCACCCGGGTCACCTGCTCGGCGAAGTTCGACAGCTGGTCCACCATCGTGTTGAGGGTGTTCTTCAGCTCCAGGATCTCGCCGCGCGCGTCGACGTCGATCTTCTGCGACAGGTCGCCGCGCGCGACCGCCGTGGCGACCTGGGCGATGTTGCGGACCTGGGTGGTGAGGTTGCCGGCCATGCCGTTCACCGAGTCGGTCAGGTCGCGCCACACGCCGGCCACGCCGGGCACCTGCGCCTGACCGCCCAGGCGCCCGTCGGTGCCCACCTCGCGGGCCACCCGGGTCACCTGGTCCGCGAACGCGGAGAGCTGGTCGACCATCGTGTTGATGGTGTTCTTCAGCTCCAGGATCTCGCCGCGCGCGTCCACGTCGATCTTCTGCGACAGGTCGCCGCGCGCCACGGCCGTCGTCACCTGCGCGATCTGCCGCACCTGGGAGGTCAGGTTGCCGGCCATGAAGTTCACCGAGTCGGTGAGCTCCCGCCAGCGTCCCGAGACGCCGTCCACGCGCGCCTGGCCGCCGAGCCGGCCCTCGGTGCCCACGTCCCGGGCCATCCGGGTCACCTGGTCCGCGAAGGACGACAGCTGCGACACCATCGTGTTGACGGTGTTCTTCAGCTCCAGCATCTCCCCGGCCACGTCCACCGTGACCTTCTGCGACAGGTCGCCGTTGGCCACCGCCGTCGTCACCTGCGCGATGTCGCGCACCTGACCGGTCAGGTTGCGGAAGGCCGTGTTCACCGAGTCGGTGAGGTCCTTCCAGGTGCCCGCCGCGCCCGGCACCTCGGCCTGGCCGCCGAGCAGGCCCTCGACGCCGACCTCCCGGGCCACCCGGGTCACCTCGGAGCCGAAGGCGGAGAGCTGGTCGACCATCGTGTTGACGGTGTTCTTCAGCTCCAGCATCTCCCCGGCCACGTCCACCGTGACCTTCTGCGACAGGTCGCCGTTGGCCACCGCCGTCGTCACCTGCGCGATGTCGCGGACCTGCGTGGTGATGTTCCGGAAGACCGTGTTGACGGAGTCCGTGAGGTCCTTCCAGGTGCCCGCCGCCCCCGGCACCTGTGCCTGTCCGCCGAGCAGGCCCTGCGCGCCGACCTCGCCCGAGACGCGGGTCACCTCGTCGGCGAAGGTCCGCAGCGTCTCGGTCATCTGGTTGATCGTGTCCGCGAGCTGCGCGATCTCGCCGCGCGCCGAGACCCGGACCTTCTGCGACAGGTCGCCGTTGGCGACGGCGGTCGTCACCTCGGCGATGCCCCTCACCTGATTGGTGAGGTTGCCCGCCATCGTGTTGACGGAGTCGGTGAGGTCCTTCCACACGCCGGCGACCCCGGCCACCTCGGCCTGGCCGCCCAGCTCGCCCTCGGTGCCCACCTCGCGCGCGACCCGGGTCACCTCGGACGAGAACGACGACAGCTGGTCCACCATCCGGTTGACGGTGTTCTTCAGCTCCAGCATCTCGCCGGCCACGTTCGCCGTGACCTTCTGCGACAGGTCGCCGTCGGCGACCGCCGTCGTGACGAGAGCGATGTCACGCACCTGGGCCGTCAGCCGGTTGGCCATGGTGTTGACCGAGTCCGTGAGGTCCTTCCACGAACCGGACACCCCGCGCACCTGCGCCTGACCGCCCAGCTTGCCCTCGGTCCCCACCTCGACGGCGACCCTGGTCACCTCGGAGGCGAACACCGACAGCTGGTCGACGAGGTTGTTGGCGGTGCGCGCGACCTTCAGGAACTCGCCCCGCAGCGGCCGGACCGCTCCGTCGGCGCCCTCCGACCGCAGGTCCATCCGCTGCTCCAGGTCGCCCTCGGCCACCGCCGAGAGCACCCGTCCCACCTCGGACACCGGCCGGGCCAGGTCGTCGACGAGCGCGTTCGCGGCCTCGATCGCCGCCGCCCAGGCCCCCTCGCTGGCCCCGGACTCCAGGCGCTCGGACAGCTTGCCCTCGCGCCCGACGACCCGCCGGACCCGCGACAGCTCCCCGGTCACGTGCAGCTGCCGGTCCGCGACCTCGTTGAACACGGCGGAGATCTCCGCCATGACCCCGTCGCCGGACACCGTGAGCCGCCTGCGGAAGTTCCCGTCCCGCATGGACACGAGCGCGGAGAGCAACCGCTCCAGCGCCGCCGCGTCCACCTGGACCGTCCCCCCACGGGAACGCCCGCCCCTCGTGCGCGTACCGCTGCCTCCGCCGCGTCGCGCCGCCGTGCCAGACTCCACCGTGTCCCTCCCGAAAGGGGTCGACCGTACCGCTCCGGCTCTGCCGGTAGCCTGCCCAGTGTTTCACCGTGACCGAACCAGGCGATAACAGTTCGGCAGCTTCGACGGCGTCCCTACCCCCGAGGGACGGAATCAGCGGTGACCGGCATCCGCTCGGACAGCGAAGGTAAGTAACCTGGCATCCGGCTGTCCAGCCGCCCCGGTCCGCCCGGCGGGGACGGTGTGGTGCGCGCACGACCACCGGGCAGTGGGAAGGACAGACCGAGCATGGCAGAGCCGGGCGTCGAGACGCGTACGAGGAGTGCTGTGATCACCGCGCGGGCGACTGCCAGCTTCGAGCCCGTCGGGCGGTCCGTCGCGGCCGCACGGGCCTTCGTACGGGACACCCTCCAGGGCTGGGGACACCCCGAACTGGTGGACGACGCCGTCGTCCTCACCAGCGAGCTCGTCACGAACGCCGTCGTGCACGCCGGCACCGCCGCCGACGTGCTCTGCCTGCGCTCCGACGACAGCATCCGCGTCGAGGTCTCCGACCGCTACCCCGAGCGCGAGATCCCGGTCCAGAGCGGCCGCACCCTCGTCTCCCCCGACCGCGAGAACGGCCGCGGCCTGCTGCTCTGCGCCGCCCTCGCCCACCGCTGGGGCGTCGACTACTCCCCCACGCGCAAGCACGTCTGGTTCCACCTCGACCTCCCCCAGCGCCCCGTCGGCACCCGCTCGGCCGGTCCGGTCCTGCCCGACGCCCTCCTCCCGGTCGCCGACAGCCGCGTCCGCGTCGCCGTCGTCCAGATCGACCGGAACGGCGCGATCACCGCCTGGAACGAGGACGCCGGGGAACTCTTCGGGTACGGCTCCGAGCAGGTCACCGGCAAGCCCCTGGGGGACCTCGCCGCCTGGCCCCACACCCCCGGCATCGGCACCGGTCTCGCCGAGGCCCTGCGCCTCTCCCGCTGGGAGGGCAGCTACGGCATCCGCTGCGCCGACGGCCGGGTCGTCCCCGTCTACGCCGCGCACCTCCGGGTCCGCGACTCCCAGGGCGAGCCCTCCACGGTCTGCCTCCTGGTCCGCGAGCACGAGCGGGCGGTCCTCCAGACCCCGCAGCGTCCCGCGGCCGAGCCGGGCGCCGAGAACCGCGCCACCGACCCGTTCGAGGTCTTCATCGGCTCCCCGGCCCCCGACGACCTCGACGGCCTGCTCCAGCGCACGGTCGAGCGCGCCCGCGACATGCTCGAGGGCGACGCCGCCTTCCTCCTCCTCGCCACGGACGACGAGACGGAGCTCGAGGTGCGGGCCACCACCGGGCTCCCGGCCGCCCGCCAGCGCTTCGCGCGCGTGCCCGTCGAAACCGGCGCCAGCCGGTACGGCTCCGCCCGGATGCCCGCCGTCCACGAGGACCTGGCCGCCGTCCCCGGAGCCGTGCCGCTCCTGGAGGACACCGGCATGCGCTCGGTGGTCACCGTCCCCCTCAAGGTCGAGGGCCGCCTCACCGGCTCCCTGGGCGTGGCCGCCGAGGCCGCGAACCGCTACTCGAACGAGGAGGCCCTCCGCCTCCAGTTCGCCGCCGACCGCATCGCCCTGGCCGTGGAGTCCGCCCGCCTCGGCGAGCTGGAGCGCCTGCGCCGCGGCTCCCTCAGCTTCCTCGTCGAGGCCTCCGACCTCCTGGCCGGCACCCTCGACCGCGACCAGACCCTGGCCCTGATGGCCCAGATGACGGTCCCCACCCTCGCGACCTGGTGCGCGGTCTACACGATCGCCGACCAGTCCTCCGACCCGTACCTCTCGTACGTGCTCCACGAGGACGAGGACCGCATCGACGGCCTCAAGGAACTGCTCTCCTCGATCACGCCGCCCGACCCGGTGCCGACGCCCGGCGCCCGGGTCTGGACCGCGCCGGGCGACGCCGCCCGCCGGGCCGCGCTCAACGCCTCGGTCCACGCCCTCGACCACCCGTCGAGCCCGCTCTCGCCGGGCATCGACACCACGCTGGCCACGGCGAGCACGGTCGCCGGCGAGACGGTCGTCCTGCCCCTGGTGGCCCGCAACCGGGTCATCGGCATGTTGACGCTCGGCAGGCCGTCCGAGGACCACTTCCGCCAGGAGATCCTGGAGCTCGCCGAGGACCTGTCCCGCCGGGCCGCCCTGGCCCTGGACAACGCCCGGCTCTACTCGGAGCGCGTGGCGATCAGCCAGTCCCTCCAGCGCAGCCTCCTGCCGCCCGGCCTCCCCGAGATCCCGGGCGTCGAGGTCGACGTCATCTACCGCGCGGCCGGCGAGGGCAACGAGGTCGGCGGCGACTTCTACGACCTCTTCCCGATCAGCGACGGCGCGTACGGGTTCGCCATCGGCGACGTCTGCGGTACGGGGCCGGAGGCGGCCGCCGTCACCGGCCTGGCCCGTCACGCCCTGCGCCTCCTGGCCCGCGAGGGCCTGGGCGGCCCGGCCGTCCTGGAGCGCCTGAACGCGGCGATCCTCGACGAGGGCGCCCGCAGCCGCTTCCTGACCCTCCTCTACGGCGAGATGCGCCCGCAGGAGGACGGCTCCGCGATCCTCAAGGTCGTCTGCGCCGGCCACCCGCTGCCCCTGCGCCTCAGCCCGGACGGCACGGTCCGCCCCGCGGCCGAACCGCAGCCGCTCCTGGGCGTCATGGACGACCTGGAGCTGTACGAGGAGACGGTGACGCTCGACCCGGGCGACGTCCTCCTGTGCGTCACGGACGGCGTGACGGAGCGCCGCGAGGGCTCCCGCATGCTGGGCGACGACGGCCTGGCCGACGTCCTCAAGACGTGTACGGGCCTGACGGCCGGCGCGGTCGCGGCCCGGGTGCTGCGCGCGGTGGAACGCTTCGCCCAGGCCCCGGCCTCCGACGACATGGCCATCCTGGCGATGCGCCTGCGCGAGCCGGACGACCGCTGATGGCACGGCGCCTTCCCTCCGGGGGAGGCGCCTTCCGCACGCCCCTGTTCCAGGAACGCAAAAAGGCCCCCGCCACGAGGCGGGGGCCTTTTCTTTGGAGCCCTTTAACGGAATCGAACCGTTGACCTTCTCCTTACCATGGAGACGCTCTACCGACTGAGCTAAAAGGGCAGGTGTTCGGCGGTGTCCTACTCTCCCACAGGGTCCCCCCTGCAGTACCATCGGCGCTGAAAGGCTTAGCTTCCGGGTTCGGAATGTAACCGGGCGTTTCCCTAACGCTATGACCACCGAAACTCTATGAAGTTCACGAACTCAACCGGCAAGGGAGTTCGTTGCTTCAGAACTAACACAGTGGACGCGAGCAACTGAGGACAAGCCCTCGGCCTATTAGTACCGGTCAGCTCCACCCCTTACAGGGCTTC
>NZ_JBIVSC010000005.1:0-486761 GCF_044756005.1 Streptomyces sp. NPDC092045 | reverse complement strand
CGCTTCCTTCGTACTCACCCTCTCGGGCTTTCCTCCGGGCTTTTCCCTTCGGTCTTGCGTTTCCGACTCTATCAGATCTTTCCGATCCGATTTCCTCGGTGCTTTCCGGCCCCTTCGCTTTCGCTCCGGGCCCTTCCGGCGGTTCCGACTCTATCAGATCCTTTCGGCGTCTGATTCCCGGTCAGCGGGAGTTGTCTTTCCGGCTGTTGGGCCGTTCCGACGTCTCAAACTCTAGCGGATTTCCCCGGCGACTCATAATCGAGTCTTTCGAAATGAATTTCGGCATGCCGAAATTCTTCCCGAGAGGGAGATCGTGCTGAGTAGAGGTGCCGCATCAGCGGCGGGAGTGGCTGTCGCAGAACCGTTCCGGCTCCGTGACAACTCGGAGGACACTACGCATCCGGGAGGGGCGTGTCAACCCCCCTCCTCCGCGCCTCCCCGCTGACCTCAGTCGAGGTCCGTCAGGCGGCCGCCGGCGTCGGGTTGGGTGTGCTCCACGCGGCGGAGGAGACGGATGAGGACGTCGCCGAGGACGCCCTTCTCCTCCGTGCTGAGGTCCTGGAGGAGGTCCTCTTCGAAGGCCGTGGCCATGCGCATGGCCTCCAGCCACTTCGTGCGGCCCTCGTCCGTGAGCTCCACGATCACGCGGACCCGGTTGTTCTCGTCGCGGTCGCGGGTGACCAGGCCCTCTCCCGCCATGCGGTCGATGCGGTGGGTCATCGCCGCCGGGGTGAGGCCGAGGCGCTTGGCCAGCTCTCCGGGGCCGAGCCGGTAGGGCTCCCCGGAGAGGACCAGCGTCTTGAGGACCTCCCACTCGGCGTTGCTGATGCCGAGGTCGGCGAGCTGGCGTCCGTACGCCACGTTCATCCGTCGGTTCAGTCGGCCGAGGGCGGAGACGACCTTCTCGACCTGGGGGTCGAGGTCGCGGAACTCGCGCTGGTAGGCGGCGATCTGCTCGTCGAGGCTCGGCTCCTGGAGGGCCTGCGGGCCGGACCGCTCGGGGTTTTCGGGCATGGGACGAGTATTCCACGGGCCCCGTTGGCGTTGAAGTCCTTCCATGTGTACAGTTGAGATGTTAACTTTAGCTTTTAAGTCTTCAGGGTTCAGGGCTACAGGCCTGAACCCGCGACCGAAGTGGGTGAGTGTGACCGAGGCGAGGGGCGCGCAGATGCGCCGGATTCAGGCAGGCAGCGCGCTGAGCGCGTTCGGACTCGGCTTCACCGTGCCGTACCTCTATGTGTACGTGGCACAGGTGCGGGATCTGGGCGCGGCGACGGCGGGCATCGTCCTGGCCGTCTTCGCCATGGCCGCGCTCGTGGTGCTGCCCTTCAGCGGGCGGGCCATCGACCGGCGCGGGCCCGTGCCCGTGCTGCTCGTGGCCTCGGTCGTCGCCGCCGTGGGCGCGGTGGGGATGGGCTTCGCCTCCAGCGTGCCGGCGGCCGTGGGGGCGGCGGCGCTGCTCGGCGCCGGTACGGCCGTCCTCCAGCCCGCCCTCGCCACGATGATCGTCTGGTGCTCGACGCCCGTCGGGCGCACCCGGGCGTTCGCCATGCAGTTCTTCCTGCAGAACCTGGGTCTCGGCGTCGGCGGCCTGATCGGCGGCCAGCTCGTCGACACCAGCCGGCCGGGCAGCTTCATCCTGCTGTTCTCGATCGAGGCCGCGATGTTCCTGGTGCTCGCCGGGATCGTCGGGACCGTCCGGATGCCGGGCTCCCCCGCGCTCCAGGACGCCCGCCCGTCCGGCGCCGGCAGGAGCGGCGGCGTCCGCGCGCTGCTCGGCCACAAGGCGATGGTGCAGCTCTGCGTCCTCGGCTTCGTCCTCTTCTTCGCCTGCTACGGACAGTTCGAGTCGGGCCTCGCCGCGTACGGCACCGAGGCCGCCGGCATCCAGCCGTCGGCGCTGGGGCTCGCGCTCGCCGCCAACACGGCGGTGATCGTGCTGGCCCAGTTCCTGGTGCTCAAGTTCGTCGAGCGCCGGCGGCGGTCCCGGGTCATCGCGGCCGTGGGCCTGATCTGGACCCTGGCGTGGATCATCGCCGGGTACGCGGGCCTCGGGCACGGCAGCCAGGCCATGGCGACGGCGGCCTTCGTCTCCACGTACGCCCTCTTCGGTCTCGGCGAGGCGATGCTGTCGCCGACCGTGGCCCCGCTGGTGGCCGATCTGGCGCCGGAGTCGATGGTCGGGCAGTACAACTCGGCCTTCGCCCTGGTGAAGCAGCTCGCGCTGGCCGTCGGTCCGGCCGTGGGCGGGCCCATGGGGGCCGCGCTGCACGGTCCGTACATCGTGACCTTCGTGCTCTTCTCGCTCGGGATCACCTTCCTCGCCGTCCGGCTCGGCAAGCAGCTCACTCCCGAGCAGAACCAGCCTTCTCTGGCCCTCAGGCCGTCGAAGGTCGTCGTCCGGCACGAGCCGGGCGAGAAGAACGTGCCGGTGGGGACGCCCTAGGGGTGTCTTGTCGATCGGGCCGGATCAGGGAGCGGTGTCCGGTGCCGTGCGTCGCGAGGCGGAGGAGGGAGTCGACGCGGAGCGTCGGCGACCGACGACAACGCGGCGAGGCGCGGCACCGGACACCGCGAGCCCGGCACGATCGGCAAGACACCCCCTAGTCCTTCAGGGCGAACTCGCACCAGACCGCTTTGCCGCCGCCCGGTGTGCGGCGGCTCCCCCAGGACGAGGCGATCGTCGCGATGATCGAGATCCCGCGACCCGCCTCGTCCTCCGTTTCCGCCCTGCGGCGGCGCGGCAGGTGGTCGTCCCCGTCCGTCACCTCGATGATCAGGCGCCGGTCGGTGCGGCGGAGCCCCAGGCGCATGGGCGGGGTGCCGTGCTGGAGGGAGTTCCCCACCAGCTCGCTGGTGGCCAGGACCCCCAGGTCCCGCAGCTCGACCGGGAAGCGCCAGCTGGAGAGGACCCCGGAGGCGAAGGCACGCGCGCGTGGAGCCGCCTCCACCCCGCCGAGGAGTTCCAGGGCCGCGTTGTGGAACAGCTCCGCGTCCGCTCCCGCCCGGGAGGGGTGCTGGACGACCAGGACGGCGACGTCGTCGTCGTGGTCGGCGGTCACCCCCAGGGAGCGCAGGAGCCGGTCGCAGACCACCTGCGGAGTGCCGCTCGCCCCGGAGAGGGCGCGGGCGAGCGCGGCGACGCCCTCGTCGATGTCCTCGCGGCGCCGCTCCACCAGGCCGTCGGTGTAGAGGACGGCGGTGGAGCCGGGCGGCAGGGCGATGGAGCCCGAGGCGTGCAGCCAGCCGCCGGTGCCGAGCGGCGGGCCCGTGGGGTCGTCGGCCTGGCGGACCGTGCCGTCCTCGTCCCGGACGAGGATCGGGAGGTGGCCCGCGGAGGCGTACACCAGCTTGCCCTCGTTGGGGTCGTGGACCGCGTACACGCAGGTCGCGATCTGGCTGGCGTCGATCTCGGCGGCGAGGCCGTCGAGGAGCTGGAGCACCTCGTGCGGGGGCAGGTCCAGGCGCGCGTACGCCCGGACGGCGGTGCGGAGCTGGCCCATGACGGCGGCGGCGCGGACGCCCCGGCCCATCACGTCGCCGATGACGAGCGCGGTGCGGCCGGCGCCGAGGGTGATCACGTCGTACCAGTCGCCGCCGACGGCCGCGTCGGTGCCGCCGGGCTGGTAGGTGGCGGCGATCCGCAGGTCGTCGGGCTGCTCCAGGTCCTGCGGGAGCAGGGAGCGCTGGAGGGTGACGGCGGTCTCGCGGTGCTTGCGCTCGCTGGCCCGCAGCCGTTCGGCGGCCTCGGCGTGGTCGGTGACGTCCGCCGCGTGGACGAGGACGCCGCCGTCGAGGCGGGGGCTGCCGACGGGCAGGCAGGTGACCGTGTACGAGCCGCCGTCCCGGGTGCGGCGGGACTTGACCGTGCGGGGCTTGCCGCTGCGCAGGACCTGGTCCATGAGGGGCCGCAGGCCCAGGTCCTCGGCCTCCGGGCAGGTCTCGGCGACGGTGGCGCCGGGGACGCGGGGGCCGAAGGCGGCGGCGTACGCGTCGTTGACGTACGCGATGCGGTGCTCCGGGCCGTACACGAGCGCGACCAGGCCGGGGAGGCGGCCGAGGAGCTCCCCCACGGAGAAGTCCTCCAGGGAGGGGACGTCCTCGGCGACGTCGGCCGGACGCTCCGGCGACTGCCCGTGCTCACCGCGGGCGGCGGGCACGGAGCCTTCGGTCCCCCGCGCCGTGCGGCGCTGTGTGCCGGGGAGCCGGGCGCTCCAACGGGTGAAGTTCACGGATCTGTATGCCTCGTGGTGTCGGTGCCGTGCAGAGTCACGCTGTGCAGGTGTGAGCCCACCTATGGTCACACGTCCGGGGTGGACAAGTGCACGGACAGTGATGTCAGGACGACGGCTTGTCGTCGTCGGCGGGCGGCGGGGCGGCGGCGAGTTCGAATTCGGCGCGGGGGTGTTCCAGCGATCCGAGGGAGACGATCTCCCGTTTGAACAGGCCGGACAAGGTCCATTCGGCCAGGACCCGGGCCTTCCGGTTGAAGGTGGGGACCCGGCTCAGATGGTAGGCCCGGTGCATGAACCACGCCGGGTATCCCTTGAGTCTGCGTCCGTAGACGTGGGCGACGCCCTTGTGGAGGCCGAGGGAGGCGACCGAGCCCGCGTACGCGTGCGCGTACTCCTTGAGCGGCTGTCCGCGCAGGGTGGCGGTGATGTTCCCGGCGAGGACCCGGGCCTGGCGGACGGCGTGCTGGGCGTTGGGGGCGCACTCCCGGCCGGGTCGGCCCGGGGTCACGTCGGGGACGGCGGCGGCGTCGCCGGCGGCCCAGGCGTGTTCGACCCCTTCGACGGAGAGCCGGGCGGTGCAGCGGATCCGGCCGCGCTCGTCCAGGGGCAGGTCGGTGGCGGCGAGGAGGGGGGCCGGCCGGACGCCGGCGGTCCAGACGACGGTGCGGGTGGGCAGCCGGGTGCCGTCGCTGAGGACGGCGACCCGGTCCTCGCAGGAGTCGAGCCGGGTCTCCAGGCGCACGTCGACGTTCCGGCCGCGCAGCTCGCGGACGGCGTACCGGCCCATCGTCCCGCCGACCTCGGGGAGGATCCGGTCGGAGGCCTCGACGAGGACCCAGCGCAGGTCCTCGGGCTTGATGTTGTGGTAGT
The DNA here is from genome assembly GCF_044756005.1 of Streptomyces sp. NPDC092045. Taxonomy (NCBI): domain Bacteria; kingdom Bacillati; phylum Actinomycetota; class Actinomycetes; order Kitasatosporales; family Streptomycetaceae; genus Streptomyces; species Streptomyces sp. NPDC092045. The sequence continues at coordinate 481,656 of NZ_JBIVSC010000005.1, read as the reverse complement.
ACCGCGCGGTGTAGCGGGCCATGTCCTCCAGCTCGGCGAGGGCCTCCACGCCCGCGTAGCCGCCGCCGACGAAGACGAAGGTGAGGGCGGCGTCGCGGATCGCGGGGTCGCGGGTGGAGGAGGCGATGTCCATCTGCTCGATGACGTGGTTGCGCAGGCCGATGGCCTCCTCGACGGTCTTGAAGCCGATGCCGTGCTCGGCCAGGCCGGGGACCGGGAGGGTGCGGGAGACGGAGCCCGGGGCGAGGACCAGTTCGTCGTAGACGAACTCGACCGGGCCCGTGCCCTCCTCGTCCGTGGCGAGGGTGGAGAGGGTCGCGGTCCGCTCGGCGTGCTCGACGGACAGGACCTCGCCGATGAGGATCCGGCAGCGGTCGAGGAGGCGGCGCAGCGGTACGACGACGTGGCGCGGGGAGATGGAGCCGGCCGCGGCCTCGGGCAGGAACGGCTGGTACGTCATGTACGGCTCGGGGGTGACCACGACGATCTCGGCGGCGCCGGATCGGAGTTCCGCCCTGAGCTGCCGCTGGAGGCGCAGCGCGGTGTACATGCCGACGTATCCACCGCCGACCACAAGAATGCGCGCAGGTTCGGTCACCGTCCCATGACGCACCCCCGGCCGTTGTTTGTCCACAGGCTCGACGAATTGTGTGACCGGACGGGTACGGAGGCGCGGGGTGGCGCGCGCGGGGAGGGCGTCGGGATCCGCCCAGGTCACGTCCGTCCGGGCGGGTTCGGCGGGGGGTGGGAAACGGGAGTGATCCGGGCCTTGCTCCGATCGGGGGGCGCACCGTGCGGAACACCCCCTTCTGAATTGACTCCGACTCAACTATGTTCGTACTTCGTCGGGGTGTCGGACGGGAGCGCGTGGACCGAAGCTCCCGTCGGCCGGAAACCCCGTATCAGGGCGGGGAGTCTCCGGGGGGAGACATCATGAGCGGGGGAACGCTTATGCAGATGCAGGATTCACGCTGGCAGCCGGGCGCCGGGGCGGTGGCCGTCGACGACGCGCGCGCCGGGTCCGTCGCCGACGGGCGCAACGGCGTACCGCTGGCGGGCGGCAGGGCCGCACCGCTGCGGGTGGACGCCCAGCGCAACCTGGAGCACGTGCTGCGGGCCGCGCGCGAGGTGTTCGGCGAGCTCGGCTACGGGGCTCCGATGGAGGACGTGGCGCGCCGCGCGCGCGTGGGCGTGGGCACCGTCTACCGGCGCTTCCCCAGCAAGGACGTGCTGGTGCGCCGGATAGCCGAGGAGGAGACCGCGCGGCTGACCGAGCAGGCGCGGGCGGCGCTCGGCCAGGAGGAGGAGCCGTGGTCGGCGCTCTCCCGGTTCCTGCGGACCTCGGTGGCCTCGGGCGCGGGGCGGCTCCTGCCGCCGCAGGTGCTGCGGGTGCGCGTGGACGACTCGGTGCTGCCGGCCGTCGCCGGCGACGCGGACGAAGCGGCCCGGGTGCCGTACCAGCGGGGCGACGGGCAGGCGGACGCGCGGGTGGTCGCGCCGCGCGGCGTGCCGGCCGAGGAGCGGGACGACGCGGGGGCCGCGGAGCTCCTGGAGGTCGTCGGGCGCCTGGTCGACCGGGCTCGGGAGGCGGGTGAGCTGCGGAAGGACGTGACCGTGGCGGACGTCCTCCTCGTCATCGCCACCGCCGCGCCGGCCCTGCCGGACGCGGTGCAGCAGGCAGCGGCCTCGGCCCGGCTCCTGGACATCCTCCTGGAGGGCCTGCGCTCCCGATAGGGATCCGGTCCCTCGTGGAGACCCCCGGTTCCTCACAGCGGTGACGCGATCCGCGGTCCGGGCGGACCCACGAGCATGACACGAACGTGTGAGCGGTTACGCCCGGATACGGGAAGTCGCCCCGGACGAGTGGTATGTGGACGCGGCGCTTCGGCGTGCCCGCGCGCTGTGGCAGGCTTGGCCGGTGTTCGGTTCTGAGCATGCATACGGGGGCTTCCGCGATGAGCGGTGAGGGTCGGGACGAGCCGCTGAAAAGCGGCGGCGCGGGGACCGGAGGCCTGCCCGCCCGGCAGGTGCCGAGTCAGGGCGGACCGGCGGGTCTCTCCGGCGGGGCCGGTGCTCCTCCGGCGTGCCCGGGCTCCCCGGGGCCGCCCGGGCACGCCGAACCGCTCGACGCGAGCGTTCCGCAGCAGCGTGAGGGGAAGCCCGCCGGGGCGGGGTCCGGGGTCGTCGCGGGGGCGACCGACGGGTCCGGGGCCGGTGGGGACGCCTTCGGCGGAAACGGTTCTGGTGGCGGCGGGTTCGCCGGCGCCGGTCCCACCGAGGCGGACGCCGGGGCCGGTCCCATCGAGACGGGCGCCGGGGGCACGGACGCGGGCGAGGCCGGCGGGATCCTTCCGCCGCCGCTCGACCTGCCGCCCTCCGACGCCGACCTCGTCCAGCTCATGCGGGACGGCGACGACTCGGCGTACGAGGAGCTGTTCCGCCGCCACTCCGAGGCCGTGCGCCGGTACGCCAGGACCTGCTGCCGCGACGCGCACACCGCCGACGACCTCACCGCCGAGGTGTTCGCCCGCACCCTCCAGGCCGTACGGGGCGGGGCCGGGCCCGAACAGGCGGTGCGCGCCTACCTCATGACCACCGTCCGGCGGGTCGCGGCGAACTGGGCCAGGACGCAGAAGCGCGAGCACCTCGTCGAGGACTTCGCGGTGTTCGCGGCGGAGGCCGCCCGCTCCTCCGAGGTCTCCGACCAGGACACGCTGGACCTCGGCGCGGACGTCCTGGCCATGCACGAGGCCGAGCAGTCGCTCGCCATGCAGGCCTTCCGCTCGCTGCCCGAGCGGTGGCAGGCCGTGCTGTGGCACACCACCGTCGAGGAGGAGTCGCCGAGCGAGGTCGCCCCGCTCTTCGGGCTGACCGCCAACGCCACGGCCGTGCTCGCCAGCCGGGCCCGCGAAGGGCTCAAGCAGGCCTACCTCCAGGCGCACGTCAGCCAGTCCCTGACGGCGGGCGGCGACTGCGCCCGGTACGCGGACCGGCTCGGCGCCTACGCGCGCGGCGGGCTGCGGATGCGGGCCGAGCGCGGGCTGCGCAAGCACCTGGAGGAGTGTGCCAAGTGCCGGCTCGCCGCCGGCGAGCTGGCGCACGTGAACGCCGGGATCCCCGCGCTGCTGCCGGTCGCCGTCATCGGCTGGTTCGCCGCCGGGTACGCGGTCAAGGCGGCCGGTGTCGTCGCGGGCGGCACCGCCGCCGCTGCCGGGGCCGGTGCGGCGGCGGCCGCCTCCGGGTCCTCGGGGGGCGCCGCCCCGGGCGGCGCCGCCGCCGAGGGGCTCGGCACCCCCGCCAAGGCCGGGATCGCGGCGGCCATGGCGGTCGCCGCGGCGGCCGGGCTCGTCTGGGCCATGGCCGGGGACCCGGAGCCCGTGGCCGCGCCCAAGCCCTCGCAGCCGGTCGTCACCCCGGTGGCGCCGCAGGAGCCCGCGCCCCCGGCGGAGCCGGCGGCGGAGCCCGTCCCCCCGGCCCCGCCCGCCGAGGCGGAGGCCCCGGCGCCCGCGCCGACGTCCGCGCCCGCTCCGGAGAAGCGTGCGCCGGAGCCCACTCCGGCGCCGGCGCCCCCCGCGCCGCCGTCCCCGGCACCGCCCCCGGAGCCCGTTCCCCCGGCCCCTCCGTCCGCCGGTCCGAAGGAGACGCCGGAGCCCGCCCCGGAACCGACGCCCAGGCCGGCCCCGAAGCCGACGCCCAGCCCCGAGCCGCCGCCCCCGCCCGCGCCGCCGGCCGTCTATCCCGTCGACGAGCTGGACTACGGGATCTTCGGCGACGGCACCGGGCCCGAGGTGTCCATGGCCGAGAGCGGCTTCATGTGGCAGCGCAGGGGCCTCTCCGTCGGCGGCACCCGGTACGCGCGCGGCGTGAGCGTCCACGCGCCGTCCTCGCTGGTCATCGACCTCAACCGGCAGTGCACGCGGTACGACGCGGTGGTCGGCGTCGACGACCTGAGCGCCCTGTTCGGCCTCGGCGGCGTCCGCTTCTCCGTCTACGGGGACGGGCAGCGGCTCTGGCGGTCCGGGGTGATCGGGGCGGGCGACCCGCCGGTCCCGGTGCACGTCGACATCACCGGCCGCTCCAGGATCCGGCTCGTGGTCGAGGAGGCCGGGCCGCTGGGGCGGACCGCGATCGCCGACTGGGCGCAGTCGCGGATCAGCTGCTCCTGACGCCCTCCGGGAAGTCCTCCGGAAGATCCTCGGGGAAGTTCTTCGGGAGGTCCTTCGAGGAGTCCTTCACGAGGCACAGGACCCCGTCGACGTCCAGGCCCTCGCCCGCCTCCCGGGCGGCGGCGAGGCCCGGCGCGCCGAGGGCGGCGAGCGAGCGGGCCGTCACCGAACCGGCCTCCTCCAGCTCCGGTACCGAGCGCGGCAGTTCGCGGCGCCAGCCGTCGACGGCGGCCAGGACCGCGGCGGCGGGGGCGGGTTCGTCCGCCCGGGACAGGGCGACCGCGAGCCCCTGGCCGAGCGTCGCGGCGATGAGGTCCGCGCACTGGGCGTCCCGCGCGGCGTGCAGCGCGGCGACGGCGGAGGCGACGGCCGCGGCGCCCCCGCCCTCGTACGCCTCGACGCGGGCGGCGAGTCCGAGGACCGCGGCCGTGAAGTGCGGCGGCGGGTTCCCGTCCTCGACCAGTCGTCCGGCCTCCTCCGCGTGGGCGCGGGCCGCCCCGGTGTCGCCCCGGTGGAGGGCGATGGCGGCGCGCAGGAAGACGACGAAGGGCCGGGCGTCCCTGACGTGGTGGCGTTCGGCCTCCGCCGCGGCCTCGTCGAGGCCCTCCTCGGCGGTCTCCATGTCGCCGGAGCGGTAGGAGATCTCGGCGAGGCGGGCGATGAGGAAGGGGAGCTCGGCGTGGGCGCCCACCTCGCGGGCGAGGCGGAGCGCCTCCTCGTAGTCCGCGCGGGCCTCCTCGTACCGGCCGCGCATCATGTTGGCCTCGGCCGCCGCGCTGGCGATCTGCGCCCCCATCCAGCGGTCGCCGACCCGGCGGGCGATGAGGCGGAGCTCGGCCAGGTCCTCGTCCACGTCGGAGAGGCCGCCGGGCATGTCGACGACCATGTGCGTGCGGAACATGAGGGTGACGCCGACCTCCCAGTCGCCGCCGTGGCGGCGGCAGTTGGCGAGGGCGGTGTCGAGCAGGGCCCGCAGCTCGACCGGTTCCTCGGTGAAGGCGGCGGTGAACGGCCAGAGGAGGCCGGGGAAGCGGGCGGCCTCGGGTCCCGGCTCGTCCCCGAACGCGGACCGCACCCGCTGGATCAGGGCGAAGGCCTCGGGGTCGTCGCGGAGCTCCGAGGCCGTGTGGTTCTCGATCGCGAGGAAGAAGTACAGCATCCGCAGGCGCATCCGCGGCCAGTACCGCGGATCGGCCGGGCCGGCCGGGTCCTCGGGGTCCTCCGGGTCCTCGCCGAGGGCGAGGGCGCGCTCGGTCCAGGACAGGCCCTCGGTGCGGTGGTTGCGCAGCCACCAGAACCAGCCCATGGCGAAGACGAGCCGGAGGGCGGCGGGCTCGTCGGGGGCGGTGACGAGGGTGCGGTGGAGGGCGGCGCGGACGTTGTCGAGGTCGCGTTCGAGCCGGTCGATCCAGGGGAGCTGTCCGCCGGAGCGCAGCTCGGGCTCGGCGGCCTCGACGAGGGCGGTGAAGCGGGCGGTGTGGGCGGCCTCGGCGGCGGCGAGCAGGTCGGGGACCTCGGCGGCGCGCTCGGCCGCGTACTCGTGGATGGTCTCCAGGAGGCGGTAGCGCATCTCGCCGTCCTCGGCGGGGGCGGCGACGACGAGGGACTTGTCGACCAGGGCGCCCAGGGTGTCGGCGGCGCGCGGGGAGAGCGCCTCGGCGGCGGCGAGGTCCCAGCCGCCGGCGAAGACCGAGACCTGGCGGAGCAGGGTGCGCTCGTCCGGTTCGAGGAGGTCCCAGGACCAGTCGACGACCGCGCGCAGGGTCTGCTGGCGGGGCAGGACGGTGCGGGAGCCGGAGGTGAGGAGGCGGAAGCGGTCGTCGAGGCGGTCCGCGATCTGGCGGGGGGTGAGGAGGCGGAGGCGGGCGGCGGCGAGCTCGATGGCGAGCGGCAGGCCGTCGAGGCGGCGGCAGATCTCGTCGACGGCCGCGCCGCCGTCTCCGGTGAGGTCGAAGGAGGGGCGTACGGCGCGGGCGCGTTCGACGAAGAGGCGGTGGGCGGGGTCGGGCGGGAGGGGTTCGACGGGGCGGACCGCCTCGCCGGGGACGCCGAGGGGTTCGCGGCTGGTGGCGAGGACGCGGAGCCGGGGGCAGTGGGTGAGGAGGGTCTCGGCGAGGGCGGCGGCCGCGTCGATCACGTGCTCGCAGTTGTCGAGGACGAGGAGGAGCGGGCGGTCGGCGAGCTGTTCCACGAGGTGGGCGGTGGGGTCGTTCTGGAGGGGGACGCCGTCGCGGGCGATCAGGGTGGTCTCGCGGAGGCGGAGCGCGGAGAGGACGGCGCCGGGGACGGCCTCGGGGTCGTCGAGCGGGGCGAGTTCGGCGATCCAGGCGGCGGGCCCCTCGGCCCGCAGCGCGGCCTCCTCGGCGAGCCGCGTCTTGCCGCTTCCGCCGGGTCCGGTGAGCGTGACGAGCCGGGAGCCCGCCAGGTCGGCGCGGAGCGCGTCGAGTTCGGGCTCGCGGCCGACGAAAGAGGTGAGGCGGGGGCGGATGTTGCCGGCGGGGCCCTCGGCGGAGGTGGGTGCCGGTACGGGGCGGGGCGGGGCCTGGCCCGTGAGGAGTTCGCGGTGGAGGGCGGTGAGTTCGGGGCCGGGGTCGGTGCCGAGGGCGTCCGCGAGGGTGCGGCGGGCGGTCTCGTGGGCGGCGAGGGCGTCGGCGTGGCGGCCCTCGGCCCGCAGGGCGCGGACGAGGTGGGCGTGGAAGGTCTCGTCGTACGGGTACGTGGTGGTGAGTTCGGTCAGTTCCGGTACGAGTCCGTCGGTGGCGCCCCGGCGCAGGTCCGCCTCGACGCGGCGGCGCAGGGCGGCGAGCCGCTGGGCCTCGGGCCGGACGCCCGCCGGGTCGGGCAGGTCGGCGAGGGCGGGCCCGCGGAAGAGGCCGAGGGCTTCCCCGAAGAGGGCGGCGGCGGTGTCGGGGTCGCCGGCGTCGAGGCGGGCGCCCGCCTCCGCGGCCCGGCGCTCGAAGACGTACAGGTCGATGTCGTCGGGTCCGGCGACGAGCCGGTAGCCGGGGCCGGGGGTGGAGGCGACGGCCTCCCTGCCGAGGATCCGGCGGAGGCGGCCGACCAGGGCCTGGAGGGCGGCGGGCGCGTCCTGCGGCGGGTCGTCCCCGTACACGTCGTCGGCGAGTTCGCCGACGGGGGCGGGCCGTCCGCCGCGCAGGGCGAGCGCGGCGAGGAGCGCGCGCAGCCGGGCACCGCCGAGGGGCAGGGGGGTGCCGTCGGGACGAAGGGCCTCGGTGGTGCCGAGGATGAGGTACCGCACCGGTTCATTGTGGCGGCCGGGGCGCGGGGGCGCCTCGGGGTTTACCCGGGGCCGGGCCGCGGGGGCGCCTCGGGGTTTACCCGGGGCCGGCCCGGAGAGGGGCGGGCGTCAGAACTCGGCCGTGTCCAGGGTGAAGCCCAGGGGCGCCGGGATCGGGACGGGCGTCCCCAGCTTGTGGACGGACTTGTGGTCGTAGTCGTCTCCCTCCGGCCCGGAGCACACGACGGCTTCGCCGGCCTCGCGGTCGATCAGGAGGTAGAGGGGGATGCCCGCGCGCGCGTAGGCCCGGATCTTCCGGACGCGGTCGCGGCTCGCGGTGGAGGAGGAGGTGACCTCGGCGACGAGGAGGACGGGGTCGGGGGCGTGCCATTCCTGCTGGTCGGCGAAGCTGCCCTTGGGGGCGATGACCAGGTCGGGAATGACCCGCGCCGTGTCGGCTGTGCCCGGCAGGCTGAGGCCGATGCCCGTGAAGTTGCGCACTTCCTTGTCGACCCGTCGGGCGATGACCTGTTCCACCACCTCGGTCACGATCTCCTCGTGCTCGCCGTTGGCCGGAGGCACCACGTGAATCTCCTCTTCGACCAGCTCCACGCGCCAGCCCTTGGGGGCCAGCGCACTGAACAGCTCGAAGGTCTCCTGCACACTCGCACCCTCGCGGTCGGGCGTGCCCTCGGAGAACGCGTCTTCCGGAATCGGCAGCGGCAGCGCCATGCCGGACCTCCTTCGCTCGGTGCGACGCTCTCAGCTTAGAACGGGCGTCGCGGCGGGGTCCGGAGTGCGTTCACTCGAACAAGCGTGCCGCGAACCTTCGAGCGGAAGTCGCCCCGCGCGGGCTCACGCCGGAAGCGACCGCGACGCCGGGATCAGCGGTCCCTGGACCGCGCGGTGGGCGCGCGGCTCCGTGGTGCTGGTCCAGCAGGAGCCCCGGCGGGCGAGGAGGCGGCGGAGCCAGAGTTCGGTGGAGACGAGGTCGGCGAGGCCGTCGAGGGGGACGGGTTCGCCGTCGGCGGCGGCGCGCAGGGCCTCGCGGACGACGCGGGCCTCGATCAGGCCCGCGTCCGCGAGGAGCGGCGCGTCGAAGAGGGCCAGGAGCCCGGGGAGCGCGGCGCGCAGGCCCGCGCGGACGGCGGCGGCCGGGACGGCGGGGTGGGGGGCGCCCCAGCCGGGCGGCAGGTCGTGGATGCCGGTGCCGGTCAGGACCGTGCGCAGGATGCCGGCGCGGGCGTCCGGCTGGACCCGGAGCGACTCGGGGAGGGCGCGGCAGGCCCGTACGACCTGGTTGTCGAGGAAGGGGGCGTGCAGCCGCTGGCCGCGGATCTCGGCGGCCTGCTCCAGGACCCGGTGGTCGGCGGCGGCCCGGACGAGGGCCGCACGCGCGCGTGCCTCGCCGGGACGCTGGACGGAGGACGGGAGGGTCGCCGCCCGGTTCAGGCGAACCGATACTTCGGCCAGTGCCTCCCCCGTCAGCCAGCGCGCGGCCGGACCCGGCCGCGACCAGGCGAGGGCGGAGAGGGAGGCCTCCAGGGGGCCGAAGCCGTCGGGGGCGGCGCGGTTCGCCTCCAGGACCCGGCGGGCCGCCGTCTCCAGACCGGTGCGGTACGGGGTGCGGGCCAGCCTCCGGGCCGCCCGGTACACGGTCAGCGGCACCAGGAGCGCGCCCGCCGAAGGACCCGAGGCCTTGGCGAGCGCGGTGACGGGACGCACCAGGGAGCGGCGTCTGCGGTCCATGAGGAGGTCGGCGAGGCGCGCCGGGTGCGCGTCCAGGACCTGCTTGGCGCCCATGCCGGTGAAGTGGTCGGCGCTGCCGCCCGCGAGTCGCCGCCGGTGCCGTTCGGCCGTGACGAGCGCGGGTCCCGGCTCGTCGGTGAGCGGCCCGTCCAGGGCGGCGTACGGGAGCGCCTCCTCGCCGGCCGCGACGACCACGTGGTGCAGGCGCGGGTCGGCGGCCAGTTCCCGGGCCCGCTTCAGCTCGTCCTCGCGGTCCGCACCCGCGCGCGTGGCCAGGTCGTTGAAGGTGACGGCGAGCAGCCGCTCCCCCGCGCCCGTGCCGTGGCCGGTGATCGTGCCCGGCACCCCCGGGAGCCCGGCCGCCAGGAGGGCGAGCGTGCCGGAGGCGCTGCCGCCGGACAGGTCGGCGCCGATGCCGGGCGCCGGGACCGCGCCCCGGGCGGCGCGCCGGTCGGCGGGGCCCATGCCGGGGACCGGGCCGGGGTCGGGGAGCGGGGCGCCGGGCGCGTGCCGGGGTGCGGTGAGCCGGGCGCGGACGGCCTCGACCAGGGCGTCCCTGACCCCTTCGACGGCCTGCCGGGGGTCGGACTCGGGGGTCGCGACCGCGAGCGAGGCGACCTGTTCGTACCCGGTGATCTCGCGCGAGCCCTCCCGCAGGATCAGCGCGTGGCCGGGCGGGACCCGGCGGACGCCCTCGTAGGGGGTGGAGTCGCGCAGCGCCTCCGGGGTCTCGGGGCAGGCGAGCAGGGCGGCCAGGTGGCCGATGTCGAGCTGGGCCTCGACGAGGTCGGCGAGCGGCAGGGCGGCGGTGGCGTACGCGGTGCCGCCCTGCCAGGGGGTGTGGAACACCGGGCGGGCTCCCGCGAGGTCACCCGTGACGGTGACGCGCCGACCGGCCTTGACGACGGCGGTGTAGCTTCCCGGCCAGGCCGTGAGGTGGCGCAGGGCGCCTCCGCGCGCGGTGAGCAGCCCCCTGCGCAGTTCGTCGTCGCCCGCGGCGCAGCAGCCGAGGACGGCGATGTGGGTGTGGCCGTCGACGGCCACGACCCGGACCTCGTCGGGGCGCCAGTCGCCGACCGCCCAGAGCGGGTCGGGGCCTCCCCAGAGGAGTTGTGCGCCCACCGGTTGCACCGTGCGCCCCTCGGCCGCCGTCGCCCGGTCCGTACCGTAGGAGTTCCGATCGGCCCCGTAGGGGTCGCGGTCCGTCCCGTAGGGGTGCCGGTCCGTCGCTCCGGAGCCGTACGGGCCGTGGTCCGCCGCCGTGCCGGAGACGTACGCGCCGTACGGGCCGTGGGCCGACGGGCCCGTGCCGTACGCGCCGTTCGCCGCTCCCGTCCGTGCCCCCCCGGTCGTTGCGAAGCTCGCGGCGACACTGCTCCAGCCCACCAGCCATCGCATCGGCGCCTCCACGTCCGTTTCGGTGGGAGACATGCTGCCATGACAACGGCGCACGGGGCGGTGTCCGGGCGCACGCGCGCGAAAGCCGAATGCGCCCCTGGCATGGGCCAGTTGGACACCGACGACATTCGGCCGAATTTCGACCGCGCCCGGAGGTTTGGAAGGCGCGCGGGCACCGGGAGGAGCGGCCCGTTCTCCACGGGTCACCGGCTGGCCGGGAGGCGGTTCCGCCTCCCGGCGCCGTCCGCCGCCCGCGGGGAATGGGGCGGCGGTGTCCCCCAGCCCACTGGTCCGGAGCTCCGACCCCGGCCGAATGGGCCGACCCACGCGCTACCGATGGAAGCGCTCCCCCGCCGGCCGGACGAGAGCGCACGGCCGGGCGCACGGCCACACGGCCGGAGCACGGGACGCCCCGACGGACGTCCGCACCGATTGGTCACACAACAATCTCGCCATACGGAACACCGCCCCTTAACGGTAGGGATGCGGCGAACTACGCTGTGCTTACGAATGCCGCACGCCTATGCCCGGCGTCGTGGCGGCCGTCTGTGCTGTCGAGGGGTGGCGTCATGTCCAGGGAGCAACGCGGGCCGAACGAAAAGCTCGGCACGGTTCTCGCCCTCGCGGGAATCAGCAACGCCGGGCTCGCCCGGCGCGTCAACGACCTCGGTGCGCAGCGGGGGCTGACGCTCCGCTACGACAAGACCTCGGTCGCCCGCTGGGTGTCCAAGGGCATGGTCCCGCAGGGCGCCGCCCCGCACCTGATCGCGGCCGCGATCGGGCAGAAGCTCGGCCGTCCCGTGCCGCTGCACGAGATCGGGCTCGCCGACGCCGACCCGGCGCCCGAGGTGGGGCTCGCCTTCCCGCGCGACGTGGGCGAGGCGGTCCGCTCGGCCACCGACCTGTACCGGCTCGACCTCGCCGGGCGGCGGGCCGGCGGGGGCGGCATCTGGCAGTCGCTCGCCGGGTCGTTCGCGGTGAGCGCGTACGCCACGCCCGCGTCCCGCTGGCTGATAACCCCGGCCGACCCGTCGGTGGAGCGGGAGCTCCCGCGCCCGGCGGTCGGCCCTCCGACGACACCCGCGCCGGAGCACGCGCGCGTGGGCCACAGCGACGTCGCCAAACTCCGCGAGGCGGCCGAGGACGCGCGCCGCTGGGACTCCAAGTACGGCGGCGGGGACTGGCGGTCGTCCATGGTCCCCGAGTGCTTACGCGTGGACGCGGCCCCGCTGCTGCTCGGCTCGTACTCGGACGAGGTCGGCCGGGCCCTGTTCGGCGCGACCGCCGAACTGACCCGGCTCGCCGGCTGGATGGCCTTCGACACCGGACAGCAGGAGGCCGCGCAGCGCTACTACATCCAGGCCCTGCGGCTCGCCCGGGCCGCCGCCGACGTGCCCCTCGGCGGGTACGTCCTGGCGTCCATGTCCCTCCAGGCCACCTACCGGGGCTTCGCCGACGAGGGCGTGGACCTCGCCCAGGCCGCCCTGGAGCGCAACCGGGGGCTCGCCACCGCCCGCACCATGTCCTTCTTCCGGCTCGTCGAGGCCCGCGCGCACGCGAAGGCCGGGGACGGGGCCGCCGCCGCGGCCGCGCTCAAGTCCGCCGAGGGCTGGCTGGAGCGGTCCCGGGCGGGCGACTCCGACCCGACCTGGCTGGGCTTCTACTCGTACGACCGGTTCTGCGCGGACGCCGCCGAGTGCTACCGCGACCTGCGGATGCCGCGCGAGGTGCGCCGCTTCACCGAGCAGGCGCTGTCCCGGCCGACCGAGGAGTTCGTCCGCTCGCACGGCCTGCGGCTCGTCGTGTCCGCCGTCGCCGAACTGGAGTCCGGCAACCTGGACGCGGCCTGCGCGGCCGGCACGCGCGCGGTGGAGGTGGCCGGGCGGATCTCGTCGGCGCGGACGACGGAGTACGTGCGGGACCTGCTGCACCGGCTCGAACCGTACGGGGACGAGCCGCGCGTCATCGAACTGCGCGAGCGGGCCCGGCCGCTGCTCGTCGCCCCGGCGTGAGACCCGCGAGGACCCGGACGGCGGACGGCACCCGGTCGACGGGGGCCGGCACCCGGCCGGCAAGGGCGCGCCTTCGGCCGGCGGGGGTCCGGCCCGGGACGACGAGGGACCGGTTCCGTGCGCCGGGGGTCCGACCCCGTGCGACGGGGGCCCGCCCCCGGTTGAACGCCCGCCCCCGGGTGAACCGCGTCTCATGAGCCCGCGCGAGGTTTCACGGCGTTGTCAGTGGGCCAGTGCAGTATCGGGGGTGGGAGGTGGGGCCGGTGTTCGACTGTGACGTGCTGGTGATCGGCGGCGGGATCGTCGGTCTGTCGACGGCGTACGCGCTGACGCGCGCCGCCCCCGGCACCCGGGTCACGGTCCTGGAGAAGGAGCACGCCCTCGCGCGCCACCAGACCGGGCGCAACAGCGGGGTGATCCACAGCGGCATCTACTACCGGCCGGGCTCCCTCAAGGCGCGGTTCGCGGTCGAGGGCGCGGCCGAGATGGTCAAGTTCTGCGCGGAGTGGGGCATTCCGTACGAGGTGACGGGGAAGCTCGTCGTCGCCACCGCGCGCGAGGAGCTGCCCCGGCTGCACGCGCTCGTGCAGCGCGGCCGGGAGAACGGCATCCCGGTGCGGGAGCTGGGCCCGGCACAGATCAGCGAGTACGAGCCGCGGGTGCGGGGGCTCGCCGCGATCCACGTCGGCACGACCGGGATCTGCGACTACGGGGCGGTGGCGGAGCGGCTCGCCGAGGCGTCCGGGGCGCGGATCCTGTACGGCGCGGAGGCGGCCGTGATCGACCGGCGGCCCTGGGGGGTCGCCGTGCGGACGGCCGACGGGCGGGTGGTCCGGGCGCGGGTCCTGGTGAACTGCGCCGGGCTGTACTGCGACCGGATCGCACGCCTCGCCGGCGACGACCCGGGGATGCGGATCGTCCCCTTCCGGGGTGAGTACTACGAGCTGGCGGACCCGTCGCTGGTGCGGGGCCTGGTCTATCCGGTGCCGGACCCGGCGTTCCCGTTCCTCGGGGTGCACCTGACGCGGGGCGTCGACGGCGGGGTCCACATCGGGCCGAACGCGGTGCCGGCCCTCGCCCGCGAGGGGTACGGCTGGTCCGTCGTCCGCCCGCGCGAGCTGGGCGCCACCCTGGCCTGGCCCGGCTCGTGGGCCATCGCCCGGGAGCACTGGCGGTACGGGGCGGGCGAGCTGCACCGCTCGGTCTCCAAGCGGGCCTTCACGGAGGCGGTGCGGCGGCTCCTCCCCGTCGTGGAGGAGTCCGACCTGCGCCGGGCCGCGCCGGGGGTCCGGGCGCAGGCGGTGCTGCGGGACGGGACGCTCGTCGACGACTTCCTGATCCGCGAGGCGGCGCGCACGGTCCACGTCCTGAACGCGCCCTCGCCCGCGGCGACGGCCTCGCTGCCGATCGGGCGTGAGGTGGCGGGGCGGGCGCTGGCGCTCCTGTAGCCGCCGTACGCGTCGTACCCGCCGTACGCGTCGTACCCGTCGCGCGCGTCCGTCGGTACGCCCCCGGACGCGTCCGTCCGTACGCACGGCTGTCGACGTCCCGTACACACCGGCGGCCGATGCCCCGTACACACCGGTGGCCGTGCGAAGTCCGCCGCCCGCCGGTCCAGGCGCACGCGGGCGACCCGCGCGTGCCCGCCCCCACCCGTAGAATCGTGCGCATTGTGTCTGAGCAGCCTGAGAACAGCCCGCGTCCCGTCGCCGACCCCGCCCCCCAGCCCGTCGCGCGGCGGGGCAGTCGGATGTTCGCTCCCGGAGAGGGGCCCCTGCCCGATCCCGCCGGCTCGCACCACGAGCGGCGGATCCGGAGCTTCCAGCCGCGCCGCAGCCGGGTGACCGCCGGGCAGGCCGAGGCGATGCTGAAGCGGTGGCCCGACTGGGGCCTCGACATCGACGGCAAGCGGGTCCTGGACCTGGAGGAGATGTTCGACGGGCTCCCGGTCGTCCTGGAGATCGGCTTCGGGATGGGCGAGGCGACCGCGCAGATGGCGGCCGCCGACCCCGGCACCGGCATCCTCGCCGTGGACGTGCACACCCCCGGCCAGGGCAACCTGCTCGGGCTCGCCGACCGGAACGGCCTCACCAACGTCCGCGTGGCCAACGGCGACGCGATCATCCTGCTCCGCGAGATGCTGGCCGGCGACTCCCTCGACGGCTGCCGGGTGTACTTCCCCGACCCGTGGCCCAAGGCCCGCCACCACAAGCGGCGGCTGATCCAGCCCGAGTTCCTCGGCCTCCTCGCGACCCGTCTCAAGCCCGGTGCCGTGCTGCACTGCGCCACCGACTGGGAGGAGTACGCCGAGCAGATGCTGGAGGTGCTCACCGCGCACCCGGACTTCGAGAACACACAGGCCGACGGCGGCTACGCGCCCCGCCCCGGCTTCCGGCCCCTCACCCGCTTCGAGGGCCAGGGGCTCGACAAGGGGCACGTCGTCCACGACCTCCTCTTCCGGAGGAAGTGAGACGTCCCCTCCCGGAGGAAGCGGGGGAAGCGCGGAAGCGGAGGGAACGCGGGAAGCGGAGGGAACGCGGGCGGCGCGTAAGTGCGTCGCCCCTGTCCGTGCCGGTCGTTAGGGTCGCTCACGTGTCGAACCCCGCCCCCGCCGCAGCCGGACCCGGTCACGGACCCGGGTCCGAAGCCGTTCCCGTCCCCCACCGGGACACCGAGGAACCGGCCTTCCCCGCCGCCGCCGACCGGTCCCAATGGCGCTACCGGCCGCGCCGGGCCTTCTGGCGCAGCCGGCTGGTCCGGGCGATATGCCTGGTCACCGTGCTCGCGATCTGCGCCCTGGTCATCCTGGCGATGGTCCGCGAGCAGACGGGCACGCAGGGCTTCCTCGTCGGCCTGGCCCTCGCCGTGCTCCCCGTACCGCTGCTCATGGCGGCGTTCCGCTGGCTCGACCGGGTCGATCCGGGGCCGTGGAAGAACCTGCTCTTCGCCTTCGCGTGGGGCGCCTTCGCCGCCGCGCTCGTCGCGATCCTGGCGAACTCCTTCGCGGTCCGCTGGATCGCCACCGCCACCGCCGACCCGGACTCCGCCGACCACCTCGGCGCCACCGTGATCGCCCCCGTGGTGGAGGAGAGCGCCAAGGCCGCCGCGATCCTGCTGCTCTTCCTCTTCCGCCGCCGGCACTTCGGCGGGCTCGTCGACGGGGTGGTGTTCGCCGGCTTCACCGCGACCGGCTTCGCCTTCACCGAGAACATCCTCTACCTCGGCAACGCCTTCGGCGAGGACCAGGAGGTCGGCGCCACCGGCATCGGCATGGTGACCGCCGGGACCTTCTTCGTGCGGGTCGTGATGTCGCCGTTCGCGCACCCGCTGTTCACCGTGCTCACCGGCCTCGGCTTCGGCTTCGCCGCGCTCGCCCCGCGCGGGAAGCGGCTGCGGAAGGTGCTGCTGCCGCTCGCCGGACTGCTGCTCGCCATGGGCATGCACGCCGCCTGGAACGGCTCGGCCACCCTCGGCGGCCCCTGGGCCTTCTACGCGGTGTACGGGGCGCTCATGATGCCGGCCTTCGGCCTGCTGACCTGGCTCGCGGTGTGGAGCCGGCAGCGGGAGCTGCGCACGGTCTCCGGCGAGCTCCCGGCGTACGCGGCGGCCGGCTGGCTCTCCCCCGACGAGCCGCTCGCGCTCTCCTCCATGCGGGCCCGCGAGCTCGCCCGCTCCTACGCCGCCCGGACGTACGGCAAGCGGGGCGCGCGGACCGTCGGCGAGTACGAGACCTTCGCGACGACCCTGGCGTTCCTGCGGGACCGGGCCCGGCGCGGCACCGCCGGGCCCGACTTCGCGGCCCGCGAGCAGGAACTCCTTCACCACCTGTGGCAGCGCAGGGCGGTCGCCTCGCCCGCGCTGACGTACGCGGCCCGGGCGACGGGCCGGGCGTGGACGCCGCCGCAGTACCTGGACTACGGCGGCTACAACCCGTACCGCGGTTAGGCCCCGGCCGTCCGGCGGACCGGACCCCGGCGCGCGGTCGGCCCCGGCGCGCGGTCGGTTCCGGCGCGCGGTCGGTTCCGGCGCGCGGTCGGTTCCGGCGCGCGGTCAGTCCTGGATCGCGGTCAGTCCTGGATCGCCGAGGCCTCGGTCAGGAGCTTCAGCTCCTCCTCCGTGAGCTCCAGGTCGGCGGAGGCGACCAGGGCCGGGAGCTGCTCGACCGTACGGGCCGAGGCGATCGGCGCGACGACCGTCGGACGGGAGGCGAGCCAGGCGAGGGCGACGGTGGCGGGCTCGGCGCCGTGCGCCCCGGCGACCGCGTCGAGCGCGGAGAGCACGGCCCGGCCCCGCTCGGTGTCGAGGTGCTTGCCGGCCCCGGCGGCGCGGGCGCTGTCGACGGCGGTGCCGGGGCGGTACTTGCCGGTGAGGAAGCCGGAGGCGAGGCCGTAGTACGGGACGGCGGCGAGCCCCGTCCGCTCGGCGGTCTCCAGGAGCGGGCCCTCGTAGGTGTCGCGGGAGACCAGGTTGTAGTGCGGCTGGAGGGCGACGTAGCGGGCGAGGCCCTCGGCCTCGGCGAAGTCGAGGGAGGCCCGGAGCCGCTCCGGGGAGATGTTGGAGGCGGCGACGGCCCGCACCTTGCCCTCCTTCACGAGCTGGTCGAGGGCGGTGACGATCTCCTCGACGGGGACGGACTCGTCGTCGAAGTGGGTGTAGTACAGGTCGATGCGGTCGGTGCCGAGGCGGCGCAGGGACTCCTCGGCGGCGGCCTTGATCGTGGGGGCGGAGAGCCCCTTGAACCGGGGGTGGGCGCCGGCCTTGGTGGCGACCACGACGTCGTCGCGGTTGCCGCGGGAGGCGAGCCAGCGGCCGATGACGGTCTCGGACTCGCCGCCCTCGTTGCCCTCGGCCCAGGCCGAATAGACGTCGGCGGAGTCGACGAAGTTGCCGCCGGCGGCGGTGTAGGCGTCGAGGACGGCGAAGGACTGCGCCTCGTCGGCGGTCCAGCCGAAGACGTTGCCGCCGAGGGCGAGCGGGAAGACGTGCAGGTCGGACGTGCCCAGCGTACGGAGAGAGGTCATGGGGTGATCAACGGTCTCCGCCGCCGGGCCTATTCCGCGCGGGCCCGGGCAGGGCCCCGGGATGGCCCGGGGAGGGCCCGGGGAGGGCCCGGGGGTCAGACCGTCAGGCCCTTGGAGCGCAGCCAGGCCGCCGGGTCGACGCCGTCGCCGCCGCCGGGGTGGATCTCCAGGTGGAGGTGGGCGCCGGAGACGTTGCCGGTGGCGCCGACGCGGCCGATCGTCTCGCCGGTGCCGACGGTCTGGCCGGCGCTGACCGTCATGGAGGAGAGGTGGCAGTACCAGATCTCGGTGCCGTCCTCCAGCTCCAGGACGATCCGGTAGCCGTAGGAGCCGGACCAGCCCGCCGACTTGACGGTGGCCCCGTGGACCGCCTTGAGCGGGGTGCCGGTGGGGGCCGCGAAGTCGAGGCCGGTGTGGTAGCCGGAGGACCACATCGAGCCGGACTGCATGTAGGTGGCGGTGAGGGAGTACGAGGAGAGGGGCATCGAGTAGCTGGCGGCGAGCTTGGCGAGGCGCTCGGCCTCGGCCTTCGCCCTGGCTTCCGCCTCCGCCTTGGCCTTGGCCTCCGCCTCGGCCTTCGCCTTCGCCTCGGCGGCCGCCTTCTCCGCCGCGTCGGCCTTGGCCTGCGCCTCGGCCGCGGCCTTCTCGGCCGCCGCCTTCTCCGCCGCGGCCTTCTCGGCGGCGTCGGCGGAGGCCTGCTGCTGCTCGGCCTGCTGGAGGATGCGGGCGCGCAGGGCCTCGCCCGCGTCGGCGGCGCCCGGGGCGTCCGCCGTCGACAGGCTCGCCCGCGTGACCTGCCCGGTCCGCGCGGTCCGCTCGTCGGCCTCGGTGGTGTACGCGGCGGAGGTCAGCGGGTTCGGGTTGGCGCGGTCCGCGGGGACCGTCTCCCGCTCCTCCGCGCCGGGCAGGAGGGCGCCGACGCCGGGGAGGTCGTGGGCGTCGGGCAGGTTGAGGTCGGGAAGGTCCGGGAGCGATATCGCCACCGGCGGCTTGTCCTGCGCGGTGGCGAGACCGCCCGCGCCCACGGCCGCGATGACGCCGACGCCGAGGACGGTGGAGGAACGGGCGAAGTTGGAGCGCTGCTTGACGACCCGGTGCCGGCCGCCGGAGCGGCCCTGGGCGCGGAGGGAGTCCTCGGTGGGGTTCCACTCGGTGTTCGGGACGGAGGGAGCCGCACCGCCGCCGAAGGCATCGAAGGGGGCTTCGGGGGCAGGGGTGTTGGACGCCACGGAGGCGCGCTCCTTTCCTTCCTTCTCGCCTACCGGGTTAGCTGACGGGTTCGGAGCAGGAAGGTCTCCTACGGGCCGGCCGCACGAGTGCGAAGGGCTCGATTCACCCCAAATGGTGGTTCCCCGGTTCCCTTTCGGGATTCGGCGCGTGCGCACGGTGCCGTCTCTTGCGACGGCTGGGACGACCGCGCTGCGTTATCGAACGTTAATAGACAGGGGGTCCCGATTCCAAGCCGTCCCCCGTGATCGTTCATTCAATCGGTAGGGATTCGCCCCGGTTGATGCCCCTTCAGTGAGGCGGATCTCCCGAACGGCAAAACCTCCGCAATCTGACGGTACGTCAATTGTTATCACAGGGAGACCTCTCGACTACCCCTGGTGACGGGGCCGCCGGGTCCTGCCGGACGGTTCGGTGCCGGGGGCGCCGGGGCCTACCGGACGGTTCGGCGCCGGGGGCCGTCCGGCGGTTCAGTGCCGGGGCCTGGTCGGCGGTTCAGTGCCGGGGGCCGCCCCGGGGTTCAGTACCGGAGCCCGCCCGGGGGTTCAGTGCCGGGGCCCGCTCGGCGGTTCAGCGCCGGGGGCCGCCCGGCGGCACCACCGGCATCGTCCGGCGCCGCTCCGGCTGCCCCGCCGTCGGGCGGTTCAGCGCGAGCAGCGCCATGTCGTCCGTCGCCCCGCCGCCCGTGTGGAGCCGTACGTCGTCCACGAGCGCGTCGAGCATCTCCTCGGGCCCGGGGAAGATCCGCCCGGCCAGCCGCTCCGCCGGGTCGTAGAAGACGCCCTGCGCGTTCCGCGCCTCCGAGAGGCCGTCGGTGTAGAAGAGCAGCGTCGTGCCCGGCGGGTACGGGCGCGCCTCGGCCCGGTCCGGCCACGATGCGAGGTCCCCCATGCCGAGCGGCAGCGCCGGCCGGCTCGGGTCGACCGGCTCGACCCGCCCGTCCCCGTGCAGCATCAGCGGGGACGGGTGCCCCCGGTTGACGACCCGTACGAAACCGTCGAAGGTGCCGGTGCCGTCGGAGCGCGGGATCTCGGCCAGCACGGCGGTGGTGAACCCCTCGACGGCGTCGAGGCTGTCCCGGCGGGTGCCCTCCCGGTCCAGTGCCCGTTCGAGCCGCTGCGCCACGCCCTCCAGGGTCCGCTCCTGCTCGGCCGCCTCCCGGAAGGCCCCGATGACGACGGCGACGGCCTCGACCGCGTCCATGCCCTTGCCCCGCACGTCCCCGACCACGAGCCGCACCCCGTGCGGGGTGTCCTGCACGGCGAACAGGTCGCCGCCGATGAACGCGTCCGCCTGCGCCGCCTCGTAACGGGCCGCGCACCGCAGCCCGCCGATCCGCTCGGCGGGCGTCGGCAGCACCGCCTTCTGCGCGGTCTCCGCGATGACCCGCGCCGAGGCGAGCCGTTCACCGCTGCGGCGCACCACCCGGTTGATGAGGAGCGCGAGCACGGAGACCGTGAACACGGTCAGGGTCTCGGCGACGGCCGGGGCGCGGGTGACGTCGTCGCTGAAGAGGTAGAGGCCGACGGAGGCGAGGACGGCGGCGATCCCGGTGAGGAGGGTGACGAGCAGGGAGAAGAAG
Source organism: Streptomyces sp. NPDC092045 (assembly GCF_044756005.1). NCBI lineage: Bacteria > Bacillati > Actinomycetota > Actinomycetes > Kitasatosporales > Streptomycetaceae > Streptomyces > Streptomyces sp. NPDC092045. The sequence goes on along the minus strand of NZ_JBIVSC010000005.1, from coordinate 461,263 downwards.
GGCGCGGCGACCAGCGGGGCGGCGGCGAGCATCGGGGAGGCGGTGTACGGGGCGGGCGTCGCCACGTCGAAGAGGATGCCGCCCACGATGATCAGCGGCGGCAGCGCGCGGATGAATCGCCGGGCGCCCCGGTACCCGGGACGGCCCTCACCGCCCCGCCGCCCGCCTCCCGCCGCTCCTAGGGGGTGCCCCACCTGTTCTCTCCTGCCCGGTCCGCCCGGCCGCGGCCCCGCACCGCTCCCTTCCAGGGTGGCCGCCGCCCCGCCGGACGGCGACTCCGCACGGCCGACCGGTGTACGGCGTGCGGCCGATGGGGGCGCGAGTCTGGGCGCGGGCCCGGGCAGGGGCTGGGGGCGGGCAGGGGCCGGGCGTGGGCCCGGGCACGAAAGCCACCGGGGCCACCGGGGCCACCGGGGCCACCGGGGCCACCGGGGCCACCAAAGCCGCCCAGGGCGGCCAGGGCGGCCAGGGCGGCCAGGGTCGCCGGAAAAGCCCGTCCGGTCACATGTTCCGCTCGGCATAGACCGCCATCGCGTCCCGGACGAGGACCGCGGTGCCCTCGCCGTGCTTGTCGTAGTTCTTGGTGAAGCGGGGGTCGTCAACGTACATCCGGCCGAGGCCGATCACGTACTCCTTGGTCGGCGTCGTCGTGGTCGACAGCCACGCGATCTGGCGCCGCGCGATGGCCTGCACCTCGTCGCTGTCGGCGGCCAGGCCGTCCCGCGCCGCCTTCCCGAAGTCGCGGGCGATGCCGGCCTGCTCCTCGACGAAGGCCCGTCTCTGCTCCTCGTCCAGCGAGCGCCACCACCGGTCGCCCTGCTCGTACGCCTCGCGGCCCCAGCGATGGGTGACCTCCTCCTCGTACCGCGTGTGGTCGAAGCCGTCGAACATCTCGTCCGCCATGAGTTCCTCTCCGTTCTCGGTCTTGTGGAGGGTGGTCCGCACCGACGCGATCCGGCGTCCGATGCGCTCGCGCTCCTGTTCCAGGAGGGCGAGGTGGGTGCGCAGGGCGGCGGACGTGTCCCGCTGGCCCGCGAGGACCTCGGCGATGGCGGGCAGCGAGAGCCCCAGCTCGCGCAGCAGCAGGATCCGCTGCAACCGCACGAGCGCCGCCTCGTCGTAGTACCGGTAACCGTTCGCGCCGATCCGGCTCGGCTCCAGCAGTCCGCGCTCCCCGTAGTGCCGGAGGGTGCGGCTGGTGGTGCCGGCCTTCTTGGCGATCTCCTGGATCGACCACTCCATGTCGAGAACGCTAGATCTTGACGTTGCGTCAAGGTCAACCGAAGGGGTGCGCGCGGGTGAGGGGGCGAGCGGAAGCCGGACCGGAAACGACGAAGGCCCGGATCCAAAGAGGATCCGGGCCTTCGTGCCACTGAGTAGCGGGGACAGGATTTGAACCTGCGACCTCTGGGTTATGAGCCCAGCGAGCTACCGAGCTGCTCCACCCCGCGTCGGTAAACACGACTGTACGGCATGACCGGGGCGATCCTGAAATCGGTTTACGTCAGCAGCCGCAGTCGCCGGTTCCGACCGGGGCCGTCAGGGGGTCCGCGGCCCTCTCCGCGGGCCCCTCCCAGGTCTCGTACGCGAAGCCCTCCCGCACCCAGTACTCGAAGCCGCCGAGCATCTCCTTGACCTGGAAGCCCCGCTCCGCGAGGGCGAGCGCGGCGCGGGTGGCGCCGTTGCAGCCGGGGCCCCAGCAGTACGTGACGACCGGCACGGACCGGTCGAGCAGCTCCTCGGCCCGCTCGGGGACCAGCGCGGTCGGCAGGTGGACGGCTCCGGGCACGTGCCCCTGGTCCCAGGCGGCCGTGGACCGGGTGTCGACCAGGACGAAGCCGGGGTCGGTGCCGTCGGCCGCGGAGGCGGCGAGGACCGAGGCCACGTCGGAGACGTCGGCGTGGAAGGCGAGGCTCGCGGAGAAGTACGCGGCAGCGGCGGTGGGAGAGGCCGGCGGGGTGCGGAGTACCGGGTTGACCTGCGGTGTCGTCGTCATGGTGATCAAATTAGATGCGGAGGGCACCGGGCTGAAGTGAGGAACCACGGCGGTCACGGCCCTCGGCCGGGGATTCCCGGGCGTTCGGCGTGGGAAGCCGGGGATCTCACGCACCGGGCTCCCGGACCGCTCCTCCCTGTCACACGGACGGCATCCGATCCGTCATGGAGTCATGACGGGACGCGAAGGGGAAGACCGACCGTTGAACACGGGCAGGGACGCGGGCACGAACGCGGACATGGGCGCGGGCAGGAGCACAGGCACGGGCACGAACGCGAGCACAGGCACAGGCACGAACGCGGGCGCGGGCACAGGCACGGGCGCGGGCACAGGTACGAACGCGGGCGCGGGCACAGGCACGGGCGCGGGCACGAACGCGGGCACGGGCGCGGAGGGTGACAAGGACGTGAACGGGAACGGGGACGGGGACAGAGGCACGCACGGTGACGAGGAACTCCTGGCCCGGCGCTTCGACGCCGACCGGGGGCACCTGCGGGCGGTGGCGTACCGGATGCTGGGCTCGCTGAGCGAGGCCGAGGACGCCGTCCAGGAGGCCTGGCTCAAGCTCAGCCGCGCCGACGTCGGCGAGGTGCGGAACCTCAGCGCCTGGCTGACCACGGTCGTCGGCCGCGTCTGCCTGGACATGCTGCGCTCGCGCGGCTCGCGCCGCGAGTCCCCGCTGGAGCACCACGTCCCCGACCCCGTGATCCGCGTCGGGGACGCCGCCGGCGCCGCCGAGGCCACCGACCCGGAGCGCGCGGCCGAACTCGGCGAGTCCGTCGGCCTCGCCCTCCTCGTCGTCCTGGAGGCACTGTCGCCGGCCGAACGGCTCGCGTTCGTCCTGCACGACATGTTCGCCGTCTCCTTCGACGAGATCGCGGAGGTCGTGGACCGCAGCCCGGCCGCGACCCGCCAGCTCGCCAGCCGCGCCCGCCGCCGGGTGCGGGACGCCTCCCCCGGCCCCGCTCCGGACGCGCGCCGGCGCCGGGAGGTCGCCGACGCCTTCCTCACCGCCGCGAACGGCGGCGACTTCGAGGGCCTGCTCGCGGTCCTCGACCCGGACGTGGTGCTGCGCGCGGACGGAGGCCGGCTCATGCCCTCGGTCTCCAAGCTGGTGCGGGGCGCCGAGACCGTCGTCGCGCAGGCCCTCGCGTACTCCAGGTTCCGGAAGGCGACGCTGTGGGTCGTGGCCAACGGCGATCCCGCGGTCCTCTCCGTCGTCGACGGACACCCGACCGCGCTCATGGTGTTCACGGTCGCCGGGAACCGGATCGTCGAGCTGCACATCCTGGCGGACCCGGAACGCCTCGCGACGCTCGGCCTCACGGAGGAGGAACTGTCCCGGGCGGAGTACTGACCCTCCCGGCCGGCCCCCCCTGGCGCCTCCCGACCTCCGGCCCCCTGACGCCTCCTGGCCTCCGACCTCCCCGGTGGCTCCCCGGCCCCTCCGGCCGCTACCCCCGCCTGCGGGCGAGGGAGGCGCCGACCGTCAGGGAGACGGCGGCGCTGGCGACACCGAGGACGGCGCCCGCGGCGACGTCGCCCGGGTAGTGCACACCGGTGTGGACCCGGGAGTACCCCACCGTCGACGCCAGGATCCCGAGGGGCACGGCGGCGGCGGGCAGCACCACTCCCACGGCGGTGGCGAAGGCGACCGCCGACGCGGTGTGCCCCGAGGGGAACGAGGCCGAGTCGGGCATGGGCACGTGCCGCCCCGCCACCACCCGGGCCGCCTCCCGGTCCGGCCTGGGTCTGCGGACGAGCCGCTTGCCCAGCAGGTTCGCCGTGGCCGAGGCCACCGCGATCGCCCCGACCCCGGCCAGCGCGGCCCGGCGCGGGCGGCCCGGGAAGAGGCCGAGCACGGCCGCGACGGAGAGGGAGATCTTGGAGTGGTCGGCCGTCCTGGAGAGCCGGCGGAGGGCCGTGTCCAGGGTGGGCGTGGGCGTGGCGGCCACGGCGGCGTACACGGCGCCGTCGACGGCGCGCAGGTCGTGCAGGACCGCCTCGGCGGTCATGGTGGGCGTGTCGTGGGTCATGCGCCGCTCCTCGGAGGTCGGTGGTGCGGGTGGGTGTGGAAGGCGAGTTCGGTGATGCGCCGCCAGTCGAGGGGCGGTCGCGGGGGCGTGGTGCCCGGCCGGTCGCGGGGCACGAGCACCCGCAGGGCGCGCGGCCGGAGGGTGCAGACGACCGGGGTGGGCAGGGTCAGGGCCTCGCCGTCGACGGCGACGGAGATGGGACCGTCTCCGCTGTCACAGGTGACCTCGACCCTACGGGCCGTCAGGATGCTCAGGGCGGCCGCCTGGGACCCCCGTACCGCCAGCTCGGCGGCCTGCATCGCCCCCTCCACCCGGACGCCGATCACGCCGAGCTCGCCCCCGTCGAGACGGGGTCTGCGGGCGGGGTCGGCGCTGAGCGGATCGGGCGTGGCGTACGGGTTGTTGCTGACCAGGAGCGCCTGCTGCGCGTCGACCGGGGTGCCGTCGGCGACCGCGTCGACACGGTCGCCGTCACCGCCCTGGAGCAGGTCGGGCAGGGCGTCGAGGGCGGTGCCGGCCTTCGCGTCGCGGTACTCGGGGTGCTGGACCACGTCCGCGTAGACCCCGAAGGAGACGGTGTTGACGAAGGCGCGGCCGGAGACCGTGCCGAGGTCGACGCGGAGCTCCTCGCCGTCGGTCAGGGCGTTCAGACAGGTCGACGGGTCGGTGCGGTCGAGGCCGAGGTCCAGGGCGAAGTGGTTGCGGGTGCCGGCCGAGATGACGAGGAACGGCAGGTCGTGGTCGGCGGCCACGGCGGCGACCAGCGCCTGCGTGCCGTCTCCGCCGGCCACGCCGAGCAGGTCGGCGCCCTCGGCCACGGCCCGCTCGGCGAGTGCGGTGACGTCGGTGTCGGCGGACGGGTCGAGGAGGATCACCCGGGCGCCCAGCCTCTCGGCCCGCTCGACCAGCCCGAACTGCTCGACCTTTCCGCCGCCGGACTTCGGGTTCATGATCAGGACGGGCTTCCGGGGCCGGGCCGCGGGCTCGCCCCGCATCACCTCGGCCCCGTCCTGCTCCGGGCGGCGCAGGGCGGACCGGGCGCAGAACAGGGCCACGCCCCAGAGCGCGAGGGCCACGAGGGCGTTCAGCCAGACGCCTCCGACGACGTACAGGGTGAGGACCGCGGCGGGCGCGGCCACCGCAAGCAGCGCGCCGAGCGCCCTCAGCGGCCCCCGGTGGGCGAGGAACCACCAGATGCCCACGGCCGACAGGGCGAGCCCCGCGAGCCCGCTCACCAGGATCAGGGCACCGCCGCCGCCCAGCGCCGTCAGCAGCACCAGGACCGCGGCCACCGCCACGAACAGCGCACAGCGCGCCAGCCGTCGGGCCGCCTTCGTCGGACCACCGGTTCCGCTCGCCGTCACCGTCCCCACCTCCACATTCCGTCTCCACCCTTCCCCACGCCCCGACGCCACGCGCCCCGGACGAAGCCGTTCGGCGCAAGGCCTCCCGGAAACGGCCTCCGCCGATCGCCGGGCCGCCTTCCCTCCCGTGCCCCGCGGCTTTCCTACCCCACTGCGGAGAAGGAACCCGAAAAGTCCGGGGAATCAGGGAAGACACAGGGGTACCCGGAGGGCCTGGGGGCTCCGGCCCCCCAGAGAACCCGGAACTCCCGAAGAATCGGAACCCGACCACGGAAGTCCGGGCCCCCGGGCGTCCGGCCGTCCCGGACCCACCCAGTACCCCGGCACCCCCGGCACTCCAGGAAGAGGACAACCCCATGCGCATCGTCATCAGCGAGTTCATCAGCCTCGACGGCGTCGTCCAGGCACCGGGCGGCCCGGAGGAGGACACCGACGGCGGTTTCGCCCACGGGGGCTGGTCGCACCCCTTCTTCGACCCGGAGGTGGTGGGCGGCGCGTTCGCCGAGGCTACGGAGCGGGCGGACGCGCTGCTCTTCGGCCGCCGCACCTGGCGGGCGATGGCGGCCGCCTGGCCGGAGCGGGCCGGCGACCCCTTCGCCGACCACCTGAACGCGCTCCCCAAGTACGTCGTCTCGGACACCCTCGGCGAGGCCGACCTCGGCTGGCACAACACCCGGCTCATCCACGGCGACAAGGCCGTGGACCGCCTCCGCGAACTCCACGAGGCCCCGGGCGAGGACCTCCTCGTCCTGGGCAGCGCCACCCTCGTCCGTACGCTCCTGGCCGAGGACCTGGTCGACGAACTCCGCCTGGTCGTCATGCCGGTGCTCCTCGGCGGCGGAAAGTCGATCTTCCCCGCGGACGGCGTCCTGCGCACCCTCGAACCTGTCTCCACCACCACCAGCCCCCACGGCGCGAACGTCTGCGTCTACCGCCGCCCGGAGAACCGCCACCCGAAGAACGACTGACCCGGAACCCGCCACCCGAAGAACCGCCGACCGGAAACGCCGAAGCGCCCCGCCGGTCGAAACCGGTCGGGGCACTTCTCGGCGGACCGGGGAGAACCCTCCCCGCCTTTCGGTAGGCCGTGTGGGACTCGAACCCACAACCAACGGATTAAAAGTCCTGGTCAGGACCAGGTGACTGATGTCGGCCGATGTTGCTCCGTCCGGAACGGCCTGGTCGGACGGGCTGCCCGGTGCCGCGCGATCCGGACGGAACCGGGCTGTGCCGGAGCGTCCGCTCACGCATCAAGCCGACGCTCTGTGCCAGCACGGCTCCGGTCACGGCTTCACTTCACACTCTGAACGGCTCCGTCAGGACGCGCCGTCCTGACCTGCCTTCCCCTACTTAACCACCCGACAGATGGGACACCGAAAGGCAGTGTCCCGGCGTCGCTTTCGTGTCATCTGACGATAATTTTCGCGCGACACCCGCTCAGGACGATCTATGATCGCTGGTCATGGTCGTATACAGGAGCCAAACTCGTACCGATACGTCACCGAAACGAGCCGCAGAGCCACATGCGGAGTTCCTCCAGAGGGTCGCCGGTCCATTCTGGGACCAAGTCAGAGATGTGATCAACGAGTGGTCTCTTCACTTCCCGGTACATGCCCACAAAAGCCTGCGCAGTCGGCTACTGGACGGGAATTCAGATACCAACGTTTACTCTGCACTGTGGGAACTTTATCTACACGAGATGCTACTCGGATCCGGTTGCACCGTGGAAATCGAGAATCAAATAGGAACTCGCGGCAAGAACCCCGATTTCCTAGTTTCCCTCAACGGCGAAAAATTCGTTGTTGAGGCAATCTGGACGGCCCAGCGTCTGGGTGATTCCGCATCTGGTTCACTCCCGCCTCAAATATCCGATGCTATTGACGGCGTTCCGAGTCCAAACTTTTTCGTTGCATGCGAGATTGATAGGACAGGATCGGCAGCACCATCACAGAAGCGACTCAAGGCCGGACTGACTCGGTGGCTCGCAAGTCTGGATCCCGACCAAGTCATTGCTTCGTACAAGCAGAAGGTACCGCTGCCCAGGCACACCTGGCAGGAAGCTGGCTGGTGCCTCGTGTTCAAGGCAATTCCCCGCAGTCCAGGTAAGCGAGGCGATCCAACGAGCAGGACGATGGGCATCCATCCCGCCATAGACCTCAACGACGAATCGAATCAGGTTTTTGATGCGGTAAAGAGGAAGGGCGGGAAGTATGGAGACCTGGCGCTGCCATTTATCGTGGCGGTTGGAAACGCGGCCGTGTTTCCTAGCGATGAGGAAACTGAGACTGCATTGTTCGGGAGCTCGGTCGAGTATGCGCAGGACACCTCATCGGATTTCGGCAGAATGTCTGATGGCTACTGGCCCGCCACTCGCGATCACCCTCACAGTCGGGTCAGCGGCGTGCTCATTGTCGATAACCCGGCACCCTGGACCTGGGCGAGAAACACACCAGTCCTGTGGCATAGCCCCCACCCCAAGTCGCTTCCGACCCCCGTTCTCTCTACATGGGCAACTGCACAACTGGTCGGCGCCCGGGTCGAGCGCCGACCAGCGGCCTTCCCAGTCCATACTGCTCTCGGCCTGTCCGAATGTTGGCCGGTCGGCGATGCCTTCCCCTCAACGTCAACGAAGTAAGACCATGTTGATTGTTATCGCGCGTAGAAATGGCCTCGCAAGAGAAGGGTCTCGCGCTAAGCTCCCATCTCACTGAGGAAGGGATGCCGTATGGGCGCCTTGCTCGCCAGTAAGGTGACTGCCTCAGCACCGCCTCCCACCACGACGGTAAGCAACCAGCGAAGTCAAGCGCCGCCTCCGCCAGGCGTCCAATCCGAGCTGATGGGGCTCTGGCCAAGCCCGACCCGGAGATCTACCGGGTCACTCTCGACCTCATCGGTGTGCCGGCCGAGCGGTGCGTCTTCGTGGACGATCACGCGATGAACCTGCCGCCGGCCGCCGAACTGGGCATCACCACCGTCCACGCGACGGACGAGGACACGGCCGTGGCCGAGCTGGAGACACTTCTCGGCGTGACGGCGGCGCTCGTCACGTGAGTCCAACTGCGGCCTGATCAAAGGCTGACAGCTCGGTTCGTCGGGGGAGTGATCCAATCGCTTCGTCTTCCTTCTTTACGAGGGAACGCTGGCAAGCCAGACGGCGACGCCGCCGTGATGTGAGCAGGTGCCCCGCCGGTGCGCGGAGTAGCTGTACGTACCGTCGTGGCATTGGGCGGTGGCGCCCGCGGGCGCCTGCGGCGAGTCATCCGAGGTCGCGGAAGAGCCGGAGTCGCTCTCCGGTGAGGATGTGCTGCCCGTTGACGAGCTGGAGCTGCTGCTCGACGAGTCGTCGCTGGAGGCATCTCCGGTGTCGGTACCGGTGGAGGAACTCGCCTCGTCGGAGCCGTCCCAGATGCCGGGGTCCTCTGCACCGGAAGTGGCGGAGGAATCATCCGTGACGGGTTCCTCGCTGCTGCCGATCCCTGTGGGGTCGTCGCAGGTCTCGCCCTCGCTGGACTTGACGGTGTCGAACGTCAGCGTGGCGTCGGCGCTCATGGTCGTGCCGGCGGCAGGCGCCTGGGCGCAGACCGTCCAGTTGCGGTCCAGGAGCTGCTGGCGGCCCAGGCCGCTCACGTCTGTCGAGTCCAGGTGGTAAATGCCGCCGGCCTGCGCCGAGTCCTGCGCTGTCTGGAGGTCCATGCCGACGAAGTCGCCGACCTCGAGGGGCGTCGCCTTGTCGTCGTACGCGGATGACGAGGTCGAAGAAGAAGCGGACGACGAGTCGTTGTCGTCATTGATCAGGGCACTGCATCCGCCGACCACGAGAAGCGCGGCCAGCATGATGCCGCAGCCGATTCGGGTGTTCTTCTTGTCCTCCGCCGTCGGCTGAGGTCTCTGGTTCTGGGCCACCTACGGGTTCCCCCTTGCTAGGAATCGCGCGTTCCCTCCGCGCGCATAGCCCTGCTCCGGCCGTGAGCCGACACCCCTGTACAGCGGGGAGCAGGAGCTGTCAGGGCGACGACTTTAGCCACGTATGGCCACCTAGGTGACCGTTCAACGAAATCAAGGGGAATGGAGAGTGGCCCTGCCGCTGCCGCCTCCGTCTGTTTCAGGAACACATGCCGGTGGCCGAGCCCTCGTAAGGCTCGGCCACGGGCGTGATGCGGTCGGGTTGTCAGGCCGCAGCCGCCTCCCTCCCCCTGCGCGTCCGCCGGTAGAAGATCTCCTCGAAGGTGGCGCGGGCGCCCGTGGGGTCGATGTAGTGCATGGCCAGGAGGGCGGCGATGACGGCGCCGACGAGGTCGTTCTGGACCTCGGGCCAGGCGTGGTCGTCGCCGCAGGTGGTGAGGCCCTTCAGGCCGTGGAGGGCGTGCATGGCCTCGCCGGCCTCCTCGGCGACCTTGCCGACCTGGAGGCTCTTGAGTTCCTCGTCGGGCAGGTGGGCGCCGGCCGTTCGGCAGACGGCGGAGAGCTTCTCGATGTCGTCCCACAGGGTGTCCACGGCGGACCTCCGGTCGATGGTCGATAGGTCGGTTATCGCTGGGCGGGGCGTCCGAGCTGGCGTACGGTCCATCCGGCCATGCGCCAGGCGTCGGCGTCGATGAGGTTGCGGAGGTCGACGAGGACCGGGTCCGCGACCAGGGAGGCGAGGGCCTTGGGGTCGGCCTCGCGGAAGTGGGGCCACTCGGTGGCCAGGACGATCAGCTCGGCGTCCCGGACGGAGTCGTCGAGGGTGTCGGCGTAGTCGAGTTCGGGATTGCGGCGCAGCGCGGTGTGCACGGCATGCGGGTCGTGGACGGTGACGGTGGCGCCGCGCTGGTGCATCAGGGCGGCCACCGCCAGGGCGGGCGATTCGCGGACGTCGTCGGTGCCGGCCTTGAAGGAGGCGCCCCAGACGGTGACGCGGACGCCGTCGACCGGCCGTCCGAGGGTCTGCTCGATGAGCTTCAGGGCGGCGGCGGGACGGGATTCGTTGACCTCTTCGGCGGCCCGCAGGAGGGTCGCCGCCTCGGTGGCGCCGAGGGTGCGGGCGGAGGCGGTGAAGGCGCGGACGTCCTTGGGGAGGCAGCCGCCGCCGTAGCCGGGTCCGGCGTTCAGGCCGCCGCGGCCGATGCGCGGGTCGAGGCCGATGGCCTCGGTGAGCTGCTGGACGTCGGCTCCGGCCGCGGCGCACATGTCGGCGACGCCGTTGATGAAGGAGATCTTCATGCCGAGGTAGGCGTTGGCGGCGCCCTTGATGAGTTCGGCGGTGGCGGGGTCGGTGACGAACAGCGGGATGCCGTTGGCCAGGAGCGGCGCGTAGACCTCGCGTACGGCGTCCTCCGCGCGGGGCGAAGGGACGCCGACGACGATCCGGTCGGGCCGCAGCGTGTCGTCGATGGCGTGGCCCTCGCGCAGGAACTCGGGGTTCCAGACGACCTCCACCTCCTCGCCGGCCGGGGAGAGCCGGGCGAGGAGGGCGGCGAGGTCGCGGGTGGTGCCGACGGTGACCGTGGACTTGCCGATGATGACGGTCGGGCGGGTCAGGTGCGGGGCGAGGGCGCGGGCGGCGCCGAAGACCTGGCCGGTGTCGTAGCTCCGTCCGTCGGCGTCGATCGGGGTGCCCACGGCGAGGAAGTGGACGTCGGCGAACTCGGCGGCCTCGGCCAGCCTTGTGGTGAAGCGCAGCCGCCCGGAGGCGGTGTGGGCGGCGAGGAGTTCGGGCAGCCCCTCCTCGTAGATGGGACTCTCACCGGCGTTGAGACGGTCGATCCTCGCCTGGTCCAGGTCCACGCCGATGACCTCGTGGCCGATCTCGGCCATAGCAGCGGCGTGCGGGATGCCCAGGTGGCCGCAGCCGATGACGGATACGCGCATGGGGCCGACGCTCCTTTCCCTGTTCTCGCCCACCCGGGGAGTCCGGGCCGGCCGGGTGCGTCACGCTAGCGCCCGCATCCGGCGCAGCCCTCTTCGTGCAGGTGGATCAACCGGTCTGCTGCTTGAGGAGGTTGACGAGCGCGGGCAGCGCCTCGGCGGCGGTCGCCCGGCACACCAGGTCACCGTCCTGGGGCCCTTCCAGCGGGTACGGCAGGAACGCGCCGTCGTGCCAGAACCCCTCCGGGTCCAGGTAGACGACCTTCATGCCGCGCTCGCGGGCACGGGCCTGGACCCTGCGCCGGTCGGCGTGCAGGCCGACCACCAGAAGGGCCTTGGCGTCGTTGACCCACTCCACGTCGGGCACGGCCTGGTCGTAGCGGCGCATGAAGCACTCGTCGAGCCCGGCACGGGCGGCCAGGACGTCGAAGTTGTGGGTGATGACCGGCCCGACGAGGTGACCGGCGTCCTTCAGTTCCTTCAGCGCCCACAGGGCCGGGGTCGGCTCGGCCAGGAAGCAGGCGCGGAACATCTCCACGAACTCCGCCGTCTTCTCCTCCGGCTCGGTCAGCACCTCGTGCAGCAGGGCGTCCGCGGCCGGGGAGAGGGTGAAGCGGTGCTCGCGCGGCTCGTGCCCCTGCCGGTCGGTGACCCGGTAGATCTCGTGGAGCCGGTGCAGGGGCGGGATGCCGGCCTCGACCGACGTGCCGCAGCCGATCTCCACCTGGAACGGCCGCAGGTCCGCGAGCACGGACAGGTCCGGTATCCGCGTGGCCGTCCCCGGCCGGTCCTTGACCCGGATCCCGGTGGACAGCACGTTCCAGGGGAGCTGCCGCACCGAGGGCGGGGGCGCGTACGCGGCGGAGGTGATCCGTACGTCGAGCGTCCGGTATCCGCCCGGGAGCGCGCGTCCGGCGGCGGCGTCCTGCGGGTGGACGTCGTGCTCGGTGATCCGGCACCTCAGGTCCCGCCGTGTCCAGAGGGCTCCGCCCGGCGCCGTCTTCCAGCCGCCGACGGCGAGCGAGGCCCACAGGGCGTCGTGGTGGGCGGTGATCTCCCCGGCCGGGGCGGACGCGGAGTGGTAGAGGTACAGGTCGGTCAGGCCGATCGCCGGGGCGGCGGTCGTCGGCACCAGGCCGTACCGGTACCGGTAGTGGATGATCCGCCGCCGGGCGTCCCCGGAGCCCGCCCAGCCGGACTGGCCGGCGGTGGCCTTCTCCTGGGTGCGGCGCCAGATGCCCTCCTCGACGTAGCGGGGACGGTCGGCGTCGCCGAAGTACGCCTTCCAAATCTGCTGCTGATCGGGGTCGAGCTGGTCGACGACGATGTACGGGATGTCCACGAACCCTCCCTGGGGAATCACGCGTGGATGTTCCAGGACCGTGCGAGAGGTACGAGCCGCCCCACCCCCGGCAGCCGAAGCCACGGGGGCCGCATGGGAGCGGGGCGGTTTCCTGCGCGCCGCCCGGACGGGAGGGCGGCGTGGAGGGCTCCGGCGGCCGGGCACGGGGAGGCAGCTCGGGCGCCGGAGCGGTCTCAGTGGCCGAAGGCGCGTCTCAGCGGCTGGGGACGAGGTGAGGCAGGCTCGCGTCCGGAGCCGCGACGGCGGGCCGGTGGCTCATGTCGCCGACGAGCTGGACGGCCTGGTCGCGAAGGGCCCAGGCCGGCCCCACCAGACCGGCGAGGGCCAGAAACACGAGCGCGAACCGGTCGCTGCGGTCATGCCGTACGAGGGTGGCAGACCGCGCCTGACGGCGACGGGTCCCGCTCACGAGGTGCCGCCCAGGGCGTTCTCGTGCGTGTCGAGGAGGCGGCTGGTCTGCGCGTACAGCCGCTCCAGCTCCACCGAGGTGAGGACGAGGGCCGCCTCGCAGGTCGAGCCGTCCTCGAAGTGGAACTCGACGGGCACCGAGCCCTGGCGGGCGCGCGGGTCGTAGATCGCGTCCCGGCCGGGCATCAGCGTCGCGTGGGTGGCTCGCGCCGGTACCGGGCGCAGCGTCGTGCCGTCCGCCGGCGCGGTCCAGGCGGGCCCACCGCCGGGCGGACGCAGGTGGTAGGTCGTGGTGGAGCCCTCGCCCGGCAGCGCGACGACGACGCCGACACGGCCGTCCCGGGCGGTGTCGGCGGCAAGGTCTCCGAGCTGAGGGAGGAAGGGAGCCGCTGTCCCTAACTCGGCTCCCTGCGAGGGAAGATGGGGAAGAAGTCGTCCGGTCATGCTCCGAAGGTAAGGACGGGAGAACCCCTGAATATGAGCCGGAGGAATACGACCCCTGTCCGCCTCCGGTCCGCCCCTATCCGTCCAGGTGGAAGCGGTCGGACATGCGCCGAAGCTTCTCGCGCGTGGCGGATCGCTCGGCGTAGACGATGCCGCGGAGCGTCGAACGGGCGATGGGGTGGTTCCGTACGAGCTGGGGCGCGATCCGCTCGGCCCGCTCCAGCTCGCCGAGGGCCTTGTCCCGGTTGCCGTCCCACAGCCACGCGCGCGCGATGTCCATGTGGTGGTGACCCTGGCGGGAGTGGGGCAGCGCCCCGACCAGCTCGGGGCTGGTGCGGCGGTTAATCTCAAGAGCCTTGCCCTGCTCGCCCATCTCCAGGGCGACGCTGATCGCGTGGATCTGCACGTTCCCGGCGGAGAACGTCAGCGAGTGCCGGTCGTACACCGGCGCCCCGGCGTACGTGTCCATCCGCTCGGCGGCGTCCTTCGCGTACCCGATCCGGTCCTCCGCCTCCGAGGCGCGTCCGGCGCGGGCGGCCGAGACCGCCGCCCGGAGCTGGAGGGTCCCCCAGGCCCGTACGGCCAGCGGATCGCCTTGCTCGTACGCCTGCTGCACCGACCCGATCGCCTTGTCCGAAAGCGTCAGCGCGTCCGCCCAGTCGGCCGTGGCCCACATGTCCCACACTCGCATCCAGTCCGCGACCGCCGGCAGCACCGGGTCCCCGGAAAGGCGGGCCGACCACGCGGCCCGCTCGCAGGCCATCGCCACCAGCTCGGGGTGGCCGAGGGAGTGGGCGGCGGTGTGGGCGAACTTGCAGCACACCGCGTAGATCGCGTACGCCTCCTCCCGCCCGTGCCCCTCCGACACCTCCGCCAGAGCCCGGGCCTCGCGGAACAGGTCGGGCAGGATGCGGAGGATCGCTACATTGGAGGCGGTGTCCCGCAGCCGGTGCAGCCGCGTCACCTCCCGCCACAACTGCGGCGCCGGCCGGGGCGTGCCGTCGAAGACGGGGGCGAGGTCGTAGCGGCGCAGCTCGCGCAGGATCGAGGAGGCGGCGACCTGCCACTGGTTGTCGTCCGGGGAGCTGCTGTACGGGCGCCCGATCAGGTCGTTCGGATGGACGTGCAGCTCGGCGGCCACCTGGTTGAGCAGCCCGACCCGGTCCAGCTCGATCAGGCCCCGCTCCATCTTCGACACCCAGCCCTGCGACTTCCCCAGGGCCGTCGCCAGGTCGGCCTGCGGCATCCCGAGCCGCAGCCTCGCCCTGCGAACGCGCCGACCGATCTCCTCGGCTTCCTCCAGCATCAGGACACCTCCCCAACCGTCGGACGTCCGTGCGGGGTGCGCCGGTCTGTCCGTGCAGAGTTCGTCATCAGCACGGTACCGAGGACACTGCGTGCGCGTGGGAGAGTTGCCGAGCCGACGGTCCTGCGCGGCGCTTCCCTTCTCGGGGATCGCTCCCGGCTCCGCCCGGAAGCGATCCCGAAGACCTTCTGCCATTCCTCGTCGGCATGATGCCGGGCTCTGTCCCTCCGAAACCTCCCGCGCCCGCTCACGCACCCACACCCGCACGAAGAAGCGCCCCGCCCGGTAGAAACCGGTCGGGGCGCTCAGCCGCAGGTCAGGAGGTTTCTCCTGCCCCGCCTTTCGGTAGGCCGTGTGGGACTCGAACCCACAACCAACGGATTAAAAGTCCGCTGCTCTGACCAATTGAGCTAACGGCCCGTGGACAAAGACACCCGTGCAGCATAGCCCGAGAGATCCCCGGAGCCGATCGGGTATCCGACACCGGCCCTGCCGGGCGCCGGTCGACGGGTGTCGGAGCCAGGCGGAGAGGTCGGGTGCCGGGGTTCGACAGGTAGGGCCGGTATCCATGAGTGCCGGCGGCTGTCGGCCGGCACCGACGGAGACCGGAGGCCGGTGCCGGTACGGATCGCGTTTCCGTACCGGCACCGGCACCGGCACCGGCCCCGGTCGTCAGGACAGCGTCTTGTACATCTGCCAGCCGCCGCCGATCTGCGCCCGGCCGGCGAAGGCGCCCGCGCCGGTGCCCGCGTACCGCCACAGCACGCCGGCCGTGTCACGGGCCACGAGGTCCGCCTTGCCGTCGCCGGTGAAGTCGCCGATGCCCGCGAGCGAGTCGTACGCCTGCCAGCCGCCGCCGATCTGCGAGCGGGCCGACAGCGTGCCCTTGCCCGTGCCGTAGTAGCGCCACAGCACGCCGGCCGTGTCCCGGGCGAGCAGGTCGCCGATCTTGTCGCCGTTCAGGTCGCCCGCGCCGACGATCGTGTCGAACATCTGCCAGCCGCCGCCGATCGGCGTCCGCGCCCCGAACTTGCCCGTGCCGTTGTCCGGGTAGAGGAACAGCTCGCCGGCCGGCGTGCGCGCGAGGAGGTCCGCCCGGCCGTCGCCCGTCAGGTCGCCCGGAGCGGTGAGGCTGTTGAACATCTGCCAGCCGCCGCCGAGCGCCGTCCTCGCCCCGCTCGGCGCGAACGCCTTGCCGCAGCCGCCGTCGTACCGGGCCAGCGCGCCCGCGGCGTCCCGCACCAGGAGGTCGTTGCAGCGGTCGCCCGACAGGTCTCCGAACGGCACCACCGTCGAGGTCGCCGGCCAGCCCGCCGCCGAGGCGCCCGTGTCGAGGCCGCCGGTCCCCGTGCCGGTCCGCACGACCAGCGTCCCGTTCGGCGCGAGGGCCAGCAGGTCCCCCTTGCCGTCGCCGCTGACGTCGCGCCAGGCGGGCAGCGGCTTCTGGGGCGCGGCGGGCGCGGTGGTCGCCGTGCGCAGCTGGAAGGCGTCGCCGACGCTCTGCTCCCACGCGGCGACGGGCCGGCCGGCCGCGTCGGCGGTCACCCGGCCGAGCGCGTAGCCCTCGGTGTTGGTGCTCAGCGGCGTCGGGGTGGCGGACCAGGCGCCGTTCACCCGGGAGGACGCCATCACCTTCCGGTGTTCGCCGATGCCCTGCGTCCAGATCGCGTGGACGCCGCCGTCCGGGCCGACCGCGAGGTCGAACTGGTCGTCCGGGACGTAGCCCGTGGACAGGGACTTCACGGGGGACCAGGTGCCGGTCGCCCCGGACCGGGTGACGGTCCGGGCGTGGAAGCCGGAGGCCTCGTCGTACGGGACGCTGAGCAGGGTGACGTCGCCCTCGGGTCCGACGACGACCTGCCGCCAGCCGCCGGCCGTGAAGCCGCCGGTCGGCTCCTCGGCGCTCCAGGCCGTGCTTCCGGCCGCGCGCTGGGCGAACGCCTGGGTCGTCTCCGAGCCGCCGGGGGCGTTCCGGTTCGACCAGACCAGCACGGCACGCCCGTCCTCGCCGAGCGCGAGGGTCGGGGCGCTCGCGTAGACGTCCGGGTTCGAGACGGTGACCGGCGCGGTCCAGGCCGTGCCGTCCGCGGGCAGTTCGGTGACCTTCACCGCGCCCTTCTCGCCGCCGTACTGGCCGAAGGCCACGGTCGCCGTGCCCTGGTCCGAGACGGCCAGCTCCGGCTCGTAGACCAGTTCGGCGTCCGGGAGGTCCTCGCTCAGCCGGACCGGGTCCGACCAGGCCTGGCCGGGGGCCGTACGGACCGACGCGTACACGGCGCTCGTGCGTCCCGACGGCTTGCCCCACACCGCGACGAGCCTGCCGGACGGGGAACCGGCCACCTTGACGCCGAGGGAGCCCGGGGCCGGGACGTCGGTCACGGCGGACCAGGTCGTGGCGCCGGCATCGAGCACGGACATCCGGAACGTGTCGCCCGCCGCCCAGGGGGTGCCCCCGGACCACGACGCGACGACGGCGCCGTCCGCGGAGACGCCGAGCCGGGCGCTCTGGGGGTACTCGGCGGTCGTGCCGAGGAGCTGCGGGGCGCCCCAGACCGTGCTGCCCGCCGGGCGCACCAGGGCCTTCAGCTCGTACGTCTTGTGGTCGGCGGTCCCCCGGTAGGTGAGGGCGACGACCGCGCCGTTCTCCGCGGTCACCAGGTCGAGCACGCCGTCCTGGCCGGTGCCGTCCGACAGCGGTGTGGACGCCGCCCACGGGTCGAGGGCCGTGGAAGCGGCGGCGGCGGAACCGGCCGGGGCGGCGAAGGCGGAGGGCGCGGCGGTCGCCACGACGCCGATGCCGACGACGGGTACGAGCGCGGCGCCGAGTACGCGGCGAAGAGCGGCCCTCCGGGGCCGAACGTGGTGGTTCACGTCGTCTCCATGCATGAGATGGGCGCACGGAGGGGACGCGGCACCTCGTGCCGCGGTCGGCAACGCGCGATCGCGTGCCCCGTCCTTGCGAACCCCCCGTGCAAGTGAGGGGAGCGTAACAGCCCCTTCACGCAGGGGAAAAGAGATTTTCGAACGGGTTCAAAGGAACAGGGCCCGTACGGCACCGGAGTGCTGTACGGGCCCTGTTCAGGGTCCTGCGGGGGCCTCGCGCGGGAGGTCAGCCGTTGCGCTTCCAGCGCGGCTTGTCGTCGCGGCGGAAGGAGCCGCCGGCCGGGCCGGAGCCGCGGTGGTCGTCGCGGCGGCCGTACGGGCGGTCGCCGCCCGAGCGGAAGCCGCCGGCCGGACGGTCGTCGCGGCGGTCGCGGTTGAACGGACGGTCGCTGCCGCGGTGGCCGCCGGAGGGGCGGTCGTTGTCACGGCGCTCGAAGGAACGGCCGCCGCGGTCGTCGCGGTTGAAGCCGCCGGAGGGGCGGTCGTCACGGCGGAAGCCACCGGACGGACGGTCGTTGTCACGACGCTCGAAGGAACGGCCGCCGCGGTCGTCGCGGTTGAAGCCGCCCGACGGACGGTCGTCACGGCGGAACCCGCCGGACGGACGGTCGTCGCGACGGAAGCCACCACGGTCACCGCCCCGGTCGTCGCGGTTGAAGCCACCGGAGGGGCGGTCGTCGCGGCGGAACCCGCCGGACGGACGGTCGTTGTCACGACGCTCGAAGGAACGGCCACCGCGGTCGTCGCGGTTGAAGCCGCCCGACGGACGGTCGTCACGGCGGAAGCCACCGGACGGACGGTCGTCGCGACGGAAGCCGCCACGGTCACCGCCCCGGTCGTCGCGGCGGAACCCACCGCGGTCGCCGCCACGGTCGCCACCGCGGTCGCGGCGCTCGAAGTTGCCCCGCTCGTCGCGGAACGACGGACGCTCCTCGCGGCGCTGCTGCTCCTCGGCACGCGCGGCGCGCTCGGCCTCGACGGCCGCGGCGGCGACCTCGGCCTCGGCGGCCTCGGTCACCTCGGCCACGGCGGCCTCCGGGTCCTCGCCGCGCTCGCGGGCGGCACGGGCCACCAGGCGGTCGGCCTCCTCGCGGAGCTCGACGGCGCGGCGCTGGAGGCGCTCCAGCTGCTTGGTGAGGTCGACGACCTCGCGCTCGGCCTGCTTGGCGGAGTTGTTCGCGGAGTCGGCCTGGACCTCGGTCAGCGAACGGGCGCCGGTGATCTCGGCGACCTCCGGGTCGAAGGCGCCGGCCCCGCCGACGATGTGGCGCGAGGCGTCGACGCCCGCGTCCTCCATCAGGCGGAAGATCTGGCGGCGCTGGTGCGGCAGGGCCAGGGAGACCACGACGCCGGAGCGGCCGGCACGGGCGGTGCGGCCCGAGCGGTGCAGGTAGTCCTTGTGGTCGCCGGCCGGGTCCACGTTCAGGACCAGGTCGATGCCGTCGACGTGGATGCCGCGGGCGGCGACGTCGGTCGCGACGAGCGCGTTGACGTAGCCGTCCTTGAAGTCGGCCAGGGTCCGCGTGCGGGCGCCCTGGGTCATGCCGCCGTGCAGCGCGTCGGCCTTCACGCCCGACTCGCGGAGCTGCTCGGCGATGCGGTCGGCACCGAGCTGGGTGCGGACGAAGATGATCGTGCGGCCCTTGCGGGCGGCGATCGCGGCGGTGACCGGGGCCTTGTCCTTCGGCTTCACGACGAGGACGTGGTGGGTCATCGTGGTGACGGCGCCGGCGGACGGGTCGACCTCGTGCGTGACGGGGTCCACCAGGTAGCGCTTGACCAGGCTGTCGATCTCGTTCTCCAGGGTGGCGGAGAAGAGGAGGCGCTGGCCGCCCTCGGGGATCTGGTCGAGCAGCTCGGTGACCTCGGGCATGAAGCCCAGGTCGGCCATCTGGTCGGCCTCGTCGAGGACCGCGATCTTCACGGCCTCCAGGGAGCAGGCGCCGCGGTTGATGATGTCGCGGAGGCGGCCCGGGGTGGCGACGAGGATGTCGACGCCGCGCTCCAGGGCGTAGATCTGGTTGCCCATGGACGTACCGCCGCAGACGACCTTCATCTTGAGGCCGAGCACGTCGCCGTAGGGCTGGAGGGCGTCCGCGACCTGCATCGCGAGCTCACGGGTCGGGGTGAGGATGACGCCGCGGGGCTTCTTCTTGTCGGTGTGGCCGCCCGCCAGGGTGGCGAGGAGCGGCAGACCGAAGGAGAGGGTCTTGCCGGAGCCGGTGCGGCCGCGGCCGAGGATGTCCTTGCCGGCCAGGGCGTCCGGGATGGTCGCCGCCTGGATCGGGAAGGGGGTGGTCACGCCGTTCTGCGCGAGCTTGCGCACGACGCCCTCCGGCAGACCGAGGTCCGCGAAGGTGATCGTGGGCTCGGCGGGCTCCTCGGACTCCTCGGCGGAGTCGTCGGCCCGGAGCTCGGCCTCGGCCTCGGCGAGGGCGTCGGCCTCGATCAGGGCCTGGGCCTCGGCCTCGATCGCGACGGTCTCGGTGGCCTCCGCGGCCTCGACGATCTCGTCGTTCTCGGGCATGACGGCGTGGTCAGAACTGAAAATGGACATGCGAAATGCGAAACCTTCCGGAGTCTCGGCACGCGCCCGTCAACTCCGTGTTTTCGCAAATCGACCGCCTCGATGCGGTCCAGCCACGGCTAGGGAGAGTACGCGCCACACGGCGCTCTTCTGTGTCGGCGCCGGGCAATGGGATCAAACGATCTACCACCATACGCACTCTCCCCCACCTATGGCAAATCGGACTCCGTCACACCGGTCCCACCTGCGGGGACGCCACCGGTTCGGAGGCCACCTCGGCGCCCTCCTCCGCCCCCGCCGCCCGCATGGCGCCCAGCTGGACGTCCGGGCCGGGCACCGGCGGATCGGTCGGGTCCGAGGTCGGCTCGGGCGTCGGCTCCGGGGTCGGGGCCGGCGGCTCGGGCGTGGGGTCGACGGGCGGCGTCGGTTCCGGGGCGGGCGTGCCCCCGCCGCCCGGCCCCCCGGTCCCGCCGCCGGCTCCGCCGCTCCCGCCGCCCGCGCTCCCGTCCCCGCTTCCGCCGGTCCCGCCGCCGCTGCCCGTACCGCCGCCCGCCGTCTCGTGGCCGCCGCCGGACGGCTGCGGCTTCGCCGTCCCGCCGGACGGGCCGACGCCCGGCGGGAGCGAGCCCTCCGCGGAGTGCGCGCTGCCGGACGGCGAGCCGCTCGGCACCGGCGCCCCCTCGCCCGATCCGGTCACGTCCGGCCCACCCCCGTCCGACCGGCCGCCCCAGGAACCGCCGCCGTCCGGAAGCCCCCCGCCACCGTCGGACTCGGCCGCCACGCCCCGCTTCCCGCCGGACGCGCCGGGCCCCGGCTTCGCCCCGTCGTCGCTCACGCTCATACAGCCGCTCAGACCGGCACAGGCCGCGACGGTCAGCGCGGTGGCGATCCATCTCGCCGGGGTGGGCAAATGGCGCACGGGGGGCACCTCCAGGGCACAACAGGCAGGAACGGAACGCGTCGCACTGCCCAACTCCCCTGCCCCCGCAAGGGACACGGGCCCCCGCCCAAGGGAAACGGAGCCCGCGCCCCCATTCGTGGAGCCGCTCCCGCCCCGCGCGGGGCCGCTCCCCGCGCGGAAGACCGCCCCCTCCGGCCGCACGCGTCAGCCGTGGCCGCCGACCGCAGAGCGCCCTGGCCGTCGGCCGTGACGCCGTGCGCGTCAGCCGTAGCCCAGCGCGTGGAGCCGCTCGTCGTCGATCCCGAAGTGGTGGGCGATCTCGTGCACCACCGTGATCTCGGTCTCCGCGACCACGTCCTCGCGGGACTCGCACATCCGCAGCGTCGGCCCCCGGTAGATCGTGATCCGGTCCGGCAGGACCCCGGCGTACCACTCGCCGCGCTCGGTCAGCGGCGTCCCCTCGTAGAGCCCGAGCAGCTCGGGATCGTCGGAGGGCGGTTCGTCCTCCACGAACACGGCGACGTTGTCCATCAGCCGCGTCAGCTCCGGCGGGATCCGGTCCAGGGCTTCGGCGACGAGCTCCTCGAACTCCTCACGCGTCATCTCCAGCACGCGCCCATTCTCCCCCGGGTGGAAACCGTTTTGGCGATAGCGGCCGACATCCCATATGCTTCTCACGTCCCCGACGCGCTGATGAAGCGCCCAGGTGAGCCCCTAGCCCTCATCGTCTAGTGGCCCAGGACGCCGCCCTTTCAAGGCGGTAGCACGGGTTCGAATCCCGTTGGGGGCACGCAGTACCGTGTGCGAGACTAGTGATCGCGCACAAGCTTGGCTCTGTGGAGCAGTTGGTTAGCTCGCCACCCTGTCAAGGTGGAGGTCGCGGGTTCAAGTCCCGTCAGAGTCGCTGAAGCTGGAAACAGCTTCGTGGCTGGGTAGCTCAGTTGGTACGAGCGATCGCCTGAAAAGCGATAGGTCGCCGGTTCGACCCCGGCCCCAGCCACAAACAGAAGGCCCCGTTCGAAAGAACGGGGCCTTCTTCGTGTACCGGGAGATCCGAGAAGCCACGAAGGATACGGCGAAGGACCCGACGAAGAACACGGCGAAGGATCACGACGGCAGGACGAGGAACGGCGGCGGTACGGGGAAGGCGCCCGCGCCCCTCCCCCGTGCGCGTCACGCCTCCTCGCGCTCCTCCGTACGGCTCCTCCACCGGCCCCGCAGCGCGAACAGCAGCGCCACGGCCACGAGCGCGGCGAGCAGCGCCCAGTCCGGCACCGCCCGGCCGAGCGCGGCCACCCGCTCCTCCACGGCGAACGAGTCGTCCACCGACAGCGGGCCCGGCAGCGCGGTCGTCCCGTCGAAGACCAGGAACAGCGCGCCCAGGAGCACGAAGAAGAGGCCCGAGAGCACCGAGGTCGAGTGGAGCGCGAACCGGCCGACGCGGAGGGGCCGTCCGCGCAGCCAGCGCCGCCGGCCCAGGTCGTACCGCTCCCAGAGCAGCGCCAGGACGAACAGCGGCACCGCCATCCCGAGCGCGTACACCGCGAGGAGCAGGCCCCCGTACGCCGGGCTGCCGCTCAGCGCCGCCACCGTCAGGACGCTGCCGAGGATCGGGCCCGCGCAGAAGCCCGCGAGGCCGTAGACCAGGCCGAGCGCGTAGACGGAGACCGCCGACGTGGGCCTGATGCGGCCGCTCGCCTCCGCGATCCGGCGGGAGGCGAAGCCCAGGCCGAGGATCTGGAGGACGCCGAGTCCGATGATCATCCAGCCGCCGACCGTGACGAGCAGGTCCCGGTGGCCGTAGAAGAACCGGCCCGCGAAGGAGCCGGCCGCCCCGAGCGGGACGAGGGTGGTCGCCAGGCCCGCGTAGAGGATGCCGGTCCTGGCGACCAGCTTCGCGCGCGTGTCGACGGAATACGCGAAGAAGGCCGGCAGGAGCAGGGCGCTGCACGGACTGAGCAGGGCGAGCAGCCCTCCGAGGAAGGCGGCGAAGTAGCCGATGCCGGAGGTCACTGCCCGGCCCCGGAAGCGGCGCCGGTCCCGGACGGGGTCCCGGACTGGGTCCCGGACGGGGTCCCCGCGGCGGAGGGCTTCGCGGGCTGCTTCTTCGCCGTCTTCGCCGTCCTGGCCGCCGCCTCGATCGCCTCCGTGAAGGCCTCCAGGGGCTGCGCGCCCGCGATCGGGCGCCCGTTGACGAGGAAGGACGGGGTGGAGGTGGCGCCGAGCGAGTAGCCCTGCTCCTGGTCCTCGCCGACGGCCGCGCGGGCCGCCGCGCCCTCGGAGTCCTTCGCGAACCGGGCCGCGTCGGGGACGCCCGCCTCCTTCGCGAGGGCGGCGAGCCGGTCCTTCCCGAAGCCCTTCTCCTTGGCGCCCTCCGCGTAGGCGGCCCTGTGGAACTCCCAGAACCGGCCCTGCTGCCCGGCCGCCCAGGAGGCGCGGGCGACGGCCTCGGACTCCTCGCCGAAGATCGGGAAGTTGCGCCACTCGATGCGCAGGGTCCCGTCCTTCACGTACTTCTCCACCAGGACCGGCTCGGTGTCCCGGGCGAACTTCCCGCAGTAGCCGCACTTGAAGTCGGCGTACTCGATGAGCACCACGGGCGCGTCGGCCCGGCCCAGGGCGAGCCCGTCGGAGGCGTCGCGGCGCGCGTACGCCTCCAGCTCGGGGTAGACGCCGGCGGCCGGGTCGGCGGAGACCTCCGCGACGGCGGACGAGCCGGAGGCACCGGGGGACGCGGGCTTGGTGGCGGTGTACGAGACGACGCCGAGCAGCATGGCGGCGGCCGCCACCCCGGCGACGATCGCGACCGGCCGGGACTTGGCGGAGGTCTTGGAGGAGGACGTGGACATGCGGAAGCGCTCCTGAGGCGTGAGGAGTGGGGAAGGAAAGGGGAAGGACGGCGGAGGAGGGCCGTCCGTCTACACCCTCAGGACCGACAGCTCCACCGGCGACGGCGGTACGAGGTCGGGCGGCTCCCGCCCCGGCGCCGGTTCCCGGCCGTCCGCGGCCACGCACCGGGCCCCGCCCGGCGCCCGGTCGGCGGCGAGGGCGGGCAGCAGCTCCGCGAAGCCGTGCGCGCGCGGCGGTACGACGGGTCCGTCGGCGCCCGCGACGACGGACCGGCCCGGATCGCAGCCGGGCACACCGTCCCCCGGAGCGGAGACCGGAGGACCGGCGGAGGGCACGGAAGGACCGGCGGGAGCGGAAGCCACGGGACCGGCGGGAGCCGCGGAAGGACCGGCCGAAACGGAGACCACGGGGCCGGCGGGAGCGGAAGCCGCGGGACCGGCCGAAGCGGGAGCCACAGAAGCCACAGGACCGGCGGCGGCCGTGGACGCGGAGGCCACGGGGCCGGCGGAAACGGCGGAAACCGCCCGCTCCCCCCGCACGCCCCCCACCAGGAGCCCCAGCCCCAGCACCAGGAGCGCGGCGAACGCCGTCGGCGCGCGGGTGGTGCGGAACATGCGAAACCTCTCCGGTCCGGTCGGCGTGCCCGAAATAGTACGCACTTCCCCCCTCCTCCCTCCCCGCCGGGAGCCGCGCCCCGCCCCTCCGTAAATCGGTTCGCCGCTTCTCGTCCGCAGGTGCGATCCTGGATTCCGTATGTCTACTTCCTTCGCCGCCCTCCAGTCCGTCCTGGCCGGGGTCTCGCTGCGGGACTCCCACCGGCTCGGCCGCCGTCTCGAAGGCGCCCGCCGCATCCGCAAGCCCGAGGCCCGCGCGGCCGTCCTGGACGAGATCGCCGCAGAGGCGGCCAAGGCCAAGGAACGCGTCGACGCGCGCGCCGCGCGCGTGCCCGCCGTCACCTATCCCGAACAGCTCCCCGTCTCGCAGAAGAAGGACGAGATCCTGGAGGCGATACGCGACCACCAGGTCGTGATCGTCGCCGGTGAGACGGGCTCCGGAAAGACCACCCAGATCCCGAAGATCTGTCTGGAGCTGGGCCGGGGCGTCCGGGGCATGATCGGGCACACCCAGCCCCGCCGGATCGCCGCCCGCACGGTCGCCGAGCGGGTCGCCGACGAGCTGAGGACCCCGCTGGGCGAGGCCGTCGGCTGGAAGGTCCGCTTCACCGACCAGGTGAACCCCGAGGCGACCTTCGTGAAGCTGATGACGGACGGCATCCTGCTCGCGGAGATCCAGACGGACCGCGAGCTGCGCGCGTACGACACGATCATCATCGACGAGGCCCACGAGCGGTCCCTCAACATCGACTTCCTGCTCGGCTACCTGGCCCAGCTCCTCCCGAAGCGCCCCGACCTCAAGGTCGTGATCACCTCCGCGACCATCGACCCGGAGCGCTTCTCCCGCCACTTCGGCGACGCCCCGATCGTCGAGGTCAGCGGCCGTACGTACCCCGTCGAGGTGCGCTACCGGCCGCTCCTCGAAGAGGACGGCGAGGAGGCCGACCGGGACCAGATCACGGCGATCTGCGACGCCGTCGACGAGCTCCAGGGCGAGGGCCCCGGCGACATCCTGGTCTTCCTCTCCGGCGAGCGCGAGATCCGCGACACGGCGGACGCCCTCCTCAAGCGGAAGCTGCGCAACACCGAGGTCCTCCCCCTCTACGCGCGCCTGTCGCACGCCGAGCAGCACCGCGTCTTCCAGGCCCACTCCGGCCGCCGGATCGTCCTCGCCACCAACGTCGCCGAGACGTCCCTGACCGTCCCCGGCATCAAGTACGTGATCGACCCGGGCACCGCCCGCGTCTCGCGGTACTCGCACCGGACGAAGGTGCAGCGGCTGCCGATCGAGCCCGTCAGCCAGGCCAGCGCCAACCAGCGCAAGGGCCGCTGCGGCCGTACGTCCGACGGCATCTGCGTCCGGCTGTACTCGGAGGACGACTTCCTGTCCCGTCCCGAGTTCACGGACGCCGAGATCCTCCGGACGAACCTGGCCTCGGTCATCCTCCAGATGACCGCCGCCGGTCTCGGCGACATCGAGAAGTTCCCCTTCATCGACCCGCCGGACCACCGCAACATCCGGGACGGCGTGCAGCTCCTCCAGGAGCTGGGCGCGATCGACCCGGCCGAGAAGGACCCGAAGAAGCGGCTCACCGAGCAGGGCCGGAAGCTGTCCCAGCTCCCCGTGGACCCCCGGCTCGCCCGGATGGTCCTGGAGGCGGACCGGAACGGCTGCGTCCGCGAGGTCATGGTGATCGCGGCGGCGCTCTCCATCCAGGACCCGCGCGAGCGGCCGGCGGAGAAGCAGGCGCAGGCCGACCAGCAGCACGCCCGGTTCAAGGACGAGACGAGCGACTTCCTCGCCTACCTGAACCTGTGGCGGTACGTGCGCGAGCAGCAGAAGGAGAGGGGTTCCAGCTCCTTCCGCCGGATGTGCAAGCAGGAGTACCTGAACTTCCTGCGGATCCGCGAGTGGCAGGACATCTACGCCCAGCTGCGGACGGTCGCGAAGCAGATGGGGATCCACCCCAACGAGGAGGACGCGCCGGAGCAGTCCGTGCACGTGTCCCTCCTGGCGGGACTCCTGTCCCACATCGGTCTGAAGGACGTGAAGGACGCCGGGGGGGAGGGCGGGAAGAACACAGCGAAGAACGACTACCTCGGCGCCCGCAGCGCCAGGTTCGCGATCTTCCCCGGCTCCGCGCTCTTCAAGAAGCCCCCGCGCTTCGTCATGTCCGCCGAGCTGGTGGAGACCTCGCGCCTCTGGGCCCGGGTGAACGCCCGGATCGAGCCCGAGTGGATCGAGCCGCTCGCCCAGCACCTGGTGAAGAAGACGTACAGCGAGCCGCACTGGGAGAAGGACCAGGCGGCCGTGATGGCGTTCGAGAAGGTGACCCTGTACGGCGTCCCGATCGTCGCCGACCGCAAGGTGAACTACGGGCGGATCGACCCGGAGGTCTCCCGGGACCTGTTCATCCGGAACGCGCTGGTCGAGGGCGACTGGCGCACCCACCACAAGTTCTTCGCCGACAACCGCAAGCTGCTCACCGAGGTCGAGGAGCTGGAGCACCGGGCCCGGCGCCGGGACATCCTGGTCGACGACGAGACGCTCTTCGACTTCTACGACAAGCGGGTCCCCGAGCACGTCGTCTCCGGCGCGCACTTCGACTCCTGGTGGAAGCACAAGCGTCACGAGGAGCCGGAGTTCCTCGACTTCGAGCGCGAGATGCTCATCAACGAGAAGGCGGGGGCGGTCACCAAGGACGACTACCCGGACTCGTGGCGGCAGGGCCCGCTCAAGTTCCGGGTGACGTACCAGTTCGAGCCGGGCGCGGACGCGGACGGCGTGACCGTCCACATACCGCTCCAGGTGCTCAACCAGGTGACGGACGAGGGCTTCGAGTGGCAGATCCCGGGCCTGCGGGCCGAGGTCGTCACGGAGCTGATCCGCTCCCTGCCGAAGCCGATCCGCCGCCACTACGTCCCGGCGCCCAACTTCGCGGGCCGCTTCCTCGACGCGGTCGTGCCCGTGCAGGAGCCGCTGACGACGGCGCTGGCGCGCGAGCTCCAGCGGATGGTCGGAGTGCCGCTGACGGCCGAGGACTTCGACTGGGCGAAGGTGCCCGAGCACCTCAAGGTGACCTTCCGGATCGTCGACGAGCGGCGCCGGAAGCTGGCCGAGGCCAAGGACCTGGAGACGCTGCGGCTCGCGTTGCGCCCGAAGGCCCGCCAGGCCCTCTCCAAGGCCGCCGCGGCGGCCACGGGCGGCCCGGACGGCTCCGGCCCCTCCCTGGAGCGCTCGGGACTGAAGGACTGGACGATCGGCACGCTCACGAAGGTCTTCGAGACCAGACGGGCGGGCCAGCCGGTCAAGGCGTACCCGGCGCTCGTGGACGAGGGCGACACCGTGGCCGTGCGGCTCTTCGACACGGAGGCCGAGCAGGCGCTCGCGATGTGGCGGGGCACCCGGAAGCTGATCATGCTGAACATCCCGGTGAACCCGGCGAAGTTCGCCTCGGACAAGCTGACCAACCAGCAGAAGCTGGCCCTGTCCTCGAACCCGCACGGTTCGATCCAGGCCCTCTTCGACGACTGCGCGACCGCCGCCGCAGACAAGCTGATCGCGGACCACGGCGGCCCGGCCTGGGACGAGGAGTCCTTCCGGAAGCTGTACGACAAGGTCCGCGCGGACCTGGTGGACACGACGGTGCGGACGGTGGGCCAGGTCCAGCAGATCCTGGCGGCCTGGCAGGCCTGCGAGCGGCGCCTGAAGTCCACGGGCAGCCCGGCGCTCCTTCCGAACCTCCGGGACGTGCGGGCGCAGCTGGACTGGCTGATGCCGGCCGGCTTCGTCACCCGTACGGGCCTGAAGCGGCTCCCGGACCTGATGCGCTACCTGGTGGCGGTGGACCGGCGGCTCCAGCAGATGCCCACCGGGGTCCAGCGGGACACCACCCGGATGGAGAAGGTCCAGGAGATGCAGGACGAGTACGCCTGGCTGCTCGAACAGCTCCCGAAGGGGCGGCCGGTGCCGGCCGAGGTCACCGACATCCGCTGGATGATCGAGGAGCTGCGGGTGAGCTACTTCGCGCACGCCCTGGGGACGGCGCACCCGGTCTCGGACAAGCGGATCGTGAAGGCGATCGACGCGATGGTCCCGTAGCCGGACCGGCGCGGACCGGCGGGAAACGCCCTGCCGGATCCGTGCGGGCCGGTGACCGGGGCCTCGCGGTCGGTGAGTTCGACCGGACCCGCTGACCTGCTGTACAGTCTCTCTCGCAGCCGCTTGAACGAGGGCTGCGAGCAAGGTCCTGTGGAGCAGTTGGTTAGCTCGCCACCCTGTCAAGGTGGAGGTCGCGGGTTCAAGTCCCGTCAGGATCGCCTCGAAGAACGAAGGCCCGCATCGTGAGATGCGGGCCTTCGTTGTGTTCGCACGTCTTGACGGGGGCCCGTGCCCGCCGGTACTCCGGACTTCAGGGAATCGGGGGCCCCGACTGGAGGTGGTCGCGCATGGCCGCGGCGTCCGCAGCACGGCACGACACACGAGCACTGCTGCGCGCCCATCTGGCGGCCGCGTCGCGGTACGGGCACCTCACGCGCCACTGCGTGGTCTGCCACCGCCTCCTGAGGCTCGCCATGGAGGTCCCGGAGGCCTCCGAGGCCGAGGAGCAGGCGTCGGCGGCGGAGGACGAAGGTCCCGTCGACCCGTGACCAACGGCGGGCGGGACGCCCTCCTCGAAGTGGCAGGCTTGACCTTGGCAAGGGCCCGCGCGTGTGACGGGTGTCACTGAAAGAGTTTCAGAAACCACTTCACTTACACCCTCCCTACACCGGTCCCATTTAATCGGTGCAATTGCACGACTGTCCGCCGGGCGGAGTCGGGCACAAAAAATCGCGCTGGACCCGGCGGAGTCCAGCGCGATCATGTGGCGAAGACCTGTTGGGGCAGGTGTGCGCCGGCAGAGCTAGGGGTGGGCCAACGGATTGGGGGATCCGACGGGGCCCGGTGTTACGGGGTACTGCGGGGTGTCACGCGACCTCAGGCCTCGCTGCGCTGCTGCGGAATGCCCGCCAGCAGCGCGCGGACCTCGGCCTCGCGGTACCGGCGGTGCCCACCCAGGGTGCGGATGGACGTGAGCTTGCCCGCCTTGGCCCAACGGGTCACCGTCTTCGGGTCCACACGGAACATCGTGGCGACCTCGGCAGGGGTCAGCAGCGGCTCGGCATCAGGGGTGCGAGCGGTCATGAGCGGCCTCCTCGGGAGAACCGAACCAATCTCGGTTCTTTCCTCTAAATTCTGCACCTTGACCCGCGTTGCCCGAAATGGCAGAAGCGGGCCGAGTCGGTTATAGGACGAACGGCTTGTCCTCGGCACTACAACTACACCATCCGTCCAGCCACGTCGGCCAAACCGATGGAATTGCCCTCGCAGGTGTTCATCAGCGGCGGAAGTCGATGGACCATGCCATAACGGACAGTCACGCGTCTGTGACGATCAGTCACAGGGCGATCAGGAGTCCTCAGACCCCCCATAGAGTGCAATGCTGAGCGTTCCGCCCAAAGTTGGGCGGAAGGAACCCTCCCCGGACTCCTTGTCCTATTTTGGCACGAGGATGGGTGATCGGCGCAAGGGTGCGTTAAGTGCTGTCCGTCACGCTTGAGCCAAAGGCCCGGATCGGGACCAACGTCCCCCGCCGAACGGGAGCCGAAGTCCCCGTGGACCGGGGAGGAGAGCGCGGAGGGACCCGGGAGCCGTCGGCTCCAGGGGCCTTGAAGATCATTTACACCGGTCGGACATGTCTTGTCGATACCGACCTGACGAAGATGCCCGACTGATGTCAGTTCGCGCACGGAGGCTTCCGGCCACGGTTACCGGTTCTCGACGGCCGGACCGCTCCGGACCGGCCACGGTTGCCGATCGACGACGGCCGGGCCCCCGCTGTCGACGGCCGGGCCCCCTCGACGACGGCCGCCTCCTCTCGACGACGGCCGGCTCGTCAGGAGGGCGCCCCTCCCCTCCACGAGGGCGTCAGTTCGCGAACCGCAGGTCCCTGATCGCCCGCCAGCGCTCGGCGAGCCGTCCGTACGCCTCGCTCGCCGCCTCGCCGTCCCCCGCCCGCAGCGCGGCGATCCCCTCCGCCAGCCGGGCCGCCGACCGCTCCTCCGCCAGCCACTCCTCCGGCACCGCGTGCACCAGGCCGCCGAAGTCCAGCTCCACCATGGCGCGCGGATGGAACTCCTCCAGCCAGCGCCCCACCTCGATCAGGGCCTCCGTCATGGGACCTTCGTCGATCGACTCCCGCAGCGCCCGCAGGGCCCGGGCGAGCCGGCGCCGCGCCTGGGCCATCGTCGTGCGGTACCGCAGCACCGGCGCCCGGCCCGGCTCGTCCCCCTCCTTCGGGACACCCGGCTCGTACTGCCGGTCCTCGTCGCCGAAGAGGGCGAACCAGCGCACCGGCACCTGCCACACCGCCGTACGGATCCACGGGCGCGCGTCCGGGTTCCGCGCCAGCCAGCGCTCGTGGTCCGCCGCCACCTGGGCGCGCACCACCGGCGGCAGCATCGCGTCGAGCACCGGCCCCGGATACCCCTCCGCCACCAGCTCCTCCAGGGCCAGCCAGCCGCGCAGCCGGGTCCGCCACGGGCAGATCACCACCACCCCGTCCAGATGGGCGACGAAGGCCTCGCCGCTCTCGTGGACCGGCACCGGCACCGGGGGCGTCGGCAGCAGGTCCGCGAGCGACCGGCGCAGCTCCTCCTGCGCCCCCGGGGTGCGGGGCCGCCGCGCGTACCGGGCCCAGTGGGACCGCTCCGGCTCGGGGAACGCGGCCAGCGGCTCGTACACCCGCAGGTAGGACGCGTAGGGGACGGGGACCGAGGAGGGGACCGACATGTCGCGATCCTTCCACGGAGGCACTCCCCGAGGGGGTGATCCTGCGCACGGAGGCTGATCTACGCCCAGGTAGCGCTTACCCTCTTGCCGAACCGGTCCCTCCCCCACCCGCAGGGAGGGCCCGAAACCGCCGCTTCGTACTTGGGAGTCACCACCGTGACCGATGTGACCGGCGTTCCTGTCGATCCCGCAGACGTGCTGCACACCCTCTTCCGTTCGGAACAGGGTGGCCACGAGCAAGTCGTGCTCTGCCAGGACCGCGCGACCGGCCTCAAGGCCGTCATCGCCCTCCACAACACCGCCCTGGGCCCGGCCCTCGGCGGCACCCGCTTCTACCCGTACGCCACCGAGGCCGAGGCGATCGCCGACGCGCTCAACCTGGCGCGCGGCATGTCGTACAAGAACGCCCTGGCCGGTCTCGACCACGGTGGCGGCAAGGCCGTCATCATCGGCGACCCGGAGCAGATCAAGACGGAGGAACTCCTCCTCGCCTACGGGCGCTTCGTCGCCTCCCTCGGCGGCCGGTACGTCACGGCCTGCGACGTCGGCACCTACGTCGCCGACATGGACGTCGTCGCCCGCGAGAACCGGTGGACCACCGGCCGCTCCCCCGAGAACGGCGGCGCCGGCGACTCCTCCGTGCTCACCGCCTTCGGCGTCTTCCAGGGCATGCGCGCCTCCGCGCAGACCCTGTGGGGCGACCCCACGCTGCGCGGCCGCAAGGTCGGCGTCGCGGGCGTCGGCAAGGTCGGCCACTACCTCGTCGAGCACCTCCTGGAGGACGGCGCGGAGGTGTACGTCACCGACGTGCGCGAGGAGTCGGTGCGCCGGATCACCGACAAGCACCCGCAGGTGAAGGTGGTCGCCGACACCGACGCGCTGATCCGCGTCGAGGGCCTGGACGTCTACGCGCCGTGCGCGCTCGGCGGCGCCCTGAACGACGACACCGTGCCGGCCCTCACCGCGAAGATCGTCTGCGGCGCGGCCAACAACCAGCTCGCCCACCTCGGCGTCGAGAAGGACCTGGAGGAGCGCGGGATCCTCTACGCGCCCGACTACGTGGTCAACGCCGGCGGCGTGATCCAGGTCGCGGACGAGCTGCACGGCTTCGACTTCGACCGGTGCAGGGCGAAGGCGACGAAGATCTTCGACACCACGCTCGCGATCTTCGCACGTGCGAAGGAAGACGGGATTCCGCCGGCCGCGGCGGCCGACCGGATCGCCGAGCAGCGCATGGCGGAGGCGCGGCGCGGCTGAGCCGGGCCGGGGGGCGGCCCGCCTCCGGAAGGGCGCCGGGGAGACTTCCCTCACCCTTGTCGGCGGGTCGTACCCCCAGAAGAGGTTAAAATCGCGACTGACCAGCGAGGAAAGGGCACCTCGAAGGTTCTGTACCGGGGTATGTGATGCGCACGGCGTACCGTAGACCCACGGAAACAGGTACCGTTGAAGCCCTACGGGCCGGTCTCTCCTTCGAGAGCCCGCTCCGAATCATGAACGCGTGTCAAGACTCTGGGGCCATCGAGCCCCGTCACCGAGGGGGTCGAGCCATGGGGCGCGGCCGGGCAAAGGCCAAGCAGACCAAGGTCGCCCGCCAGCTGAAGTACAGCAGCGGCGGGACGGACCTGACGCGTCTGGCCAATGAGCTGGGCGCTTCGACTTCGAGCCAGCCGCCGAATGGCGAGCCGTTCGAGGACGACGACGAGGAAGACGACCCGTACGCCCAGTACGCGGATCTCTACAACACGGACGACGAGGACGACGACGACCAGTCCGGTCCCTCTTCGTCCTCCTCGCGTCGCGCTTGACCTTCTGAACCACCGAAACCCGGTCCGGTACACCCGGCCGGGTTTCTGTGCTGTCCGCGTGCGCATACGGAAACAGCGGCGGAGACGGCGATCGGGGGCGCCCCTGAGGGCGCCCCCGATGCGTACGTCGTCTACGGGTCAGTTCGCGTAGTCCCCGACCAGCTCGGCGCCGGTGGTGCGGTCGCCGCGCTCGGTGATCTCGCCCGCGACCCAGGACTCGACCCCGCGGTCCGCCAGAGTGGCCAGGGCCACGTCCACGGACTCGGCCGGCACGACGGCCATCATGCCGACGCCCATGTTCAGGGTCTTCTCCAGCTCCAGGCGCTCCACCTGTCCGGCCTTGCCGACCAGGTCGAAGATCGCGCCCGGGGCCCAGGTCGACCGGTCGACGGTGGCGTGCAGGCCGTCCGGGATCACCCGGGCCAGGTTGGCCGCCAGGCCGCCGCCCGTGATGTGGCTGAAGGCGTGGACGTCCGTGGTCCGGGTGAGGGCCAGGCAGTCGAGCGAGTAGATCTTCGTGGGCTCCAGGAGCTCCTCGCCCAGCGTCCGGCCGAGCTCGTCGACCCGCTGGTCGAGGGCCATGCCGGCGCGGTCGAAGACCACGTGCCGCACGAGCGAGTACCCGTTGGAGTGAAGGCCGGAGGAGGCCATGGCGATGACCGCGTCACCCGTGCGGATGCGGTCCGCACCGAGCAGCCGGTCGTACTCCACGACGCCCGTGCCCGCGCCGGCGACGTCGAAGTCGTCCGGGCCGAGGAGGCCCGGGTGCTCCGCGGTCTCGCCGCCGACCAGGGCGCAGCCGGCCAGGACGCAGCCCTCGGCGATTCCCTTGACGATCGCCGCGACCCGCTCCGGGTGGACCTTGCCCACGCAGATGTAGTCGGTCATGAAGAGCGGCTCGGCGCCGCAGACGACGATGTCGTCCATGACCATCGCGACCAAGTCGTGGCCGATGGTGTCGTAGACGCCCATCTGACGGGCGATGTCGACCTTCGTGCCGACGCCGTCGGTGGCCGAGGCGAGCAGCGGGCGCTCGTAGCGCTTGAGAGCGGAGGCGTCGAAGAGGCCGGCGAAGCCGCCGAGGCCGCCCAGGACCTCGGGGCGCTTCGTCTTCCTCACCCACTCCTTCATCAGCTCGACGGCGCGGTCGCCCGCCTCGATGTCGACGCCCGCGGACGCGTAGCTGGCGCCGCCTTCGGCACTGAGGGACTCAGACATGCTGGGAACTTTCGTGTCGTACTGCGGTTGCAGCGGGGTCTTACGGGCTGTTGACGGGCGTTGACGCGCCGCTACGGACGACGGAGCGCGTCGGAGGCCGCGGTGGCGGCCGGGCCGGCGGCCAGCTCGGTCTCCAGGAGCTGCTTGCCGAGCAGCTCGGGGTCCGGGAGCTCCATCGGGTACTCGCCGTCGAAGCAGGCCCGGCAGAGGTTCGGCTTCTGGATCGTGGTCGCCTCGATCATCCCCTCCAGGGAGATGTACGAGAGCGAGTCCGCGCCCAGCGACTTGCCGATCTCGTCGACCGACATGCCGTTGGCGATCAGCTCCGCGCGGGTCGCGAAGTCGATGCCGAAGAAGCAGGGCCACTTGACCGGCGGGGAGGAGATCCGGATGTGGACTTCGGCCGCACCGGCCTCGCGGAGCATCCGGACCAGGGCCCGCTGGGTGTTGCCGCGGACGATCGAGTCGTCGACGACCACGAGCTTCTTCCCCTTGATGACTTCCTTGAGGGGGTTCAGCTTCAGCCGGATGCCCAGCTGGCGGATGGTCTGGGAGGGTTGGATGAAGGTGCGCCCGACGTAGGCGTTCTTCACCAGGCCGGCGCCGAAGGGGATGCCCGAGGCCTCGGCGTAGCCGATGGCGGCCGGGGTGCCGGACTCCGGGGTCGCTATCACCAGGTCGGCCTCGACGGGCGCCTCCTTCGCGAGGCGGCGGCCCATCTCCACGCGGGAGAGGTACACGTTCCGGCCGGCGATGTCGGTGTCCGGGCGGGCCAGGTACACGTACTCGAAGACGCAGCCCTTGGGCTTCGCTTCCGCGAACCGGGAGGTGCGGATGCCGTTCTCGTCGATCGCGATCATCTCGCCCGGCTCGACCTCGCGGACGTAGCTGGCGCCGCAGATGTCGAGGGCGGCGGACTCGGAGGCGACCACCCAGCCGCGCTCCAGGCGGCCGAGGACCAGCGGGCGGATGCCCTGCGGGTCGCGGGCCGCGTAGAGCGTGTGTTCGTCCATGAAGACGAGGGAGAAGGCGCCCCGGACCTCGGGGAGGACCTTCGCGGCGGCCTGCTCGATGGTGAGCGGCGCGCCGTCCTCGTCGACCTGGCCCGCGAGGAGCGCGGTGACCAGGTCGGTGTCGTTGGTGGCGGCGACCCGGGTCGCGCGCCCTTCCTTCTTGGGCAGGTCCGCGACCATCTCGGCGAGCTGCGCCGTGTTCACCAGGTTGCCGTTGTGGCCGAGCGCGATCGAGCCCTGGGCGGTCGCCCGGAACGTCGGCTGCGCGTTCTCCCACACGGAGGCCCCGGTGGTCGAGTAGCGGGCGTGACCGACCGCGATGTGACCTTGGAGGGAACCGAGAGAGGTCTCGTCGAAGACCTGGGACACGAGGCCCATGTCCTTGAAGACGAGGATCTGGGAGCCGTTGCTGACCGCGATTCCCGCGGATTCCTGGCCCCGATGCTGGAGGGCGTAGAGCCCGAAGTACGTGAGCTTTGCGACCTCTTCACCCGGAGCCCAGACACCGAAGACGCCGCAAGCGTCCTGGGGGCCCTTCTCACCGGGAAGCAGGTCGTGATTGAGTCGACCGTCACCACGTGGCACGTTTCCGAGTGTAGACGGGCTCGACCACTGGTCCGAATTGAGGAAAAGCGGGATCGGCCGCACTCGTGCGATCGCACGAAATGATCATCTCGTGCTTGGAGAGGGCTACAAACCAGGCGGGGGAAGGGATTCCGGCTCCGGGGCCGTGGAAAGCGGACGCTCGTACCGTCCCCGGAGCCGTCCCGCGATGTGACGGAGTTCGCAATCGGAGCGGATTCGAACCCCGGACGCTACGCGCGTCCGGCCGGTTCGGCGGTGGCGGTCAGTCCTTCTCCGGAGGCGTCGGCGAGCGTCAGGGTCCGGTGGTCGACCCGGTAGGTGAGCGGCCCGTCGAGGAGCTCGTACAGCTTGGTCTCCAGCTTCATCTGCGGGCCCGTGCACATCATCCGGGTGGTGGCCGCCGGGCCCTCGACGGTGAGGGTCGTGCCGTCGGTCTTCGCGGTCGCGGAGAAGTTGTTGCAGCCCAGGTTCCCGGTGACCTTGCCGTCCTCGCCCAGGACGATCCGCGCCTTGCCCTCGCTGCCGGCGGGCAGGGAGGACGCGGTCTTCCCGGAGAGCAGGCCGTCGACCTTCCACGCGGTGCCGCGCAGCGGGGCGGGGCGCTCGGCGGTGAGCGCGAGGACGTTCCGCCCGTCGGGGGAGGTCAGGGTGAGCGTGTCGTTCTTCAGCGTGCCCTTCAGCTCGCCGGAGAACGCCTCGACCAGCTCCTTCTCGAACCTCATCCGGTCGTCGGAACAGGCGATCTCGGTCATGGGCCCCGGGGAGGCGGTGAGGGTGTCGCCCTTCACGGCGACGGTGGCGTTGAAGGTGTTGCAGCCTCCGCTGCCCGTGACGCGCCCGTCCTTCCCGAACGCGACGCGGGCGTCGCGCGGGGCGTCGGACGCGCTCCCGTCGACGGTGACTTCGTCGACGGTCCAGTGCGTGCCGGTGAGCGGAAGGTCCGGGGAGACGGTGCCCGCCCCGGACCCGGAGCCTTGACCTCCCTCCGTGCCGCACGCGGTGAGCAGGAGGGCCGGGAGGAGCGGGACCAGGACGACGAGTGCTCGTGGCTTCGACATGGAAATGGGACGGACGAGCGGACGAGTCGGTTCCACGGCCCCCGCCGGCCCCCGGCGGACCTGCGGCGACCGGCCGTCAGCCCACGCCGTCAGCCCATCAGGGGCAGCAGGTCCGCCAGGTCGGCGCGTTCGCCGCTCGCGCTCACCAGGGCCGCGTCCAGCTCCGTCGCCCACTCCACGCGCCCGGTCGCGAGCCGGATCCAGGTCAGGGGGTCCGTCTCGACCACGTTGGGCGGGGTGCCCCGGGTGTGCCGGGGGCCCTCCACGCACTGGACGACGGCGTACGGCGGGACCCGCACCTCGACCGCCCCTCCGGGAGCCCGCGCCGCGAGGACGTCGGCGAGGAGACGGGTGCAGGCGGCGAGCGCCTGCCGGTCGTACGGGATGCCGGCGCCGGTCGCCTCGTTCAGGTCGTCGGTGTGGACGACGAGTTCGACGGTCCGGGTGACGAGGAAGTCCCCGAGCGTCATGGCCCCGAAGCTCAGCGGCAGGAGCCGCCCGTCGGACGCGCCCGCCACCGCCTCCTCGTAGTCGTCCT
This sequence comes from Streptomyces sp. NPDC092045, assembly GCF_044756005.1. Classification (NCBI taxonomy): domain Bacteria; kingdom Bacillati; phylum Actinomycetota; class Actinomycetes; order Kitasatosporales; family Streptomycetaceae; genus Streptomyces; species Streptomyces sp. NPDC092045. The sequence continues at coordinate 423,675 of NZ_JBIVSC010000005.1, read as the reverse complement.
GCACGCGCGCGTAGAGCCCGTGCAGGTCGGAGGCGTCGGTCCCGCGCGCGTCCGCGTCGATCCGTTCGGCGGCCGGGGCGGTCCTGGACGGCCAGTCGAGCAGGGCCAGTTCCCTCGCGGCCGGCGCGGGAGCGGCGAGCAGCCGGGGCACGGAGTCGACCATCCGCGCGAGGTGCGCCGCCAGGTCCCGCACGGTCCACTCCCCGAGCCGGGTCGGCCCGTCGAGCTGGACCGGCGTGAACGCCTCGACGGCCGCCCGTACGTGCCGGAACTGGGCGTGGACCGCGGCCCGGGTCTTGGCGGAGTCGTAACTGCGGGTGCGCTTCTTGGCCGGTGGCATGGGGTGAGGGTAGTCGGCGACGGTGACGGTCGACGGCGGACGCGTCGGGGACGGAGACCGGGCGGGTGGGGCTCGACGGGTGGGGGCTCGACGGATACGGGCTCGGCAGGTGGGGGTTCGATGGGCGGAGCCTCGATGGGCCGGGGCCCGGCAGGTGAGGGCTCGACGGTTGGGAACTCGGCGGGTGGGGCCGCCAGGGGCGGAGGCCCGGCAGGTGGAGGCGGTTCGGACACGGGAGGCCTGGCAGGCGGGGTGGCGGGCGGAGGTCAGGCGGGGCGGCGGGGTGGCGGGCGGAGGTCAGGCCGTCGGGCGGGCCGGGCCCGGTATCGCCTCGAACGTCTCCCCGTTCTTCGGCACGCCGACACCGCGCCAGGTGAAGGGCACGCCCCTGGCCGTGTCCAGGTCGGGGCCGTTCATGAGGTGGAAGTGCACGTGCGGTTCGGTGGAGTTGCCGGAGTTTCCGCACCGGGCGAGCTCCTGGCCGGCCGTCACCCGGTCGCCCGCCCGGACGGCGAGCGAACCCCGCCGGAGGTGGGCGTACACCGCGTAGGTGCCGTTCCCGAGGTCGAGTATCAGGTGGTTCCCGACGATCCGCCGGGCTCCCGCGAGGACGCGGGCGGTGGCCTCGAAGAGCAGCAGATAGAGGAAGCCGGGCAGCGAGTTGCGGCTGAGGTGGTCGCGCTGGCCGTCCTCGGCGTGCGCGACGGTCGCGTCGGCGACCGCGAACAGCGGGGCGCCGAAGGCCGGGAAGTCCTCGTTCCGGCGGGTGACCGGCCACAGCCACGCGAAGGAGGGACGGGGCCGCTCCCCGTCTCCCGCCTCCGCCAGGATGTCGATGGCGTACGTCTGGCCGTACTGGTGGGTGCCGTGGCTGGGCGTCCGGTCCGCCGGGCTGTTGAGCGCCGACCAGCGCCCCGCGACCGGCGGATCCACCTCGACCGGGGGCAGCGCCGCCGCCCCGACCTGCTTCCGGGTGTGCAGGGCGAGCGCGATCCCGACCGCCACGGCGGCGACCAGCGGCAGCCAGCTCACCGCGTACGAGTAGGGCAGCCCGACGGTGAACGAGACGATCAACTGGACGAAGAACAGCAGCCAGAGCGTGCGGTGGAGCACCACCGCGGACTTGCGCGTGAACATGGGCGTTCCCCCTGAACGATCGTGGTCGACGGCTGTGACCGGAGGACGGGCGGCTGTGGTCGAGGGCTACGGGTGGGCCGCCGTGAAGGCCACCAGGAGCGGGACGACCCGGGCCGCCGGGACCTCGTAGCGACCGCGCCCGGTCGTGTGGAGCCAGCCCGCGGCGGTCAGTTGGCGCAGGTGGTGGTAGATCTGGCCGGTCGTGCCCGTCTCCGGGAGCTCGGCCAGCTCGGCGGCGGTGTGGCGGCCGCCGAGTATCTCCCGCAGCAGCCGGAGCCGTACGGGATGGCCGAGGGCGGCGAAGGAGTCCGCGGTCTCGGCCCAGTCCTCGTCGAGCAGCCGCTCGGTGAACGCGCCGAACTGCCACTCGTACCGCTCCTCGGTGGGCAGGCGGACCGAGCCCGTGAACAGCACTCCTCCGTCGGCGCCCCGCGGCCCCGCCTCGGCCAGTTCGCCCTTGAAGCCCTCCAGGGCCCAGAGGCGTCCTCCGGCGGTCTCGGGGCGCCCGGGGGCCTCCATCCCCTCCAGCGCCGCGATGCGCCGCTCCAACTCGGTGAACCGCTCTTCCAGCTCCATGCCCATAGATTACGTAACTACGTAACTCCGTGCAAGGGTGAATCCGGGGCGGCCGGGAAGAGGACGCGGAAGGGGACGACGAAGCCCCCGCCCGGACCCGAAGGTCCGGACGGGGGCTCCCTTACGTACTGCCGCTCGCCACTCCGAGGAGGCGATCGTCAGGCCAGCAGGCCCGGGATCGTCGCCTCGTGGGCCGTGCGCAGTTCCTCCAGGGAGAGCGCGAACTCGCCCTGCACGTCGACCGCGTCCCCGTCGACGACACCGATCCGGGTCGCCGGCAGGCCCCGCGCACCGCACATGTCGGTGAAGCGGAGCTCCTCGCTGCGCGGGACGGCGACGACCGCGCGGCCCGCCGACTCGCTGAAGAGGAAGGTGAAGGCGTCCAGGCCCTCCGGGACGACCAGGCGCGCGCCCTTGCCGCCGCGCAGGCAGGACTCGACGACCGCCTGCACGAGACCGCCGTCGGACAGGTCGTGCGCCGCGTCGATCATGCCGTCGCGGGAGGCCGAGATCAGGATCTCGCCGAGCAGCTTCTCCCGGTCGAGGTCCACGGCCGGCGGCAGACCGCCGAGGTGCTGGTGGATCACCTCGGACCAGGCCGAACCGCCGAACTCCTCCTTGGTGTCGCCGAGCAGGTAGAGGAGCTGGCCCTCTTCCGCGAAGGCGATCGGGGTGCGGCGGTTGACGTCGTCGATCACGCCGAGGACGGCCACGACGGGCGTCGGGTGGATCGCCACGTCACCGGTCTGGTTGTAGAGCGAGACGTTTCCGCCGGTCACCGGAGTGCCCAGCTGGAAGCAGCCGTCCGCGAGACCGCGGGTGGCCTCGGCGAACTGCCACATCACGTCCGGGTCCTCGGGAGAGCCGAAGTTCAGGCAGTTGGAGATCGCCAGCGGCTTGGCGCCGGAGGCGGCGACGTTGCGGTACGACTCCGCGAGCGCGAGCTGCGCGCCCGCGTACGGGTCGAGCTTCGCGTACCGGCCGTTGCCGTCGGTCGCCATGGCCACGCCGAGGTCGGTCTCCTCGTCGATGCGGACCATGCCCGCGTCCTCGGGCTGCGCCAGGACCGTGTTGCCCTGCACGAACCGGTCGTACTGGTCCGTGATCCAGGACTTCGAGGCCTGGTTCGGGGAGGAGACGAGCCTGAGGACCTGGTCCTTCAGCTCCGCGCCGTTCGCGGGCCGGGGCAGCTTGCCGGCGTCGTCGGCCTGGAGCGCGTCCTGCCACTCCGGACGGGCGAACGGACGCTGGTAGACCGGGCCCTCGTGGGCGACCGTGCGCGGCGGCACGTCCACGATCTGCTCGCCGTGCCAGAAGATCTCCAGGCGCTCGCCCTCGGTCACCTCACCGATGACGGTGGCGATGACGTCCCACTTCTCGCAGATCTCCAGGAAGCGGTCGACCTTGCCGGGCTCGACGATCGCGCACATGCGCTCCTGCGACTCGCTCATGAGGATCTCCTCGGGCGAGAGCGTCGCGTCGCGCAGGTGCACGCGGTCGAGGTCGACCCGCATGCCGCCGGAGCCGGCGGAGGCCAGCTCGGAGGTGGCGCAGGAGAGTCCGGCGCCGCCGAGGTCCTGGATGCCCGCGACCAGCTTCTCCGCGAAGATCTCCAGGGTGCACTCGATGAGGAGCTTCTCCTGGAACGGGTCGCCGACCTGGACGGCGGGGCGCTTGGTCGGCTTCGTGTCGTCGAAGGTCTCGGACGCGAGGACCGAGACGCCGCCGATGCCGTCGCCGCCCGTGCGGGCGCCGTACAGGATCACCTTGTTGCCGGCGCCGGAGGCCTTGGCGAGGTGGATGTCCTCGTGCTTCATCACGCCGATGCAGCCGGCGTTGACCAGCGGGTTGCCCTGGTAGCAGGAGTCGAAGACGACCTCGCCGCCGATGTTGGGCAGGCCCAGGCAGTTGCCGTAGCCGCCGATGCCGGCGACGACACCGGGCAGCACGCGCTTGGTGTCGGGGTGGTCGGCCGCGCCGAAGCGCAGCGGGTCGACGACCGCGACCGGGCGGGCGCCCATGGCGAGGATGTCGCGGACGATGCCGCCGACGCCGGTGGCCGCGCCCTGGTAGGGCTCGATGTACGAGGGGTGGTTGTGCGACTCGACCTTGAAGGTGACCGCGTACCCCTGGCCGACGTCGACGACGCCCGCGTTCTCGCCGATGCCGACGAGCATGGCGTCGTTGGCGGGGACCTTCTCGCCGAACTGCTTCAGGTGGACCTTGCTGCTCTTGTACGAACAGTGCTCCGACCACATGACGGAGTACATGGCGAGCTCGGCGCCGGTGGGACGGCGGCCGAGGATCTCGCGGATGCGCGCGTACTCGTCCTCCTTGAGGCCGAGCTCCTTCCAGGGCTGCTCGCTGTCCGGCGTCCCGCTCGCGTGCTTGACGGTGTCGAGGCTCATCAGGCGTTGACCAGCTTCTTGAGGATCGAGGTGAAGAAACCGAGACCGTCCGTCTTTCCGGTGCCGATCAGCGGCTCGACGGCGTGCTCGGGGTGCGGCATGAGGCCGACCACGTTGCCGGCGGCGTTGGTGATGCCCGCGATGTCGCGCAGCGAGCCGTTGGGGTTGACGTCCAGGTAGCGGAAGGCCACCCGTCCCTCGGCCTCCAGCTCGTCGAGCACGCGCTCGTCGGCGACGTACCGGCCGTCCATGTTCTTGAGCGGGACCTCGATCTCCTGGCCCTCGGTGTAGTCCGAGGTCCAGGCGGTCTCCGCGTTCTCCACCCGCAGCTTCTGGTCGCGGCAGATGAAGTGGAGGTGGTTGTTGCGCAGCATCGCGCCCGGCAGCAGGTGGGCCTCGGTGAGGATCTGGAAGCCGTTGCAGATGCCGAGGACGGGCATGCCCGCCTTCGCCTGCTCGATGACCGTCTCCATCACCGGCGAGAAGCGGGAGATGGCTCCGGCCCGCAGGTAGTCGCCGTAGGAGAAGCCGCCGGCGAGGACCACGGCGTCGACCTGCTTGAGGTCCTTGTCGCGGTGCCAGAGCGAGACGGGCTCGGCGCCCGCCAGGCGGGCGGCGCGCAGCGCGTCCTGGTCGTCGAGCGTTCCGGGGAACGTGACGACGCCGATGCGTGCGGTCACGACGAGGCCCCGGCGGTCTCCGTGGACTCCACCTTCACGGTGAAGTCCTCGATCACGGTGTTGGCGAGGAAGGTTTCGGCCATCTCGTGGATGCGGGCGAGGGCGGCGTCGTCGACCGGCCCCTCCACCTCCAACTCGAAGCGCTTCCCCTGACGGACGTCGGCGATTCCGGCGAATCCCAGGCGGGGCAGTGCACGCTGCACCGCCTGCCCCTGGGGGTCGAGGATCTCCGGCTTGAGCATGACGTCGACTACGACGCGTGCCACTGGCACTCCCGGTGGTGTGTTGCGAGGGCGGTTCCTTCAGCGTACCTGCCTCCAAATTCTACGCGGGTAGAGATCTGAAGGATCCTACAAAAGACGGGTTCCCGACGACCTCTCCGGCCACGTCACGCCCGACCCTCCACGGCAAAATTCACGTGAAATATTGCGGACCGCATTGCGCCGGGACACGCTGAAACAATTGGTAGGGCTTCACAATGCGACACCTGCCGCTGTAGAAAGGCTTCAAGAAGAAAGCAGCATTGTTCCGGCACAGCCGAACGGTCGGCATCGTCGCACGTCAGGAGCGCCACAAGCGCTCCCCACGACCTCGGCGGCCGCAGGAAAGGACCGATATCCGTGGCTCAGCGTGTGGTGGTCACCCTCTCCGATGACATCGAGGGCGGAGAAGCAGCTGAAACGGTCGCGTTCGGCCTCGACGGGAAGATGTACGAGATCGACCTGAATGCTGCCAATGCAAAGAAACTCCGCAAGGCCCTCGCGCCCTACCTCGCGGCCGGCCGCAAGATCCCCGCGCGGATCGGCGCGGGCGCCGACGGCCGGATCACGGCCGCGACGTACACGCACACCGACCTGGCCCCCGACCCGGCGGCGGTCCGCGCCTGGGCCCAGTCCAACAAGATGGACGTGCCCGCCCGGGGCCGGATCCCCAAGCGGGTCTACGAGGCTTTCCGCGAGGCGAGCTGAGGCGGGCCGCCCGTCGGGCGGAGCGCGGGAACCGAGGCGGGGTGCGTCCGGTGGGACCGGGGCGTCCGGGCGGGCCGGGGATGCCCGGGCGGGGCCCAGGGCGTCCGCGGGACCGGGGGCGTCCGGCGGGGCCGAGGATCTCCGGCGGGACCGGGAGCGTCCGGCGAGGCCGAGGGTGTCCGGTGGGACCGGGGGCGTCCGACGGGAAGGGCCCCCGCCCCCGTCGGCCCGTCCGTCCTCGCAGGCCGAGCCGATTTGCATTGCACCCCGGGTGATCGGCTAGAGTCTGGATCACGCCGAGGGGCGAGGCCGGAAGGCCCCACTCCAAGCAGCGTGCGGGTGTAGTTCAGTAGCAGAACAGCCCCCTTCCAGGGGGAAGGCGCAGTGTGCAATTCCTGTCACCCGCTCTGCATCGCATGACCGTCCACTCTTGTGGATCAGGTACAGTGGTGCTCGCACCGCCCGGTGAAAGCCGGTCGGGAGCAATGCGGACGTGGCTCAGTTGGTAGAGCATCACCTTGCCAAGGTGAGGGTCGCGAGTTCGAATCTCGTCGTCCGCTCAGAGTACGAAGGCCCCGGTTCTCAGGAACCGGGGCCTTCGACGTGTTCCCTCTTCCGCGCCCTCGTCCTCATGACATTTGTCAGCAGGGATCATGACAGTGCGCACTGCCGGGGAGGTGCGGACGCCGGGAGTCTGGACGCATGACACCTGCGATCGAGGCGACCGACCTGCGCCGTACGTACGCCGAGGGATCCGGCCGGAAGTCCGGCGGCGGCTTCGAGGCCGTGCGCGGAATCTCCTTCGCCGTCCCCCGGGGCGAGATCTTCGCCCTCCTCGGGACCAACGGCGCCGGCAAGACCTCCACCGTCGAACTCCTGGAGGGCCTCGCCGCACCCAGCGCCGGCACCGCCCGCGTCCTCGGCCACGACCCGTACCGCGAGCGGTCCGCCGTCCGCCCCCGGATCGGCATCATGCTCCAGGAGGGCGGCTTCCCCTCCGACCTCACCGTGGCCGAGACCGTACGGATGTGGGCGGGCTGCACCAGCGGCGCCCGCCCCGTCGGGGAGGCGCTCGCCGCCACCGGCCTCACCGGCCGGGAGCGCGTCCGGATCAAGCAGCTCTCCGGCGGCGAGCGGCGCAGGCTGGACCTGGCGCTCGCCCTGCTCGGCCGCCCCGAGGTGCTCTTCCTCGACGAACCCACCACCGGCCTCGACGCGGAGGGCCGCCGCGACACCTGGGACCTCGTCCGGCAGCTGCGGGACGGCGGCACCACCGTGCTCCTCACCACGCACTACCTGGAGGAGGTCGAAGCCCTCGCCGACCGCCTCGCGATCATGAACCGGGGCGAGATCGTGCTCTCCGGCACACCGGCCGAGGTCACCGCCGCGCGTCCCGCCCGGATCCGCTTCACCCTCCCCGAGGGCGTCCTGGCCGCGCACCTCCCGCTGCGCCTGCGGGCCGCCGAGAGCGGCGGCCGCGTGGAGATCCGCACCCGCGACCTCCAGGAGGACCTCTCCGTGCTCCTCGCCTGGGCAGGCGACGGCGGCATACGGCTCGACGGGCTCGACGCCCGCTCCGCCTCCCTCGAAGAGGCGTTCCTCGACATCGCCTCGCGCGAAGGATCCGCGCGGGACGGCCTGGACGGCTCGGACGATCCGACCCGGGACGGCCCGCAGGGCGCCCCGCCGCACGACACCGCAGCCCGCACCGACCGGCAGGAGGCCGACGCCCGATGAGCACCGCCACGACCACGCCCCCGGCCGCCGGGCCCGTCTCCACCGTCCGCAGCCGGCTCACGGCTCTCGGCCGGGCCGAGCTGACCCTCCTCGTGCGCAACCGGAACAATCTCTTCATCGCCCTGCTCATGCCGCTCCTCATGGTCTTCCTGCTGCGCTCCTCGCTCAGCCAGCTCGACGCGGAGACCCTGCCGATGGGCGCCGGGGCGGCCACCCTCATCGGCGGCACCGGCATGGTGCTGCTCCTCGTCGCCTACATGAGCCTGGTCTCCGCGCTCGTCGCCCGCCGCGAGGAGCTGGTCCTCAAGCGGCTGCGGACCGGCGAGGCGAGCGACGCGGAGATACTCATCGGCTGCGCCCTGCCCGCCACCGCCATCACGCTCGCGCAGTGCGCCGTCCTCACGGCCGGCGGCATCGCCGTCCTCGACGTGTCCGCCCCCGCCCGGCCCGACCTGCTGCTGCTCGGCGTCGCCGCCGCGATCGTGCTGCTCGCCGGGCTCGCCGCGCTCACCACCGTGATCACCCGCACCGTCGAGAGCGCCGGTCTGACGACCCTGCCGCTCTTCCTCATCTCCTGTTTCGGCTCCGGCCTCTTCGTGCCCCGCGACGCCCTGCCCCCGCTCGCCGCCGACCTCTGCGGGCTGCTGCCGCTCAGCGGCGTGATGGAGTTCGTGCGGGCCGGCTGGCTCGGTACCGCGCAGGCGGAGAGCCTGGTGGGCGCCGGGCTCAATACAGTGGCCTGGGGCGTCCTGACGGCGTGGGCGGTCCACCGGTGGTTCCGCTGGGAACCGCGACGCTAGACCTCGGGAGGGGGCGGCCTGATGTCCAGGCTGACGGGATGGTGGTCCCGGCGCAGCAGCGCCGAGAAGGTGGAGCTGTACACGCGGTGGACCTTCCACCTCTTCGTGCCGATCGAGCTGTTCGTGCTCGGCGGCACCCCGTTCAACCACGACGGGGAGAGACCGCTCCCCCCGCAGGCCGCGGTCGGACTGCTCCTGTGGATCGGCGTCCACGCCGTGCTCTGCGCCTTCCTCGCCTCCCGCGCCCTGGACCACACGACCGGGAAGCGGGAGCGGCCGGTCCGGCTCGCCGTCGCGGTGGCCGGCGTCACCCTCGCCGTCGACCTCGCCCTGAACCTCCTGTGGGCGGGCGGAGCGCTGCCCGATCCGGCGGTGAACGTGAGCGTCCTCGCCGGGACCTCGATCTTCACGCTCTGCGCCCTCGTCCTCTGCCTCGGCCCGGTGCGGCACGTGGTGTACGCGGTGCTCGGCACCGCCGTCGCCACCGGAGCCCCGATGGCGGCGGTGGGCAACGGCCTCGACATGGCGGCCGGTTCGGCGGTCGGCATCCTCGTCGGCGGCGTCTTCATCTCCATGACCAGCGGCTTCTCCTCCTGGCTGCTCCGGATCGTGCAGGAGCTGGAGCGCTCCCGGGACCTCAAGGCCCGGCTGGCCGTCGCCGAGGAGCGGCTCCGCTTCGGACGGGACCTGCACGACGTCATGGGGCGGAACCTGTCGGTGATCGCGCTCAAGAGCGAGCTCGCGGTGCAGCTCTCCCGGCGCGGACGCCCGGAGGCCGTGGACCAGATGGTCGAGGTGCAGCGGATCGCGCAGGAGTCGCAGCGGGAGGTGCGCGAGGTCGTGCGCGGCTACCGCGAGGCCGACCTGCGGGTCGAGCTGGAGGGTGCGCGCGGAGTGCTGGGGGCCGCCGGGATCGACTGCGCCGTGGACGCCCCGGCGCTCGACCTGCCGTCCGAGGTGCAGTCGGCCCTGGGCTGGGTCGTCCGGGAGACCACGACGAACGTCCTGCGCCACGGGGACGCGCGCCGGTGCGCGATCGTCCTCCGGGCCGAGCCGGGGGCGGTGCTGCTCACCGTCGAGAACGACGGGGCGGAGGAGGCGGGCGCCGGAGACGGGACGGGGACGGCCGACGCCTTGAGCAGGGCGGGGCGCGGGTCCGGGCTCGCCGGGCTGCGGGAGCGGCTGGGCGCGGTGGACGGCACCCTGGACGCGGGCCCGGCGGCGCCGCACTCGTTCCGCGTGACCGCCCGCGTCCCGCTGCCCCGCACGGGACGGAGCGGGGCGGCGCGGACGCCCGCGGTCCCGGCACGGGCCGTGCGTGGGGAGAACGAGGAGTACGGGGAACACGGGGGGCACGAGAGGCACGGCAGGCACGAGAAGGAGGAGACGGTCGCGTGACCGTACGCGTACTGCTCGCCGACGACGAGCATCTGATCCGGGGGGCGCTCGCCGCCCTGCTCGCCCTGGAGGACGACCTCGTGGTCGTCGCCGAGGCCGCGACCGGACCCGAGGCACTCGCCATGGCCCGCGCCCACCGCCCCGACGTCGCCGTGCTCGACCTGCAGATGCCGGGCATGGACGGTGTGATGGTGGCCACTGCCCTGCGGGACGAACTCCCCGACTGCCGCGCCATGATCGTGACGAGCCACGGGCGCCCCGGGCACCTGAAGCGAGCCCTTGCCGCGGGCGTCCGAGGCTTCGCCCCGAAGACCGTCAGCGCCCAGCGGCTCGCGGAGATCGTCCGTACCGTGCACGCCGGAAACCGTTACGTGGACCCGGAGTTGGCGGCCGACGCCATAGCGTCCGGAGACTCGCCGCTGACCGTCCGGGAGGCCGAGGTGCTCGAACTCGCCGCCGACGGGGCGCCCGTCACGGAGATCGCCCGGCGCGCCTCGCTCTCCCCCGGGACCGTCCGGAACTACCTCTCCTCGGCCGCCGCGAAGCTCGGTGCCGAGAACCGTCACACGGCGGTGCGTCTCGCGCGGGCGAAAGGTTGGGTATAGTGGGCTGCGCGCTACGGCGCATGCGGACGTGGCTCAGTTGGTAGAGCATCACCTTGCCAAGGTGAGGGTCGCGAGTTCGAATCTCGTCGTCCGCTCCACGAAGAAGCCCCCGGTCGGACCGACCGGGGGCTTTCTCGTTCCCGGCTAGCTCCAGGCGTTGCCGGTGAGGAGTTCGTAGGCCTCGGTGTACTTGGCGCGGGTCGCGTCCACGACCTCCTGCGGGAGGGCCGGCGGGGGCTGCTCGCTCTTGCGGTCCCAGCCGGAGGCCGGGGAGGTCAGCCAGTCGCGCACGAACTGCTTGTCGTACGAGGGCTGGGCGCGGCCCGGCTGCCACTGGTCAGCCGGCCAGAAGCGCGAGGAGTCCGGGGTGAGGACCTCGTCGGCGATGACGAGCCGGTCGCCGTCCGGGGTGCTCTCGAAGCCGAACTCGAACTTGGTGTCGGCCAGGATGATCCCGCGCTCGCGGGCGATGTCCCGGGCCCGGGAGTAGACGGCGAGGGTCGTCTGGCGTAGCAGCGCGGCCGTCTCGGCGCCGACCTGGCGGGCGACCTCCTCGTACGACACGTTCTCGTCGTGGTCGCCCACGGCGGCCTTGGTGGCCGGGGTGAAGATCGGGGCGGGCAGCTCGGAGCCGTCGCTCAGGCCCTCGGGGAGCGCGAGGCCGCAGACCGTGCGGGACGCGTCGTACTCGACGAGGCCGGAGCCGGTGAGGTAGCCGCGGGCGACGCACTCGACCGGGACCATGTTCAGGGACTTGCAGACCAGGGTGCGGCCCGCCCAGTCGGCGGGGGCGCCGGCGGGCAGCTCGGTGGAGAGGACGTGGTGCGGGACCAGGTCGGAGAGCCGGTCGAACCACCACAGGGAGAGCTGGGTGAGGACCCGGCCCTTGTCGGGGATCTCGGTGGGCAGGACCCAGTCGTACGCGGACAGGCGGTCGCTCGCCACCATCACGAGGTCACCGGCCTCGTTCCGGTACAGGTCGCGCACCTTGCCCGTGTGGAGATGGGTGAGGCCCGGGACCTGGACGGGCTCGGGCTTTTCTACGAATCCGGACACGGTTCCTCCGCGTAGGTTGATCCAGGAGCGCTTCGATTCTCTCGCACCCGCGTGGACCACCGGTGGGCGGCCTCTCCGTACGGGCCTCCCGGCCCCTCCCCGTACCGGTCAGTCCCTCTTGCAGATCCGGTCGAGGAGGTTGGCCGTGGCGCGCTGGACCCGGGAGTCGACGTGGCCGGGCCGGTCGAGGGCGGGCGACCAGGCGAAGGTGCCGGAGGCGAAGACCCAGGCGCCGGACGGGGCCCGGTAGAGCGAGGTCTCCTGGTGGCGCAGCGCGCCGTCGCCGTCCCGGTAGGGCGAGTGGGCGAGCAGGATGCGGCTCTCGTGCTCGGGGAGCGCGGTGCGCGGGAAGTACCGGTCGGCCTCGCTCGCGACCAGGCCGGGGATCTCGTCGCCGTCCCCGGCGCCGGTGGCCTCCCAGAGCCAGTGCCCGGCGTTGCGCACGACCAGCGGATGCGGTTCGGGCACCCGGCCCGCGTACTGGACGCCGAGGAGCTGCTGCTCGGGCCGGTCGACCTCGCGCCAGAGCGCGGGACGTCCGGGGCCCTGGCGCTTGCGGCAGGTGAGGAGCCGGTCGGGCGCGCCGGAGGCCGAGGGGCCCAGCTCCACCTGCCAGTACATGGTGTTGGCGGAGAGGAAGACGAGGGAGGTGCCCTGGTCGCGGGCGCGTTCGGCGGCCTGGCGCATCGGCGCCGACCAGTACTCGTCGTGGCCGGGGAAGACCAGGCCCCGGTAGCGGCCCGGGTCGACGCGGCCCGCGTGCAGGTCGCGGGTCTCGGCGTACGCCAGGTCGTAGCCGTAGCGCTCGGCCCAGCGGATGAAGTCGTAGGCGTGGCCGACGTGCAGCGGCAGCCCCGCGCCCGCGTAGGGGCGGTCGAAGGAGACGGTGACGGCCGCGTCCTCCTCGCCGAGCAGCCGGCCGTCCTCGTCCCAGGCGTGGTAGAGGCTGGCGCCGGTGTGCCCGTCCTCCGGATAGAGGTTGTACGCCTGCCAGGTCACGTCCGGGAGGACGAGGAGCAGGTCCGCCGGGTGGTCGTCGCGGACCGTGAAGGGGATGTGGGAGCGGTGCCCGTCGGCGGTGGTGAGGACGGCGACGTACGCGCCGATCGCCCAGTAGCCGGGGACCTGGAGCCGCCAGGACTGCCACCAGTGGTGACAGGAGACCGTGCGGTCGACGATGAGCGGGGCGGGCTGGACGATCCCGGAGAGGCGCGGGCTGGTGATGATCTTCGCGGCGCCGTGACCGCCGTAGTGACCGATCCGATAGATGTCGACCGAGAACTGCTGCGGCGGGTCCACCGTGATGTGGAAGTCGATCGAGTCGCCCGGCGCGACGGCTCCGCCGGACGCGAAGCCCTTGATCTGGCGCCGGACGTCGTCGGCCGTGCGGGGGCCGCCGGTGCCGCCCCGGGCCAGGACCTCGTCCGCGTACCAGGGCACCATCTGGCCGGTGTCGTCGAAGTAGTTGTCCGAGCCGCGCAGCCAGGGCAGCGGGCCCTGGCCGAAGGGATCGGAGACGGCGTGCGCGAGCGCGCCCGACTCCCACCGCCTGATCTGATCCGCCCCCATGCTGCGCCCCTCCCTCGACTCCCCCGGTCGGCCGGTCAGTGCCCGTGGATTCGTGCTTCTGTCAGTGATGGCCTCCAGCACATCACATAACGCACGCACTCCGTCACCGTTCGTCGTGAATTGACGAGAGTGGAAGACGAGATTCCGCATGTGCCGTCGGTCTATGCCGGGGGCTCGCGACGGAACCGCGTCCGGGGCGCTCCGGAGTACGGGGTCGGCGGCGGGCCGGGCGGGCAGGTCGGGCGTAGGGCCGGCGGTGGCGCCGACGGCGGGTCAGACGAGCCGTACGGGCTTCTCGGGGCGGACGCCGGTGCGCGCGAGCCAGTCCCGCAGCGGCTCGGGGTCGCCGTCCTCGACGAGGGAGAGGACGCGGGGGCCGAGGTCCGTCGCCCGCTCGCCGCCGAGGAGCAGGGCGGGTCCGTCGAGCCAGTCGAGCCCGGGGGCCGCCTCGGCGGTGTCCACGGCAGCGCAGCAGACCATCGCGGTGACGTGGTCGGCGAGCAGGTCGTGGCCGCTGCGGGGCGGCTGGAGCGGGAAGAGCGGCAGGGGGCCGTCGGGGCCGCTGACGCCCTCGTACGCGGTGGCCCGGTCCGCCGCCGGGGCGGCGGCCGCCTTCTGGCCCCGGGCGCTCTCGGCGGCGAACCGGGCCTCCCGCGCGGCCTCCTCACGGGCGAGCAGGGCGCTGAGGGCCCCGGCGAGCGCGTCGGCGGCGGGGTTGACCGGGAGGTCGTCGTCGAGGTCGTCGCAGTCGTCGCGGTCGTCCGGATCGCCGAAGTCGACGAGGCCGTCACGCCCGGCGAGGTCTGCGGGGTCGGTGCGGTCTGCGAGGTCGGCGGGGTCTGCGGGGCCGGCGAGATCGGCGAGGTGGTCGCGTCCGTCGGGGTCGGCGGGGTCGGCGGGGTGGTCGCGTCCGTCGTGGCCGGCCGGGGCGGTGGCGGCTTCGGCGGGTGCTCCCGGGGCCGGTGCGGGTGCCGTCGCCGTGGACGCGGCCGTCGGCGCCGTCGTCAGGCGGTCGATCACGCGGGTCAGGGTCGGGCCGTCGGCCGGGGGCGGGGCGCCGGGGGTGGCGGCGGCCGCGTCGATGCCGTCGAGGACCCGGTGGAGACGGGCCGCGTCCGTGCGCCACTTCCGGTCGACGACCTCTTCCGGGTACTGGCTCCACTCCACCGGCGACCAGTCGGGGCCGGGCGCGGCCGGGCCGCCGTGGAAGAGGCGGGCGGCGAGCAGCGAGGTGGCCTCGTCGACCGCGCCCGGCTCCTCCAGGAGGTCGCAGGCCGGGCGCTCGCCGAACCGGGAGGAGAAGCCGTCCGCGAGCCGGTCGCGGCGGGACAGCTCGGTCAGGGCGGAGACCACGCCCGCGTCGAGCTTGGCGGGCCAGCGGCCCATCCGCCAGGCGGGCAGCGCGACCCGGGTCAGGAGGCGGTCCCAGCCCGCGTAGGCCAGGCCGACCTGCTCCTGCGCCACGATCCGTACGCCGTAGTCGACCTCCTGGGCGCGCTCCGATCCCGCGGCGGCGACTCCGCGCTCCATCTCGGCGGCGTGCCCGCGACAGGCGCGCAGCAGCACGCGGGCGACCTGCCCGACGCCGTGGGCGCCGAGGCGGCGGACCGGGTCGAGGCCGGGGTCCCGGGGCACGGCGATCGCGGCGTCCAGGCCGCGGACGAAGCGGCGGGCGGCGGCTATGTCGGGATGGGCGGCCGGGCCCGTGCCGGCGACGACGGGGGCGAGGACCGCCCGCAGCTCGCCGACCCGCATCCACCAGAGGAAGGGCGAGCCTATGACCAGGACGGGGGCGGCGCCGGCTCCGCCGCCCGCGCGGCGGGTCCGGTGGGCCCGGTGCGTGCGGTCCTCCAGCCAGCTGTCGCAGTCCGGGGTCAGGGCTATCGCGGCGGGTGCCGGGACGCCGAGCCGGTCGGCCAGGTCCCGCACCAGCCGGTACAGGTCGGGGGCGGCGGTCTCGGCCAGCTCCACCGTCGGCGTGGCGGCCGGGCGGGCCCGGGCGACGACGAGGGCGACGGCCGTGGCGGCGAGGAGGACGACGACCGCGAGGACGGTCACGATCCAGCGGGCCGTGCCCCATCCCGTACCCGAGAAGTGGCCGGTGACCTCGCCCGCGTACAGCACGACGGCCACCGCGGCGGGAAGCACCGCGAGGCCCAGTGCCCTGCCGCGGACGCGGAGGACGGCGAGGGCCCGGGAGCGCGCGGCGCGCGCACCCCACTCCTCGCCGACGGCGGAACCGGTGCCGGACACGCCGCTCATCATCCCCTCCTGCCCTGGTCGGGACTGCCTGTGGCGGTGTTGGTCACTCCCCCACTGTGGCACCCGTCACTGACATCGCAATGCCGGTGGGCCAAGTGCCGGAACGCCTGCGCCGCACCCTAGTTGGGGTGGTGGCGGGCGTCATCCGGATGGCTCATCCGTCACTCGATGGAATGGCTTTGGGCAAAGGTGATGGCGATCGTGGGGCCGTGCGGTGCACCGCACGGCCCCGTGGAGCGGTCGTGCGAGAATCAGGCCCCGGCGGCCTTCCGCGCGATGTCCGTGCGGTGCTGGGAGCCGTCGAGCCGGATGCGGCCGACCGCCGCGTAGGCGCGCTCGCGGGCCCGCGCCAGGTCCGTTCCGGTGGCGGTGACCGAGAGGACACGGCCGCCCGCGCTCACCACGGCGTCGCCGTCCCGCTTCGTACCGGCGTGCAGCACGTACGCGTGCGGGGCGTCGAGCTCCGCGATCTCCTCCAGGCCCGTGATCCGGTCGCCGGTGCGCGGGGTGTCCGGGTAGTTGTGGGAGGCGACGACCACGGTGACGGCGGCGTCGTCCCGCCAGCGGAGCGGCGCCTGGTCGGCGAGCGTGCCGTTGGCGGCGTTCAGCAGGACGCCGGCGAGCGGGGTGGCGAGCCGGGCCAGGACGACCTGGGTCTCGGGGTCGCCGAAGCGGGCGTTGAACTCGATGACCCGGACGCCGCGGCTCGTGATCGCCAGACCGGCGTACAGCAGGCCGGAGAAGGGGGTGCCGCGGCGGCGCAGCTCGTCCACGGTCGGCTGGAGGACGGTCTCCATGACCTCGTCGACCAGCTTCGGGTCGGCCCAGGGCAGCGGGGAGTAGGCGCCCATGCCGCCGGTGTTGGGGCCCTCGTCGCCGTCGAGCGCGCGCTTGAAGTCCTGCGCGGGCTGGAGCGGCAGGACGGTGGTGCCGTCGGTGATGGCGAAGAGGGAGACCTCGGGGCCGTCGAGGTACTCCTCGATGACCACGCGGTCACACGCGAGCGCGTGCGTCCGGGCCTTCTCCAGGTCGTCGGTGACGACGACGCCCTTGCCGGCGGCGAGGCCGTCGTCCTTCACCACGTACGGGGCGCCGAAGGCGTCGAGCGCCTCGTCGATCTCCTCGGGAGTGGTGCAGACGTAGCTGCGGGCGGTGGGCACGCCGGCGCCGGCCATGACGTCCTTGGCGAAGGCCTTGGAGCCCTCCAGCTCCGCCGCCTCCCGCGAGGGGCCGAAGACGGGGACGCCGGCCGCGCGCACGGCGTCGGCGACGCCGGCGACGAGCGGGGCCTCCGGGCCGACGACGACGAGACCGGCGTCCAGCTCGGTGGCGAGGCGCGCGACGGCGTCGCCGTCCAGCTGGTCGACGGCGTGCAGCTCGGCGACCTCCGCGATTCCGGCGTTGCCGGGCGCGCAGTGCAGAGCGGTGACGTCGGGATCGAGGGAGAGAGAGCGGCACAGGGCGTGTTCGCGGGCGCCGCCGCCGATGACGAGGACCTTCACGCAAGCCAGAGTAGCCCGCGGGACGGGATGCCCTTCGTACGGGCCACCGAGCGAGACGCCCCTACTCGTTCGTGTATTCCTCCACGACCGTGGCGCCGAGCTCGCGCACGATCAGGTCGTGCCCGGAGAGGGCCGAGTCGACGAGGTCGGGATCGTCCTCCTCCGGAACGTCGTCCTCCGGCGCCACGGGCCGCGGCGCGGGCGGGGCGTACGCGGGCGGGGACGGGTCCTTGGCGGGCGCGGGCTGCTGCGGCCGGGCGGGAGCGGGGGCCGCCTGCGCGGGCGGGGGCGGCGGGGCCTGCTGGAAGGAGGGCGCCGGGGCGGGGGCCGGGGCCGCCGGACGGCCGCCGAAGTTGGCGGCGGCGGGCGGCGGTGCGGCACCGCCCGAGGGGTCGACGATCGCCTCGACCTTCCAGTTCACGTTGAACTGCTCGGCAAGGGCCTGCTTCAGGACGTCCTCGCTGCCGCTGCTCGCGAAGTTGTCCCGGGCGCCGGCGTTGAGGAAGCCGAGCTGGAGGGTGGTGCCGTCGAACCCGGCGACCTGCGCGTTCTGGCTGAGCAGGATCCACGTGAAACGGCGCCGGTTCTTGACGGCGTCGAGGATCTGCGGCCACAGGTTCCGCACCTGGGCGGTGTCTCCGCCGGTGGGAGCGGGGGTGGAGGCTGGCGCGGGCGTGGGCGCGGCGGCGGGCGCGGGGGCCTGCGGGGCCGGGGCGGAGGCTCCGGGCCAGGCACCGGGGGCGCTGCCGCCGCCGGGCGCCGCGGCCCCGGGCCAGGCACCGGGCCGGGGCCCGCCCGACGCGGCGGGCGCGGGAGCCTGCGGCTGCGGCGGCGTCTGTACGGGTACGGGCGGGGGCGGCGGCGGGGCCATGGGGGTGTGGGCGTCGGGTCCGGGGACGTATCCCATGGCGGACGCGGGGGGGCCGGCGGGTCCGGGGGTGAAGACGGGCGCGGGGGCGGAGGCGGCGGTGGTCGTGGCGCCGCGCTCCAGCCGGTCCAGGCGCGCCTGGACGGAGCGCTCGTCGTCGTAGGCGGCGGGCAGCAGGACGCGTGCGCAGATCAGCTCCAGCTGGAGCCGGGGGGAGGTGGCGCCGCGCATCTCGGTGAGGCCGGCGTTCACGAGGTCGGCGGCCCGGCTGAGCTCGGCGGCCCCGAAGACGGACGCCTGCGCCTGCATGCGCTCGACGACGTCGACCGGGGCGTCGATGAGGCCCTTCTCGGCGGCGTCCGGCACGGCGGCCAGGATCACCAGGTCGCGCAGCCTCTCCAGGAGGTCGGCGACGAAGCGGCGGGGGTCGTTGCCGCCCTCGACGACCCGGTCGACGACCTCGAAGGCGGCGGCGCCGTCACCGGCGGCGAAGGCGTCGACGACGGAGTCGAGCAGCGAGCCGTCCGTGTAGCCGAGGAGCGAGGTGGCCATGGCGTAGGTCACGCCGTCGTCGGCGGCGCCGGCCAGGAGCTGGTCCATGACGGACATCGAGTCGCGCACGGAACCGGCGCCGGCGCGCACGACGAGGGGCAGCACGCCCTCCGCGACGGGAATGCCCTCGCGCCCGCAGACGTCGCCGAGGTACTCCCGGAGGGTGCCGGGCGGCACGAGCCGGAAGGGGTAGTGGTGGGTCCGCGAGCGGATGGTCCCGATGACCTTCTCGGGCTCGGTGGTGGCGAAGATGAACTTCAGGTGCTCCGGGGGCTCCTCGACCACCTTCAGGAGGGCGTTGAAGCCCGCCGAGGTGACCATGTGGGCCTCGTCGATGATGTAGATCTTGTACCGGCTGGAGGCGGGCCCGAAGAAGGCCTTCTCCCGCAGGTCGCGGGCGTCGTCCACGCCGCCGTGCGAGGCGGCGTCGATCTCGATGACGTCGATCGACCCCGGCCCGTTCCGCGCGAGGTCCTGACAGGACTGGCACTCGCCGCAGGGCGTGGGCGTCGGGCCCTGCTCGCAGTTCAGGCAGCGGGCGAGGATGCGCGCGCTGGTCGTCTTGCCGCAGCCACGGGGCCCGCTGAACAGGTACGCGTGATTGACCCGGTTGTTCCGCAGGGCCTGCTGCAGCGGGTCGGTGACATGCTCCTGACCGATGACCTCGGCGAAGGACTCGGGGCGATAGCGGCGGTAGAGCGCGAGAGACGACACGTGTACGAGGTTATAGGCGCGCACCGACAACTCGGGAAAAACGTGGGGGGGCGGGGGCTCGGGGCGGTGGGGGCCGGCCGGCGGGCGGCGCGGGGCCGACTGGTCCTGGCCCGGCGGCTGGCTGGTCCTGGCTTGACTGGTCCCGGCCCGGCGGCCGGTTGGTCCTGGCCCGGCTGGTCCCGGCTTGGCCGGTCCTGACGGTGGCACCGGCCCCAGCCCTGCTCCTGAGCCCCGGGAGCCCGGGAGTTCCCGGGAACGCAAGCGCCCCCCACGCACCCGCCAGAGCCGACCTACCCTTGCTGCCTTCCGGCCCTGGGGGAGTTCAGTCAGATAGCGCCGCGTGAGGGGCTCCGCCCAGACTACCCGATGCCGACGGCACCGGGACCCCACACCTCCCGTCCGGAACCCTCGGCCGACCCCACCTGCGATCGGGTTCGCGAGCACCCCCCTCGGTCATGTAATGTTCCCGGCGGAGGATTCGCCTAGAGGCCTAGGGCGCACGCTTGGAAAGCGTGTTGGGGGCAACCCCTCACGAGTTCGAATCTCGTATCCTCCGCCAGTGCCTCACCGGGCACGATGTCGAAGGGCCCCACCGTTCGCGGTGGGGCCCTTCGACGTTTTCCGTCCGTCAGCACCTTCAGTGAGCCGCGCCACATTGGGCGGGGTACGCAGGGCCGCCGCGCCCCTTCGGTTGACGGATATGCGGGCTGCGAGGGAAGCAGCTGGTTGACGGTGTCGGCGGGGAGCGCCAAAGGGGCGATTGAAAACCAGGGCACTCACGCTTCATGGGCACCCCAGCGATCACCCTCATGGAGTAGGGGCAGCCAGGAGCGTTTCATTCACTGGATCAGAGGGTTGTGGGCAGGGAGGGACGTTCCTGCGGCGTTCGACAGGTAGCGATGCGGATACGTTCTGTGACGATCAGTCGGCACGCGACCCAACAGAGGTTATTCATGAAGAAGTTGGCTGCAGCAATGGTAACTGCAGGACTGTTCTTCGGGGGGATGGGGACGGCAATGGCCTCCTCGGAGAGCAAGTTGGTTCTGAGGACGCCAGGAGCTGCGCTTGTCGGCACGTACCAGTGGCAGCCCACAAGCAAGGCTCCGAGTGGGCTTCACGTAAAGGGAACGCTGCGTGACGAAGCCCCGAACGACGGCCACAACGTCTACCTCCGGTCCAAGGTGGAGGGCTACTCGTGGCGCCAGCTCAAGGGCGTTCAAAGGAAGAGCATCAAGGTCGACAAGGTGTTTTACGACGGCGCGGTTCTGAAGACCAAAGAAGTTCGACTGCAGGTGTGCCTTGACCGCGGCTCCTTCCGGCCGGACAGCTGCTCAACCGAGCAACTGTTCGCACGGCGGTAATCGACCCTTGGGGAGCCGCCGGAAGGCGGCCCCCGTTCTTCAGGAGGCACACCAAATGGATGTCATCCTTCACGCCGAAGGCGTGGACCTCTTCTACGGAACCCAGCAGGCCGTCTTCGGTGTCGACTTCACCCTCAAGCGCGGCGAAGTAGCCGCCATCATGGGCAGCAGCGGGTCGGGCAAGTCGTCCCTGCTGTACTGCCTCGCCGGGGTTCTGCCGCCCACCAACGGGTCGGTGACCTTCGACGGGGAGCGGCTGTCCTGTCTTTCCGACGGGGATCTCAGCGCGCTGCGGCGCACGCGGTTGGGCTTCGTCTTCCAGTACGGGGAGTTACTGCCGGAGCTGACCGTCGAGGAGAACGCGGCGCTTCCTCTCCGGCTCGCCGGGATCAGCAAGGACCACGCTCACGTCATGGCTGGCCAGGTGTTGAAGCGGCTCGGGATGAGCGAACTGGCGCGGCGCAGGACCTCGAAGCTGTCGGGTGGCCAGAGTCAGCGCGTGGCGGTCGCCCGGGCCTTGGTCCACCGGCCGGACGTGGTGTTCGCGGATGAGCCCACCGGGGCGCTCGACAGCGTCAACGCGGCTGCTGTGCTGGACGAGTTTCTTCAGCTTGCGCGGCGGCAGAAGACTGCGGTGGTCATCGTCACCCATGATGCGGACGTCGCGGCGAAGGCCGATACGCAGTACACGATGACGGACGGTGTTCTGGCGCAGCGGGTGGCGGTGTGAACCCGTTCCTCCTCGGGATGCGCCTGCTGTGGAGCAGCGGACGCAGGGGGCGGATCCGTTTTCTTTTGATGTCGCTCGGGTCGGCGCTCGGGGTGGCTTGTCTTGCCGTCGTATTGACCATTCCGTCAATCCTTGCCGCTCATGACGCTCGTACGGCCGCCCGGGAGCCGCGGCCGGGTACAAGCAATGTCGTTTACCGCGAGCTCCGGGACCCCTACGGTTCGCAAGTACTCCATCGAGTTTTCGTTGCTCTCACCGCCCCTGGCCCGACACCAATTCCACCGGGCATCGAAAGGCTTCCCAGCCCTGGTGAAGCAATTGTTTCGCCGAAACTGGGCGAGGTCTTGGCAGCCAACCCAAAGGCAGCTGGGCTTGTCCCGGGCCGTGTGACCGACACTGTCTCACCAGAGGGGCTGGGCAGCTCCGATGATCTGTACGCCTACATCGGCACCACCCCAGCCAGCCTGCCCGAAGCAGAGACGCTCGGCAGCTTCGGCACAGGGCGAACATGGCAGCCGGTCGTTGAGCCCTCGACCCTGGAAATCCTGCGGTTCGTCCTCGGGTGCATCGTGCTACTGCCCTTGGTCATCTTTCTGTCCGTATGCGCACGCCTCTCCGGTGAGTCTCGTGCACGCCGGCTTGCAGCCCTTCGACTTGTTGGACTCAGTGTGAAAGACACACTGCGAGTGAACGCCGGGGAGAGCGTGGTCGCTGCTCTCGCTGGAGCCGTAATCGGGATCATCGGGTATCTCGGACTCAACGAGGTGATGGCTCGGGTCGGGTTGCCTGGACTCCACTGGTACCCAGAGGACGGTCATCCCGACGGGATGACCGTGGCTGTATGCCTGGTGGGCTGTCCGGCACTTGCTTGGATCGTGGGGCAGTTCAGTGCGCGACGGGCCGCAGTGTCACCGATCAGCGTGCGACGGACCGGTGAACGGAAGCTGCCGAAGAAATACGCCTCTTTGCTACTGATTCCCGGGCTCGGAGTGATCAGCGGGTACTGCGCACTTGGTCTGATGGGACGAGACCCGTCGGAGGGATCAGCCAATTCTGTGCTGGTTCCCAGTGCCGTGCTGATGACCGGCGCCGGACTTGCCTTCGGGCTGGCACCGATCACCGCGTGGTTGTCACAGCGGTTGGCGGGGATGGCGAAGTCGCTGCCGGTGGCGTTGGCAATGCGGCGTACGGAAGTGGATCCGGGATCATCCTTGCGGGTGGTCGCCGGGCTTGTGCTGTTGGTCTTCGGGGCTTCGCTTACGCAGGGAGTGCTCGTTGAGCTGGACCAGATCAGTCGGCGAACAGCTCCCATTCAGGAGTACAACATCCTCTTGAACGAGATCTCACCTGCGCAGCGGAAGGCCATGGCCGAGGTCCACGGTGTACAGGCGGCGGTCATCTCGTACAACTCCTGGGATCCACTGGACGGAAGTGATGTAGGACACGCCGACCTGGTGGTCGGCACCTGCGCGCAGCTTGCCATCTATACAGAGCGGGCCACGGGCTGTGTAGACGACCGAATCATGCAGTTGCGGGACGATCGCACCACATACGAGTACGACCCGAAGGCCGGAGAGCGGTATCCCTTCGCGCTGAAGGATGGCCGGAAAACCATGTTCGCCGTACCTGACGAGCGAATCGATGTGCATCCCTGGGATCTGTCCGTCTTCGAGTCGGGCACTCTGCTCGTACCTCCCTCACTCGTTCCCTCCGACTTGGCGGACACCGACGGCACCCTCACCCTCTTGAGCGACGCCGACCCCACCACCATCCGCTCCGTCCTCGACAGCATCGGAGCCATCGCCCCCACCGCGTCCGTGGAACCCGTCGGTATCGTGATCGACTCGCTCGCGCAGTTGACCGTGATTCGGAGTCTGCTGGTGGTCGGGATGGTGCTCGGGCTGGTCATCGGGGTGGCCGCGTTCGTCGTGTCCGTGGCCGATCGGGCCATGGAGCGGCGGGGGCAGGTGACCGCGCTCGCGTTGTTGGGGGCTCGGGCCGGGACGTTGCGGGTGGTGCAGGTCGTGCAGGTGGTGTTGCCGTTGGTCGTGGGGCTGGGGGCGGCGATCGTGGCCGGGTGGCTCGCCGAGTCCAGTTATCTGATCACCGGGGGCGGAGCGGTGCACTGGGACTGGGAGGGGCTGCCCCTGCTCCTCGTCTGCGCGCTGGGCGTCGTGCTCGCCGCCGCGCTCGCCTCCGTGCCCATGGTGCGGCGGCACGTCGATCCCGAGCACATCCGGCGGGACTGACCGGGAAGGGAGCGATGAGTTTCCGGTGGGCCGGCGGTCTTCCCTGCGACAACCGCCCGAACCGGTACAGGAGATCACCGTGGCCGAGAACGTCGTCAAGGGTCCCGCCAGCTACTTCCCCTCCATCGAGAAGAAGTACGGCCGTCCGGTCGGCGAGTGGTTGGAGGTCGTCCGCTCCTCCCCGCTCGACAAGCACATGGAGCTGGTCTCCTGGCTGAAGGCCGAGCACGGCCTGGGTCACGGGCACGCCAACGCGCTCGTGGCCCACGTCCGGGCCGAGAAGGGGAAGCGGTGATCCCTCACGCCGCCAGTTCGTGCTTCGTGCGGCGTTCGATCCCCTTCGCCAGCGCCGGCGTCCCCGCCGCCGCGGCCGCGCCCGCCACCAGGGCCGTCCACCACAGCACCGCCGGGCCCAGGGCCGTGTACACGGTGACGCCCAGGGTCAGGGCCGCGAAGCGGGCCGTGCCCCACGTCCAGCCGAAGGCGCCCTGGTAGCGGCCGCGGGCGTGCGCCGGGGCCAGGTTCGCGACGACGCTCGCCGCGATGCCGGCCACCACCACCTCGCCGAGCGACCAGACCACGACCGACACCGCGTAGCCGGCCACCCCGTCCGCGAGGCCGGTGAGCGCCACGCCCACCGCGATCAGCGCGCTGCCCGCGCTCTGCACCGCCAGCTGCGGCAGCCTCGCCAGCCACGCCGTCGCGAACGGCTGGAGCGCCACCACCAGGACCGCGTTGACCGCTGCCATCGCCCCGTACACCGCCGGGGAGAGGCCGCTGTCGCGGATCGCGAGCGGCAGGGCGACCTCGGTGAGCGAGTAGACGAAGAGCTGGACGCCGAAGAGGGGCAGGGTCAGGAGGGCCAGGCGGTCCCGGAGGACCACTCCGTAGCCGATTCCGTCCTCCGCCCTCCGGTCGTTCCTCGCGGGGCGCTCCGGTTCCCTCAGGCGGAACGTCACCACCAGCGCGTACAGGAGCATCGAGCCCGCGTCCACCGCGAACAGCAGCCAGTAGCCGCGGGCCGCGAGGCAGCCGCCCAGCACTCCGCCGACCGCCGTCCCGATGTTCACGCCCCAGCCGAAGAGGGCGTACGCGCGCCGGCGCCGTTCGCTGTCGACCGCGTCCGCGAGGAGCGCGTACGCGGCCGGCGAGACGGTGCTGCCCGCCGCGCTGATCAGCAGCGCGGCCGCCGCCATCGTCCAGACGCCGGGGGCGAGGAACAGGGCGCCCTGCGCCGCCGCCGCGCCGATCAGGCCGATCAGCATGGTGGGACGGCGGCCGATGCGGTCGGCGAGGACGCCGCCGACGGCGGGGCCGAGGAGGTGGCCCGCGCCCAGGGCTCCGAGGACGTAGGAGGTCTCGGAACCGGTCACTCCCCGCGACGCGAGGAAGAAGACCAGGAACGGGGTGACGAGGTAGCCGAGGCGGTTGACGATCGTTCCGGCGAAGAGCGTCCAGACGACGGGCGGGAGATTGCGGAAGGTGGAGGGCATGGGGGGAGGTTGCTCCCCGCCCGGGCCGCCCCTCGAATGATTAAGGTGGGGCCGAATCCATTCGGGGTTCGGTCGCCGTCTCGTCGCTCCGGGGGTACGCACGCATGGAAACCGAGCTCAGTTTCTCCGCCGCCGACCTCGCCCAGACCCGGTTCGCCGTCTCCCCGCTCTGGGAGGTCGTCACCAGCTTCCGGGTCCTCGCCCAGCGGTCCGACTCCGCCCCGCACCAGCGCTGGGCCGCCCAGGTGCGGCCCCGGATCGTCCGCGCCGGGCTCGACCGCGGACGGCTCGCCGCCCTCGTGCCCGCCCACGGGTACCTCGCGGACTTCCTCAACCCCACCCCCGCCGGCCCCTTCCCCGCCCTCGGCGCCGAACTCGACGCCGTCCGCCGCACCCCCGCCGGGCAGGTGCGCGAGGAGCTGCGGATGCTGGCCGCGGACGGAGGCGGCGGGCGGCTCCAGTCCCTGTACGACGACCCCGAGGCCGTCCTGCCGAAGGTCGCCGAGGAGATCGAGACCTACTGGGAACTCGCCCTCGCCCCCTACTGGGCCCGCATCCAGAAGGTCCTGGAGGCCGACGTCTTCCACCGGGCCCGGCAGGTCGCCGAGCACGGTTCCGCCCGCGTCCTGGGCGAACTCCACGAGACCGTGCGGTGGGACGACGGCACCCTGCGCCTCGTGCGCCGCCACTGCGCGCTCACCCGCGACAAGACCGGGTCCGGGCTGCTGCTCGTGCCCTCCGTCTTCGTCTGGCCCCGGGTCCTCACCCGCTCCGTCCACCCCGACCCGCCCCAACTCGCCTATCCGGCGCGCGGGTTCGGATCCGTGTGGGAGTCCCGCACCACCGCCTCCACCGACGCCGTCGCCGCCGTCCTCGGGCGTTCCCGGACCCTGCTCCTCGCCTCGCTCGACACCCCGGCCTCCACCACCCAGCTCGCCACCCACTCCGGGCTCTCCGCCGCCGGCGTCTCCCAGCACCTCATCGCCCTGCGGAACGCCGGTCTCGTCACCGCCCACCGCAGCGGACGCTCCGTCCTCTACGCCCGCACCTCCGTCGCCGACCAGCTCCTCGGCCCCTAAGGGTGTGCCGAAAGTCCCGCCCGCCCTTCGGGCAGACGGCGCCCCTTTCGGCACACGCCCCGGTCGGCGGCCCCGGCGCCCCACCCCTCCCCGGCGGTCTACTTACGGGTGTCCAGGCCCGGCACCCCCAGGTCGGAGAGGCCGTCGAGGATCAGGTCGACGCCGACGGCGGCGAGCAGGAGGCCCAGGAGGCGGCCGAGGAGCTCGATCGTGGCGTGGTGGGTGTGGAGCAGGACCCGGGTGAGGAGCAGGACGCAGACCAGGTCGAGGGCGATGACCGCCACGTACGCCCCGACGACCGTCGAGCGCCAGCTGAAACCGGAGCGGGCCGCCGCCTCGATGAGCACCGCCGTCAGGGCCAGCGGACTCACCACGTACGGCATGAGCAGTTCGCGCACCCCGCTGACCAGGTCCGGGGCATCCTGGTGGGCGCGGTCGGAGCCGAGGTGCATGCCGAGGACGAGGCCGACGGCGTAGAGGAAGAAGATGGCGCCGCCCGCGAGCTGGAGGGCGGGGGTGCTGATGTGGAAGAGGTCGAGCAGCCAGGGGGCCGTGATGCCGGCGAGGAGGCCCACCAGGACGGCCGCGCCCGAGGAGATGAGGGCGATGGTCCGCAGTTGTCCGGCGGGGTGGACCTGGGCGAGGCCGGCGAAGGAGAGGAGCACCTTCGGCGGGCCGACGACGGAGAAGAAGGTGATGAAGGCGGCGGAGAAGGTGAATGCGTTCACCTCCGCATCATGGGGCGGCCGGGTGGTTTATCCCGTTCTTCGGGTTCGCGCCCGCGCGGTGCCGCGCCTGGCGGGCCGGCTCCGGCTGTGCTGCGGGGACGGGCGCGTGCGTGCCGAGCCGAGGAGTGCGCCATGAAGTACCTGCTGATGGTCCAGGGGTCGCAGGCCGACCACGAGGCGATGGCGGGACGCGGCTCCGCCGGCGGTCCCGTCTGGGACCGGGCGGAGCTGCGGGCGATGTTCGACCGCATGAACGCGGTCGACGAAGAACTCGCCGCGAACGGCGAGCTGCTCGACGCGCAGGGCCTCGCCGCTCCGTCCACCACCCGTTTCGTGACGGTGGACGACGACGGGAACGCGGTCGTCACGGACGATCCGTACGCGGCGGCCGAGGGCGTCGCCGCCGGCTACTGGCTCCTGGAGTGCGCCTCCTCGGAGCGCGTGATCGAGATCGCCGCCCGGGTCGCCCGCTGTCCGGCCCCGGCCGGCTCCCCGGTGTACCCGGTGGTCGTCCGGCCGGTGGACGAGGCGGGTCCGGACCCGGGCCGGGCCCGGATCGGGTCGCCTCGCCGGACCCGGGCCGGGCCGCCCGGCCGGGCCGTGGGAGCGATCGGGCCCCGGTACCGATCGAGCCGTGGGACCCACCACGCCCCGGCATCGGGTCGCCCGGCCCTCCACCTCTTCCACCTGTTCGTCAAGTTTTCACATCGTCCACGCGACCTCCCGTTGCGGACGCTACGGTTCCCCTGGGACGCAGATCACATCGCGAGGGTCCGGGGGGACACGTGCACGAGATGCCCAAGGGGGCCAACATCGGGCTGGCCGCCCTCGGTGAGGACACCGGTTCGGTGGTCGTCGGGCTGAGCTGGAGCAGTGCGGCGGGCGACGGCGACGCCGACGTCTCGCTGCTGCTCCTCGACGACGGCGGCAAGGTCCGCGGCGACGCCGACTTCTACTTCTACAACCGCCCCGCCGCCGAGGACGGCAGCGTGCAGCTCCTGGGCAAGGTCCCGACGGAGAACGGCAGCGAGGACCGGATCAGCCTGGACCTCACGGCGGTCCCCGAGGACGTCGTCAGGATCGTGGTGGCGGCGAGCCAGGACGGCGGCGCCCGCTTCGGCGACCTGGACGACCTGCGCCTGACGCTCACGGACCGGTCGGGCGAGCCGCTGCTCGGCTTCTCCATCACGGACGCCACGGTCGAGACGGCCTTCATCTTCGGCGAGCTCTACCGGCGGAACGAGGAGTGGAAGTTCCGCGCCGTCGGCCAGGGGTACGAGACCGGGCTCGCCGGGCTCGCCACCGACTTCGGCATCACCGTCGAGGAGGAGGAAGAGCCTTCCGGCGAGGACGGTGGAATCGGCGAGGGCACCGGTCCCGACGAAGGCGGTGGGCCCGGCGGGGGCGGGGCGTACGTCGAGGACGGGGAGCGCGACGGGGACGCCGGCGGTACCGGCGGAGCCGTCGGCGCCGTCACCGTTCTGGCGCAGCGCGCCCCCGGCGCCGCATCCGCCCCCGCCCCCGATCCCGCCCCGCCCGCCGTCCGGCGCCGTGGCACCCGTACGGCCAAGAAGAAGGTCACGATCCCGAAGGCCGCGAAGAAGTCGCTGGCGGAGAACGACTCCTGGAGGCCCGCCCGGCTCTTCCCCGTGCCCTCCTACAAGAGCGACCGGGAGCGCGAGGTGCGCGCCACGTCCGTGCTGCTCTCCGTGATGGCGGAGGTCCCGGAGTTCGGCCGGCGCCTCACCGCCGGGTTCGGGGCGCCCGCGGGCCGGATGCAGACCTTCACCGAGGTCTCGCTCCCCCACGGGGACAGCCCGAGGCGCCCGGACGGCGTCATCCGCACGGAGCGGGCCGGGAAGCTCTGGACCGCGCTAGTCGAGACCAAGACCAACGGCAACCCGCTGAAGTCGGAGCAGGTCCAGAACTACATGGACATCGCCGCGCGGCGCGGGTACGAGGCCGTCATCACCCTGTCCAACGACGTGGCCCTGGAGGGCAGCCCCCTCGTCACGGTCAAGACGGACGGGCGGCGCAAGCACAAGGTGTCGCTGTGGCACCTCTCGTGGGCCGAGGTCGCCCACCAGGCCCAGATGCTGATCCGGCACGAGGGCGTCGGGAACGCGGCGCACGCCTGGCTCCTCCAGGAGCTGCTCCACTACCTCCAGCACGAGAACTCCGGCTGCCACGGCTTCCAGAACATGGGACCGGCCTGGGTGCCCGTGCGCAACGGCATCGACACCGAGACCCTGTGCCAGGGCGACCCCCGCGCGGTGGAGGTCGTGGAGAGCTGGGAGCGCCTGATCCGCCAGGTCTGCCTGCGGCTCGGCGGCGAGCTGGGGCAGAAAGCGCTGCCCGTGCAGCGGGCCCGGCGCGGCACCGACCCGAAGTCCCGCCGCGCCGAGCTGGCCGACCGGCTCTGCGAGGAGGGGCGGCTGTCCGCGGAGGTGCGGGTCGACGGCGCGCAGAGCATCCTGTCGGTCACGGCCGACCTCCGCACCGGGAAGATCCGCACGTCCATGGACGTGCCCGCCCCGGACGGCGCCTATCCGCTCTCGGTCGCGAAGCGCCTGCTGCGCGTCCTGGAGGAGGCCCCGGCCGACCTGCACGTGGAGACCCTGCTCGACGGGCGGAACGGACCGCGCGGAACGCTGGAGCGGCTGCGTCCGGAGCCGGGCGACCTGCTGCCCGGGGACGGCGCCGCCATCACCGGCTTCCGGCTCTCGCTCTTCAAGGGGATGGGCAGCGGCCGGGGCGGGGCGGAGACGGGGTTCATCCGGAGCGTCGACGACGCCGTGGACCGCTTCTACGGGTCGGTCGTCACCCACCTGGGCCAGTTCGAGCAGCGCCGGCCCGGCCGGACGCGGCAGACGGCCGAGCCCTCCGGGACCGGGTGAGCGTTCCGGGCCGGGTCCGGCCGAGCGTTCCGAGGCCGGTCGAGCCTTCCGGGAGCGGCCAACGGCCCTGGCCGGGTCCGGCCGAGCCTTCCGGGGCAGGCTGAATGGCCCGGGGCCGGTCGGCAAGTCGGTCGGCAGGTCGGCAGGCAGGTCGGCAGGCAGAGTCGGCCGGAAGCCCGCTCCGGCTCTCCCTCCCGTCGCCCGCCACCCGGCCACCCACCGGCGTCCTCCTCCACGGGTCGGCCAGGTGTCATCCTTGGACCACGACGGAGCCCCGGGCCGGGGAGTAAAATTACCCCCTGGGGTATCTGTGGAGGAGACGTTGTGGAACTCGATCTCGCGGGCGCGGAGCTCAAGGCCGTACTGAACCGGCTGCGCCGGGCACAGGGTCAGATCTCCGGGGTGATCCGGATGATCGAGGAGGGCCGGGACTGCGAGGAGGTCGTGACCCAGCTCGCCGCCGCCTCCCGCGCCCTCGACCGGGCCGGCTTCGCGATCATCGCGACCGGGCTCCAGCAGTGCCTGACCGACATCGAGGGCGGGCGCCAGGACGGCGAGGACCGCGACGCCATGCGGGCCCGCCTGGAGAAGCTGTTCCTGTCCCTGGCGTGATCCCCCGCGGGGCGCCGGGGGCCGTCAGGCGTCCGCGAGGCCCTTCAGGCGCTTCGCGATCCGGGTGAGGCGCTCGCCCTGGTAGCGGGCGGCGGCGAGGACGTTCTCGTCGGGGACGCCGTGGGCGCCCGGGTGGGCGGTGCCGTAGGGGTTGCCGCCCGCCGCGTACACCGACGGGTCGGTGAAGCCGGGCGAGACGATGACCGAGCCCCAGTGGTGGAAGGTGTTGTAGAGGGCGAGCAGCGTCGACTCGTTGCCGCCGTGGACGTTGTGGGCGCTGGTGAAGGCGGTCGCGGGCTTGTCCGCCATGACGCCGCGCTGCCACAGGCCGCCCGACGTGTCGATGTACTGCTTGAGCTGCGCGGCCACGTTCCCGAACCGGGTCGGCGAGCCGAAGGCGTACGCGTCCGCCCACTCCAGGTCGTCGAGGGTGGCGACCTCCAGGTCTCCGGTGGCGTCCACGTGGGCGCGCCAGGCCGGGTTCGCGTCGATCGCGGCGTCCGGGGCGAGCTCGGGCACCCGGCGCAGACGCACCTCGGCGCCCGCCTTCTCCGCGCCCTCGGCGACGGCCCGGGCGAGGTGGTGGACGGTACCCGTGGCCGAGTAGTGGATGACGGCGACCTTGACGGACATGACGAACTCTCCTCGATGCCTTCGGTGTCTTCTATGTCTTTGATGTCTTCGATGCCCTCGGGGCCTTCCCGGTCGGGACCGGATCGACCCGCAGAAACGGATTGCTATCCGCTTCCTTGGTCGAAGCTAAGCGGATCTCTATCCGTTTCGCAAGGGGGGCGGGTATGCTCGATCCCGGGGCAGGGACGCAGGGCAGAAGGGCAGGAGTCCGCAGAGATGAGCACCGAGAACCAGCGGGCCGGCGAGCGGGCGGCGGCGCCCGCGCTCGGCCTGCTCCCCACGCTCGACGCCCCCGCCCCCGAGCGCGCCGACGCGGCCCGCAACCGGCGCAGGATCCTCGACGCGGCCGCCCGGATCGTCGCCGAGCAGGGCCCCGACGCCGTCACCATGAACCAGGTCGCCCACGCCAGCGGCATCGGCGTCGGCACCGTCTACCGCCGCTTCGGCGACGTCTCCCAGCTCCTGTGGGCGCTCCTCGACGACCGCGAGCGCCAGTTCCAGGAGGCGTACATGAGCGGCCCGCCGCCGCTCGGCCCCGGCGCCCCGGTCGCCGAACGGCTCGACGCCTTCCTCGACGCCCTCGTCGACCGGGTCGCCGAGCAGCGCGAGATCCTGCTCGCCGCGCACTCCGCCGCGCCCCGCGCCCGGTACCACAGCGGCGCGTACCGGGTGATGCACACGCACGTCGCCCTGCTCGTCGGACAGCTCAGGCCGGGTTCGGACGGCGCCCTCCTCGCCCACCTGCTGCTCGCGCCCTTCTCCCCCGACGTCATGCACCACCTGGCCGTCGAACAGGAACTCCCGGGCGAGCGCCTCAAGGCGGGCGTACGGGAACTCCTCACCCTGCGGGAAGGCTCCTGAGGGCCGGGCCGGGCACGCGTCCTCCGCGCGACCGCCGTGTCCACACCCCGGAAGCCGTCTGGACCTCCGGGCCCCCCGGGCCGCACGATCACGCCATGACGACCGAAAGCGACTTCCGCGCCAAGACCTTCCTGATCCTGCACGGGTTCCAGAACCACCGGCCGGCCGGCCACTGGCAGCACTGGCTCGCCGGGCGGCTGCGGGAGGGCGGGCACGAGGTCCGCTACCCGCAGCTCCCCTCGCCGGACGCGCCCGTGCTCGCGGAGTGGCTCGACGCCCTGGAGGAGCACGGGAAGCGGCCCGTCCGGGGCGAGTTCGTGGTCCTCGCGCACAGCCTGTCCGTCCTGCTGTGGCTGCGGGCCGGGGCCCGCAGGCCGGACGCCGACCGGGTGCTGCTCGTCGCCCCGCCCTCGCCGCCGGTGACCGCCTCGATCCCCGAGATCGCCGCCTTCGCCGACGGCCTCGACCTCACGGAGACCGGCCTCTCCGCGCGCCTCGTGTACGGGGACGGCGACCCGTACTGCCCCGAGGGCGCCGACCTGCACTACGGCCGCCCGCTCGGCCTGGACCTCGACCACGTACCGGGCGGCGAGCACCTCAACCCCGCCAACGGGTACGGGGACTGGCCCTCGGTCCTGGAGTGGTGCGAGGACCCGTCGGTGCGGGTGGAGGGCCGGTAGGGCACGCCCCTCGGGGCCGCCGGAAACCCCCTGCCGGGACCGCAACCGACAAAAGCCTTGAACGGGCTCAAGTCGTAAGGGAATTGAGAATTCCAGATTTCAATCCTGTTCGACCCGGCAGGAATTGTGGCGAATCTGTTCACAGAACACCTCCGAGATCGCTAACTTCCCCTCAACCTCGTCCGTACCGGGAAGGACTTCTGTGAACGCATCCCAGCGCCGAGCCGCGGCCATCCTCGCCGCCGCCGCCCTCGCCGCCCCGCTGGTCCTCGCCTCCCCCGCCACCGCGGGACAGGACCCCACGGCCGCACCCGCCCGCGATGCCGCCAAGCTGGCGAAGAAGCTGGTCCGCGACACCACCGCCAAGGACGCCTACAGGCACCTGCAGAAGTTCCAGGCGATAGCCGACTCGGCCGGCGGTCACCGCGCGGCCGGTTCGCTCGGGCACGACGCCTCGGCCGCGTACGTGTACACGCAGCTCAAGAAGGCCGGATACAACGTCTGGTACCAGAAGTTCGACTTCGAGTACACGGAGACGCTCGCCGAGAAGGCCTCCGTCGTCTCCCCCGCGCCCCGCGCGTTCGACATCAAGGCCATGACCTACACCAAGTCCACCCCGGTCGGCGGCGTCAGGGCCGAGCTCGTGGCCGTGCCGGTCGACGCCGACGCCACCACCGGCTGCGAGCCGGGCGACTTCGCCGCCGGCGCCTTCACCGGCAAGATCGCGCTCATCAAGCGCGGCGGCTGCGCCTTCGCGGTGAAGCAGCAGAACGCCGCCGCGGCCGGAGCCGTCGCCGCCGTCATCTACAACAACGCCGACGGCGTCCTCTCCGGCACCCTCGGGGACGCGGCCTCCGGGAAGATCCCCACCGGCGGCATCACCCTGGCCGAGGGCACGGCGCTCGCCGCCGACCTCGCCAAGGGCCCGGTCACCCTCTCCCTGGAGATCCGCCAGCTCCAGCAGATACGTTCCACCAACAACGTCATCGCGGAGACCAAGGCCGGCAACGCCGCCAACACCGTGGTGCTCGGCTCCCACCTCGACTCCGTCACCGCGGGCCCCGGCATCAACGACAACGGCTCCGGCTCCGCCGGCCTCCTCCAGGCCGCCCTGAAGCTGGCCGAGTCGAAGGACAAGGTCCGCAACAAGGTCCGCTTCGCCTGGTGGTCGGCGGAGGAGAACGGCCTCCTCGGCTCCGAGCACTACGTGCAGAACCTCACGGCGCTCGACAAGAAGGAGATCAAGCTATACCTCAACTTCGACATGATCGCCTCGCCGAACTACGGCCTGTTCGTGTACGACGGCGACGACTCGGACGGCGTCGGCGCCGGCGCGGGCCCCGCGGGCTCGGCCCAGCTGGAGCGCGACATCAACGAGTTCCTCGACAAGAACGGCCACCCGCACGAGGGCACCGACTTCACCGGCCGCTCCGACTACGGCCCGTTCATCGAGGTCGGCATCCCCTCCGGCGGCACCTTCACCGGCGCCGAGGGCATCAAGACCGCGGGCCAGGCGGCCAAGTTCGGCGGCCAGGCGGGCGTCGCGTACGACGTGAACTACCACGCCAAGGGCGACGACCTCAGCAACATCAACCTGAAGGCGTTCGACGTCAACATCGACGTCATCGCCAACGCCGTGGGCACCTACGCCCACGACATCTCCTCGCTCCGCAAGCCGGTCGTCTCCGTCCCGACCACCGGTGACGCGGGCAGCGGCGGCGGCCTGCACGACGACCACCACGAGGTCACCGAGTAAGCACGCGCGAGCCGGCCCGCGGGGGCTCTCCTCCGGCGGACCGCCGCCGGAGGAGAGCCCCCGCCCCGTTCCCGACCGCCCGTCCGGGTGACGGGCGGCGGCCGGGGAGCGGGAGGCCCGGAGCGGAGGGGCCGGAGCGGGTGCGGACCCCTCCGGGCCCCTCTTCACGGGGGCGGCGGCGGTCCACTCGCGCGCGTGGCGGCGCCCGGATTCCTATTCGTCCCCCTTTGCACCGGCATCCCGGCGGGCGGGCGTGGCTGCGCCGGGAGCCGCTCGCCCGGTAGGCTTTCCGTGTGATCTTCAAGCGCATCGGAAACGGAAAGCCGTATCCCGACCACGGCCGGGAAAGCACCCGGCAGTGGGCGGACGTCGCCCCGCGCCCGGTCCGCCTCGACCAGCTGGTCACCACCAAGGGCCAGCTGGACCTGGAGACCCTGCTCGCGGAGGACTCCACCTTCTACGGCGACCTCTTCGCGCACGTCGTGAAGTGGCAGGGCGACCTCTACCTCGAGGACGGACTGCACCGCGCCGTCCGCGCGGCGCTCCAGCAGCGCCAGGTGCTGCACGCCCGCGTCCTCGAACTGGACTGACGGGCGCCCGGGAGGGTGGCCACTGACCCTTTCGGGGGCAGTTCCACCCCATCCGGACGCGATCACATGATCATCAAGTAGGCATCGCCGACGGGCGGCATTACGCTGCGTTCATGAGCATGCTCACTCCCCCCGGCATGGGCGGAAAGTACCGCATCACGGGGGATGTCTACCCGCGCATGCGCCGCCCCCACCGTCGGCGCAGGATCGTCCTCGCGGCCACCGCCGCCGCGGTCGTGCTCGGCGCGGCCGGCTGGGGCACGCTCCAGCTCGTCGACGTGTTCTCCGGCGACGCGGGCGCGAAGGCGGCGGCCGGGAAGACGGCCGACTGCAAGCCCGCCCCCACGCCGACCGCCGCACCGGCCGCAGCCCTGCCCAAGCCCGCGCAGATCACGGTCAACGTCTACAACGCGACCCCGCGCGGCGGACTCGCCAAGACGACGGCCGACGAGCTCAAGAAGCGCGGCTTCAAGGTCGGCAAGGTCGGGAACGCGCCCGTCGCCTACGACAAGAAGGTCCCGGGCGCCGGACTGCTCCTCGGCGCGCCCGCCGCCGCCAAGGGCGCCTTCCCGGTCCTCGGCACCCAGCTCGCGGGCGCCACGACCAGGACGGACACCCGGGCCACGGCGGACGTGGACCTGATCATCGGGACCGCCTTCAAGAACCTGTCCCCGAAAACGACGGCGGACGCGGCCCTGGTCGCCCTGACCAGGCCCGCGCCCGCTCCGACCGGGAAGTGCTGAGGGCCGTGACCGCGCCGGGGGCCCGACCGGCCCCCGGCGGCCGTACGGACCCGGCGGCTCCCGCCGCGGCCCGGAGGCCTATTCGGCCGAGCCGTACATGCGGTCGCCCGCGTCGCCGAGGCCCGGGACGATGTAGCCGCTCTCGTTGAGCCGCTCGTCGACCGAGGCGGTCACGACGGTGACGGGGGTGCCCGCGAGCTCGCGCTCCATGACCTCGACGCCCTCCGGGGCGGCGAGGAGCACGACCGCGGTCACGTCGTCCGCGCCGCGCTTGATCAGCTCCTGGATCGCCGCGACCAGCGTGCCGCCGGTCGCCAGCATCGGGTCCAGGACGTACACCTGGCGGCCCGAGAGGTCCTCCGGCATCCGCGTGGCGTAGGTCGACGCCTCCAGCGTCTCCTCGTTGCGGATCATGCCCAGGAAGCCGACCTCGGCGGTCGGGAGCAGCCGGACCATGCCGTCGAGCATGCCGAGGCCGGCCCGCAGGATCGGCACCACCAGCGGGCGCGGGTGCGACAGCTTCACACCGGTCGTGGTCGTGACCGGGGTCTCGATGTCGACCTGCTCGGTCCGCACGTCCCGGGTGGCCTCGTAGGCGAGCAGGGTGACCAGCTCGTCGGCGAGACGGCGGAAGGTCGCGGAGTCCGTGCGCTTGTCGCGCAGGGTGGTGAGCTTGTGGGCGACCAGAGGGTGGTCGACGACGTGGAGACGCATGACTCAACAGTAGCCCGCCCCGCACTGGCGTCGATCCGCGCCACTGGGGGAAGGTGGGGGCACACGGACCCGGTGATGGGGTGGTGTGGCAGATGTCCGACCTGGAAGGACCGGCCGAGGGACCCGCCGAGGGGGCGGGCCGGACGCCGGTGACGGAGACCGACGCGGAGCGGCGCAGGCGCCGCGCCCAGTTCCTCCGCGAGCTGCACGAGGCGAAGGCGCTGCGCGAACGCGTGCAGCCCCGGCGCGCCCGGGCGGCCCGGATGCGGCAGGCGATGCGGATGCGGACCTTCCGCTGGTGAGGCGGCGCGACGGGCGGTACGGGCGGTACGGACGGGGCCCGGCGCGACCGTCCGGCCGTGCGCCCCGGAACGCGTGCGTCCCGCCGGATGCGGTGTGACCGGGGGAAACGGGCCCGGACCAGCGGCGACCGGCCGGGACCGGCCGTGCGCCCCCCGAGTGCGCCGGGGTCGCACGCCCGCCCGATAGCGGGGACGTTCAGACTGATGCACGACGCAAGAGCCGAAGACCTCTCCTGTGGGCGCCGTTTCTGTCACGATGCCGAGGGGGCGGGGCTCAGGACCGCGCCACCGGAACGTCACACCTCTGATCAGTGGGAGAGAGTCAGGTGTACTTCGCCGCACTGCTCGCGCGCACCGAAGACGGGTGGGAAGCGAGCGACACGGAGCTCGACGACGTGGAGAACCTGTCGGATCTGGTCGAGCTGGCCCGCGACGCCTCGGACGACGACACGGTGATCGTCTTCGTCGAGCAGGAGGACGCGTGGTTCGGGATCGTCCGGATCGAAGGGGAGGAGGACCCCCGCATCTACGTGTCGGACGGTGCCGCCGCGTCCCGTTCCTCGTACGGGGAGATGCTCACCCGGGAGATCCTCGGTGACGATCTGGACGACCTGGTCGACGAGCTGGAGTCGCTGGACCTGGACGGCACGGAGGACGGGGAACCGCTCGACGCCGACGGGGACGAGGACGACGAGGCGGGCTCCGTGGCCGCCGAGGCCGTCCCGGCCGCTCCGGTGGGCGACCGGCTGATCCTGGCGGACCTCGGCCTGCCGCCGGCCGATCTGCTCGCCCTGGAGACCGACGCGCTCGCGGAGATCGCGGACGCGCTGGGCGCGGGCGAGGTCCTGGAGGCCGTCCGCTAGTGGTTCCCGCGGTACCTGTTCCCGACGCCGGGACCGGCTCCACGGCCGGTCCCGCCAGGGATCCCCTGCGGGATCCCTGGCGGGACGCCATGCTGCTCGCCCTCGACGAGGCGGAGGCCGCCGGGCCGGCCGGCGACGTGCCGGTCGGCGCGGTCGTGCTCGGCCCCGACGGGAAGGTCCTCGCGCGGGCGCACAACGAGCGCGAGGCCGTCGGCGACCCCACCGCGCACGCCGAGGTGCTCGCCCTGCGCCGGGCGGCCGCGGTGACCGGGGAGTGGCGCCTGACGGGCTGCACGCTGGTCGTGACCCTGGAGCCGTGCGTGATGTGCGCGGGCGCCCTGGTCCAGTCCCGGGTGGAGCGGGTGGTGTTCGGCGCCCCGGACGAGAAGGCGGGCGCGGCGGGCTCCCTCTGGGACCTCGTGCGGGACCGGCGGCTCAACCACCGTCCCGAGGTGATCCACGGCGTGCTCGGCGAGGAGTGCGCCCGGCGGCTCACGGCCTTCTTCCGCACCCGCTGACGTCCCTGCCGACGCCCCTGCCGACCCCGCTCCGACCTCGCTCCGACCCTGCTCCGACCTGCGACGGGATACGGATTTCATCGCAGCGCCAGTTTCGGCTAAGCTCTCTCTCGGTAGCGTGTCCGAGCGGCCGAAGGAGCTCGCCTCGAAAGCGAGTGTGGGGAAACTCACCGAGGGTTCAAATCCCTCCGCTACCGCTTCGATCGAAGGGCCCGGCGCTGATGCGCCGGGCCCTTCGGCGTGCGCGGACCCGCAGGGGTTGCCCGTACGGGAAAGGCCCCGGCCCGCGTGCGTGCGCGGGCCGGGGCCTTCCGGCGGGGTGAGGTCGGTCGGGGGAAGCGGCATCGGGGGGACAAGCCGCTCCCCCCGGTGAGAACCGGGCCCTCAGGTCCGTGCCGCCGTCGGGGGAGGCCTCGCGGCGCGGCCCCCGCAGTGCGGGCCGGTTCCGGGGCCCCTCGGATTCCTGCCGTACCCTCCGGGCCCGACATCCATACTGCGCGCCCGGCACCCTTCCGGCGGACGGCAAAAGTCCTCGTTCTCCGGGCCCTTGGTCCGTAAAGGCTCGGTTAGAGTGGCGCGGTCGTACGGCGGGGGAACAGGGGAGGGCTGGAAATGGCGCAGGCGAAGAAGGTCGCGCTGTACGCGGTCGTGGTCTTTGTGCTGTACACGATCGTCACGTCCCCGGCGAGGGCGGCGGACCTGGTCCAGGTAGGGTTCGAGGGCATTTCCAGCGCCGCCCAGGGTGTCGGCGAGTTCATGACCGAACTCATCAATTAGGAGCCCTCCGTGATCCGCCATCTGGTCCTGTTCAAGCTCAACGACGGCGTCGCCCGTGACGAGCCGCGCGTCGTCGCGGGCGTCGAGGCCTTCCGGGCGCTCGGCGAACAGATTCCGGAGCTGCGGTTCTGGGAGTGCGACTGGAACATCACGGACCGGCCGATCGCGTACGACTTCGCCATCAATTCGGCCGTCGAGGACACCGACGCCCTCCAGCGCTATCTGGAGCACCCGGCCCACCAGGCGGGTGTCGCCCAGTGGCGGGAGTTCGCCACCTGGGTGATCGCCGACTACGCCTTCTGACCCCAGGTCACGACCGAGGCCCCCCGTCGTCGCGACGGGGGGCCTCGCCGTTCTCCGGGCCCTCGCCCGCCCCCCTGCCCGCACCGCGCCGACCCCCCATCCGGCCCTCTCTTCCCGCACTCCGCGTCCTCAACACGTGGTTATGGGGTGCTTGCACACAGTGGACATGTCTTGTGATGCTATGACCGCTTTTGACGGATGAGTTGACCGTAGTTGACACCAGTCGACCAGCAGGACCAGCCAAAGGGGTGTCGTGAACGTGCCGGCCAGTACAGCACCTCAAGTACCGCCCCAGCACGAGACAGGCGGCCCGGAGGCCCCGCGCACGCGCCCCCAGAGCACCCGCGGCGCCGACACCCGCGCCCTCACCCAGGTCCTCTTCGGGCAGCTCAAGGGCCTGGAACCGGGCACCCCCGAGCACGACCGGGTGCGCGGCGCCCTCATCGAGGCCAACCTGCCGCTCGTCCGCTACGCGGCCGCCCGCTTCCGCTCCCGCAACGAGCCCATGGAGGACGTCGTCCAGGTCGGCACCATCGGCCTGATCAACGCCATCGACCGCTTCGACCCGGACCGGGGCGTGCAGTTCCCGACGTTCGCCATGCCGACCGTGGTCGGTGAGATCAAACGCTACTTCCGGGACAACGTGCGGACCGTGCACGTGCCCCGCCGGCTGCACGAGCTGTGG
This sequence comes from Streptomyces sp. NPDC092045, assembly GCF_044756005.1. Taxonomy (NCBI): domain Bacteria; kingdom Bacillati; phylum Actinomycetota; class Actinomycetes; order Kitasatosporales; family Streptomycetaceae; genus Streptomyces; species Streptomyces sp. NPDC092045. The sequence goes on along the minus strand of NZ_JBIVSC010000005.1, from coordinate 383,929 downwards.
GTCCAGGTCAACGGCGCCACCGAGGACCTGACGACCGCCCACGGGCGCTCCCCCACCACCGCCGAGATCGCCGAGCGGCTGCGGATCGGGGAGGACGAGGTGCTCGCCTGCATCGAGGCCGGGCGCTCGTACCACGCCACCTCCCTGGAGGCGGCGCAGGAGGGCGACGGGCTGCCGGGACTGCTCGACCGGCTCGGTTACGAGGACCCCGCGCTCGCCGGGGTGGAACACCGCGACCTGGTCCGGCACCTTCTCGTACAACTGCCCGAACGGGAACAGCGGATCCTGATGCTGCGCTACTACAGCAACTTGACGCAGTCTCAGATCAGCCAGGAACTCGGCGTCTCCCAGATGCACGTGTCAAGGCTCCTCGCGCGGAGCTTCGCACGATTGAGATCCGCAAACAGGATCGAAGCGTAACCGGAACGGGTAGACCGGTTCGGAGCAGTTCCGTGTGGCACCAAATGCCGTACACCCCTTGTTTCCTGCGGATTTGCACGGGCATTGTGTCGACAAGTCACTACAGCGTGTTGCCGACATGTGACATTCTGCTGGAACCGCGTTTGCCGCAGCCCCGCCGCCGGTATTCAGGTGGTGGCTGCGTTCCTCAGATGGTCGCGGCACCGCGACCGTCCGCGACCTCAAGGGGGTGGCATGTCCACAGAACTGGACAGCTCCAAGGTGCTCACGCTCACGCCCGTTCCCGTCGTTCCCGTGCCCACGCAGACGACGGCGCCGACGGCGCCCGAGAGCACGGAGCCCGCGCCGCCGCCGATGCCCGTCACGACCGGCGCCCTCGACACCCGCACCCTCTCCCGCTCCCTCTTCCTGCGGCTGCGCGCCCTGGACACGGAGGGCGCCGCCGCCGACAGCCCGGAGCGGACCTACGTCCGCGACACCCTCATCGAGCTCAACCTCCCCCTCGTCCGGTACGCGGCCGCCCGCTTCCGCTCCCGCAACGAGCCCATGGAGGACATCGTCCAGGTCGGCACCATCGGCCTGATCAAGGCGATCGACCGCTTCGACTGCGAACGGGGCGTGGAGTTCCCGACGTTCGCCATGCCGACCGTCGTCGGCGAGATCAAGCGCTTCTTCCGCGACACCTCGTGGTCGGTGCGGGTCCCGCGCCGCCTCCAGGAGCTGCGCCTCGCCCTCACCAAGGCCGGCGACGAGCTCGCCCAGAAGCTCGACCGCTCCCCCACCGTCCCCGAACTCGCCGCCGTGCTGGGGGTGTCGGAGGAGGACGTGGTCGACGGCCTCGCCGTCGGCAACGCGTACACCGCCTCCTCGCTCGACTCCCCCTCGCCCGAGGACGACGGCGGCGAGGGCTCCCTCGCGGACCGCCTCGGCTACGAGGACACCGCCCTCGAAGGCGTCGAGTACCGCGAGTCGCTCAAGCCGCTGCTGGCCAAACTCCCGCCCCGCGAGCGGCAGATCATCATGCTGCGCTTCTTCGCCAACATGACCCAGTCACAGATCGGCGAGGAGGTCGGCATCTCCCAGATGCACGTCTCGCGCCTGCTGACTCGCACCCTGGCCCAGCTCCGGGACGGCCTCATCTCCGACTGACCGCCGCCCGGCGGCCCCTTCGGACGGCCCCTTCGGACGGCCCCTTCGCACGGGCGGTCGCGCCGGCGAGGGGGCCGGTCGCCGTCCGGCCCCGACCGCTGTCCGGCGGCCACCGGGAACCGCACCCCGGTCAGGCGTTCCGAGAGCTCGCACAGCCGGCGGCCCGCCTCCGGGCCGGCCGCCGCGCCGGAGAGCCGCACGCGGGTCGGGCCGCCGCGCAGTTCGGCCGGCCCGCCGCGGGCATGGCGCCGGCCGCCTTCGACGCCGTACCGCGCCGGTGGAGCGAGGGCGAGGGCGCGGAGGGCCCGGACGCGCTGATCGAGCGGACCTCCGAGGTGCTCGCCCCGTCGCCGGACTCCGTGACGCCGTGGACGGCTCCGCGACGGCGCGGACGGAATCCGTCGCCGGACTCCGTGACGGCGCGGGCGGCTCCGTGGAAGCGCCGCGAGGGCCCATCGGCGAAAGGGCAGGGGAAAGGCGGGCCGGTCCGCGCGGTGCGGAGCCGGCCCGCCCTGGATGTGCGGGACGTGCGGGTCGTGCGGGTCGTGCAGGTCGTGCAGGTCGTGCAGGTCGTGCAGGTCGTACGGCGGGTGTGGGACCTGCGGAGCGGTCGTCAGCCGAACGCGAGCCAGGCGACGGCCGCCAGGATCACGACGGCCGCGACCACGCCCGCGATCAGGCCGACCCGGGGGCCCGAGGAGGCGGCGACGGCCTGCGGCTGCTGCTGCGGGGCGCCCTCGTCGACGAAGGCGCGGAACATCTGGGTGCTGCCGGCGGGGTCGTGGGAGCCTTCGGGGCCCTGGCCCTGGCCGTACGGTGCTTGGGGGTTGTGTGCCATGGGCCAGGACCCTAGCGAAGTCGGCCGGGCCGCCCAACCCCGGCCGCCCCGGGGCCCGCGCGAGGGGCCGCACACGGCCCCCGGGTCCCCCTTTGCCGATTCTTTAGCGCCGTTTGACCGATTTAGTTTGCCTGGAGCAACCATCCATCTCTATGGTTGCCCTAAGCAACAAGATATGTGGAGCACCCGGTGGACCACGCGGTGGAGTGCGCAATGGACAGAGGCAACCGGTACGAGAACCTCGCCCGCCAGGTGAGCGCCATCGGAGCGGTGAAGCGCGGACTCGCGCGGACCCTGCCCGCCGAGTGTCCCGGCGGCTCCGCGATCGTCCTCGCCCTGCTGAACCACCACGGGGACATGCGGATGGGCCGCGTGTCCGAGCTGATGGCCGTCGACGTGTCGGTCAGCAGCCGCCATGTGGCCCACACCGTGGACCGCGGGTGGGTCGAGCGCCTGCCCGACCCCGCCGACCGGCGCTCCCGCATCCTCCACCTGACCCCGGCGGGCGAGTCCATGCTCGCCGTCCTCGACCGACGGCTGACCGACATGCTCGCCCGCACCCTCGTGGAGTGGTCCGACGAAGACGTCGAACTGCTCACCACCCTGCTCGCCCGCCTCCGCGATTCCTTCGGGGACTGCCGGGCCCACCACGCTTGAGAACGAAGGAAGTCCATGGCTAGCACCACACCAGAGACCGGTGTGCGCGGCGGGAGCGCCAAGGAGGGGGACCTCGCCTCCGGCGGCGCCCCGATGACGCACAAGCAGATCATGGAGGCGCTCTCCGGGCTGCTGCTCGGCATGTTCGTCGCCATCCTGTCCTCGACGATCGTCTCCAACGCCCTGCCGCAGATCATCACCGACCTGGGCGGCGGACAGTCCGCCTACACCTGGGTCGTGACCGCGGCCCTCCTGTCGATGACCGCGACCACTCCCCTCTGGGGCAAGCTCGCGGACCTCTTCTCCAAGAAGCTGCTCGTCCAGATAGCCCTGCTCATCTACGTCGCGGGCTCGGTCGTCGCCGGCCTCTCGCAGAGCACCGGCATGCTCATCGCCTGCCGCGTCGTCCAGGGCATCGGCGTCGGCGGTCTCACCGCCCTCTCCCAGATCATCCTGGCCGCGATGATCGCCCCGCGCGAGCGCGGCCGGTACAGCGGCTACCTGGGCGCGACGTTCGCCGTCGCCACCGTCGGCGGCCCGCTGCTCGGCGGCGTCATCACCGACACCGACTGGCTCGGCTGGCGCTGGTGCTTCTACGTCGGCGTGCCCTTCGCGATCATCGCCCTGGTCGTCCTGCAGAAGACCCTGAAGCTCCCCGTCGTGAAGCGCGAGGTCAAGGTCGACTGGGCCGGTGCCCTCTTCATCAGCGCCGCCGTCTCCCTGCTCCTCATCTGGGTCACCTTCGCGGGCGACAAGTACGACTGGATGTCCTGGCAGACGGTCGTCATGGTCCTCGGCGCCGTCGCACTCGGCGCGGTGTTCGTCCTGATCGAGTCGAGGGCGAGCGAGCCGATCATCCCGCTCCGCCTCTTCCGCAACCGCACGATCACCCTCGCCTCGCTCGCCTCGCTCTTCGTGGGCGTCGCGATGTTCGCCGGCACGGTCTTCTTCAGCCAGTACTTCCAGCTGGCGCGCAACGAGTCGCCGACGATGTCCGGCGTCCTCACCATCCCGATGATCGCGGGCCTGTTCGTCTCCTCCACGGTCTCCGGTCTGGTCATCACCAAGACCGGCCGCTGGAAGGCGTGGCTGGTCAGCGGTGGCGCCCTGGCCGCCGGCGGCCTCGGCCTGCTCGGCACGATCCGCTACGACACGGAGTACTGGCACATCGCGCTGTTCATGGCGCTGCTCGGCCTCGGCCTCGGCATGATGATGCAGAACCTGGTGCTCTGCACCCAGAACCAGGTGGCCCCCGCCGACCTCGGCTCCGCCTCCTCCGTCGTCACCTTCTTCCGCTCCCTGGGCGGTGCGGTCGGCGTCTCGGCGCTCGGCGCGGTCATGGCCCACCGGGTCACGGACTACGTCAAGGAGGGGCTGACCGAGCTCGGCCCGAAGGCCGCGGCCGCGGTGGGCCAGGGCGGCACGGGCGGCGCCATCCCCGACATGGACAAGCTGCCGGCCCCGATCCGCACGGTCATGGAGGACGCGTACGGCCACGGCGTCGCGGACGTCTTCCTCTACTCGGCGCCGTTCGCGCTGCTCGCCTTCCTGGTGACGCTGTTCATCAAGGAGGTCGCCCTCAAGAGCGGCACGGCGAAGACGGACGAGAAGACGGGCGCCGGCGCCGCGAAGGCCCCGGCCGACGCCAAGGTCTCGGCGGACGCCCGGTAGGACCGGCGAAAAGACTCCCGGCCGCGCTTCGAGCGGAGGCGCGGCCGGGTCGGGTACGGAGCGGCGGGCAGGGGACGGCCCGCCGCTCCGTCGTTCTCATTCCCGTCTCCGGTTCGTCCCCGTTCCCGGCTCATTCCCGTCTCCGGTTCGTCCCCGTTCCCGGCTCATTCCCGTCTCCGGTTCGTCCCCGTCTCCGGTTCGTTCCCGTTCCCTGGCCACCATCGCCTCGATGCCGGAGACCAGGACGTCCAGGGCGAAGGCGAAGTCCCGCTCCCAGATGTCGCTGACGCTGCCGTGCGAGGCCCGTTCGTCGAGGATGTCCTTCATGTCCTCGACCTTCGGCGAGAACTCCGGGTCGTCCCGGAAGGCCGTGAGCGCCTCGCGGTAGAAGTCTTCCTGCGACATGCCGGCGGCCGCCGCGCGCGCGCCGAACTGGCCCTCGATCGTGCCGTACCCGTACACGAACTGGAAGACCGCCGCCATCGCGCCCGGCACGCCGTGCAGGGGCAGCCCGGAGTCCCGGACGGCCTGCTGGATCCGGTACCCGACGGCGAGCGCGTTCGGCCCGATGTTGAGGTACGAGCCGACGCACGGCGAGAGCCACGGGTGCCGGACCAGCATCCCGCGGTAGACGAGCGCGAGCACCCGGATCCGGTCCTGCCAGGTCTCCGCCGCCTCCACCGCGCCGAGGTCGACCTCCCGGTAGACGGCGTCCAGCGCGAACTCGACGATGTCGTCCTTGGTGTCCACGTACCAGTAGAGCGACATGGCCGTGACGCCGAGCTCGGTCGCGAGCTTGCGCATCGACAGCCCGGCCAGGCCCTCCTCGTCGAGCATCCGGATCGCGGCGGCCACGATCCGGTCCCGGTCGAGCCCGGCCGGACCGCCCCCGGCGCGCGGGGTCCGCTCCTCCAGCCAGACGCTGGAGCGCGCCGGGTTCTCGGCCCGATCGGCTGCCTTGACCATCGCGCTCCTCCGTCTGTCAGCGGTTCGTGACCATGCTAGGCAGCCGCCGCCGGATCCGGGACCGCGCTCCTCTCCGTCCGCTCGGCCCGCCGGAGCAGGGCCGCGGCGAGGAGGCCGCCCGCGAGGACGGCGATCGCGCCGACGAGCTGGCTGGTCTGGAGGCCGGAGGCGAACGCGTCGGAGACCCGGGCCCGTTCGGCGTCGTCGCCGGCCGCCGCGAGGGCCGCGGGCAGCGAGGTCGCGGTGACGGTGACGAGGGCGGCGAAGCGCGCGTTGAGCACGGCTCCGAGGACGGCGACGCCCAGGCCGTTGCCGAACTCGGCGAGGGTGCCGTTGACGCCCGCGCCCACACCGGCCTTCTCCGGCGGGATCGCGCTCATGATGGCGTTGGCCATGGCCGGGTTGGAGACCGCGAGGCCGACGCCCATCAGGACCAGGCCCAGGAGCATCCCCCAGTAACTGCTGTTCGTCCCGCCGCCGATCAGGGCGATCGAGGCGAGGCCGGCCGCGACGAGGGTCATGCCGACGGCCACGGTGGGCGCGGTGCCGAGCCTCACCACGATCCGCGGGCCGACGCCGGTCAGGTTGAGCGCGACCACGGTCAGGGCGAGCGGCGCCATCCGCAGACCGGCCTCCAGCGGCTCGTAGCCGAGGACGAACTGCAGGTGCTGGGTGAGCAGGAAGAGCGAGCCGCCCATGCCGAACATGACCAGGATCGCGCCCGCGACCGCGCCGACGAACTTCTGGTCGCGGAAGAAGTGCATGTCGAGCATCGGGTACGGGACGTGCAGCTCCCACCGGGCGAAGGCGGCGAGGACGGCGACTCCGACGCTCGCCGGGACCAGCACCTCGGCGGAGGTCCAGCCGTGCTCGGGGCCGGTGATGATGGCGTACACGGCGGCGGTCATGCCCACGGTGGAGAGCAGCGCGCCGACCAGGTCGGGCCGCTCGCCCCGGGGGTTCTTGGACTCGGGGACCAGCTTGACCACGGCGATCAGGCCGACGAGCGCGACCGGGATGTTGATCAGGAAGATCATGCCCCACCAGAAGTGGCTGAGGATGGCACCGCCGATCAGCGGCCCGGCGGCGAAGCCGAGCGAACTGACGGTGGCCCACAGCGCGATGGCCCTGACCCGCTCGGAGTCGTCGAAGATCTGCATGACGACGGCGAGCGTGGTGGTCATGAGCAGCGCGCCGCCGACGCCCATGCCCGCGCGGGCGGCGATCAGCTGGGCGGTGGATCCGGCGAGTCCGGCGGCGAGCGAGCCGAGGCCGAAGAGCGCGAGTCCGGCGGCGAGGAGCTTCTTGCGGCCGTAGCGGTCGGCGGCGTTGCCGGCGGTCAGGAGCAGACCGGACTGGACGAGCGAGTACGCGTTGATCATCCACTGGATGTCGGCGGTGGAGGCGTGGAGCTCCGAGGTCAGCGAGGGGATGGCGACACCGAGCACGGTGTTGTCGAGCAGCACGGTGAGCTGGGCCAGGCAGATGACGCCGAGGATCAGCCAGCGCTGCGGGTGGCCGCCGGTGGCGGCGGACGGTTCGTTCGCGGCGGTCGTCGCCGTCATGGGCAGAACTCCTTGTACGGTGTACGAGAGCAGGGCTCGTACACCGTACAAGGGCTCCCTTACGCTGTATAGCGGTTATTTCCGGCCATGATCCGAGGTCACTTCCTGCTGGTCAGGTCGTAGAAGGCGGCGCTGCCGACCGTGACCTTCTCGAAGGTCTCCGAGACCCAGGCGGAGATCTCGGAGTTGCCGCCCATGCCGCCGCCCATGCCGCCGGTGCGCCCACCGTTCTCGCCCGTGTCCTCGCCGCCGCTTCCGATGAAGTAGTGGATCTTGCCCTCGGCGACGTACTGCTTGAACTGCGCGAGGGTCGGGGACGGGTCGCTGCCGTTGAAGCCGCCGATCGCCATGACCGGCTTCTCCGTGGCGAGCTGGTAGCTGGCGGCGTTCTGGGCGCCGACCGTGGCCGCGACCCAGGTGTACGAACCGGCGTCCTTCAGGAGCGCCGCCTCGGCCTCCGCACCGACGTTCGCGCCGTTGAGGAGACCGCCCATGCCGCCACCGCCACCGCCGAAGCCGGGGCGCTCGCCACGCGCGCCTTGGGCGTTGCCCTGGGGTGCCCCCTGCGGCATGCCCTGGGGCGAGGCGCCGCCGGGCATCTGGCCCTGGCCTTGTCCTCGGCCCTGTCCCTGGCCTTGTCCCTGGCCGCCGGGGCCGCCGGGCATCTGGCCACCCTGGCCACCCTGGCCACCCTGGCCTCCCGGACCTCCCGGGAACGCCGCCCCGCCCTCCGGCATCCGGCCCCCGAAGCCGCCCGGCATGCGTCCGCCGAAGCCGCCCGGGCCCCGGCCGCCCGCCGGGCCCGCCGTCACGATGGAGCCCTGGTGGCCGGTGTCCACCGTCGCCAGGGTGTACGCGAAGGGGCCCGCGAGGCCCGCCGCCAGGCCCAGGCCCGCCGCCGCGAGCCCGAGGCGCCGGTCGACCCGGCCCGCCACCAGCAGCCCGAGGGCCGCCGCGAGGCCCGCCACCAGGACCGCCCAGCGCAGCCACGGCAGCCAGTCCGGCGTACGGCCGAGCAGCGTCCAGGCCCACCAGGCCGACACCGCCGCCGTCACCGCGAGCGCCGCCGAGGCCGCGAACCGGGTCCGCTCCTCCCACAGCACGGAGGCGCCCATGCCGACGAGCGCCGCGACGTACGGGGCCAGGGCGACCGTGTAGTACTCGTGGAAGATGCCGGCCATGAAGCTGAAGACCGCGAGGGTGATCAGCAGCGCGCCGCCCCACACCAGGAACGCCGAGCGCGCGGTGTCCGTGCGGGGCGCCCGCCGGGTGACGACGAGCCCCGCGACGAGCAGGAGCAGCGCGGCCGGGAGCAGCCAGGAGATCTGGCCGCCGACCGAGTCGTTGAACATCCGTCCGATCCCGGTCTCGCCCCACCGGCCGCCGCCGCCCATGCCGCCACCGGGGCCGCCTCCGCCGCCCACGCTGCCGGTCTCGTTGCCGTTGATCCGGCCGAGGCCGTTGTAGCCGAAGGTCAGCTCCAGGAAGCTGTTGTTCTGCGAGCCCCCGACGTACGGACGGGAGGACGCCGGCCACAGCTCGACCAGGGCCACCCACCAGCCCGCCGAGACCAGCATCGCGAGCCCGGCGAGGGCCAGGTCGCGGATCCTGCGCCCGATCCCGTCCGGCGCGCACACCGCGTACACGAGGGCGAGCGGCGGCAGGATCAGGAAGGCCTGGAGGGTCTTCGCCAGGAACGCGAAGCCGAAGGCCACGCCCGCCCCCACCAGCCACTTCGCCGCGCCCGGCCCGCCCTCCAGGGCGCGCAGCACCCCGTACGCGGCGACCGTCATGAGCAGCGCGAGCAGCGCGTCCGGGTTGTTGAAGCGGAACATCAGGGCGGCGACCGGCGTCAGCGCGAGGACCACGCCCGCGATCAGGCCCGCGCCCGCGCCGAACCGGCGCCGGACGGCCGCGTACAGGACGCCGACCGTGGCCACGCCCATGAGCACCTCGGGCACGAGGATCTGCCAGGAGCCGAGGCCGAAGAGGCGGACGGAGAGGGCCATCGGCCAGAGCGCGGCCGGCGGCTTGTCGACGGTGATGGCGTTGGCCGCGTCGAGGGAGCCGAAGAAGAAGGCCTTCCAGCTCTCCCCGCCGGCCTGGACGGCCGCGGAGTAGAAGGAGTTGGCGTAGCCGGAGGCGCTCAGGTTCCACAGGTAGAGCACGCCGGTCAGGGCCAGCAGGCCGAGGAGGGCGGGGCGGACCCAGGGGGCGTCCTCGGCGCGTCCGCGCCAGAGACGGGCGAGCCGGTCGCTCCCCCGGGCGGCGGGTGCCGTGGGGCTCGGGGTGGTCATCGTTCGTTCCTTGCGGTGGCCCGCTCGGGGAAGACCCAGAGCCGGAAGAGGAGGAAGCGCAGGACGGTCGCGGCGAGGTTGGCGACGATCAGGACGGCCAGCTCGGTGGAGTGCGAGGGGTCGCCGGTCGCCGCGCCGAGGGCGGCGAGCGAACCGCTGGTCAGGGCCAGGCCGATGGCGAAGACCACGAGCCCCTGCGCCTGGTGGCGGACGGCCCGGTCCCGGCCCCGGACCCCGAAGGTGAGGCGCCGGTTGGCCGCCGTGTTGGCGACGGCCGAGACGAGGAGCGCGGCGGCGTTGGCGAGCTGCGGGCCGAGGCCGAGCCGGAAGGCCGAGTACAGCGCCAGGTAGAGGAGCGTGGACAGGGCTCCGACCGCGCAGAAGCCGACGAGCTGGCGGGCGAGGCCGCCCGGCACGCCGCTGAGGTCGCGGTCCCGGGGGTCGTCCCCGAACGGCCGGGCGAGCCGGTCGAGCGGCAGCGAGCCGGTCGCGAGGGCCCGTCCCACCCGCCAGACGCCCTTCAGGTCGTCCGTCGCCGTCCTCACGATGTGCACGGTCGAGTCGGGGTCGTCGACCCAGTCGACCGGCACCTCGTGGATCCGCAGGCCGGCCCGCTCGGCGAGGACCAGCATCTCGGTGTCGAAGAACCAGCCGGTGTCCTCGACCATCGGGAGCAGCCGCTCGGCGACCTCGCGCCGTATGGCCTTGAACCCGCACTGCGCGTCCGAGAACCGGGCGGCGAGCGAGGAGCGCAGGATCAGGTTGTACGCGCGGGAGATGAACTCGCGCTTCGGGCCGCGGACCACTCGCGAGGAGCGGGAGAGCCGGGAGCCGATCGCCAGGTCCGAGTGGCCGGAGATGAGCGGCGCGACCAGCGGGAGCAGCGCGTTCAGGTCGGTGGACAGGTCCACGTCCATGTAGGCGAGGACGGGCGCGTCCGACGCCGACCACACCGTGCGCAGGGCCCGCCCGCGCCCCTTCTGTTCGAGGCGCACGGAGCGCACCTCGGGCACCTCGCGGGCGAGGGCCGCGGCGACGGCGGGCGTCGTGTCGGTGGAGGCGTTGTCGGCGACGGTGATGCGGAAGCCGTACGGGAAGGTCCGGGAGAGGTGCGCGTGGAGCCGGCGGACGCACGGCTCCAGGTCCTTCTCCTCGTTGTAGACGGGGATCACCACGTCCAGGACGGGCCGTCCGGCGACGTCCACGGGCAGGTGTTCCCGGGCGGGCAGGGCGCCGGGCACGGGCCGCGCGATCGTTGGGGTTCGCATGCCCCAGACACTCGCCGGGGCGGCTGTCACGGCTGTGTGCTGAGCCTGTGCCCCGCCTGTGAGTCTCCGCCCGGGCCGTCGCCCGCGTCCTGTCCGGCCCTGATCCGCCGGACACGCCCCGGGGGGCGCCGTGTCGATCAGGCGGGGTCAGGAAACGGCGCGGGACACCGCGAGCCCGGCGAGACGCCCTCCAGGGGCAGCCGGACGCCGAAGGCGGTCCGGCCGGGGGCGCTCTCCACCGTCACCTCGCCGCCGTGGGCGAGGACGACCGCGCGGACGATCGCGAGGCCGAGGCCGGTGGAGCCGGCGGTGCGGGAGCGGGAGGCGTCGCCGCGCGCGAACCGCTCGAAGACGGAGGGCAGGAGCGCCTCCGGGATGCCGGGCCCGTCGTCCTCGACCTCCACGAGCGCGTCCGTCCCCTCCGTGCGGACGCGGGCGGTGACCTTCGTGCCGGGCGGGGTGTGGGTGCGGGCGTTGGCGAGGAGGTTGAGGAGCACCTGCCGGATCCGGGCGCCGTCCCCCCGCGCCTCCGCCCCCTCCTCGGGGAGTTCGAGGCTCCAGTGGTGGCCGGGCCCGGCCGCGCGGGCGTCGCTCACGGAGTCCAGGACGAGGGCGACGAGGTCGACGGGCTCGTCCGCGAGGGGGCGGCCGGCGTCGAGCCGGGCGAGCAGCAGCAGGTCCTCCACCAGGCCCGTCATCCGGGTCGCCTCCGACTCGATGCGGCCGAGGGCGTGCCGGGTGTCGGGGCCGCACTCCTCGCGGCCCCGCCGGGTCAGCTCCGCGTATCCCCGGATCGAGGCGAGCGGGGTGCGCAGCTCGTGGCTGGCGTCGGCGACGAACTGCCGGACCCGGGTCTCGCTCCGCTGGCGCGCGTCGAGGGCCGAGTGGACGTGGTCGAGCATCCGGTTGAGGGCCGCACCGACCTGGCCGACCTCCGTGCGCGGATCGGCCTCCGTCTCCGGGACCCGCTGGTGGAGCGCCACCTCGCCGCTGTGCAGCGGGAGCCGGGCGACCTGGGACGCGGTGGCGGCGACCCGCCGCAGCGGACGCAGGGCCACCCGGACGAGCACGGTCCCGGCGATCGAGGCCGCGACGAGCCCGGCGCCGGTGACGCTCAGCTCGACCAGGACGAGGGTGGAGAGGGCTCCGTCGACCTCGGTGAGCGGGATGCCGGTGAGGAAGGCGCCCCGGCTGCCCTCCGCGTACGCGACCCGGTACGAGCCGAGGCCGCCGGGAAGTTCCACGGTGTGCGGCCCGCCGTCGCGCGGGACGGCGGCGAGGGCGGTCCGCTGCTCCGCGTCCAGTTCCTCGACGGGGAACCTCGGTCCGTCCGCACCGCTGCTCCCGGCCACCTCGGTCGAGTACCCGGCGGAGGTGATCTCCCCGTCGGTCAGGACCGCGCCGAGGGTTCCTATCGGGGCGCCCGGACCGCCGAGGAAGGCGAACGGCTCCCGGCTCCGGCCGGGGTCGGGCACGGGCAGGACGACCGGCGGCCCGGCGGCCCGCTGGGAGAGCCCCCGGACCTGTTCGTCGGCCTGGTCGTACAGGTACGAGCGGAACGCGATCGTCGTGACCGTGCCGATGACGGCCGCGACGACCGCGATCAGCGCGACCGCCGACACGACGAGCCGGGTGCGCAGCGACCAGGGCCGCCGCGCGCCCCGGCCCGGTGGCGTGCCTCGTGTCACCGGCGGCTACTCCCCCGGCTTGATGAGGTAGCCGGCCCCGCGCCGGGTGTGGATCATCGGGGAGCGTCCCGCGTCGATCTTCCGGCGCAGATAGGAGATGTAGAGCTCGACCACGTTGGCCTGGCCGCCGAAGTCGTACGACCAGACGCGGTCGAGGATCTGTGCCTTGCTGAGCACCCGGCGCGGATTGCGCATGAGGTAGCGCAGCAGCTCGAACTCGGTCGCCGTGAGGTGGATCGAGGTGCCGCCCCGGGTGACCTCGTGGCTGTCCTCGTCGAGGGTCAGGTCCCCGACGGTCAACAGCGATTCGCTGCGCGCCTGTGCGGCCCCGGACCTGCGGATGAGGCCGCGCAGCCGGGCCACCACCTCCTCCAGGCTGAAGGGCTTGGTCACGTAGTCGTCGCCACCCGCCGTGAGCCCGGCGATCCGGTCCTCCACGGCGTCCTTCGCGGTCAGGAAGAGCACCGGCACGTCGGGCAGTTCGCGCCGGATCGAGCCGAGCAGGCTCAGCCCGTCGATGTCGGGCAGCATCATGTCGAGGATCACGGCATCGGGCCGGAACTCGCGCGCGGAGCGCAGGGCGGCGGCCCCGTCCCCGGCGCTCGTGACCTGCCATCCCTCGTAGCGCAGGGCCATGGAGAGCAGCTCGGTGAGCGAGGCCTCGTCGTCGACGACGAGGACCCGGACGGCGGTTCCGTCGGCGCGGAGCATGTCGGCGCGGGTGCCGGTACGGACGCCGGCACGACCGCTCGTGCGGTGTGGGGTGACGGTCATGGGCTCCACGCTGACCGCCCCCGCTGAAAGGCCCCTTTCGCTTTCCTGTGAATTCCCTGAGAAACGTCCATCGACGGCCAGGCGTCCACGGGGCCCGTTTCACGTGAAACGGCACGCTCCGTGGCTCATCGCTCCGGTTTCACGTGAAACATCGCGGCGCCGTTCTCGTACAGCACCTTGCGGAGCCAGTCGTCCCCGAGTCCGAGCCGTTCGAGGGCGTGGAGCTGGTGGGCGTACGGATAGGGGATGTTGGGGAAGTCGGAGCCGAGGAGGATCCGGTCGCCGAGGCCGATCAGCCGCTTGCGCTCCTCCTCGGGGAAGGGCGCGAGCCGCTCGCTGAAGTCGGTGAACGCCATGGTGGTGTCGAGGTGGACCCCCTCGTACCGCTCGGCCAGGGAGAGGAAGTCGCCGTACTCGGGCATCCCCATGTGTGCGACGATCACCCGCAGTCGGGGGTGGCGGGCGAGGAGCCGTCCCATGGGGCCGGGGCCGGTGAAGTTCCCCGGGGCCGGTCCGGAGCCGCAGTGGACGACGACGGGGGTGCCGCTGTCCGCGAGGCTGCCCCAGACGCCGTCGATCCGGGCGTCGTTCGGGTCGAACCCTCCGACCTGGAGGTGCACCTTGAAGACGCGGGCCCCAGCGTCGAGCGCCTCGTGGACATAGCCGTCGACACCCGGCTCGGGGAAGAAGGTCGCGGTGTGCAGACAGTCGGGGGTGCGGGCGGCGAAGTCGGCGGCCCAGGAGTTCAGCCAGGCGCCCATGCCGGGCTTGTGCGGGTAGAGCATCGCGGTGAAGGCGACCGCGCCGAACCCGCGCAGGAGGGCGAGCCTGCGGTCCTCCTCCTCGCGGTAGGTGATGGGCCAGTCCAGGCCGGTCAGCGGGCCGACGGCGTCGAAGTAGGCCCAGACCTTGTCGAGGACGTTCTTCGGCATGAAGTGGGTGTGCACGTCGACGAGTCCGGGGAGCGCGAGCCGCGTGAGGAGCGCGGGGATGTCGACGACACCGACCGCCCCGTCCGTGCCGTCACCCGCGCTCATGCCCGTAACTCCGCTCGACCCTGCCGATGTGGACGCTGTAGCTGTCGTACCAGTGCTTCCGCCCGTACGCCTTGGCCTCCTGGTGCTCGGCGTGGAGGCGCCAGGCGTCGAGGGACTCCAGGTCGCGGAAGTAGGCGACGGTGATGCCGATGCCGCCGGGGGTGCGGGCGGACTCGTATCCGAGGTAGCCGGGGACCTCCCGGACGATCTCCTGCATCCGGGAGGCGGTCTCGGCGTACCCCTCGGGCGCGTCGGGGCGGACCGAGGTGAAGACAGCGGTGTAGTAGGGCGGTTCGATGCCCGCCACCAGTTTCGGGGTCATGCGATCACCCTCGCCGGGGCCGGGCCGGGATGTCCACGGCCCCCGGCCAAAGGGATCCAAGACTTTACGAAGCGGGTCCGGCGGCGAAAAGCGCCGGAGGGAGCCCTTCGGGAAGCCGCCGGGAGACCGCCGGGGGAGCCGGCCCGGAAGCCGCACGGGGCGTGGTTCGGGGCGTGGTCCGGAAGCCGCTCGGGAAGCCGTCCGGAACGTCGCTCAGGCATCCGTCCCGGAAGCCGTCCGGGACGTGGTGGAGGGAAACAGCCGGGGAAGCCGCCCCGGGAGCCGTTTCAGAAGAGCTCCCCCTGCTCGTCCGGGTCGTTCGCGGGAACCGCCGCCGTCACCGGCACGGAGAAACCGTCCCCCGCTTCGGCCTTGCCGAGGACCCAGCCGCCCATGAGCCGGGTGTCGAGGGCGAGGCAGCGCCCGTCGGGGACGAGGAGGTGCAGGTCGGGCCCGGCGGCGGCGAGCAGCCGCCCGGTGACGGTGCCGCCGTCGGTCAGCTCGGTGACCGTGCCGGCGAGCGGCGGCAGGCCGTCGAGGCGGAAGGCTCCGACGTGGTCGCGCGGGGCGAACCCCAGCGGCTCCAGGGTCTCGGTCCAGCCTCCGACCCCGCGGGCCCTCCGGTACAGCTCCTCGACCTCCCGGGCCCGGTCGGCGGCGGGCGGCAGGGCGTGCCGGGCGGCCCGCTTGCGCTCGTACGCGACCCGGTCGGGCACGCCGAGCGCCTGCCGCAGGACCTCCTCGGTGCGCCGGGCCGCCATCAGCGGCCCCCGGCCGAGCCAGCTGAACGCGACGGCCCCCTGTTCCAGGAGCCGGGCCTCGCCCCGGGCCTCGGCGGTGATGCCCACCTTGGTCATGCCGGGCCCGAACCAGGCCAGGTAGACGCGGTACGGCTGGGGGTCGTCGGCGACGGTGTCGGCCGCGACCGAGTGGGCCCGGTCGAGCCGCGCGCACTCCGCGCACCGCCCACCGGTGGCCCGGCCGGGCACGGCGGCCGCCAGCGGACAGGGGTTGCCCCGGGCGCCGGGGCAGCGCCGCTCCCCGAGGGCGCGGAAGGCGAGCGGCCCCCCGTACGCGAGCGGGCTGACCTTCCCGCCCCGCCACCTCAGCCCCGGTGCTCCGCCGCTCCAGGTGATCCCCCGGCACCGCCACTCCACGCCCACGCCTCCCGCGCTCCCGACCGCCTCGGACCTCCAGTCTCCGCCACCCGCGACGGGCGGCGCCCGGATCAGGGCAGCACGTAGATCCGGGTCCCGTCCGGGTCGGGCTCTCCGACCTGCCGCATGCAGCCGCGTTCGAGCAGGAGCCGCACGCAGTCGCGGACGCGCTCGCCGGAGAGCCCGGTGCGGCGGGTGACGTCCTGGGTCCGGTAGCGCACCCCGCCCCGGACGAGCCCGGGGGCGAGACAGTCGGCGACCGTCCGCACGTCCCCGGTGATGGCCCAGGACTCGACGAGCTCCTGCGGGCTGAGCGCGACGGCGGAGCCGGTGCGCTGGCGGGGCACGGCGAGCCGCTCAAGGGATTCGGCGACCCTTGAGAGGCTCTGCCGGGTCTCGCGGAGCAGCTCCGCGTACTCGACCTGACCGGTGTGGGCGAGGGCCCGCTCGTCGATCCGGCCCTCCAGGCGCACGAGGACGTCGACGAGCTCCGGCGGCAGCAGGAACCCGGCGTGCACCGGGGAGGGTTCGAGCCCGTACCCGCCGTACCGCTGGACCGCCGCCACGACCTCGGCCACCCACGCCCGGAACGGCCCGGCCTCCGGCCTGCGACAGGCGCCGACGAGCTGGACGAGCCCCTGGAGGCTCACCATCCGCGCCGACGCGCGGATCCCGCTCCGGCGGAGGTAGGCGTCGTCGCCGGCGATCTCCCGCGCGGACGCCAGGCACTCCCCGGGCAGCTCCACCGTCCGCAGGGCCTCCCTCGTCCCCGCGTACCCCAGCCGCTTCGCCACCTCGGCCACCGGGAACCAGTGGGCCCCGTCCGGCGCGGTCAGCCTCCGCAGGCGCTCCCCGGTGGCGGCGTACACCACGTCATCGATGTCGATCGCGTCCATCGATCATCACCTCCGCCTCGCAAGTTAGTCCGAAGGCATATTCAACTGACATGCAAATAAGACGGATTCACCCAAAAGGGGAGGACCCCCGGGATTTCCCCGGGGGTCCTCCCCTTTCCGTGCCGCCTACTTGGCGACGAACTGCGTGAGGATCGCCTGCACTTCGTAGATGTCGACGCCCTTGGTGAAGGTCTTCTGCACGGGCAGCTGGCTGCCCGAGATCCAGATCTTCAGCTCGGCGTCGAGGTCGAAGGTGCCGGCGGTCTCGACCGCGAAGTGGGTGATGCTCCGGTACGGGATCGAGTGGTACTCGACCTTCTTGCCGGTGATCCCCTGCTTGTCGACCAGCACGAGCCGCCGGTCGGTGAAGAAGATCGTGTCCCGTATCAGCAGGTACGCGGCGTGCACCTGCTCCCCCGGACCGAGCAGCCGCGCGAAGTCCTGCTGCGCCTGCGCCGGGTCGATCGCGTGCGCGTTCCCGAAGAGTGCCATGGTCCAACCCCCTGGGCGACGGAAGCCCCTGTGCGACGAAAGAACGGTCCGTCGACCCTAGCCGCTCCCGCCGCCGGGGGACGCGGGGCCGCCGGGGCGCGGGAGCGGAGGAGAGGACGGGAGGGGCGGGAGGGGCGGGACGGGTCAGAAGGTCACGGTGCCGCCGTCGCGGTGGAACCAGCCCCGGAAGCCCCAGTTGATCCAGCCGCCGTCACCGGTGTTCTTGAAGGTGCCGCCCGCCCCGAAGATCCACACGCCGTAGTAGACCTTCCCGAACTTGACGTTGGCGTAGAGCTTCACGTCGCGGAGGCCGTTCTCGTACCCCTGGCTCAGGTTGAACACCATGACGTTGTACCGGCCGCCGGCCGCGTCGAAGACCCTGTCCACCGCCTGCTGGACGTAGGACCCGCGGTCGTCGGTGTCGATGTTCTTCAGGGCGCTCTCGACGGCGCCCTTGAACGGGGCGTCGCCGTGCACGGAGACGATCGGGACGGTGCCGAGGGCACCCGCCTCGCCGGGCTTCGCCGCCTGCGCCCCGACGGTGGCGGGGGCGGAGAGCTTGGCGGGGCCGGGGGCCGGGGAGCGTTCGGCGGCCTGCGCGGGGAGCGCGGCGACCGCGGTGAGGGCGAGGGAGGCGAGGGCGACACCGGCGAGCGAGGTCATGCGACGCATGAGGGGAACTCCTGTTCGAATGAAAGGGGAGGGAAGGCCGGAGGAAACGAACCGGGGGAGGGCGGGAGGGGGCTCGGTCGTCACCAGGACCGGTAGAAGGTCACGGAACCGCCGTTGCGGTCGAACCAGCCCTTGAAGCCCCAGTTGATCCAGCCGCCGTCGCCGTGGTTGGTGAAGCTCCCGGACTCGAAGACGACGACCCGGTAGGTGCCGTAGTCGCTCTTGACCTTGACGTCGGACCTGATGCCCTGGAGGTTCATCGAGTAGCGGTTGGCGTCGTTGATGACCATGACGTTGTACCGCTGGCCGGCGTCGTAGAAGGACCCCTCCATCAGGGACTTCACGTATCCGTCGCGGTTCTGCTTCTTCTCCAGGGCGTCGACGGTGATGTTGTAGATCTTGCTCGCGATGTCGACGACCGCGACGATCACCTCGACCGCGACGGCGAACCCCTGCGTCTTCGGCGGCGCGGCGAGGCCGGCGGCCCGGACCTGCCCGGCGCCCGGGACGTCGACGGGAGCGGGGGTGGCGTACGAGGCCAGGGGCTTCGGGGCGGCGGAGACCGAAGGAGCGGGAGAGGCGGGAGCGGCGGAGGCGGCGTACGAGGCGGTCGAGGGCAGCAGGACGCCCGCGGCGACGATCGCGCTGATGACGGCGTAGGCGGCGCGCTTGTTGTTCTTCATCTCTGATGCACTTCCTTGCGTGGCGGGTTTCGACGTTCTTCGTCGAACGGGAATCGAGCGGGAAATGTTCTTTCGGGCAGAACGAATTGCCCTTTCGGCCGTGCCGCGTCGTGCGCGGCGGCCGGGATGATGGGATCCCGTACGGGACCGGTGGAGAAGTCGCGAATACCGGCTTCCGCGCCGCCCCGACGTGCGGCGGCTTTTCCGGAAGGCGGAACGCGCGTCACCAGGAGGTGGTGAGGTGGTCGAGTGCGTCGTCGGGGAGCGGGCGCCCGGCCGGGCGGGCTCTCGGGGGCTCGGGGGTCCGGCGTCCGGCGGACCGCCCCGTCACCAGGGCGAGGGCGCATCCGGCGCCGATGCCGAGGAGCGCCGCGAGGCCGAGGAGCCGGTGCGCCCCGTTCGTACGGCGGTCACGTGAGCGGGAGCGCGGGGCGGGAGGGCCGCCGCGGACCCGGCGGTTCCGGTGGGCCCCGGCCGTTCCGGCCGTCACACGAGGGCTTTCGGGCAGGTGGAGGCGGGGGCGCCCCACTCGGTGTCGCCCGGCTTCTTGCACCGCTCGGTGCTCTCCGCCGGGGTCCGAACGGATTTCCCGTCCGCGGTCGCGGTCGCGGCCACGGCCGGAGCCGGTTCCGGGGCCGGGGAAAGCGCGCCGATGCCGGTCCCGATCACGCTCGCCGTCAAAGCCGCGGCGCACATGAATCGAAAGAGCTTCATGGTGTTCTCCCTGGTCCGGATTTCCGCTTTCGGGGGTTCCCCCTTCGGTGATTCAAGGATCGCCCGGCAGGAATGCCCGGACCAGGCTTCCGGGCCGTCAGCAACGTGCATGGCACGAAAGGGAGGGGGCAAAGATGGACAACCACTCAGAAACAGGCACCCTGATCGAGGTGCGACCCGGCGAGGAGCCCGACTCCGCCTTGCCCGGGCCGACTTCGACCCCCGGCACCGCCTTGCCCGGACCGGCTCCTGCCCCTAGTACCGCCTTGCCCGGACCGGCTCCAGCCCTCGACTCCGCCTTACCCGGGCCGACTTCGACCCCCGACTCCGCCTTGCCCGGACCGACTTCGACCCCCGGCGCCGCCGTCGGCGGGGCGGAGGGCTTCGCCCCCGCGGCGGTCGGTCTGTACACCCACCTCCTCCGCCACGGCCCGGCCCCGCTCGCCGCCCTCGCCGACGCCCTCGGCCTGACTCCGGAAGGCGTCCGGAAGGCGTCCGAGGAGCTGTCCCGGCACCGCCTCCTCACCCGCGCGCCCGGCGATCCCGACGGCCCCTGGCACCCCATCAGCCCCTACGCGGCGGCGGCCGAGATCGTCGGCCCGGAGGAGGGCAGGCTGCGCCGGCGCCTGGAGGACCTGGAGCGCACACGGGCCCGGCTCGACTCCCTCGCGCCGCTGTACGAGGACGCCCGGCGCGGCGGAACGGACTCGGCGGCCGTCGAGACGGTCTCGTCCCGCGACCGCGTGATGCTCCTCATCTCCGACGCGGCGGCCCGCTGCACCGAGGAGGTCCTCACCGTGCAGCCCGGCGGCGGACGCCCCGCGGGCCACCTGGAACGGGCGCTCCCGCGCGACCTGGAGATGCTGCGGCGCGGCGTGCGGCTGCACACGCTCTACCAGCACACCGCGCGCTACAACCCCGGCACCCAGGAGTACGTGGCCGCGGTCGTCGAGGCCGGCGCCGAGGTGCGGACGCTGGGCGAACTCTTCGGCAAGATGGTCGTCTTCGACCGGTCCCTGGCCTTCCTGCCCGTCTGGGACGACCCGGACTCGGCGGTCGTCCTCCGCGAGCCCTCGGCCGTCGCGTTCCTCCGCTCGGTCTTCACCCACGTCTGGAACCTGGCCGAACCGTTCTCGACCTCGTACACCACGGCGACCTCGATCCAGCTCCGCGACTCCATCGCGGCCCGCCTGATCACCGGTGCCAAGGACGAGCAGATCGCCCGCAAACTCGGCATGTCCCTGCGCACCTGCCGCCGCCACATCGCCCAGCTGATGGAGGAACTCGGCGCCGAGAGCCGCTTCCAGGCGGGCTACCTCCTGGCCCTCCAGACCCGAGACCCCACCCGCCCCGCCCCACCGGAAACCTCGACGGGCCCGTGACCCGGCGGAACCCACGCTCCGAGGAGCCCCGCCCCTGCCCGGGTCTCCTTCCGGGCCCGGCCGGTTCCGCATCAGACAACGCGAGAGGCCCCGGACGCCATGTCCGGGGCCTCTCGACTCTGTGCACTCGGCAGGATTCGAACCTGCAACCTTCTGATCCGTAGTCAGATGCTCTATCCGTTAAGCTACGAGTGCTTGTTTTCAGTTCTTGTCTTCGCTCCCCGGTCTTTCGACCCGCTCGCGGCGACAGGAAGAACATTACATGACTGCCGCCGTCATGTGAAATCCGATTGCCCCACCCCTTGTGACCTGCGAAAACGTCCCGACAGGCGTCGCGGGGGCAGGTCCGGGAACGGCCGAAGCCCCGGCCTTGGGGGCCGGGGCTTCGGTAGGGGCGGAGGCGGAGGGATTTGAACCCTCGATGGGCTTTAAGACCCAAACCGCATTAGCAGTGCGGCGCCATAGACCGGACTAGGCGACGCCTCCATGCACCTCGCGCATACGCGGGTGGTGCGTGCAGATGATGACACAGACGAACCGGCTGTCACCAATCGATTCTCACCGTACTAGTCCTCCGGGGTCCAGGGCAAAGCCCACCGGCGCGCGTGCGGACCCGCGCGCCCGCCGGGCGCACTCCCCCGTCCGCGCAACGCCGCCGCGTCCGGAGCGTTAGACCGGACGGGCGCGCCGTGCGCCCGCGCCCGCCGAGTCCGCCGTGCACCCGCGCTCCTGGAGATCCGCATGCTGCGCCGTATCGCCCTCGCGTCCCTCGCCACCGCCGCCGGTGCCGCCGGCCTCGGCCCCCTGCCGCCGCTGCCGCTGTTCCCCGCGCCCGCGCCCGACGCCCTGACCGTGGCGATCTCCGGGAGCGGCCACCCCGAGGCCGACGGCACCTTCGAGCTGACGTGCGGCGACCGGCCCGGCGGCGACCACCCGGCCGCCGCGCGCGCCTGCGAGCGCCTGGAGCGGCTCGCGGCGGCGGACGAGGACCCGTTCCGACCGGTCCCCGAGGGCCGGATGTGCGCACAGGTGTACGGCGGGTCCGTCCTCGCACGGGTGACCGGCACCTGGCGGGGCCACGAGGTCGACGCCCGCTTCTCCCGCGCGAACGGCTGCGAGATCGACCGCTGGGAGAATCTGGAACCCCTTCTTCCACTCGTCCGGCGCTGACGTCCGGCCGTTCCCCACACCGCCTCCCGGGGGCGGCGTACGCGGATGACGTGGGGAGATGCCGTGTGGGGACGGCGGTCGGGGGCGGCGTCAGGAAGGGCCGGCCGGTGGCTCCCTTAGACTCCCTTGAGTGACAGGCCACGGCCCGAGGGGCAAGATGGAGCCGGCCGGTCCACAGGCCAAGCGCGTGCAGTGCGTCAGGGAGGAAGCGTCGTCGTGAGCAGCAGGCCATCCCGAGGCGCTGCTCGCCTCGCAGCCATACTCGACGCCCTCCCCGACGGCCTCGTGCTCGTCAACTGCAACGGCACGGTCGTCAACGCCAACACCATCGCCCTCGGCATGTTCGAGACCCCCGGCACCGCCCTCGTCGGGCGCGGCCTCCTCGACCTGCTGCCCGACTTCGACTCGCGCCTCATCCCCGGCTCCATGCGCCGCCCGGACAACACCGACGAGCGCGGCCGCACCAAGCCGACCCGGATGGTCGCCCGCCGCACCGACGGCAGCGAGTTCCCCGTCGAGGTGACCAGCGCCAGCCTGGAGGACGGCCGCGAGGCCTACGACTCCTACGGCGGCTACACCGGCGACGAGCTGCTCATGCTGGTCGTGCGGGACCTCACCGGCACCCTCGACACCGAGGCCGAACTCGCCCGCTCGCAGCGGCAGACCGAGATGATCCTGCGCGCCGCCTCCGAGGGCGTCGTCGGCACGGACACCGACGGCCGCGTCGTCCTCGTGAACCCCGCCGCCGCGCAGATCCTCGGCCACCGCGCCGGCGAACTCGGCGGCCGGGAGCTGCACCCGCTGATCCTCGCCAAGCGCGCCGACGGCGAGCCCTTCCCGTACGAGGAGTCGCCGCTCGCGGACACCCTCAAGTCCGGGCGGAAGCACCGCGTGCGCGGCCAGGTCCTGTGGACGAAGAAGGGCGAGCGGGTACCGGTCGACCTGACGACCGCTCCGGTGCGGGACGGCGACCAGCTCGTCGGCGCGGTGATGACCTTCGCCGACCGCAGGCCGTACGAGCAGCTCGCCGAGCAGCACGCCGCCGAGCTGGCCGACCGCGCCGAGCGCGCGGCGGCGGAGCGGGAGGCGCAGCAGGAGCGGTACGCCTCGCTCGCCGCCCGCCACGAGCAGCTCACCGCCGTCCTCGCCGAGTCGCTGCGCGGCCCCCTGGAGGAGCTGCGCACCCAGCTCGGCGCCCTCGCCGCCGACGACGCCGGGCAGCTCTGGCCCGAGGCCAACCAGGTCCTCCACCACCTCGCCGCCGGATACGCCCGGATGACGGCGCTCGTGGACAACGTCCTGGGCTACCAGCGCCTCGACGCGGGCGCCGAGGAGCTCGACAAGCGCGTCACGCTCCTCGACGGGGTCGTGTCCGCAGGCATCGACGGGGCCGTCGAGCTGATCGGGCCCGGCCGCGCGCAGTTCGCCGTGCACACCCCGCCCATCGAGGCCGAGGTGGACCCGGCCCGGCTCGCGACCGCCCTCGCGCACCTCGCCGCGGACGTCGCGGGCGTCGACGCGACCGGCCGGAACCGGGCCGCCGCCCCGGGCGCCGCGCCCGCCGACTCCACCGTCGTCGTGGCGGCCGCACAGCGCGGCGACGTCGTACGGATCGAGGTCCGCGGCCCGTACGCGGGCGGCGACCCGGTCCACGGGCCCGTCGTGCGCGGGATCGTGGCGGCGCACGGCGGCGTCGTGCAGACCCACGAGGTGCCGGGCACGAGCGGCGGCGCGTACGTCCTCGAAGTGCCGGTCGGCGCGGGCCGGGGCACGGTCCCCGCGCAGGCGCCCGCGCCCCGGAACGACCGGGCGGGCGGCCGGGAGGCCCTCACGCTGCCCGCGCAGGCCTCGGGCCCGGTCGACGAGGCCCCGGTCGACGAGGCTCCGGCCGCCCCGGTCCCCGTTCCCGCCCCGGGCACGGCACCGGACGCGGAGGCTCCCGGCGGCGGGCGGCGACGGGCCCGGCGCGGCTCGACGGACGCCTTCCTGGAGAGCGCGGTCCCGGCCGGGGGCGACGCCCCGTCCGGCGCCGAGCCCAGCGGGCGCCGCCGTGCCCGTACGGGAGGGACCGCCGCGGCGGACCTGATCCCGGCCCAGCAGAACGCGATCGCGCCCCCCGCCCCCGTCGCCCCGGCCGGCCCGCCCGTCGAGCCCACCGGGCGCCGTCGGGGACGGCCCGCCGAGGGCTCCGTCGTGACCGCCGCCGAAGGCGCGCAGGGGCGTGCCGCGCTCGGTGCGGCCGTGCCGCCGCAGGGCGTCCCCGTCGGCCCCTCGGGCATCCCGGGGCCCGCCCCGGAGTCGGCCTCCGCCCTGGCCCTGCCGGCCGTCGCCTCCGAGGAGCCCCCGGCGCAGCCGAGCGGGCGCCGCTGGCGCGCGCTGGCCGCCGCGCAGGAGCGGGCGGCCGCGGCCGAGGCCGGTCCCCGGACCCCGTTCGCGCTGCCGCCCGCCGACGCCGACCGCGAAGTGCCCCTGCCCGCCGCGCCCGTGGCCGTTCCGCCGCCCGGTCCCCTGCCGGTCTCCGACGAGGCGCGGCACGAGGCCGTACGGGGTGTCCCGGAGGCGGACCACACGCCGCCGCAGCCCCACCCGCACGCCCGGACGCCGCTGCCGGCCCAGGCGACCGGCGCCTCCGCGGGCGCATCCGTACCCGCGTCCGCCGAGCCGACCGGGCGGCGGCGTGCCGTCGCGACCCCGCCGCCGGAGCGGGAACCGGAGCCCCGGCAGGCACCGCGGCCCCTGCCGCAGCCCCAGTCCCCGGCGCAGCCCGGCAACGGGACCGGCACCGGCTCCGTACCGCTGCCGCCCGAACTGCCCATGTCGAGGGAGTCGACCCAGGGACGGGCGTTCAGCGTCCGGACCCTCGGGCAGGGCGCGCCCTTCGTCCCCCCGACCGCCCCGGCTCCCCCGGCTCCGGCGCCCGTCCCCACCGCTTCCGGGAACTCCGGTGCTCCCGCCGCGCCCTCCAACGGATCCGGGCGGCGGCGCAGGCTCGCCACCCCGCCCGAGGTCGACCCGCCGGCCCCGGCGGCGCTCCCCGCGCCCGCCGGAACCGAGGCCGGGCCCCATCCTCAGCCGCGGGCCCGGGCGGAGGCGGAGATCGCACCGCCCTCCCTCTCCTCCGCTCCCGCCACGCCTTCCGCGCCCTCCTCGTCCGAAGGACGGGCGTACGCCATAGGAGCGCCCGCCGAGGGCTCCGCGGAGGGGCCCGAGCCGCTGGACGGTCCCGGCGGCGCGGTCGAGGTCGCCAACCGGCCCGCCCCGCGCCCCGTCGACGACGAGCTGCCCCCGGAGCCCCTCGACAACCCGCGCCGGCTGCTCGTCTGGCCCGCGCCCGACGTCTCCACGCAGCAGGCGCTGAGCGACCGCGGCTACCGGCCGGTGATCGTGCACTCCCGCGAGGAGGTCGACGCGCAGATCGCCGCCTTCCCGGCCGCGCTCTTCGTCGACCCGCTGACCGGACCCATCACCCGCACCGCGCTCCAGTCGCTGCGCCGGGCGGCCGTCGCCGCCGAGGTGCCGGTGCTGCTCGCGGCCGGGCTCGGACAGGCGACCCGCGAGGCGGCGTACGGCGCCGATCCGGCCGTGCTCCTCAAGGCGCTCGCGCCGCGCGACAGCGAACAGCACCCGTCCCGGGTCCTGCTGATCGAGGAGAACGAGGACATCGCGGAGGCGCTCGCGGCCACCCTGGAGCGGCGCGGGATGCAGGTGGCGCGGGCGGCCACGGACTCGGAGGCGGTCACGCTCGCCACGCAGACGCAGCCGAACCTGGTGGTGATGGACCTGATGCAGGTGCGCCGCCGCCGGGCCGGGATCATCGACTGGCTGCGGGCGAACGGGCAGCTCAACCGCACCCCGCTCGTCGTCTACACCTCGGCCGACCTCGCCGGGGAGGAGCTGCCGAAGCTGTCCTCCGGCGAGACGGTCCTCTTCCTCGCCGAGCGCGCGAACAGCGCCGAGGTCCAGGCCCGGATCGTCGACCTGCTCGCGAAGATCGGCACCAACTAGTACGGAACGGCACGAAGGAGGGGGAGGGCGCCGGGCGCCCTCCCCCTCCTCGCTTCCCGGCCGGTTCGCGGGTCACCTCACCCGCAGCGCTACAGCCGGGTCACGTCCAGCTCGCCCTCCGCGTACTGCTTGCGGATGACCTTCTTGTCGAACTTGCCGACGCTCGTCTTCGGCACCGCGGGCACGACCGCCCAGCGCTCCGGGAGCTGCCACTTGGCGATGCCGCCCTCCGCGGCGAGGAAGGCCCTCAGCGTCTCGTAGTCCGCCGTCGAGCCCTCCTTGAGGACGACGGTCGCGAGCGGGCGCTCGCCCCACTTCTCGTCGGGCACGGCGACGACGGCGGCCTCGGCGACCTCCGGGTGCGCCATCAGCGCGTTCTCCAGCTCGACGCTGGAGATCCACTCGCCGCCGGACTTGATGACGTCCTTGGCGCGGTCGGTGAGGGTGAGGAAGCCGTCGGTGCTGATCACGCCGACGTCACCGGTCTTGAGCCAGCCGTCCTCGCTGAACTTGTCCTCGGGGCGGAGCGGTTCGCCGTCGACGCCGCTGTAGTACGCGCCCGCGATCCAGGTGCCGCGCACCTCCAGCTCGCCGGCCGACTCGCCGTCCCAGGGCAGGTGCTCGCCGCCGGGGCCGACGAGCCGCGCCTCGACGCCGGCGGGGAAACGTCCCTGCGTGACGCGGTAGGGCCACTCCTCGTCGGCGGTGAGGCCGGCCGGCGGGTGGGCCATCGTGCCGAGCGGGGAGGTCTCGGTCATGCCCCAGGCGTGGCAGAGGCGGACGCCGAGCTTGTCGTACGCCTCCATGAGGGAGGGCGGACAGGCCGCGCCGCCGATGGTGACCTGGGCCATGGAGGAGAGGTCGCGCGGGTTGGCGGTGACCTCGGCGAGCAGGCCCTGCCAGATGGTGGGGACGGCCGCCGCGTGGGTCGGCCTCTCGCGCTCGATCATGTCGGCGAGCGGGGCCGGCTGGAGGAAGCGGTCCGGCATGAGCATGTTGATGCCGGTCATGAAGGTGGCGTGCGGCAGTCCCCACGCGTTCACGTGGAACTGCGGCACCACGACCAGGGTCGTGTCCTTGGCGGTGAGGCCCATCGACTCGGCCATGTTCACCTGCATCGAGTGCAGGTAGATCGACCGGTGGGAGTAGACGACGCCCTTCGGGTCGCCCGTGGTGCCGGAGGTGTAGCACATGGCCGCGGCCGTGCGCTCGTCGAGCTCCGGCCACGCGTACGCGGTCGGGCGGCCGGCGAGCAGCTCCTCGTAGTCGTGCACGCGCGGGGCCGCGCCGTCCAGGACGGAACGGTCGCCGGGGCCCGCGACGACGACGTGCTCGATCGTCGGCAGGTGCGGGAGCAGCGGGGCGAGGAGGGGGAGCAGCGAGCCGTTGACGATCACGACCCGGTCGGCGGCGTGGTTGACGATCCACACCAGCTGCTCGGGGGGAAGGCGGAGGTTGAGGGTGTGGAGGACGGCGCCCATGGAGGGGATCGCGAAGTACGCCTCGACGTGCTCGGCGTTGTTCCACATCAGGGTGGCGACCCGCTGGTCGCCGGTGACGCCGAGTTCGTCGCGCAGGGCGTTGGCCAGCTGGTGCGCGCGGGCCCCGGTCTCAGCGAACGTGCGGCGCTGCGGCTCGGACTCGCCCGTCCAGGTGGTGATGGTGGACCGTCCGTGGATCCTCATCCCGTGTTCGAGGATGCGGCTCACGGTCAGCTGTACGTCCTGCATGGTGCTGTACACGGGGCGTCCTCCCGGTGGGCGCTACGTGGCAGTAAGGGTGTGGAGATTCTGCGCACGTACCAAGCGGTATGTCACTACCTGGGAGTACGGAAATTGCCAGTGATTACTGGCGACGGGAGGAGGACGGGGTGCGTACGAGGCGGTTCCTCATCTCACCGGGGTCAGCTCAGGGTCCTCGCGGAGCTTGCCGAGCGCTCTGGACACCGCGCTCTTGACCGTGCCGACCGACACCCCGAGCACCTCGGCGGTCTGGGCCTCGCTGAGGTCCTCGTAGTACCGCAGGACCACCATCTGGCGCTGCCGCTCCGGCAGCTTGAGCACCGCGCGCCACATGGCGTCGTGCAGCGCCTGCCGCTCGGCCGGGTCGGGCGCCGGAAGGCCGACCGGCTCGGGCAGCTCCTCGCACACGAACTCGTCGACCTTGCGCTTGCGCCACTGCGACGTGCGGGTGTTCAGCAGCGCCCGGCGGACGTAGCCGTCCAGGGCCCGGTGGTCCTCGATCCGCTCCCAGGCCACGAAGGTCTTGGTGAGCGCGGTCTGGAGGAGGTCCTCCGCGTCCGAGGGGTTGGCGGTCAGGGAGCGGGCGGTGCGCAGGAGCACGGGCCCGCGCGCCCGTACGTACGAGGAGAAGCTCGTGTACGACGCGTACTGCGAGGCACCGGCGCAGACGGGGCCAGAGGGTGGCGGAGTCATGACTCCACGCTAGGAGCGGCGGGGGTCCGGCGGATCGGCCCCAGGTCCCGAACCACCGTCCGCCTCAGGTTGTAGGGGTGGGGATGCCCGGACCTCCTCTGGGTGGAGGCCCCCGAGACCCGGCTCAGGGTCGGGGCAGGAGCCGCGTCCCGGCGGGCGGAGGGACGGGGCCGGAGGGCGGGGAACCCGCGCGCGCCGTGGTGAGGCGGGCGACCGGGGCGTCCACCGCGTTGCGGTCGATCACGAGGCGGTGGCCGCCGTACGTCTCGGTGACGTTGCCCGCGTACTGGTGGATCCGGGCGTGCGGCGTCCAGGCGGCCGGGGCCAGGGTGGCCTCGGTGGCGAGCGCGGGCGTCCCGAGCCAGCGCGCGAACCACATCACGGCCGGCAGGTCCGCCGTGCCGGCCCTCCGCTGCTCCTCGATGTCCCGCACGCCCGTGTCCGCGCTGCTGTAGAAGCCGGGGAGGTAGCCGAGGCGGCGCACCTCCCGGTTCCAGCCCCGGACGAAGGAGAGCGTGATCGCGGCGCACTGGGCGTCACCGCGCCGGTAGGCCTCGATGTCGAGGTAGAGCGGGCTGCTCGTGCCCAGGCCGAGGGCCCGCGCGGCCCGCACCGCGTCGCCCGCCTCCCGGGTGCCCTGGCCCCAGGGGTCGGAGCCGATGGCGAAGGGCTTCTTGGCGGGGGCCTCGACGCACGGCGCCTGGGAGCCGACGAAGAGGGGCAGCAGCCGCCAGCCCATCGCCTGCACCGAGGCGACCCAGCCGGAGTCCAGCTCCCGCTGGCCGGGGCAGCCCCGGCCGCGCCCGGCGAAGTAGATCCCGACGGCCCCGTACGGCGAACCGCGCCAGGCCCTCATGGTCTCGACGGAGGGCGCCTCGCAGGTGTCGAAGGCCTTGCCGGTGAAGTGGACGGGGGTGGCGGAGGCGGCTGCCCCGGGAGCGGCGGGGGCCGCGGCGGGAGCGGGAGCGGCGGCGGGAGCGGGAGCGGCGGCGGGAGCGGGAGCGGCGGCGTTCCTGCTCGCGGCTGCCACCGTGACGGCCGGAGCCGGGACGGGGGGCGGAGCCGGGGCGGCGGCCGGAGGCGGGGCCGCGGCCGGTGCCGCGAGCGGGGTCGGAGGCGGGGCGGCGGTCGGTACGGGCGCGTCGAGGAGCGCCGTCCCGGCCACCGCCGCCATCAGGACGGCGACCACGGCCCGCGCCCCTGCGAAGGGGGGCGCGGACCGTGGACGCGCCGGTGCGGGAGTCGGGGCGGACCGGGGCCGGGGCGGCGTGCTTGTGCTCATGACGCGAGTGAAGATCCGCCCGCCGCGCCCGGCCACCGCTGGAGCCGCCGCCTCCGCCGTACGCACCGGGGAACGACCCGTACGTGGGAACCCCGGCGCGAGGGCCCCGGTCCCGTCTCCGGTGGCGCGACCGCCCGCGCACCGGTACCGAAGTGCCGCCGCGCGGGCCGTCCTTCGCGCTGCCGTACCCCCCCTCGGGCCGGCCCTCCCCGCTCCGGCCGTCACCACGGCGGGAAGTCGAGCACCGGGAGGGACCGGACGGCGCGGGTGGAGGCGGCCGGGGTGGAAGCGGCGCCGGCGGAGGCGGGGCGGACGGGGTCGGTGCGGGTGAGGTCGGTGCGGGTGCCTGTCATGACTCTTCCTCCGGGAAACGAGAACCGAGAACCGAGAACGGGTAACCGAGAACCGGGGCTGCTGGGAGCCCGCCGAAATACCTGAAGCGTGGAGCGTGACTGAAATATCTGTGTTTCCGGGGCAGTTGGCCCGCCGCCCCGGCCGTTGTGCTCGACGTCGCGAATGCAGACTTGCCCACGGAATCCCCGGCGAACCGGCCCGGAGCGGACGTTCCCCCTCAAGCGTGAGGACAGCCGGATAAACCCGGTCGGGAAGAGAGAAGAAGCAGCTCGCGGGGGCGCGGGGAATTCGCGTTTCGGCGCGGTCGGGACTCCCGGAGTCCTAGGAGACGCCCCCCACGTCCCCCGCGTCCCCCACGGCCTCCTCGAAGGCCTGGTACGCCGTCTCGTCGAAGAGCACGAACCGCACCTCCTCGACCTCGGTGCGGGTCGCCCGCACGGTCTCGACGGCGATCCGGGCGCCGTCCGCCATCGGCCAGCCGTAGACCCCGGTGGAGACGGCCGGGAACGCGACCGTGCGGGCCCCCAACTCGTCGGCCACCCGCAGGGATTCCCGGTAGCAGGAGGCCAGCAGCTCCGAGCGGTCCTCGTCCCGCGACCAGACCGGGCCCACCGTGTGGATCACGTGCCGGGCGGGCAGCCGCCCCGCCGTGGTCGCCACGGCCCGCCCGATCGGCAGGCCCTTGCCGTGGTGCGAGCGGCGCAGCGCGCGACAGGCCTCCAGGATCTCCGGCCCGCCCCTGCGGTGAACGGCCCCGTCGACTCCGCCGCCCCCGAGCAGCGAGGAGTTCGCGGCGTTGACCACCGCGTCCGCCGCCTCGGCGGTGATGTCTCCCCGGACGAGCACGATCCGCATCCCCCGCTCCTCTCCTGCCTGGGTCCTCCGGACCCTACGCCGCCCCTCGCGAAGCGGCATCGCCCTTACCACCCGCCCGATCGGGAAACGGCTCCCGAGCCGGCACCGAACCGGCCCGGAAGCGGCTCCGAACGGCCTCCCGGGTTCGGCGAGAGGCCCCGCGCACAAAGCGACGCGCACGCGGGCGCGTGAACAGATGCATACGTACGGGATGACACGGGCCGAAGCGGCGTCACACGTACGGGTGGGTATCAGAGGCCCCCGGAGCGGGTACGGGGCCGCCGTGACGACCAGGACGGCGAATCCGCGCGAGGTCGGTCACTGCGGGTGAAATAGCCGGTGGGAAAGGCGTTTCCGGCTCTCATGGATCAGCGGCATGCGCGTGTCTAACCCCGAGCCGACGCCTAAATTGTTCAGAATGTCACTTACTGCCCCAGTTGAAACTACGAAGTTTCGTTGCCGAGGAGCGTGTCATGCAGGTTCGCAGGTGGCTCCCTGACCAGCCCACCAGCATCGGCCGCCATGACTGGCCGGACGAGGGCGGCGAGGGAACTCATCTGCGACTGCGGGCCGGCTCCATCGTCGTACTCGACCGACAGGCCTGGCGCGTCCTGGAGATCACCGGATACCCCGGCGACCACTGGCCGGAGGCCTACGAGAAGGCCTGGCGGGACCACGTGGAGCTGTGGTGGCACGCCAACGAGCTGCGACGGGCCAACAACCAGGCGGTCAAACCCGCCCCGGAGCGCGCGGAGTTCTACAAGCGGCCGGTGGTCCTGGTGCTGCGCAACGACAACCTGCCCCGGTCCGCGCCGAAGCACTGGTGCGCCCCCGCCAGCCAGGACTGGCAGGTGCTCCCCGAGCACTACGCGGTCTGCCGCGCCTGTGGCGAACTGCCGCCCTGCCACCACGGGGAGTACCCGCGCGAGGAGGGTCCGCGCAGGCCCGAACAGAGCGGCGGCATCCCGTTCCTGGTGCCGAAGGGCTGCTGCATGGGGTGCGCCGAGCAGATCAAGCCCCGTATGAGGACGGTCCGTTTCCCGGGGCCCAACCTCTGGTACCCGGACCTGGGCGAGGACACGGCGGTCTTCCACGCGCGCTCCTCCTGCGAGGACCAGGTGGAGTCCTACCGCGCGCGGTGGCAGCAGGAGTACGAGCCGCCGTCCGCGCGCCCCGACACGTCCGCGTTCCCCGGCTTCGACCACTTCGTGCTCCCCCGGGCCCGCCAGTCCGCGCCGCAGGGCCCGGTGGCGCAGCTCCAGGCCCCGCAGCCCCAGCCCCCGCACCCGGGACAGGCGGTGCAGGCCGCACAGCCGCAGGCTCCGCACCCGCAAGCGCTGCACGCGCCGGCGATGCCGCAGTCCCAGGCCTCGCAGCAGGCCCCCCAGGCCCCGCTCCCGGCCTCGCACGTCCTCCTGTCGGCCACGGGGCCCCGTCCGGCCGAGGAGGCGCACGCCTCCGCCCTCACGACGGGGACGACGGGCTCGGGCACCTTCTCGCCCTCCTTCGAGGGCTACCGCCAGGACCCCGAGCCGTACCCCGACCCCTACCCGGCGGCCGACCCCTACCCGGCGGCCGACGCGTACCCGACGACCGATCCCTACCCGGCGGCCGACGCCTATCCGGTCTCGGCTCCGGCCCCGACGCCGGACCAGGGTCCCGCGGGGCACGCGGTCCGGGCCGCGGAGGAGCTGAGCCGCACCCTGACCGACCGCCCGGCCTTCCACAACGCGGAGCAGGCCGCCCGCGTCATCGAGGAACTCACGGCGGCCGTGCGGAACATCGCGCTCTGCCTCAACAACCCCCCGGCCCGCAACCACTCCTGACCGCGTCCCGCCCCGGCTCCACGGGGACGCACGACGGCCCCCGACCGGTTTCTCCCGGTCGGGGGCCGTGGCGTCGGCGGTGGGTGTGGGATTTGAACCCACGGAGACATCGCTGCCTCGACGGTTTTCAAGACCGTTCCCTTAGGCCGCTCGGGCAACCCACCTCCGCTCCGGACCACCCGGGGTGGAGCGGGCTACAGCGTACCGGCTGGACGACCCGCCCGCGGAAGCCCGGCCACCGGCTCCGGGCGGCGGCCTCGCGCCCGCCGTCCGGAGCCCGGCCCGGAGCCGCCGCGCGCAGACGCGTCAGCTGTCGCCGGTGCGCTCGCCCAGGACGACGGTGGTCGTGGCGGTCCTGCCGTCGCGCTCGTAGGCGATCTCCACCGAGTCGCCCGGCTTGTGGGTCCAGATCTCGCTGATGAGGGAGGGCCCGCTGTCGATCTGGTGGCCGCCGAAGGCGGTGATCACGTCGCCCGGCTTCAGGCCCGCCTTCGCCGCGGGGCCGTTCGGGGTGACCGAGGGCGTGCCGCCGGTGCCCCGGGCGGCGATCTCGGCGCCCTCGCCCTTCTCGTTCATGTTCACGGTCGCGCCGATCACCGGGTAGACCGGCTTGCCCGTCCTGATCAGCTGCTGGGCGACGTTCTTCGCCTGGTTGACCGGGATCGCGAAGCCGAGGCCGATCGAGCCCGCCTGGGACTGGCCGAAGCCGCTGCCGGCCGACTGGATGGCCGAGTTGATGCCGATCACCGCGCCGCTCGCGTCGAGCAGCGGGCCGCCGGAGTTGCCCGGGTTGATCGAGGCGTCCGTCTGCAGGGCGCTCATGTACGAGTTGCTGGCGCCGGAACCGTCGCCCGAGGCGACCGGACGGTTCTTGGCGCTGATGATGCCCGTCGTCACGGTGTTGGACAGGCCGAACGGGGCGCCGATCGCGATCGTCGAGTCCCCGACCGCCACCTTGTCGGAGTTGCCCAGCGGGAGCGGCTTGAGGCCCTTCGGGGCGTTCGTGAGCTTCAGCACCGCCACGTCGTAGCCCTCGGCCCGGCCGACGACCTCCGCGTCGTACGACTTGCCGTCGGAGAAGGTCACGGAGAGCGTGCCGCCGTCCGCCGCCGACGCCACCACGTGGTTGTTGGTGACGATGTGGCCCTCCTGGTCGTACACGAAGCCCGTGCCCGTGCCGCCCTCGCCCTGGGAACCGCCCGACTTGGCCTGGATGGTGACCACGCTCGGCAGCGCCTGCGCCGCGACCGCCGCGACCGTCCCCGGGTCGCGCTTGAAGGAGGCCGGGGCCTCGCCCGAGGAGACCGTGGTCGAGCCGGCGCCGTTGTCGCCGCGCTCGGCCGCCCAGTAACCGATGCCGCCGCCGATGCCGCCCGCGAGGAGCGCCGCCGCCAGGACGGCCGCCACGAGCCCGCCGGTCCGCTTGCGCGGCGCGGCGGGAGCCGGGGGTACGTGCGCGTGCTGGGCGCCCCAGGAGGGGACGGCCGGCGGGGGCGGCGGCCAGCCGCCGGCGGGGGCGGCGTGGGCGGCGTGGGTCTCGGGGGCCATGGGGGCCGCGTGGACCGTCGGCGCCTCCCCGGCCGCCGGGGCTTCCTGGGCGTTCGCGTGCGCCGGGTGCGCCGGGCCCGTCGGGTGCGCCGCGTCCGCCGGACGCGCGGCGGACGGCCCGGAGGCCGGGGCCGGACCCGCGCCCGGGGCCTCGGTCGGGGCCGGAGGGGCCGACGGGGGTACGGGAGGCGTCGGAGGGACGGACGGGGCAGCCGGATCTCCCTGAACCGCCTTGCCCTCGTTCTCGGTGCTCACAGCTCGCTCTCCTCGTTGACTGCGTTGACTGCCGGGTCTGCCGGGTCTTCCGGCACTGCGCGGACGGAACCGCGCGTACTGCTGGACTGATGGACTGCTTCGACCGCCTGCCCGCGTTCGGCCGTGGATACCCGTGAGTACCCGCCGTCCGAGCGCGCGTGCCTGCGTGTGACTGTCGTCGACCGCGTGAGGTTGTGGTCGCTCCGGCTCCAGGGTGCTGCGACCAGCTTTTCCCACCGGACGTCAGGCCGCTGTAAGACGGAGCTGTGCGTTCTCCCTCCATCCTTTATAAAGGACAGAACGGACAGCCTCGGCGTGCCCGCCACGCCCCGCCAATGGCACCATGACGCGGTGACTCACGCACGGCAGCAACCGAACCGCGTCCCCGTCCAGGTCGTCGCCCACCGCGGAGCGTCCGAGGACGTACCGGAACACACCCTGGCCGCCTATGTGAAGGCCATCGAGGACGGCGCCGACGCCCTGGAGTGCGACGTCCGGCTCACCGCCGACGGGCACCTCGTCTGCGTGCACGACCGGCGCGTCGACCGTACCTCCAACGGCCGCGGGGCGGTCTCCACCCTCGAACTGGCCGCCCTCACCGAGCTCGACTTCGGCACCTGGAAGGGCCGGGGCGAGTCGGCGGAGAGCCCCGACCGGCGGGCTCCCGGCTCCACCTCCGTCCTCACCCTGGAACGCCTCCTGGAGCTGGTCGCCGACACCGGGCGCCGGGTCGAGCTGGCGATCGAGACCAAGCACCCCACGCGCTGGGCCGGCCAGGTCGAGGAGCGGCTGCTCCAGCTCCTGAAGAGGTTCGACCTCCACGCGCCCGCGTCCCCCGAGGACTCCCCCGTACGGGTCATGAGCTTCTCGGCCCGCTCCCTGCACCGGATCGCCGCCGCCGCGCCGACGCTGCCCACCGTCTCCCTCGCCCAGTTCGTCTCGCCCCGGCTGCGCGACGGGCGGCTCCCCGCGGGCGCGCGCATCGCGGGCCCCTCCATCCGGATCGTCCGGCACAACCCCGCGGTGATCCTGCGGCTCCAGAAGGCGGGGCACCAGGTCCACGTCTGGACGGTGGACGAGCCCGAGGACGTCGAGCTCTGCGAGCGCCTTGGCGTGGACGCGATCATCACCAACCGCCCGAAGCAGGTGCTGACCCAGCTGGGGCGCGACTGATCCCTTCCGTTTTCCCTCCCTTCCGTCCCATCCGTCACAGGGGACAAAGGGAGCATCAGGGGTTACAGGGAGTGCACCGGCGCGTTCCGTCCGTACGCGATCGTCACGAGTGCCTCATCCCACGCCGATTGGCCGGTTTCCGGTCCAGGTCATCGGGGCATTCACACCGTGGCGTGGGGCAAAGGAGGTCTCGGGGGTGGCGTTGGTGGTGGCACAGGAGGTGCCCACGTCGTCGAGCATGGCCGTACCCCATGGCCCTGCGGGCGTGGGTGAGGCGCGGCACCGGATGCGGGACGAGCTGTACCGCAGCGGGGTCGCGGAATCGGTCGTCGACGACGCGGTGCTGATCCTGTCCGAGCTGCTCAGCAATGCCTGTCGGTACGGCAGGCCGCTGGGACGGGCGGATCGTGGTGAAGGCGACGTGCGGGCGGCCTGGCGGGTCGACCCGGGAGGCGGCCTGCGGGTCGAGGTCACCGACGGCGGTGGTCCGACGCGGCCCGTCCCGTCGACGCCCTCGGTCACGGCGCGGGGCGGTCGCGGACTGAACATCATCAGCGCGCTGGCCCGGGACTGGGGCGTGCGCGACAGCGCGACCGGCGAGGTCACCGTCTGGGTGGTCGTCACCGAGGGACACCGCCGCGAGGACTTCGCGACGCACGTGGGCGGCGGTTCGAGCTTCGACTTCCTGGACGCGTACGACGACCTGGACTGATCGTCCGCGGCCCGGACCGGCCTTCGCGGTGCGAGGGCCGGGGCCGCACGGTCGGGGTCGGCCCCTGTCGTCCGTACCGAGTCCGGGGCCGGGGCCGGGTCCGGGGCTTCGCCGCCGAGGTCGGCCCCGCGGTCCGGACCGGGTCGCACGCCCCGGGGCCGCACGGTCCCGGCCGGCCCCCGTGGAAGGGCGGGCGTCCCGGGTTCTTCGGAGCGGCCGCCTCCGCCGGGCGTGCGGCCCGCCTGAGGGGCGGTGGTGGCCGGGGCGGCTAGGCTCGCGCCCGAAACAGCACCGCTGACAAGCACCGCCGCGATCGGGAGAAAGCCACACCATGGCCAAGAAGCGCCCCCAGACGAAGGCCGGCAAGGCCGGCCAGGCACAGGTCACGAGCGGGGAGATCCCGGTCGTCGGCGCGCGCGAGCCGTGCCCGTGCGGTTCGGGCCGCCGCTACAAGGCGTGTCACGGCCGGGCCGCCGCGCACGCCGTGACCGAGCTCGTCCAGCGCCCCTTCGAGGGCCTGCCCGGCGAGTGCGACTGGGTCGCGCTGCGCGAGCTGGTGCCCGCCGCCACCGTGCCGCTCACCCTGAAGGGCGGGCTGCCGGAGGGCGTGCCGTCCGTGACGCTCGCGACCGTGCTGCCGATGGCGTGGCCGGCGCTCCGCCGCGACGACGGCTCCGTCCTGCTCGCCCTGCAGAACGACTCCACCTCCGGCGACCTCGCCCGCGACCTCGCCGACACCCTCCAGCGCGCCCTGGAGGCCGAGCCGGGCACCCCCGTCCCCGCGCGCCGCGTGCCGGCCGAGGGCCCGCGCCTCCAGGACCTGCTGGACGCCGACGCCGCGTTCGCGCCCGAGGTGCACACGGGCTTCGAGTTCTGGATCCCGCAGTCGGCGGACGGCGCCGACCCGGAGGTCACCGCCTCCCTGGAGCGGGCCAACGCGGCCGCGATCCCGACCGTCCGCCTGACGGGCGTCGACTCCGCTTACTGGTGCGAGACCCCCGACAAGAACCACCTGCGCTGGGTCATGCCGTACCCGGAGGAGAAGCTCCTCGACGCGCTCGCCCGGCTCCAGGCCGCCGGCGGCACCTCCCTCGGCCCGGACACCCGGCTCGTCGGCTCCTTCCGCGCCCACGGCCTCGTGGTGCCGGTGTGGGACCTGCCGACGTCCATGACCGCCGAGGACTGCGAGAAGCCGGCCGCCGAGTTCTTCGAGCGGCTGACCGGAGCGCTCGCCTCGGACGCTCCGCTCACGGCGGAGGAGCGGCGGGCGCGCGGCGGCCTCACGAACCGTCAGGTCACTCTCAGCTGATACCCCAGGTGGTATCGGTCACTGACAGACCGACCAGTCGGTGACTTCCACCACAACCCGGTCTTCGGACAGGTAAATCCCTGTCCGAATAACCGAGATCGAATTTGCGAACAGCAGATCTCTTGTTACCGTTCTGGAAGCCCGGTCGCTGGTGCATCCCCCGTCGCCAGCGACCGGGCCTTTCCATGTCCGCTTCCGGCCCGGCCGGGGCGTCCGACGCTCAACTTCCTTCCCGCTCCGCAGTGTTACTACCTGCTCGCAGCAGCAGCGGAGTGCCGCCCTCCCCGCCCGCGCCGGCGAATTCCGCCACCGCCGTATACACCGTGACCGCGCCCGCGACGTGCTCCCGGGGCGTTTCGCAGGTGCCCGGTTCGTCCTGCGCAGGAACCGGGCACCGCACGTGAACGGTCCGCCCGCCGGGGGCCATGAGGGTCAGAAACGCGTCGAGTTCCCGACCCGTGGCGTTGCGGTAGTACGTGCGCGCCCAGACATCGCCCCCCTCGTTCAGGACACACGTCTGCGCCTCCGCCCCTCCGGGAGAGGCGAGTTCCGGCCCACAGCGCGCGACCCGCTCGGGAGCGGCCGACGCGACGGCGACCGGAGGGACGGAAGGAGCGGGAGGGGCTGCGGAGGTCTCGGGAGCGGTCGGTTCCGACGTACGGGGCCCGAGGCCGAGGCCCTTCCAGAGGCCCCCGGCCGCTCCGTCGTCCCCGGCCTTCCCGTCGCCTTCGCTCCGGGCGCCGGGAGGTCGTGCGGACTCGCCGGCCGGCCCCGCCGTCGCGACGAGCGGCAGCAGCACGGCGACCGTGACGGCGGCCCCGAGTGCGACCACGCGGAGGTTCACCGGAGTCATCGGGCCCACCTGCTCCTGCTCGGCTGGAGATCCTGAACGGTGGGGCGAACATAGCGGCGGACGGCGGGCACCCGGACGGCCGCGCACCCGTTTCCCGTACGAGTCGGACCGGGACGCACCCGTTCGGGTGAACGCCC
Source organism: Streptomyces sp. NPDC092045 (assembly GCF_044756005.1). Lineage (NCBI taxonomy): Bacteria > Bacillati > Actinomycetota > Actinomycetes > Kitasatosporales > Streptomycetaceae > Streptomyces > Streptomyces sp. NPDC092045. The sequence continues at coordinate 345,367 of NZ_JBIVSC010000005.1, read as the reverse complement.
ACCGCACGTCGCCCCGCCCCGCCCCACACCACCCGCCGACCGCCGACCTCCGCGACGAAGGGCGGCCCGTGCTCGGCGTTCTTCCACGACAGGGTGGCGGCGCGTCCTCAGTACGCCAGCCGGCTCCCGCCGCCCGGTGTGCTGGTGCTCGCCTCCACCAGGGCGTCGACCACCGCCTCGACGTCCGGCAGCCACGGGCGGGCCGAGCCCGCGAGGGGGGCCCGCTCCCAGCGGACCTGCCCGGAGCCCGCGACCGAGGGCGGCAGGAGCAGATAGCCGCCCTCACTGTGGAACCGCAGCGAACTGGGCACGCTGTCCTTCGCGTACAGCAGCTCGCCCAGCCGTTCCAGGTCGTACGGGGCGACGAGGATCGACCACCGGGTGGGGGTGGCGACCACCGGCCCGAGGCGCATGCCCGTCGCGTCGAGCGCGGCGAGGGCCCGGGCACCCGCCGGGGCGGGGAGGCTGACCGCGCAGGGCGCGCCGCCGCCGGTGGCGAGGACCACCGGGGCGTCCGGGCGCGCGGTCCACCACCAGCGGACCATGCGCTCGTCCGTGGTGGCGGCGAGCAGCCCGGGGTCGTAGGGGTGTCCGCCGGGCACGACGCAGCCGGGGTCGGGACAGGAGCAGGCGGGCTCCGCGTCCGTACGGGTCGCCGTCATCAGGTCCGCGGCCGTGCGGGCCAGCGTCCTCAGGCCCGTGGTCGCGCGGGTCGCCGTTCTCAGGTCCGCGCCCGGCAGGACGGGCCAGTTCCATTCGACGGCGAAGGTGACCGCCGCGTCGAGGCGTGCGGTCCTCTCCTTGCGCCGGAACCGGAGCCTGCGTCGCCTTCCGAGGATCTCGCGCATGAGCGCTCGTTCCTTTCCGTTGAACGCCGAATTCCCATGACAACACGTGCAGATTCATTCACCGTGCGTATCAACGCATACCGGGTCGGCGGGTGCCGGACCGCAGAGAAGCGGGGCCGGTCGGGCCGGAAAAACCGCGTACTACCCGGTGGAGCCGGATGGAGCCCAGTGGAGCCAGGTCGGAGCCAGAGCGGTTCAGAACACGTTCCCCGCCAGACGGTGGCGGGCAGCGGCCTGCGGCATGGAAGACGCCGGGGTCCCGCGTCACGTTCCGGGGCAGCTTCAACTGCCCCCGCCGGTCACCGTTTACGTACCCCGCACGCTCGGTATGACGCGCTTTCAAACGACGCCAGTCGACCGCAAAAGGTGCACACCGGGGGCAATTTTCGGCCAACTTCCCGCTTACTTCAACCCTCTCGCACAACCTCACGGACACCACTTTTCCCGTGGGGACAATGCTGGACATCGCTCCTCTTGTGCGTGTACATGTGGGTACATCGAGCGGCGCAGAATGACATGGGGGTTTGCGATGCTATGGCGTCAAACGCACCGGTCGGAAAGCCGACCGACATGAGCGCCCCACGTCCGCCGAAAGTGGCTGGAATCGATTCAACGGTTCCCGCGCCACCGCACACTGCGGCGCCCCTGACCGGGGTCCCCTCGGCCGCGTCCCCCTCCGACGCGGCCCTCCCGCCCGGAGTCCTGATCCAGGACCGGCTGGCCTCCTGGGTCTCCGACCTCACCACCCTCCACGAACTCACCGAGCGCCTGATCAAGACCGACTCCCTCGACGAAGCCCTGCGCGAAGTGCTCGGAGCCGGTGCCGCCCTCGTCGGCGCCCGCCGCGGCATGGCGGTCCTCGAACCCGCCGACGGCCTCGGCCCCACCAGCACCATCGGGCTCGGTCTCGCCCACGCCGACCTCGGCACCATCGAGACCGTCCCGCGCGGCTCGGGGAGTTACGGCCGCCTCCTCGACGGCCTGCCCGAAGCCGGACCCGCGCCCTCCTCCGCCCGCCCCGCGCGCGTTCCCGAGCCGATCGCCATCCGCGACGTGCGCACCGAGGAGGGACTCGACCCGCGCCACCGCGAGGTCGCCGCCCGCCTCGGCTACGCCGCCAGCTACGCCCTGCCCCTCGCCACCGAGGAGGCCGGCCGGCTCGGCGCGGCCGTCTGGCTCTACGACGAGCCCGCCGAACCCGACGAGCGCCGGCGCCACCTCATCGGCCTCTACGGCCGCTTCGCCACCGAGCACCTGGCCCGCCTCCTCCAGGTCGAACGCGCCCGCGTGCGGGTCGCCACCGTCGCCGAGGAGCTGCTCCCGAGCCGGCTCCCCCGCGTCCCCGGCGTCCGGCTCGCCGTCCGCCACCGCACCGGCCCCCAGGGCGGCGGCGACTGGTACGACGCGCTGCCGCTGCCCGAGGGCGCCCTCGGGCTCGCCGTCGGCTCCGTCTCCGGGACCGGCCCCAGCGCGCTCGCCGCCATGGGCCGGCTGCGCGCCTCCCTGCGGGCGTACGCGGTGATGGAGGGCGAGGACCCGGTCGCCGTCCTCTCCGACCTGGAACTCCTGCTGCGGCTCACCGAACCCGCCCGCTCCGCGACCGCGCTCTTCGCCTACGCCGAGCCCGCGCAGCGCCGGATCGTCCTGGCCGGTGCCGGACACGCCCCGCCGCTGGTCGTCGGCGACCACCGCACGGAGTTCGTCGAGACCTCGCTGTCGGCTCCGCTCGGGATGCTGACGTGCTGGGAGGCGCCGAGCGTGGAGCTGTCCCCCGCGCCGGGAGAAACGGTGCTGCTCTACACGGACGGGTTGTTGCGCCGTACCGGCGAGGCCACCGACCGGGCCTTCGCCCGGCTCCACGCGGCGGCCGCGAGCGTGCCGGTGGCGGACCGGTCCGACCCGGGCGCCGTCGCCGACCACGTGCTGCGGACCCTGCTGCCCCAGGGGATCGACCCGGCCGTGGAGGGCGAGGACGTGGTGCTGCTCGCGGCCCGTTTCGACTGAGGACGCGCACGCGTGCCGGGTCCGCCGAGTAAGCGGACCGTGACGTTCCGGTAATGGGCCTTCCGGCCCTGGGCCCCCTTCCGCACGACCGTACGATGGTGGGGGTTCAGTGTCGTACCAGAGGAGGCAGACCCGTGGCCGAGGAGCTCACCCCGGAGACCCCGGAAGAGACCGAAGACCAGCCGATCAAGCAGCGCAAGAACGGCCTTTACCCGGGCGTGTCCGACGAGCTGGCCGAGAACATGAAGTCCGGCTGGGCCGACACCGAGCTGCGCGGCCTGGAGCCGATCGCCCAGGCCGACCGGACCGCCGAGCGCCGCGCCGCGCTCTCCGCCCGCTTCCCGGGCGAGCGCCTGGTGATCCCGGCCGGCAAGCTGAAGACCCGGTCGAACGACACCGAGTACGCCTTCCGCGCCTCCACCGAGTACGCGTACCTCACCGGCGACCAGACGCAGGACGGCGTCCTCGTCCTGGAGCCGACCGGGGACGGCCACGAGGCCACGATCTACCTGCTGCCGCGCTCCGACCGCGAGAACGGCGAGTTCTGGCTCGACGGCCAGGGCGAGCTCTGGGTCGGCCGCCGCCACTCCCTCGCCGAGGCCGAGCAGCTCCTCGGCATCCCGGCGAAGGACGTGCGCGAGCTCGCCGACGCGCTCAAGGAGGCCACCGGCCCCGTCCGCGCCGTCCGCGGCCACGACGCCGGCATCGAGGCCGCGCTGACCGACAAGGTCACCGCCGAGCGCGACGAAGAGCTGCGCGTCCACCTCTCCGAGGCCCGCCTCGTGAAGGACGCCTTCGAGGTCGCCGAGCTGGAGAAGGCCTGCGCCTCCACCGCCCGCGGCTTCGAGGACGTCGTCAAGGTCCTCGACAAGGCCGAGGCCACCAGCGAGCGCTACATCGAGGGCACGTTCTTCCTGCGCGCCCGCGTCGAGGGCAACGACATCGGCTACGGCTCCATCTGCGCCGCCGGCCCGCACGCCACCACCCTGCACTGGGTGCGCAACGACGGCGACGTGCGCTCCGGCGACCTGCTGCTGCTCGACGCCGGCGTGGAGACCACCGAGCTCTACACCGCCGACATCACCCGCACCCTGCCGATCAACGGCCGGTACACCGACCTCCAGCGCAAGATCTACGACGCCGTGTACGAGGCGCAGGAGGCCGGCATCGCCGCGGTGAAGCCCGGCGCCGCCTACCGCGACTTCCACGACGCCGCCCAGCGCGTCCTCACCGAGAAGCTCGTCGAGTGGGGCCTGGTCGAGGGCCCGGTCGAGCGCGTCCTGGAGCTCGGCCTCCAGCGCCGCTGGACCCTGCACGGCACCGGCCACATGCTCGGCATGGACGTCCACGACTGCGCCGCCGCGCGCACCGAGGCCTACGTCGACACGACGCTCGAACCGGGCATGTGCCTGACCGTCGAGCCGGGCCTGTACTTCCAGGCCGACGACCTGACCGTGCCGGAGGAGTACCGGGGCATCGGCGTCCGGATCGAGGACGACATCCTCGTCACCGAGGACGGCAACCGGAACCTCTCGGACGCGCTGCCGCGCCGCTCCGACGAGGTCGAGGCGTGGATGGCCTCGCTGAAGGGCTGACCACCGCGTACGTTGGAACACGAAGGGCCTCCGCCGACCGACCGGCGGGGGCCCTTCTCCGTGTCCCGGGGGCTATGCCATGAGGAGGGACGGGGCGTCCTTCCACTTCAGGATCTTGTCGAAGCTGACCACCGCACCGCCCCGGCCCGAGCGGTTGCCGAACTGCACGTGGTCGGAGAGCTCCTCGATCAGCCGCATCCCGCGCCCGTGCTCGGCGTCCGAGGGGGCCGCGGGAACCTCCGCGTACGGGAAGCCCGGGCCCGAGTCGGCCACCTCGATGCGACAGGTCTCGCCGTCCAGGTACGCCGTCACCCGGTACGCCCCCGGCAGCGCCCCGTCCTGCCGCGCGTCGGGATCCGCGCCCCCGCCGTGCTCGACCGCGTTCGCGCACGCCTCGGTCAGCGCCACCGACAGCTCGTACGACACGTCGGGATCGACCCCCGCCGTCTCCATCGTGCCCAGCAGTAGCCGGCGCGCGAGCGGCACGCTCGCGGCTTCGCGCCGCAGATGGAGTGACCACCAGATGCTCATGCTCCAGCCTCCCGGCATCGGCTCGGCGGACCAGTGGTCCAGCAGCACGACGTACCGGTACCTATTGCCGGGCGGGCGCCTCCGTAAGCCCCCGGGAGCGTCAAGAGCGCTCGTTCGGCGGATGCCCGGAGTCCGCGGGCCGGTGTATGTCACCCCGAAGAGACCCAAGAACGACCTTCCGGACCTGCCGTACCGCGGTGGGGGGCGTGGTGCGATGATGGGCCCGCCATGTCTGCCCCCGCGCTCGCTCCACGGCTGCTGAGGGCCGCGGTGTTCACCGCGGTCTGCGTCGTGCTGTCCGCGCTGGGCCACGCCCTCGCGGCGTGCGCGGGCGTCGCCCCGTGGTCCCTGGCCGCCGGTTTCCTCGGCGTCTTCGGGGTCGCCGTCCTCTTCGGCGGACGCGAACGCTCCCTCGGCTCCGTCGTCGGCGCCCTCGCCGCCGGGCAGCTCGGCCTGCACGTCCTCTTCGGCCTCGGGCAGCACCGGCTCGCCCTGGGCGCCCAGGCCGACGACGCCCTCGTCCGGATGGCCGCACGGCTGGTCTGCGGGGCGGGGGCCACGTCCCTCACCCCCACCGACGCCACCAGGATCCTCACCGACGCCGGACTCGACCCGGCCGCCGCCCACGCCCACGCGGGGCACGGCGCGGCCGTCGCACCGGCCGTCCCGGCCGACAACCTGCTGCCCGACCTGCCCATGCTCCTGGGGCACCTGCTCGCCGCCCTGGCCACGGGCTGGCTGCTGCGGCGCGGCGACCGCGCCCTCGGCCGGCTCGTCGAACTCTCCGGGCAAGGCGCGGTGGAGCTCGCGGAGCATGCCCGGGTCAGCTCGCTGCGGGCCGCGCTCCGTCTCGTACGGGCCCTGCTCGCCGGGCTGCCGTCGGCCGCGCGCACCGCGCCCCGGCGGACCCTCCGCACGGCCTTCGACTCCTCGCCGCCGCCGGTGGCCGAGGCGCTCAGAGACACGGTGATCAGGCGCGGCCCGCCGGCCGCCGACTGCGTCCTCGCAGCCTGACGCGGTCCGCTCGACAGGAGCGGGACCGCGTTCGTCCGCACGCCCGACCGGGCCTCCGCCCCGGCGTGCCGGACGTCACCGTCCTGTTCCGTTCCTCTCCGAACCGGAGTGTCCTCGCCATGAGCGTTTCCCGTACCCCCGCCCGCCGCGCCTCCGTCCGCCGCGTCTCCGCCGTCCGCGCCGCCCTCGCCGGGGGCATCGCCCTCTCCTCCGTCGCACTCCTCTCCGGCACCGCCTTCGCGCACGTCAGCGTGCAGCCGCAGGGCGAGGCCGCCAAGGGCGGCTACGCGACCGTCAACATCAAGGTGCCGAACGAGCGCGACAACGCCTCCACCGTGAAGCTGGAGGTCAGCTTCCCGCTCGACCACCCGCTCGCCTCCGTCATGCCGCAGCCCGTCCCCGGCTGGAAGGCCGAGGTCACGAAGAGCAAGCTGGACAAGCCGCTGGAGCTGCACGGCAGGACGATCAACGAGGCCGTCTCCAAGGTCACCTGGACCGCCGAGGGCACGGGGATCGGCCCCGGTCAGTTCCAGCAGTTCCCGCTCTCCCTCGGGCAGCTTCCCGAGAACGCCGACGAGCTCGTCCTCAAGTCGGTCCAGACGTACTCCAACAAGGAGGTCGTGCGCTGGATCGAGGAGCAGAAGGAGGGCGCGGAGGAGCCGCAGAACCCGGCTCCCGTCCTGAAGCTCTCCGCCGCGTCCGACGACCACCACGGCGGCGCCGCGCCGTCCGCCACCGCCTCCGCCTCCGCGGGGGAGAAGGACGGTCACGACGACAAGGCGGGCGACAAGGCGCAGAAGGACACCGCGTCGGCCTCCTCCTCTTCCTCCTCCGACACCACCGCCCGGATCCTCGGCGTCGTCGGCATCCTCGTCGGCGTGGCCGGCGTGGCGTTCGGCGTCCTCGCCGGCCGTCGCCGCTCGGCCTGACGGCCGTACTTCCTCCCGAAGGACACGGAAAGAAACAGCATGTCCGCACAGAAGACGCACACCCCCGAGTCCCAGGGCGGTCCGGCTCGTCCGGGCCGCCCCGGCCGGCGCACCCCGCTGGTCATCGCCGCCGCCGCGATCGTCGCGGCGATCGGCATCACCGCGGCCGTCGGCCTCGGTGACGGCAAGACCTCCGGCACGGGCAAGGGTCCCGTCGCCCAGGTCTCCGGCGGCACCGACTCCACCGTGGCCGCGACCGTCCTGGACCGGCCGTACGACAAGCCCGCGCTCGTCCTCACCGACACCAAGGGCGAGAAGTACGACCTGCGCGAGCGCACCAAGGGCAAGCCGACCCTGATCTACTTCGGCTACACGCACTGCCCCGACGTCTGCCCCATGACGATGAGCAACATCGCCATCGCCAGGAAGCAGCTCCCCAAGGCCGACCAGGACGAGCTCCAGGTCGTCTTCGTCACCACCGATCCCGAGCGGGACACCTCCGCCGAGCTCGCCAAGTGGCTGCCCGCCGCGGGCGACCCGTCGTTCACCGGCCTCACCGGCGAGTTCTCCGCCATCCAGGCGGGGGCCCGGCAGATGGGGATCGGCATCGACCCGCCGAAGAAGGAGAAGGACGGCAAGGTCGTCTCCATGCACGGCGCCCAGGTGATCGCCTTCTCGCCCACCACCGACCAGGGCTACGTCCTGTACGGCGAGGACACGACCGCCGAGCAGTACGCCGAGGACCTGCCGAAGCTCGTCAAGGGGGAGAACCCGTGAACCGCCGCACCACCGCCCTGTCCGCCGCCGTGGCGCTCGCCGCCTCGCTCGCGCTGACCGGGTGCTCGTCCTCGTCCGACGCGGCCGGGGACGGGAAGCCGGATCTGAAGGTCAGCGGCGCGTTCATGCCGCAGCCGGTGATGGACATGGCCGGCGGCTTCCTCACCATCACCAACGACGGCGACACGGCCGACCGGCTGACCTCCGTCACCAGCCCGATCTCGGACGACGTGACGATCCACGAGACGAAGAACCAGAAGATGCAGGAGGTGAAGTTCTTCGACATCCCCGCGAACGGGAAGCTCTCCCTGGCACGCGGGGGCAACCACATCATGTTCATGACGCTGAAGGAGAAGCCCAAGCAGGGCGACAGGGTCAGCGTCGAGCTCCACTTCGAGAAGTCCGACCCGATCAAGGTCGACCTTCCCGTCGAGGCCGCCAACCACAACCCGAAGCAGCACTGAACGCGTTGACGGAGTTCGCACAGGACCGGTTCGGACGGAGCCGGTTCACACAGAGCCGGTTCGCACAGGACTGACGGAGTGACCCAGAGATGACAACCACCGCCCCGCGCCTCGGTACCGCCCTGGCACGGCTGCTGATCCTCGCGGCCGCGCTCCTCGGCACGCTGCTCGCCGGCGCCGCGCCCGCCTCCGCGCACGCGGCGCTCACCGGCAGCGACCCGCAGGACGGGGCGGTGGTCGCCACCGCCCCCAAGGAGGTCAACCTCACCTTCTCCGAGCAGGTCGCCATGAGCGCCGACTCCATCCGGGTCCTCGACCCGGCGGGGCGGCGGGCCGACACCGGCGAGATACGCGACCTGTGCAGTGGCTCCATCGTCCGGTACGGGGTGGAGCTCCGCGCCGGACTGCCCGACGGCACGTACACCGTGGCCTGGCAGACCGTCTCGGCCGACAGCCACCCCATCGCCGGCGCCTTCACCTTCTCCATCGGCGCCCCCTCCGCGACCTCCGTCGCCCTGCCGGACCGGGAGCCCGGCGGCGGGCTCGTCGGCGCCCTCTACGGCATCGCGCGCTACCTCTCGTACGCCGGTTTCGCCGTCCTCGTCGGCGGCGGCGCCTTCGTCCTGGTCTGCTGGCCGCGCGGCGCGGGCGTCCGCCCGGTGCAGCGGACGGTGGTGCGGGCCTGGCTCACCCTCACCGGCGCCACGCTGGTGATGCTGCTCCTGCGCAACCCGTACACCGGCTCCGGCGAACTCGCCGACGCCTTCGACCTGGCGGGCCTGAAGAGCGTCCTGGAGACGAAGACCGGGGCCGCGCTCACCTCCCGGCTGCTGCTGCTCGGCGCGGCCGCCCTCTTCGTGGCCGTCCTCTTCGGCTCCTACACCCGGCGCACCGACCCGAAGGAGAAGAAGGACCTCGTCTTCGGCCTGGGCATCGGAGGCACCGTGGTGGCCGCCGGGATCGCCGGCACCTGGGCCCTGGCCGAGCACGCCTCGACCGGGATCCAGCCGGGCATCGCCATGCCCGTGGACATCCTGCACCTCCTCGCCGTGGCCACCTGGCTCGGCGGCCTCACGGTGCTGCTCGTCGCCCTCTACCGGACGCCCTCCGTCGAACGCGCCGCGGTCGAACGCTTCTCCAAGGTCGCCTTCGCCTCCGTGGCCGTCCTCGTGGCCACCGGTGTCTACCAGTCCTGGCGCCAGGTCGGCTCCTGGTCCGCCCTGACCGGCACCCGCTACGGACAGCTCCTCCTCGTCAAGATCGGCCTCATGGGCGTCCTCGTCGGGATCGCCTGGATCTCCCGCCGCTGGACCCAGCGGCTCGCGGACCTGCCCCCGGCGGAGAAGGCGGACGAGGGAGAAGAAGGGGAGGAGAAGGACGAGGAGGCGGTAGGGGGAACCGAGAGCGGCGAGGCTTCCGAGGCCGACGCGGCCGAACAGGCCGACACGGCTTCCGGAACCGCGCCCGACGCCGACCCCGGGGCGGGTACCCGCCCCGACGCCGACCCCAGTGCCGACTCCGGTGCCGACTCCGGTGCCGGTACCCGCCCCGGCGCCGACCCCGGCATCGCCCCCGAGCGGGCCGCCCAGCTCGCCCGGCAGCGGGCCGCCGTCGCCACCGCGCGGCGCAAGCGGGAGCGGGACGCCGACCCCGAGCGGTCCGGACTGCGCCGCTCGGTGCTGACCGAGGCCGCCGTCGCCGTCGTCCTCCTCGTCGTGACCACCGTCCTCACCGCGACCGAGCCCGGCCGTACCGAGGAGGAGGCCGGACGGTCCACCGCCGCCTCCGGTCCGGCCGCCGTGCCCGACCGGCCCGTCGACATCCGGCTGCCCTTCGACACCGGCGGCGCCGACGGCAAGGGCGTCGTCCGCCTCAGCCTCGACCCCGGCCGCACCGGCGCCAACGGGCTCCACCTCTACGTCGAGCGCCCCGACGGCAAGCCGCTGGACGTCCCCGAGATCAAGGTCGCCCTCACCCTGGAGGCCAAGGCCGTGGGCCCGCTGCCCGTCGCGCCCGACCGCATCCAGGCCGGACACTGGAGCGCGAGCGGCGTCCAGATCCCGATGCCCGGGGAGTGGCGGATCCAGGTGACCGTCCGCACCTCCGACATCGACCAGACCACCATCGACAAGAACGTGAAGATCGGCTGACCCCCCGTGAGCGAGAGCGACACCACCGAGCGCGACAACCCCAGGCCCTCCCGGACCGGCACCTCCGGCCCCGAGACCCCCCGGGTCGAGATCTCCCGGCGGCGGCTGCTCGGCACCGTCGGTGCGGCGGGCGCGGCCGGTCTGGCCGTCGGCGTGGCCGGCGGCGCCGGGATCTCGGCGGCCGTGTCCGGCGACGGCACCGCCGCCGCGAACGGCTCCGGCGGCCCGGCGGCCCTCACCACCGTCGGCTCGACCGAGGTGATGTTTCACGGGAAACATCAGGCGGGCATCACCACCCCCCTCCAGTCCCGCGGCCATCTGATCGCCTTCGACCTCGCTCCGGGCGCCGGGCGCAAGGAGGCGGTCGCCCTGATGCGCCGCTGGTCGGCCACGGCGAAGACGCTGATGTCGGGCGAGGCCCCGGCCGGGGACACCGGGGTCGCGCTCGACGCGGGCCCCTCCTCCCTCACGGTCACCTTCGGCTTCGGCCGCACCTTCTTCGACCGCACCGGGCTCGCCGCCCGGCGCCCCGCCGGCCTCGACCCGTTGCCGGCCTTCTCCTCGGACGCCCTGGACCCCCGGCGCTCGGAGGGCGATCTGTGGGTGCAGATCGGCGCCGACGACGCCCTCGTCGCCTTCCACGCCCTGCGCGCCGTCCAGAAGGACGCGGGGGACGCGGCCCGGGTGCGCTGGCAGATGAACGGCTTCAACCGCTCGGCCGGCGCCACCGCGCGGCCGATGACCACCCGCAACCTCATGGGCCAGGTCGACGGCACCCGCAATCCGAAGCCCGCCGACCCCGACTTCGACCGGCGGATCTTCGTGCCGGCCGGGGCCACCGGCGCCCAGGAGTGGATGGCCGGCGGTTCGTACGCGGTGGTGCGCCGGATCCGGATGCTCCTGGACGACTGGGAGAAGCTGCCGCTGGACGGGCAGGAGAAGGTGATCGGGCGCCGGAAGTCCGACGGGGCCCCGCTCACCGGCGGCACCGAGACCACCGAGCTCGACCTGGACAGGCGCGGCCCCGACGGCGGGACGGTCATCCCCGACAACGCCCACTCCCGGATCTCCGCCCCCGAACAGAACGGCGGGGCGGCGATGCTGCGCAGGCCGTTCTCCTTCCACGACGGCATCGGCCCGGACGGGACGCCGGACGCCGGTCTGCTCTTCATCTGCTGGCAGGCGGACCCGCTCCGGGGCTTCGTCCCGGTCCAGCGCAAGCTCGACCGGGGCGACGCGCTGTCCCCCTTCATCCGCCACGAGTCGAGCGGCCTCTTCGCGGTGCCGGGCGGCCCCGCCGAGGGCGAGTACGTGGGCCAGCGCCTCCTGGAGGCGTGAGACCGCCCGGGCGGCGAACGACGCGGAACGCCCGGGCGCCGACCGGGCGGGGCGCCGGTGTACGGGTGACGGGACAGGGCGCCGGCGGACGGCCGCCGACGGGGAGCGGCATCCGGCGGACGGCCTTCGGCGGCCCCCGGGGACCATTAGGGTGACGGTATGTCCGCCACCCGGTACACCTATCTCGGCCCCGAAGGCACCTTCACCGAAGCGGCGCTGCGCACGCTTCCCGAGGCCGCGACACGGGAACTCGTCCCCATGGTCTCGGTCCCGGCCGCCCTCGACGCCGTACGGAACGGGGAGGCCGCCGCCGCGCTCGTCCCGATCGAGAACTCGGTCGAGGGCGGGGTGACCGCGACCCTGGACGAACTGGCCTCCGGCGAGCCGCTGGTGATCTACCGCGAGGTGCTCCTGCCGATCGCCTTCGCGCTGCTCGTGCGGCCCGGGACCCAGCTCTCGGAGATCAAGACGGTCACCGGCCACCCGGTGGCGCAGCCGCAGGTCCGGAACTGGCTGCGGAAGCACCTGCCCGACGCGGTGTGGGAGTCGGCCGCGTCCAACGCGGACGGCGCCCGGCTGGTGCGGGAAGGCCGCTTCGACGCCGCCTTCGCCGGGGAGTTCGCGGCGGCGACGTACGGGCTCGAAGCGCTGGTCACCGAGATCCACGACGCGGAGAACGCCGAGACCCGCTTCGTGCTGGTGGGCCGGCCGGCCCGGCCCGCGGCCCCGACGGGCGCGGACAAGACCTCGGTGGTGCTGTGGCTGGGTGACGATCATCCGGGTGCCCTCCTCGAGCTGCTCCAGGAATTCGCGGTGCGCGGGGTGAACCTGATGCTGATTCAGTCCCGTCCCACGGGGGCGGGGATCGGGAACTACTGCTTCGCCGTGGACGCCGAGGGCCACGTCGCGGACCGTCGGGTCGGCGAGGCGCTGATGGGGCTCAAGCGGATGTGCCCCAAGGTGCGGTTCCTCGGCTCGTACCCGAGGGCGGGCGTCGCGGTCGAGGACGTGCGGGCGCTGCGGCGCGGCACTTCGGACGAGGAGTTCATGGCGGCCTCCGACTGGTTGGCGAGGGCCCAGGACGGTCGGGCCTGACCCGAGAATGGCGGATCGCCCTCGGAAGCGTGCGCGGTCGTCCACAGGTGCGAACCACTAGTCCTACCTGCATACTTTTCAGTTACCCACAGAGGTTATCCACAGGTATTCCACCGAACCTGGGGACAAGTCGACACCGCACTCCGGCAAGGTCGACAAATCACCCCAGTCACTCCCCTTCGGCCAGAACGCCATCCACAGCGCTCCTCCCGCGCCTCCGTCAGCATCCCCCGACAGACCCACCCTTCGGAGTGAGGGATTCCCACCCGAATGAGTGTCTCGATGCGGTTTGATCACGGATTTCCCAGGCGGAGAGAGGGAAAAGCCTGGGACTCTTTCCATAGTCCACAGATCTTCCACACAGCCTGTGGATAACTAAATGCGTTCGCCCCGCGCCCGGCATTTCCGGATGCGGCAATTCGGGCGAAACGGCGCACGCACCCTTATCCGGTGGGGTCGCGCGAACGCGCACCGGTAGCCTGGTGGGGTGATTGACCTTCGCCTGCTCCGTGAGGACCCCGACCGTGTTCGCGCCTCCCAGCGCGCCCGTGGAGAGGACGTCTCCCTCGTCGACGCCCTGCTCTCCGCCGATGAGCGGCGCAGGTCGTCCGGCGTCCGCTTCGACGAGCTCCGATCCGAGCAGAAGGCGCTCGGCAAGCTGATCCCCAGGGCCACCCCGGAGGAGCGCGCCGAGCTCCTGCAGAAGGCCGAGCAGCTCAAGACCGACGTCAAGGCCGCCGAGGCCGAGCAGAACGAGGCCGACGAGACGGCCAAGCACCTGCTGCTCCGGCTCGGGAACATCGTCCACACGGACGTCCCGGTCGGCGGCGAGGAGGACTTCGTCGTCCTGGAGACGCACGGCACCATCCGCGACTTCGCGGCCGAGGGCTTCGAGCCCAGGGACCACCTGGAGCTGGGCGAGGCGCTCGGCGCCATCGACGTGGAGCGGGGCGCCAAGGTCTCCGGTTCGCGCTTCTACTACCTGACCGGCGTCGGCGCGCTCCTGGAACTGGCCCTGGTCAACGCGGCGATCGCCCAGGCCACCGAGGCCGGCTTCATCCCCATGCTGACCCCCGCGCTCGTCCGTCCGCGCGCCATGGAGGGCACCGGCTTCCTCGGCCAGGCCGCGGAGAACGTGTACCACCTGGAGAAGGACGACTACTACCTCGTCGGCACCTCCGAGGTCCCCCTCGCCGCGTACCACATGGACGAGATCATCGACGCCGACAAGCTGCCGCTGCGGTACGCCGGCTTCTCGCCCTGCTTCCGCCGCGAGGCCGGCACGTACGGCAAGGACACCCGCGGCATCTTCCGCGTCCACCAGTTCGACAAGGTCGAGATGTTCTCGTACGTCGCGCCCGAGGACGCGGAGGACGAGCACAAGCGCCTCCTGGACTGGGAGAAGCAGTGGCTGACCGGCCTGGAGCTGCCGTTCCAGGTCATCGACGTCGCCACCGGTGACCTCGGCGCCTCCGCCTCCCGCAAGTTCGACTGCGAGGCGTGGATCCCGACCCAGGGCAAGTACCGCGAGCTGACCTCGGCGTCGAACTGCGACAGCTTCCAGGCCCGCCGCCTCTCCGTCCGGATGCGCGACGAGCAGGGCGGCAAGAAGACGGTGCAGCCGCTGGCGACCCTGAACGGCACGCTGTGCGCCGTACCGCGCACGATCGTGGCGCTCCTGGAGAACCACCAGCTCGCCGACGGTTCGGTGCGGGTGCCCGAGGTGCTCCGGCCCTACCTCGGCGGCCGTGAGGTCCTGGAGCCGATCGCCAAGTGAGCCCCTTCCCCTACCGCCTGGTCGCGACGGACCTCGACGGGACGCTGCTGCGGTCCGACGAGTCCGTCTCGGACCGTACGCGGGACGCGCTCGCCGCCGCGACGGCGGCGGGCGCCGCCCACATCGTGGTCACCGGCCGGGCGGTGCCCTGGACCCGGCACATCCTCGACGACCTCGGCTACGAGGGGATCGCGGTGTGCGGGCAGGGCGCGCAGGTCTACCACGCCGGTGAGCACCGGCTGCTGACCTCGCTGACCCTGGACCGGCAGCTCGCCGGGCTCGCCCTGTCCAAGATCGAGGCCGAGGTGGGTCCGCTGGCCCTCGCCGCGAGCCGCGACGGACTGGAGGGCGAGGTCCTGATGGGCCCCGGCTACCGGGTCCACGAGGGTCCGCTGCCGTACGTGCCGTACGAGGACCCGTCGGAGCTGTGGTCGGCGCCGCTGACCAAGCTCTACATCCAGCACCCGACGCTGACCGACGACGAGCTGACCCGAGCCGCCCGCGCCACGGTCGGCGGTCTCGTGGACATCGTCATGGCGGGCCCCGGCATCGTGGAGATCCTCCCGCTCGGCCTCAGCAAGGCGACGGGCCTCTCGCTCGCCGCGCGCCGGCTGGGCGTGAAGGCGGCGGAGACGATCGCCTTCGGCGACATGCCCAACGACATCCCGATGTTCGGCTGGGCGGCCCGCGGCGTGGCCATGGGCAACGCGCACGCGGAGCTGCGGGCGGTGGCCGACGAGGTGACCGCCTCGAACGAGGAGGACGGCATCGCGGTCGTCCTGGAGCGACTGCTGGCCGGCTGAGCCGGCCCGAAGCGTTCGAAAAGGAGGGGGGCGGCCCGCGCGGACCGAGTCCGCGCGCTCGAAGCGGCCGCCCCTCTCCTCCGGGAGATCCCCCGTGTCCCCCGTACGACTAGTGTGCGCCGGGTCGCTGTTCGTGTGCGACCGGTTTTCCGCGCGTCAGCGGACGGCAGGCGACGCCGACGGCCAGGGCGATCGCGTGGCCGAGGTCGGTGTACGTGCGGTCGGTGACGAGCGGGACGGCGAAGAACGCGGTCACGCCCGCGAGGTAGAACCAGCGCCAAGGGCGGGCGAGGCGGTGGGCGAGGACGCCCGCGGAAGCGGCGAGTCCGTAGCTGACCCCGATGTCGACGACGTGCGCCATGCTGCGCGGGACGTCGTGGAGGCGGATGGCCGCCAGGACCACCTGCTGGCTGACGAGCGTCGCCGTGACGTGCGCGGCGGCGACGGCGAAGAGCCACTTCGCGGTGCCGAGCCACCGCTCCACGGGGGCGTGCAGCAGCTCGAAGAGCGCCGCGTACAGCACGATGCCGGCCGGGTCCTCGATCCAGAACGCGCTGCCGATCAGCGCCCGCACCGGATGGTGCGCGAGCTGGTGGAGGTTGCTGCTGTTGCCGTGGAGGAAGTAGTCCTCGACGCCGGTGGGGGCGAGTGCGAGGACGAGGCTGGTGAGCGCGATGACCGCCAGCCACACGTGCGTGCCGGGTGACGAACGCACCCACGACCTGATCGGCCGGGACGGTTCGCCACCCGGAGGGGTTCCGCTCGGCGCCTTCTCGTACGGCGCCCGTTCGCTCGGCACCTCTCAGTGCCTATCACCCGGACCCGTCGGGGCGCGGGAGGCGCCTCAGAAATTGATCATGTGTCCGGCGATCCCGTGGATCGCCTCCTTCACGGCCTCGCCCAGGGTCGGGTGCGCGTGGACGTTCCGGGCGACCTCGTGGACCGTCAGGTCCCACTGCTGGGCCAGGGTCAGCTCGGGCAGCAGCTCGGTGACGTCGGGGCCGATCAGGTGGGCGCCGATGATCTCGCCGTACTTCGCGTCCGCGACGATCTTGACGAAGCCGGTGGCGTCGCCGAGGCCGTGCGCCTTGCCGTTCGCGGTGAAGGGGAACTTCGCGACCTTGACGTCGAAGCCCTTCTCGCGCGCCTGCTTCTCGGTCCAGCCGAAGCTGGCGATCTGCGGCTGGCAGTAGGTGGCGCGCGGGATCATCGGGTAGTCGAGCTCCATCGTCTCGGCGTCCGCGATGGTCTCGGAGGCGATGACGCCCATGGCCTCGGCGGTGTGCGCGAGCATCAGCTTCGCGGTGACGTCGCCGATGGCGTAGATGTGCGGCACGGAGGTGCGGCAGCGGCCGTCGACGTCGATCGCGCCGCGCTCGGTCAGGGCGACGCCGGTGTTCTCCAGGCCGTAGCCGGTGACGTTCGGGGCGAAGCCGATCGCCTGGAGGACCTTGTCGGCCTCCAGGACCTTCTGGGCGCCGTCCTTGCCGGTGACGGTGACGCGGACCTGCGGGCCGGACTCGTCGATGGTCTCGACGCGGGTCGAGGTCAGGACGTCGATGCCGAGCTTGCGGTACTGCTTCGCCAGCTCCTTGGAGACGTCCTCGTCCTCCAGCGGGGCGATGCGGTCGAGGAACTCGACGATCGTGACCTTGGTGCCGTAGTTGTTGAGGACGTACGCGAACTCGATGCCGATCGCGCCGGCGCCGGCGATGACGATCGACTTCGGGGCGTCCTCGGCGAGGATCTGCTCCTCGTACGTGACGACGCGGTCGGTGCGGGAGGTGCCCGGCAGCAGACGCGGGGTGGCGCCGGTGGCGATGACGCAGTTGTCGAAGGAGATCGTCCGCGTGGTGCCGTCGGACGCGGCCACCTGGAGGGTGTTCGCGTCGAGGAAGGTGCCCCGGCCGTCGAACTCGGTGATCCCGTTCTTCTTCATCAGGTAGTGGACGCCCTTGACGCGGCCGTCCGCGACCGTGCGGCTGCGGCGGAACGCCTCCGTGTAGTCGAAGGAGACGGTGCCGTCGACCTTGATGCCGAAGGTCTTGGCCTCGTGGTTGAAGATGTGGGCGAGTTCGGCGTTGCGCAGCAGCGCCTTGGTGGGGATGCAGCCGACGTTCAGACAGACGCCGCCCCAGTACTTCTCCTCGACGACCGCGACCCGCTTGCCGAGCTGGGCGGCGCGGATGGCGGCGACGTAACCGCCGGGGCCGGCTCCGAGTACGACGACGTCGAAGCGGTCTGACATGACTGACTCCCGAGGGTGGTGGGGGTGTGCGGTCCGCGTACGGCCCCACAGTAGCTCCGTGTCCTCGGGATGCTGAGTTGTAGGATGACCGGGCAACAGGGCGAATGGAGAGGTCGGAACGGCATGGCACTCAGGGCGGCGGGGCGGACCTCGCTGGTGGACTCCGCGGTGGAGCAGCTCCGCGGTCAGCTCGCGGGCGGGGAGTGGGCGGTCGGCGACCGCATCCCCACCGAACACGAACTCGCGCAACAGCTCGGCGTGGGCCGCAACACCGTCCGCGAGGCCGTCCGGGTCCTCGTCCACGCCGGGCTCCTGGAGTCCCGGCAGGGCAACGGCACCTTCGTCCGGTCCGCCGCGGACCCGGCGGCCGTCCTGCGCGGGGTCCGGCACGCGGGCGCGGCCGACGTGCTCGAACTCCGGGTCGCCCTGGAGGCCGAGGCCGCCCGGCTCGCGGCGGCCCGGCGCGACACCCACGACCTGCTGCGGCTGCGGGCCGCCCTGACCACCCTGCGGGAGGAGGGCGACCGGGACGCCGACGCGGACCTCGCCTTCCACCTGGCGGTCGTCGGCGCGACCCACAACGCGGCCTTCGTGGAGGTGTACCGCTTCTTCTCCGCCCAGGTCCACGAGGTCCTGGTGGAGGCGCTCGGCGACCGGGAGATGCCGCCGGTCGACATCGACGCCCACGAGGCCCTGGTGGCCGCCGTCGAGGCGGGCGACCCGGAGACGGCGGAACGCCGGGCCCGCGAACTGCTGCGGGCGCCGATGGAGACGGTCGCGGCGCTGACGGGGCGGTCCCGATGAGCACCGGAGCACGTACGTCCGGAGCGGGTCCGTCCGGAGCGCGTACGTCCGGAACCCCCGCGCCCGGACCGCGTACGTCCGGTACGGAGGCGGGTGCGGCGGCGCCCGTGCTCGTCGACGCGGAGGCCGGGGTCCGGCCCTCGGTGACGGGGGCGGCGGCCCGGCGCGCCCTGCTCGCGCATCCGGTGCTGCTCCTCGTCGGGATCGTGCTGGCCTCGCTCAACATGCGGGCCGCCCTGGCGAGCGTGGCGCCCCTGGTCGGCGAGATGTCCGCCGCCTTCGGGCTCTCCGCGGCGGCGAGTTCGCTCGTCACCTCGGTGCCGGTGCTCTTCCTGGGCGCGGGCGCGGCGGTCGCGCCGTGGCTGGGCCGCCGGTTCGGCGCCGAACGCGTGCTGTTCGCGGCGCTCCTGCTGCTCGGCGCCGGCGTCCTCGTGCGCGTCCTGCCGTCCGTGTACGCGCTGTACGGCGGCGGGGTCCTCGTCGGAACGGCGATCGCCCTGCTCAACGTGCTCATGCCGGGCCTGATCAAGCGCGACTTCCCGGACCGGGCCGCGGCGATGACCTCGGTCTACACGGGCGCGATGATCACGGGCGCCACGGTGGCCGCGGCGGCGGCCGTCCCCCTGGAGAAGGCCCTGGGCGGCGGCTGGGAGGCCTCCCTCGGCTTCTGGTCGCTGCTCGCCGCGGTGGCGGCGCTCGCCTGGCTCCCCCAGGTTCTGATCGCGCGCGGCCGTACGGGGCACGCGGTACGGGCCGTCCCGGCCGGCGGCGCCCGCCCGGTGAACGTCTGGCGCTCGGCGCTCGCCTGGCAGGTCACCCTCTTCATGGGCCTGCAGTCCCTCTGGACGTACGTGCTGATCGCCTGGATGCCGACGATCCTCGTCGACCACGGAATGGACCGCTCCACCGCCGGCGTGGTCTTCGCCTTCAACAACCTGGTGCAGGTGGCGGGTGCCTTCGTGGTGCCGCTGCTCGCCGGGCGGATGCGGAGCCAGCGCCCGCTGATCGTGCTCGTCACCACGCTGGTCGCGGCCGGCTACGCCGGTCTGATGGCGGCGCCGGTGGAGGGCGCCTGGCTCTGGTCGGCGCTTCTCGGCGTCGGTCAGGGCGGCGCGGTCGGACTCGCCCTGACCCTGATCGTGCTGCGCTCCGGGGACGCGGTGACCGCGGCCGGGCTCTCGGGGATGTCCCAGACGGTCGGCTATCTGCTCGCCGCCGCGGGCCCGCTGGCCGCCGGCACCCTCCACCAGGCCACCGGCTCCTGGACCCCGCCGATCTGCGCGGTCCTCGGCGTCTGCGCGGCGGCCCTGGCCGTGGGGCTCCTCGCGGCCCGGAACCGCACGGTCTGAGGAACGGGCCGGGCCGCCGGGCCGGGAGAGGAAAAGAACGGACGGGAGGGGCGGTACGGCTCCGGGCGGGCCTCCCGGCTCCGGGGGCGACGACCCTCGGAGCCGTACCGCTTCCGTGTCCGGCGCCGGGCCTACTCCTCGCCCGCCAGGGTCAGGCGGCGGAGCTTCTGGCCGGCGAACCAGGTCGCCGCGACCGTGACCGCCACCAGGAGGACCACCGCCGTGGGGAGCCCGACCTCGGAGGTGACCAGGCCGTCGCCGGTGACCTTCTCCGCGAGGGCGAGCGCCCACTGCTGGACGCTCAGGGTGCGGGCGCCGGCGATCAGGGAGCCGAAGAGGGCCTCCCACACCAGGGCGTAGACCAGGCCGATCACCACGGCGTGCCGGCTGACCGTGCCGAGCAGCAGGAACAGGGCGCTGTAGGCGATGGAGGCCACGAGCGCCGCCACCGTGTACGCCACGGCCACCTGCTGGCCGTTGCCGTTGAGGATGAACCCGGCGATCAGCGTCGGCACCGCCGAGAAGACCATCGTCACCGCGATCGCCACGATCAGCTTCGTGAAGATGATCGTGGGCCGCTTCACCGGCTTGGACAGCAGGTAGACGATCGAGCCGTCGTCGATCTCGGGGCCGATCGCGCCCGTGCCGGCGATGACGCCGATCAGCGGCACCATCGTGGCCAGGGCGAAGCCGCCGAGGACGTCGGCCGCGACCTGGTCGTCCGCGCCGTTGAACATGCGGACCGCCGCCGAGATGACCAGCAGCATGGCGGGCAGCAGGAAGAGGATCAGGGCCCTGCGGCGGCCGAGGAGGGCCCGGTAGGTGAGCCGGGCAACTGTGGGGTTGTACATCGGTCGGGCTCCTTTCAGGCCGCTACGAGGTACGAGAAGACCGATTCGAGGGACTCGTCCGAGGGCGAGACCGTCAGGAGACGGATCCCCCGCTCGCGCGCGACCTTCGGCAGCAGTTCCGTGAACCGCCCGAAGTCGACCGCCTGGATGCGCAGTCCGCCGTCCGCGTGGTCGACCTCGATGCCGGCCGTGGACGGGTCGGCGATCAGCGCGGCCGCGAGGGCCCGGTCGTCGCTGGAGCGGACGAGGTAGCGGTGCGGCCGGTCCGTCATGAGGCGGCGGATCTTGCGGAAGTCGCCGGAGGCGGCGTGCCGTCCGGCCACGATCACCTCGATGTGGGAGGCGAGCTGCTCGACCTCCTCCAGGATGTGCGAGGAGAACAGGACCGTGCGGCCGGCCGCGCCCATCCGCCGCAGCAGGTCCATCAGCTGCATGCGCTGGCGCGGGTCCATGCCGTTGAACGGCTCGTCGAGCAGCAGCACGGACGGGTCGTGGACGAGGGCCGAGGCCATCTTCACGCGCTGCCGCATGCCCTTGCTGTACGTGGAGACCTTGCGGTCCTGCGCGTACTCCATCTCGACCGTGGCCAGGGCCCGCTGGGCCTCCTTGGCGCCGAGGCCCTGGAGCTCGGCGTTGGCCACGACGAACTCGCGGCCGGTGAGGAAGTCGTACATCGCCTCCCGCTCGGGCACGACGCCGATGTCGCGGTAGACCGACTCGTTCCCCCAGATCTTCTGCCCGTCGAGGGTGACGGTGCCGGTGGAGGGGTCGAGGAAGCCGCCCATCATGTTGATCAGGGTGGACTTTCCGGCACCGTTGGGGCCGAGGAGGCCGGTGACGCCGGGCCCCACCTCCATCGTGACGTCGTTGACGGCCACGACGTTCCCGAACCAGCGGGAGACGTGATCGATGTGAAGGGTGCTCATGGGCGCGGCCCCTTCCTTTGAGGAGTGGTGGCGGGCGACGGGAGGACGGTCACAGCCCGACCTTTCGGTAGCGGCGCATCAGGATGCCGTACGAGCCGGCGATCAGCGCGAGGACGACCAGCAGGTAGACCACGCCGACTCCGGCGCTCGGGCCTCCGAGCTCGGGGAACATGGGCGGTGCGCCCAGGAAGGCGGTCTGCACGCCGTCGACGAGGGTGATCGGCGAGAACAGGCCGAGCCACTCGATGGCGCCCGGGTTCTCCGTGGCGTAGGCGATGCCCATGAGCGTCGAGACCGCGCCGTACGAGATGGTCAGGACGCCGATGACGGCGGCGACGCCGAAGCCGCGGCGCGGAGTCAGGGCCGCCATGACGAGGCCGATGCCGCCGAAGAGCAGCGAGAGGAGCGCCACGGAGACGATGCCCTGGCCGAACATCTTGGCCTGCTCGGCGAAGTCCATCTTGGCGAGCATCGAGCCGATCCACATGATCAGCAGCGGGACGGCCGTGAGGATGAAGAGCGCCGACGCCATCGCCCCGTACTTGGCGAGGACGTAGTCCGCGCGCTCGATCGGGCGGGAGAAGTACAGGGGCACGGTCCTGAACCGGAGGTCGCGGGAGACGGACTGCGGCGCCTGCGAGGCCAGGAAGATGCCGATGACGACCTGGAGGAAGATCGCGTACTGCGTGTACTCGATCGAGAGCTTGGTCTGCTTGGTGGCGACCGCGACGGCGACGATGATCAGCGCCGGGGCGCACATCACGCCGGCGAGCAGCATCGGCAGCACCTTGGACTTGGCGCTGCGGCCCAGTCCGTACGCGCCCCGCAGGGACTGCGAGAAGAGCGACCGGCGCGCGTACGCCCGGCCGAGGCGCGGGCCTTCGTAGGACCGGTATCCGATGTTGTGGATCCGGGTCGTGTCGGGAGCGGCCTGGGAGGGCTGGGGGATCCTGGTGCTCATCGGGCCGGCACCTCCTCGTGGGGCGTGGACGCCTCGGCGGCCTCCGGACGGAAGACCTCGGCGATGTGGTGGCGGCGCTGCTCCATGCGGACGAGCCCGAGGCCGAGGTCGGCGACGGTGTCGCGCACGAGGTCGTACGTCTCCTCGCCGGCCGCCTCCAGGAGCAGGACGTGGCCGGCGCCGGGCAGGCCGTCCTCCGTGCCCGGGTGGAGGGTGACGCCGGCGGCGGCGAGGGCCGTGCGGAGGGCCGCCGTGCCGTCGGGCTGTGCGTCGGAGTCGGTGACCTCGACCGCGAGGGTCGTGGTGATCCGGGTGAAGTCGCTGGTGGAGCTGGAGCGCAGGAGGCGTCCGCCGTCGATGACGACGACGTGGTCGCAGGTGCGCTCCAGCTCGCCGAGGAGGTGCGAGGTGACGAGGACGGAGATGCCGAAGTCGGTCCAGATCCGGCGGATCAGTCCGAGCATCTCGTCCCGGCCCACCGGGTCGAGACCGTTGGTCGGCTCGTCGAGGAGGACCAGCTTCGGGTCGTGGACCAGCGCCTGGGCGAGCTTCACCCGCTGCTTCATGCCGGTCGAGTACCCGCCGATGGGGCGGTAGCGCTCCTCGTACAGGCCGACGTGGCGCAGGGTGTCGGCCGTCCGCTCGCGGGCGGCGGTCGCGGGCAGCCCGGACATGCGCGCCATGTGGACGACGAACTCGGTGGCCGAGACGTCCGGGGGGAGGCAGTCGTGCTCGGGCATGTATCCCACGCGCTCGCGGATCTGGGCGCCGGAGGTGCGGACGTCGAGGCCCAGCACCTCCGCGTGGCCCTCCGTGGCGGGGGAGAGTCCGAGCAGGATCTTGATCATCGTGGACTTGCCGGCTCCGTTGGCACCCACCAGTCCGGTCACACCGGGCCCGATGTCCAGGGAGAGCCGGTCGAGAGCGGTCACCCGGGGGAACCGCTTGCTGAGGCTTTCGGTCGCGATCACAGTCACACCACGAAGGTAGTGGTGTGCGCCACACGTGTCGTCAGACCAACGGCTCGACCTCTGTCCGACCAGAGGAGTACAAGCCCGTAGGGGCGGAACGACGAAAGTCGTCACCCCTTGATCGGCCGGTACCCCCTCGGGGGACTTCCGGCGTATTCGCCGTCGAGTTTTCCCCAGGCCGTCGTCCGACCCCTTGACTCAGCCGCCGAGCATTGTCACATTCATCGATGTCAAGTTACGAACGCGTAGCGCAGCCGGGCGCTCACAGGGGACGGAGGGTGGCATGGCAACGGCAGTGACAGGTGAACTCTCGGCGGAGCTGCGGGGGTTCAAGGAGGTGCAGCGGCTCTCCTACGCGTGCGCGGAAGCCGTA
This sequence comes from Streptomyces sp. NPDC092045, assembly GCF_044756005.1. Classification (NCBI taxonomy): domain Bacteria; kingdom Bacillati; phylum Actinomycetota; class Actinomycetes; order Kitasatosporales; family Streptomycetaceae; genus Streptomyces; species Streptomyces sp. NPDC092045. The sequence continues at coordinate 321,559 of NZ_JBIVSC010000005.1, read as the reverse complement.
GCGGCGCAGCTGAAGCCGGGCGTGACCGAGCGCGAGGCCGCCCGGATGCAGCGGGAGTGGCTGTACGAGCGGGGCGTCCGGGACTGGTTCCACCGGCCGTTCGCCTGGTTCGGGGACCGCACGGCCTTCGTGGACTTCAGGATCCCGCTCCAGTTCTTCCCGACGAACCGGCGCCTGGAGGCGGGGATGCCGTTCATCCTCGACATGGCCCCGGTGTACCAGGGCTACACGGCCGACATCGGTTACAGCGGCTGCCTCGGGCTCGATCCCCTGCACGACCGGCTGCTCGCCGACCTGGCGGCCCACCGCGAGCTGATCCTGCGCGAGGTGCGCGAGCGCCGCACGCTGCGCGAGATATACGAGGACGTGGACCGGCTCATGGTCCGCCAGGGGTACGCGAACCGGCACCGGGCCTACCCCTTCGGCGTCATCGCCCACAAGATCGACCGGGTGGGGGAGCGCCGCTGGTCGCCGACGCTCTTCGGCTTCGGCACCCAGGCGCTCAAGGGCCTGGCGAGCGACGCCCTGCACGGGCACCGAGACGGCTGGTCGCCGCTCTGGTCGCCGTACAAGTTCTCCGACCACCCGCCCACGCCCGGGCTGTGGGCGGTCGAGCCGCACCTCGGATTCCGGGGTACGGGCGCGAAGTTCGAGGAGATCCTGGTCGTCACCGACTCCCGGGACCCCGAGCAGAGCGCGTTCTGGCTGGACGACGATCTGCCGCACGTGCGGCGCTGGAACGAGGGAGCGGTCTGATGACGGAGCTCAAGGGAGCCCGGGAGCGCCGGGTCCGTACGGGCGGGATCGAGCTGTGCGTCGCCGAGCTCGGCGAGACGGGCCGGCCGACCGTCCTGCTCGTGCACGGCTACCCGGACTCCAAGGAGGTGTGGTCGGAGGTCGCGCTCCGGCTGGCCGAGGAGTTCCACGTGGTGCTGTACGACGTCCGGGGCCACGGCCAGTCGACGGCCCCGGCCCCGCTGCGCGGCGGTTTCACCCTGGAGAAGCTGACGGACGACTTCCTCGCGGTCGCCGACGCCGTCAGCCCGGACCGGCCGGTCCACCTCGTCGGCCACGACTGGGGCTCCGTGCAGTCCTGGGAGTTCGTCACGGTGCCGCGCACCGAGGGCCGGATCGCCTCCTTCACCTCGATGTCGGGGCCCTCCCTCGACCACTTCGGGCACTGGATCAAGCGCCGGATGACCCGGCCCACCCCGCGCCGGATCGGACAGCTCCTCGGCCAGGGCGCCAAGTCCTGGTACGTGTACATGCTGCACGCCCCGGTGCTGCCGGAGCTGGCCTGGCGCGGGCCGCTCGGCAAGCGCTGGCCGGGGATCCTGGAGCGGGTCGAGAAGGTCCCGGCCGGCGACTACCCGACGTCCTCGCTGCCGAACGACGCGGCGCACGGGGCCTGGCTCTACCGGGACAACGTCCGGGCCCGGCTCTCCCGGCCACGTCCCGACGCGTACGCGCACGCGCCCGTGCAGCTGATCGTGCCGACCGGTGACGCCTTCCTCTCCGACCGGCTCTACGACGACCTGGGCACCTGGGTGCCGGAGCTGACCCGGCGCACCCTGCCCGCCAAGCACTGGGTGCCGCGCACCCGGCCGGACCAGCTGTCCTCCTGGATCGCCGAGTTCGTCAGGACCCACGAGGAGCCGGCGGCCGGGGCGTCGAAGCCGGTCGCGGCGGCGGCGAAGAGCGGGGTGCGCCCGGAGTACGCGGAGCGGTTCGGCGGCCAGCTCGTCCTGGTGACCGGGGCGGCCAGCGGCATCGGGCGGGCCACCGCCTTCGCGTTCGCGGAGGCGGGCGCCCGGGTCGTGGCCGTGGACCGGGACGCCGAGGGGGCCGCCCGGACGGCGGAGATGGCGCGGCTGATCGGCGCCCAGGAGGCCTGGGGCGAGGCGGTCGACGTCTCCGACGAGCAGGCGGTGGAGAAGCTGGCCGCCAAGGTGGAGGACGAGTACGGGGTCGTCGACGTCCTGGTCAACAACGCGGGCATCGGGCTCGCCGGCTCCTTCTTCGAGACGTCGAGCGAGGAGTGGGGGCGCGTCCTGGACGTCAACCTGTGGGGCGTGATCCACGGGTGCCGGCACTTCGGGTCGCGGATGGTCGCGCGGGGCCAGGGCGGCCACATCGTGAACACCGCCTCCGCCGCGGCCTTCCAGCCGTCCCGGGCCCTGCCCGCGTACAGCACGTCGAAGGCGGCGGTGCTGATGCTCAGCGAGTGCCTGCGCGCGGAGCTGGCCGACCGGGGCATCGGGGTGTCCGCGATATGCCCCGGCATCGTCAACACCAACATCACCGCGACCACGCGGTTCGCCGGAGTGTCGGACGCGGCGGAGGAGAAGCGGCGGCAGAAGAAGGCGTCCCGGCTGTACGGGCTGCGGAACTACCCGCCGGAGAAGGTCGCGGACGCGATCCTGGGGGCCGTCCTGCACGACCGGGCCGTCGTGCCGGTGACCCCCGAGGCCCGGGGCGCCCGCTTCCTGTCCCGGCTGAGCCCCGGCGCGCTGCGGGCCCTCGCGCGGTGGCAGCCGCCGGCGTAGAAAGCCGGCGGGAGACGGAGGAAAGGACGGCGCACAGGGACGACGGGGGGGGGACGGGCACGAGGACGGCACGGGGAGACGACGGGGGGGCGGGCACGAGGACGGCGCGGGAACTCGGCGGGGGACGGGAGCGGGCGCGGCGCGGGGAGCGGCGGTCGTACGATCCCTCGCAGGACGGGCCCTGCGGCGGCGGGGTGGCGGAAGCGGTCGGTGGGAGCGAGTTTGTCCGAGCAGTCAGCACAGCCGGAGTACCGGATCGAGGACCTCGCCCGGCTCAGCGGGGCCACGGTCCGGACGATCCGCGCCTACCAGGACCGCGGCCTGCTGCCCCGCCCGGAGCGGCGGGGCCGGACGAACGTCTACGGGGACGCGCACCTCGCGCGGCTCCGGCGGATCGCCGACCTCCTCGACCGGGGCTACACCCTGGCCTCGATCAAGGAGCTCCTGGAGGCGTGGGACACCGGTCGGGGGCTCGGCGGGGTGCTCGGTCTGGTCGCGGAGGTCCACGGGCCGTGGACGGACGAGGAGGCGGCCCGGATATCGCGCGCGGAGCTGGACGCCCGCTTCGGCGGCACACCGGACGAGACGGCGATCCGGGAGGCCGTGGAGCTCGGCGTACTGGAGCGGATCCCGGACCGGGAGACGGAGGAGTACCTCGTACCGAGCCCACAGGAGCTGGCGGTGGCGGCCGAGCTGTACGCGGCCGGGGTGCCGTTGCCGGCGATCACCGGGCACCTGAAGGAGCTGCGGGGGCAGGTCGAGCACATCGCCTCCCGGTTCCTGGAGTTCACGACCGAGTACGTCTTCGCCCGCTATCTGGAGCACCGGCCGCCGACGGACGCGGACGCGGCCGAGGCCGCGGCGATGGTGCGGCGGCTCAGGCCGCTCGCCCAGCAGACGGTGGACGCCGAACTGGCTCGCGCCATGCGTCTGTTCGCCACCCGCCACCTCCGGATCCACCTGTCTCCGGAGGCGCCGCCCGCGCAGGACGACGATCCGCGCCCGGTGGCACTGCCCGCCGGTACGGTCCGGGCCGTACAGGGGCTGGTCGGGGCGGAGGGGGTCGCGGCCTTCGTCGCGGCGGCGACGGAACGGGAGCTGCACAAGAGGACGTTGGACGCCCTCACCGCACAACACCACGAGAAGACATAGGGGACAAAGCCCCCAATTGCCCTGAATGGAAGGTCTTGTTGTCCACAGAAAGAGCAACTCCCCTGTGGATAACTCGGCTTGGCTGTGGATCAAACCTGCCAACGAGAATCTTCGGAAATCATTGGCCGGGGCGACACCGGCTTCGGCATCCTGACCGGATGACCCCAGGACCGCCCATGGACGAACGCCGCACGGTGAAGGTCTCCAAGTACCTCTCCAAGCACCTGCGCCACCAGCCCGAGCGCATCGGTCTCGTCCTCGACGCACAGGGCTGGACCGAGATCGACGCGCTGCTCCGGGCCACCACCGAGCACGGTTTCCCGATCTCCCGCGAGGAACTCGACCACGTCGTCGCGACCAACGACAAGAAGCGCTTCGCGATCGAGGGCACCCGCATCCGCGCCAGCCAGGGCCACACCGTGCGGGTGGACCTGGACCTGCCGGCCGCCGAACCGCCCGCGTACCTCTACCACGGCACGGTCGCGGACCGGCTTGCCCCGATCCGGTCCGAGGGGCTTCGGCCCATGGCCCGCCACCACGTGCACCTCTCCCCCGACCGGGAGACCGCGACCCGGGTCGGCGCACGCCGGGGCCGGCCGGTCGTCCTCGGCGTCGACGCCGGAGCCATGCACCGCGCCGGACACGTCTTCCACGTCAGCGCCAACGGGGTCTGGCTGACCGACGCCGTCCCGCCGGAGTTCCTCCGCCTCCCCTCCTGACCCCACCGGCGGGAGGAGCGGAAACCGTGGGACATGATCCTTTCCATGACCCACCCCCACCTCCCCAGCACCGAAGCCGCCGTCACCGCGATCCGTGAGGTCGCCCGGGAGTTCGCCCTGGAGATGACGGTCACCGACGACATCGGCGCGGACCGGACCTCCCGGCGCACCTCGGCGGACGCGTTCGCCGTCCTCGACCCGGACGGCTCCCTGCCGCACGAGGCCTTCGTCGAACTGGGCGGCTCCCCCGTCGTCACCGTCCAGATCTTCCCGGAGGAAGACGCCAGGATCACGGTGGAGGGCATCGAGTTCGCGGACGTACCCCGCGACGCGGTCCCGGCCTTCCTGCGGTCCGTCCACGGCGGCCTGGCCCATCTGAAGGGCCGGTTCTTCCCGCCCGGCTGGTGGCTGGTCATCCCGCTGCCCGGCGACGAGACCTACCGGGAACTCGTCCCCGGGGCCTCGCTCACCCCGTGGATGAACAGGAACGTCCGCTGACGCCGGCCCCTCCGGCGGCCCGCGGAGACTCCCGCGTGCCGGACGAATCCGTCGCAGGTCCCGGGGAACACTGGCCGGATGGGAGAGATCCGGGTCGGAACCTGCTCGTGGACGGACAAGGCGCTGGTGGCGAGCGGCTGGTACCCGACGGGGCAGCGTGACGCGGAGGGCAGACTGCGCCACTACGCCACGCGGTTCCCGGTGGTGGAGGTCGACTCCACGTACTACGGGCTGCCCAGTGCCCGCAACAGCCGGCTGTGGGCCGAGCGCACCCCCGAGGGCTTCCGCTTCGACGTGAAGGCGTTCTCGCTGCTCACCGGCCACCCGACCCGGCCGGAGGCACTGCCCGCCGACCTCCGGCCGTCCTTCGCGCGGCAACGGGGGCGGGACGGCGTCGACCCCGGCCTGCTCGACGAGGTGTGGGACCGGTACGGCGCGGCCCTCGAACCGCTGCGGGAGGCCGGGCGCCTGGGGACGCTGCTGTTCCAGTTCCCGCACCGGCTCGTACCGGGGGGGCCGGCGGTGGAGTTCCTGCGCCGGTGCCGCGAGCGCGCCGCCGGATGGCCGGTGGCCGTGGAGTTCCGTAACCCCGGCTGGTGGCACGAGGAGAACGCCGACGCGACGGCCGCCCTCCTGACGGAGCTGGACGCGGCCGCCGTGGCCGTGGACATGACCCAGACCCTGCCCACCTCCGTTCCTCCGGTCGTGCGGGTCACCTCCCCGGACCTCGCCCTGGTCCGCTTCCACGGCCGCAACACCGCGTGGGGCACCGGCACCAAGGAGGAGCGGTTCCGCCACGACTACACGCCCGACGAGCTCTCGGAATGGGTCCCGCGCGTCCGCGAGATGTCCGAACGGGCGCGGGAGGTCCACGTCCTCTTCAACAACTGCTGCGGCGACGCGGCCGTCCGCGCGGCGGCGTCGATGCGACAGCTGCTCGGGCTCTCGTAGGGTCGTCCCATGCGACTGAGCACTGTGTTCCTGCCGATCGACCGCTGGCACGAGGGAGGCCGCGCCAAGTGGCGGCGCGCCGAGGAGCTCGGCTTCCACGCCGCGTACACCTACGACCACCTGTCCTGGCGGACCTTCCGGGACGGGCCGTGGTTCGGCGCGGTGCCCACGCTCTCCGCCGCCGCGGCGGTCACCGAGCGGATCCGGCTCGGCACGCTCGTCACCTCGCCGAACTTCCGGCACCCGGTGACGCTCGCCAAGGACCTGATCACCCTGGACGACGTCTCCGACGGGCGGATCACGCTCGGCATCGGCGCGGGCGGCAACGGCTTCGACGCCACCGCGCTCGGGCAGGAGGCGTGGACGCCGAAGGAGCGGGCGGACCGGTTCGGGGAGTTCGTGGCGCTGCTCGACCGGCTGCTCACCGAGGGCGCGGTGACGGAGCGGGGCGCGTTCTACGCGGCGGACGAGGCGCGGAACGTCCCGGGCTGCGTCCAGCGGCCCCGGCTGCCGTTCGCCGTGGCCGCGACCGGCCCGCGCGGGATGCGGCTGGCCGCGCGGTACGGGCAGGCATGGGTGACGACCGGCGACCCGAAGCTGTACGAGGAGGGGACCCCGGAGCAGTCGGTGGCGGCGCTGCGCGGCCAGATCGACCGGCTCGGCACGGCCTGCGCCGAGTCCGGGCGGAACGTCGCCGAGCTGGACAAGATCCTGCTCACCGGCTTCACCCCGGACCGCGACCGGCCGCTGGAGTCCGTGGAGGCCTTCGTGGACTTCGCCGGGCGCCACCGCGAGCTGGGCTTCACCGAGATCGTGGTCCACTGGCCGATTCCGGACTCCGAATTCGCCGCCGACCAGGCCGTCTTCGAGTCCATCGCCACGGAGGCCCTCTCCCGGCTGGGATGACGCACGGCTCTTCGGCCGTAACCCTCGGTCAGGGCTCCCGCAGGGTGCGGCGCCTCTTCTGGGCGGGCAGGGCCGGGAGCCCGGTACGGGCCGGGGTGGGCAGGGCCATGACACCCGGCGGTCCCAGGGCGTCGGCCAGACCCGCCAGGACGTCGCCCACCAGGACCGGCTCGCGCGCGGGCTGGTCGGCTCCGGCCCGCTCGCACGCGGAGCAGAGCGCCATGCCCAGGCTCGTGACCCACGATCCGTACGGAGCGCCGCAGAAGTCGCACTCCTCGCTCCGCCGCCCCGCGACCATGCCCCCGCCCCTCAGAGACGCCGTCAGCCCTTCGGAGTCTTCCCCGCCGCCCGTAAAACGAACGGATGTTTACGGCCATGTCGGAACGAGCCGGATGCGGCACGGCCACGGAACGGTGAGCCGGGCGGGCGCGCGGACGACGGAGACCGAGGCCCTTTCTCCTGGTGGGACTCCTGGCGGGAGGGGACGGACAGGGGCGGACGGGGCCCGCCGCGAGGCGTCGCGACGGGAAACCCGCCCCTACGGCTCGAATCCGGCCTCCCCCTCCCTTTCACCCACTCATATGTGCAGCTCCTCGCACGCCCGTGCGCGTCGTGCGGAAGAATGGGACGGTGACCTCTCCCCGTTCTCCGCGCTCCCCGCGGTCTCCGCGTCCTTCCGTCCCGGCGCCCCGGCTGATCGCCACCGATCTCGACGGCACGCTGCTCCGCGACGACAAGACCGTCTCCGAGCGCACGGTCGCCGCCCTCGCCGCAGCCGAGCGGGCGGGAATCGAGGTCTTCTTCGTCACCGGCCGCCCGGCCCGCTGGATGGACGTCGTCAGCGAGCACGTCCACGGACACGGCATGGCGATCTGCGCCAATGGCGCCGCCGTCGTCGACCTCCACTCCGGAGGCGCCTTCCTGGAGATCCGCCCGCTGGAGCGGCCGGTCGCCCTCGACGTCGTCGAGGCCCTGCGCGCCGCCGCGCCCGGCACCTCCTTCGCCGTGGAGCTCACCACCGGCATCCACTACGAGCCGCACTACCCGCCCTTCTTCCTCGACCCCGGAGCAACCGTCGCCACCGCCGAGAAGCTCCTCTTCGAGGAGGAGACCGGCGCCGCGGCCCCCGTGCTCAAGCTGCTCGCCCAGCATCCCGAGCTCGACCCCGACGCGTTCCTCGCGGTGGCCAGGGCGACCGCGGGCGACCGGGCCGCCTTCACCCGGTCCAGCCCGACCGCCCTCATCGAGATCAGCGGGCTCGGCGTCTCCAAGGCCTCCACGCTCGCCCTGTGCTGTGCCGAGCGCGGCATCACGGCCGAGGAGGTCGTCGCCTTCGGCGACATGCCGAACGACATCGAGATGCTCACCTGGGCGGGCCGCTCGTACGCGATGGGCAACGCCCACCCCGACGTGATCACCGCCGCCTCCGGCCTCACGACCGGCAACAACGAGGACGGCGTGGCCGTCGTCATCGAGCAGCTCGTCACCGAGGCCCTCGCCGGAACGGCGGGTCCGCAGCACTAGGGCGTGTGTCGAAAGTCCCGCCTGCCCGGCGGCGCCCGGCACGCACTCCCCCGTAGCCCTTCGGGCACGGGGGCACCCCCGGCCGCGTCGTCGGGATCACCCCGATACAACCAGTATCGGGGCGACCCTCCGCCTTGCGATCGCACGCACCGGACACCGCCGGGCCTGCCCTCCGGGCAGACGCCGCTGCTTTCGACACACGCCCTAGGAGGTGTCTTGTCGATCAGGCCGGACACCGCGAGCCCGGCCTGATCGGCGAGACACCCCTGGGGGGTGTCCGGCGGCCTGGAGCCGGGCAGGTCGCGACACCCGGTGGACCAGGTCGGACGGACCCGCGCGAACGGACCACGGCGTACAGGGTCTCCCCGGGCCCTGGTCACGCCCCGCGCCGGTCACGGCCGGCCCTACAGCGGCGCCTCCCACACCACCGTCGTCCCCCCGCCGTCCTCCCCGAGTCCCGGCCCGCACCAGCTCGCGCCGCCCAGGGACTCCGCCCGGCGCGCCAGGTTCCGCAGGCCGCTGCGCCGGCCGCCCGCCGGGATGCCGACGCCGTCGTCGGCGACCGACAGGCGCACCCCGGCGGAGCCGTCGGGCAGGGTGGCGCCGGCGTCGACCACCACCTCGATCCGGCTCGCGTCGGCGTGCCGGAACGCGTTGGAGAGCGCCTCGCGCAGCGCGGCGACGAGGTTCTTGCCGGTGAGCTCGCCGACCGTCGAGTCGAGTGCGCCGAGGAAGCGGTGCGCGGGCTTGAAGCCGAGCGGCACGGCCGCCATGTTGATCTCCCGCAGAACCCGGGTGCGCAGCCCCGACGGGGCCTCGGCGGGCCCCTGCTGGAGCGCGAAGATCGCCGTACGGATCTCCTGGATGGTCACGTCCAGCTCGTCCACGGCCTTGCCCACGCCCTCGCGCACCGCCGGCACGATCGACCTGCGCTGGGCGCTCTCCAGCATCATGCCGGTGGCGAAGAGCCGCTGGATGACCAGATCGTGCAGGTCACGGGCGATCCGGTCGCGGTCCTCGTACACGGCGAGACGCTCCCGGTCCCGCTGCGCGTCGGCCATCATCAGGGCGAGCGCCGCCTGCGAGGCGAACTGGGTGGCGAGCGTCCGCTCCATCTCCGTGAACGGGCGGCCGTCCCGTGCGCGCGGCATCGCGAGCGCCCCGAGCACCCGCCCGCCGCTCTGCAGCGGAAGGATCATGCTCGGCCCGTAGACCGAGGTCATCGGGCTGGTCATGCGCGGGTCCGAGGAGGCGTCCGGGACGAAGACCGCCTCGCCCTCGAAGAGCTGCTCCACCACGTCGCTCTCGGGCGGGATCACCACGCCCAGCCACTTCGTGGACCGGGGCGAGGAGATGGCGACGACCTCCAGACCGCCCTCCTCGGCGGGGAGCAGCACGATGCCGGCGTCCGCGTCGGCGAGCCGGCGGGCCTGCTCGGCGACGACCGTGAGGGCGTCGTCGGCGTCGCCGCCGGAGAGCAGGGCGGTGGTGACGGCGACCGAGCCGTCGATCCACCGCTCGCGCTGCCGGGCCGCCTCGTACAGACGGGCGTTGCCGATGGCGATGCCCGCCTCGGTGGCGAGCACCCGGACCATGTGCACGTCGTAGTCGTTGAACTCGTCCCCGCCGCGCTTCTCCGCGAGGTACAGATTGCCGAAGATCTCGCCCTGGACCCGGATGGGGACGCCGAGGAAGGAACGCATCGGCGGATGCCCCGGCGGGAAGCCCGCCGCGCGCGGGTCCTTCGAGAGGTCGGCGAGGCGGATGGTCTGCGGATCGCGGATCAGCGCGCCGAGCAGCCCCGCGTGGCCGTCGGGACGGCGTCCGATCCGGCGGGCCGTGACCTCGTCGACGCCGAAGGTGACGAAGTCGGAGAGGCCGTCGCCCTCGTCGTCGACGACGCCGATCGCCGCGTACCGCGCGTCGGCGAGTTCGGCGGCGGTCTCGCAGATGCGGTCGAGGGTGGAGTGGAGTTCGAGCCCGGTGCCGACCGAGCGCATGGCCTCCAGGAGCTGCGGTACGCGGGCGGTGAGCTCCGTGGAGAGCCCCTGGAGGCTGCGGGTGGCCCGGGTGGCGGCTTCCAGGGGGTCCGGGGCGTCGGACTCGGTGGCGGTCATGGCTTGAGCCTAGTAAGTCCTATTTAGCGAGAAAAGTCAGCCGTCCCGGCCGTCACGGCGGACAGGGCGGCCCCGGCGAACAGGACGGCCACGGTGGACAGGGTGGTCACGGTGGTGACGGCCGCGTGAGGGTGGCCGCGGTGGCGGTGACACGGGACGGCGGCTGCGGTGGCGGTGATCACGAGACGGCAGCCACCGTGACGGCGGTCGCCAGCAGGTCGGTCGCCCGTTCCTGCTCCAGCATCCGGCGCAGCGGCCCCTCCTCCGCCGCGAGCTCGGCGTACGAGCCGCGCTGCACGGTCCTGCCCCCGTCCAGGACGAGCACCTCGTCGACGGCGTCGAGACCGTGCAGCCGGTGGGTGATGAGGACGGTGGTGCGGCCCTCGGTGGCCCGGAGCAGGTCGTCGGTGAGCGCGTCGGCGGTGGCGAGGTCCAGGTGCTCGGCCGGTTCGTCGAGGACGAGGACCGGGAAGTCGGCGAGGAGGGCCCGCGCGAGCGCGAGCCGCTGCCGCTGACCGCCGGAGAGCCGCGCGCCGTGCTCGCCCACGAGGGTGTCGAGCCCCTCGGGCAGCCCGTCCACCCAGTCGAGCAGCCGGGCCCGGCGCAACGCCTCGCGCAGCTCCCCGTCGTCCGCGCCGACCTTGGCGAGCCGCAGGTTCTCGCGGACGGAGCTGTCGAAGAGGTGCGCGTCCTGGGCGCAGAGGCCGACCAGGCGCCGGACCGCGTCCCCGTCCAGCTCCCCCGCGGGCACGCCGCCGAGCCGGTACGTGCCGTGCTCCACGTCCAGGAACCGCAGCAGCACCTGGGCGAGCGTGGTCTTGCCCGAGCCGGAAGCGCCGACGACGGCGACCCGCCGACCGGCCTCCAGGGTGAGCCCGAAGCCGGTGAGCGCCGGACGCTCCTGCCCGGCGTACCGGGCGGAGACCCCGGAGAGTTCGAGCGGGAACGGACCCACCGGGGGAGCGGCGGGCGTGTGCGGCTCGTGTACGGGCACGGGGGCGTCGAGCACCTCGAAGACCCGCTCGGCGCTGTGCTTGACCCGCTGCCGGTACTGGACGGCGAGCGGCAGCCCGGTCACGGCCTCGAAGGCGGCGAGCGGGGTCAGGACGACCACGGCGAGGGACACCCCGTCGAGCCGCCCGTCCCGTACGGCCTGGACGCCGACGAGCGCGGCGGCCGCGACCGTCAGGCCGCAGACCAGGGCGGAGAGCCCGGCCCCGAGCGCGGTGGCGGCGGCCTGCCGGGAGGCGATGCCGGTGAGGACGCGGTCGGCCTCCCGGGCCCTTTCGGTACGGCTCCGCAGGGCGCCGGCCACCGTCAGCTCGGCGCAGCCGCGCAGCAGGTCGGCCACGGAGGTCGCCAGGGCGCCGCGCGCGGGGGCCAGCCGCCGTTCGGCCCGGCGGGCGAGGGCCCCGCCGGCCGCCGGGACGGCGATCCCGGCGACCAGCAGGCCCGCGGCGAGGACGGCACCGGCCTCGGGCAGCAGCCAGGCGGTGAACCCGGTGGCCCCGACGCCCACGGCGAGCGCGGCGCCCACCGGGAGCAGCCAGCGCAGCCAGTGGTCCTGGAGTGCGTCGACGTCCTGGACGAGCCGGGCGAGCAGGTCCCCGCGCCGGGTGCGCCGCAGCCCGGCCGGGGCGATCCGCTCCAGGCGCAGGTAGACGGAGACCCGCAGGTCGGCGAGCATCCGCAGGACGGCGTCGTGCGAGACGAGCCGCTCGGCGTACCGGAAGACGGCCCGGCCGATGCCGAAGGCGCGCGTGGCGGTGACCGCCATCATCAGATAGAGGACGGGGGGCTGTTCGGAGGCCCGGGAGATGAGCCAGCCGGAGACGGCCATGAGCCCGACGGCGGACCCGAGGGCGAGGCTCCCGAGCAGCAGCGCGAGCGCCATGCGCCCCTTGAGCTCCCCGGCCATGTCCCGGACCCGCCGCAGCACGCCGCCCGGAACCGCGGCGTCGGAGGTGCCTCCCGCCGCGGCGACGGCGTCGGCGGCGTCGGCGGTGGCCGTCTCGGCCGTGTCGGTCACCCCGGTCACCCCGGCCACCCCGATCGGACCGGCCGGACCGGTCGCGGTCGCGGTCGCGGTCGCGGACCAGACCACCGCTTCGGCCGTGCCCGGCGCCCCGGCTCCGACCGTGTCACCGGTCGGCGGCGACGCCACCGGTGTCCCGGTGTTCGTTCCGAGGCCGACCACCCGGTCCGCCACCGCGAGCAGCGCCGGACGGTGGACCACGAGCAGGACCGTCCGGTCGGCCGCGAGGCGCCGGACCGCGTCGACCACGCCCGCCTCCGTCTCGCCGTCGAGCGCGGCCGTGGGCTCGTCGAGCAGCAGCAGGGGCCGGTCGGCCAGGAAGGCGCGGGCGAGCGCGAGCCGTTGCCGCTGCCCCGCCGAGAGTCCGGTGCCGTCCTCGCCGAGCGGGGTCTCGATCCCGTCCGGCAGCTCCGCGACGAACCCGTCCGCGCCCGCGTCCCGCAGGGCCTCCCGTACCGCCCCGTCGGAGGCGTCCGGGCGGGCGAGCCGCACGTTCTCGGCGATCGTCCCCGCGAAGAGGTACGGGCGCTGCGGCACCCAGGCGATCCGCGACCGCCACGCCTCCGGATCGAGCCCCGCGAGGTCCTCGCCGCCGACCCGGACGGTGCCGCCCGGCTCCGGGGCGGTGAACCCGAGGACCACGTCGAGCAGCGTCGACTTGCCCGAACCGCTCGGCCCGACCAGGGCCACCGTCTCACCCGGCTCGACCGTCAGCGTCGCCGCGTCGAGCGACGGCTCGGCGCGCCCCGCGTGCCGTACCGTCACGGCGTCCAGTTCGAGGCGCACGGTGTCCGGGACCGCTCCCGTTCCGCCGTCCCGTACCGGCCGCTCCAGGACGTCGAAGATCTCCTCCGCCGCCGCGAGCCCCTCCGCCGCCGCGTGGTACTGCGCGCCCACCTGCCGCAGCGGGAGGTACGCCTCGGGCGCCAGGATCAGGATGACGAGCCCGGTGTAGAGGTCGAGGTCGCCGTGGACGAGCCGCATGCCGATGGTCACGGCGACGAGGGCGACCGACAGGGTGGCGAGGAGTTCGAGGGCGAAGGAGGAGAGGAAGGCGATCCGCAGCGTGCGCATGGTCGCCTGCCGGTACTCGGAGGTGATCGCGCGGATCGACTCGGCCTGGGCCTTCGCCCGGCCGAAGATCTTGAGGGTGGGAAGACCGGCCACCACGTCCAGGAAGTGGCCGGAGAGCCGCGAGAGCAGCTTCCACTGCCGGTCCATCCGGGCCTGGGTGTACCAGCCGATGAGGACCATGAAGAGCGGGATGAGCGGCAGCGTGACGACGATGATCGCCGCCGAGACCCAGTCCTCGGTGACGATCCGGGCCAGGACCGCCACCGGCACGACCACCGCGAGGCCCAACTGGGGCAGGTAGCGGGCGAAGTAGTCGTCGAGCGCGTCCACGCCCCGCGTCGCGAGGGCGATCAGCGAACCGGTCCGCTGCCCGCCGAGCCATCCCGGCCCGAGAGCGGCGGCACGGCCGAGGAGCCGCCCCCGGAGCTCGGACTTGACCGCCGCGCTCGCCCGGTGGGCGGCGAGCTCGGTCAGCCAGGAGACCAGCCCCCGCGCCACCGCCACTCCGGCGAGCAGCAGCAGGGGCGTGGCCAGGGCGGAAACCGGGCGGCCCTCCTGGAAGGAGCCCACCACGACCTCGGCGATGAGCATCGCCTGGGCGACGACCAGCGCCGCCCCGACGAGGCCGAGCACGACCACCGCGCTCAGGAAGAGACGGGTGGCACGGGCGTACCGGAGCAGACGCGGATCGATCGGTTTCACGTGAAACATGCCCCTCTCTGAGCGCCGGCCGACCCTAGTGGGCGGCGTCGGCGATGTGCTGCGTACCGATCCGCTTGCGGAACACCCAGTAGGTCCAGCTCTGGTAGAGCAGCACCAGCGGGGTCGCGATCGCGGCGCACCACGTCATGATCTTGAGCGTGTACGGGCTCGACGACGCGTTCGTGACGGTAAGGCTCCACTCGGGGTTGAGCGAGGAGGGCATGACGTCCGGGAAGAGCGCCAGGAAGAGCATCGCCACCGAGGCGGCGATCGTGATGCCCGAGAGCGCGAACGACCAGCCCTCGCGTCCCGCCCTTATGGCGACGATCGCGCCGACGAGCGCCACCGCCGCGACCACCATCGCCACGAAGCTGGCGGCGCCGCCCGTGTGGACCTGGGTCCAGATCAGGAAGACGAGCGCGACCACCGCCGTGACCAGGCCCAGCTTGAGCGCGAGCGCCCGGGCCCGCACCCGGATGTCACCGTCCGTCTTGAGCGAGGCGAAGACCGCGCCGTGGAAGGTGAAGAGGGTGAGCGTGACCAGTCCGCCGAGGAGCGCGTACGGGTTGAGCAGGTCGAAGAAGGTGCCGACGTACTCCATGTCCGCGTCGATCTTCACGCCCCGGACGATGTTGCCGAAGGCCACTCCCCAGAGGAACGCGGGGAGCAGCGAGGTCCAGAAGATGGCCTGCTCCCAGTTTCGCTGCCAGTTCTCCTCGGGCCGCTTCGCCCGGTACTCGAAGGCCACGCCCCGGATGATCAGGCAGACCAGGATGAGCAGCAGCGGCAGGTAGAAGCCGGAGAACAGCGTCGCGTACCACTCGGGGAACGCGGCGAAGGTGGCACCGCCGGCGGTGAGCAGCCACACCTCGTTGCCGTCCCAGACGGGCCCGATGGTGTTGATGAGGACCCGCTTCTCGGGCCGGTCACGGGCCAGCAGCTTGGTCAGGATGCCGATCCCGAAGTCGAAGCCCTCCAGGAAGAAGTAGCCGGTCCAGAGGACGGCGATGAGTACGAACCAGACGTCGTGAAGTTCCATGCCTCGGTCTCCTGAGCCTCAGTACGAGAAGGCCATGGGCCGGTCGGGGTCACGGGTGTCCCCGCCGATCTTGGTGGGCGGGTTGAGGTCGTCCTCGGTCAGCTCGGGCGGCCCCGCCTTGATGTACTTGACGAGGAGCTTGACCTCGATGACCGCGAGGACGGCGTAGAGCAGGGTGAAGCCGATCATCGAGGTGAGGACCTCGGCCTGGGAGACGCCGGGGGAGACCGCGTCCCGGGTGCGCAGCACGCCGTAGACGACCCACGGCTGGCGGCCCATCTCGGTGAAGATCCAGCCCCAGGAGTTGGCGATCAGCGGGAAGAGCATCGTCCAGAGCGCGACGATCCAGTACCACCTGCCGATCCGGGGACTGAGGGCCTTGCTCTTGAAGAGGACCAGGTTCGGCACCTCGTCCTCGCCCGTCCGCAGCCCCGGCGCCAGCATGAACTTCTTCCGGGTCAGCCAGAGGCCGATCATCCCCAGGGTCAGGGAGGCCATGCCGAAGCCGATCATCCAGCGGAAGCCCCAGTAGGCCACGGGGATGTTGGGCCGGTAGTCGCCGGGCCCGTACTTCTCCTGCTCGGCCTTGTTGATGTCGTTGATGCCGGGGACGTACGAGCTGAAGTCGTCGTTCGCGAGGAAGGACAGCAGGCCGGGGATCTCGATGGCGACCTTGTTGTGGCCCTTGTCGACGTCGCCGTAGGCGAAGATCGAGAAGGGGGCGGGCGCCTCGCCGTCCCAGAGGGCCTCGGCGGCGGCCATCTTCATCGGCTGCTGCTTGAACATGACCTTGCCGAGCAGGTCGCCGCTGATGGCGGTGCCGAGTCCGGCGATGATCAGGGTGACCAGGCCGAGCCGCAGCGAGGTCCGCATCACGGGGATGTGCTTCTTGCGGGCCAGGTGGAAGGCGGAGATGCCGACCATGAACGCGCCGCCGACCAGGAAGGCGGCCGTGATGGTGTGGAAGAACTGGGCGAGGGCCGTGTTCTGGGTGAGCACGAGCCAGAAGTCGGTGAGCTCCGCCCGGCCGCGCTCCTCGTTGATGCGGTAGCCCACCGGGTGCTGCATCCAGGAGTTGGCCGCCAGGATGAAGTACGCGGAGAGGACGGTGCCGATCGAGACCATCCACATGCAGGCGAGGTGGATCTTCTTCGGCAGCTTGTCCCAGCCGAAGATCCACAGGCCGATGAAGGTCGACTCGAAGAAGAAGGCGATGAGCGCCTCGAACGCGAGCGGGGCACCGAAGATGTCGCCGACGAAGCGCGAGTAGTCGGACCAGTTCATGCCGAACTGGAACTCCTGAACGATGCCGGTGACGACGCCCATGGCTATGTTGATCAGGAAGAGCTTGCCCCAGAACTTCGTCGCCCTGAGGTACTTCTCGTTCTCCGTCCTCACCCAGGCGGTCTGGAGGCCGGCGGTGAGCGCCGCGAGGGAGATCGTCAGCGGGACGAAGAGGAAGTGGTAGACGGTGGTGATGCCGAACTGCCAGCGCGCCAGGGTCTCTGGCGCAAGAGCGAGGTCCACGTCGTTTTCTCCTTACATCGCCGTGGTCACATCGGCGATCCGCCCTGGCAATCCACCCCATAGGCGGACGAACCGGGGCGCGCTTGTGAACGCGTTCACATTCACAAGCATTATGGCTCATATGAAATCCGTACTTGTCTCCGGGGGCCCTTTCCAGGGAGTCTCTTTCCTCACACGCGAACGGCCCCCGCGAGCGGTTGCTCACGGGGGCCGTCGAAACGCCTCTCGGCTCCGCCCGGGCCGGCTCGGCCCTGCCTGGCTCGGCCCGGGCCGGCCCGACCCGGATCAATTCAGTCCGGCTCGGCCCAGCTCGGATCAGCCCGGCCCGGCCCGGCCCGGTCCGGCTCAGCCCAGCTCAGCTCAGGTCGACCCAGTCCAGCTCGGATCAGGCCGGCTCGGATCAGCCCAGCTCGGCCCGGCCCGGCCCGGCTCAGAGCTCCTTGCGGAAGGCCTCCGCCGCCTGGAGGAACAGGTCGTTCGCCTCGCCCTCGCCGATCGTGACGCGCACGCCCTCGCCGGCGAACGGGCGCACCACGACGCCGTGCCGCTCGCACGCCGCCGCGAAGTCCGCCGTCCGCTCGCCGAGCCGTAGCCAGACGAAGTTCGCCTGCGTGTCCGGAACGGTCCAGCCCTGCTCCACCAGGGCGGCGCGGACCCGCTCGCGCTCGGCCACCAGCGAGCCGACCCGGCCGAGCAGCTCGTCCTCGGCCCGCAGCGAGGCCACCGCCGCGTCCTGCGCCAGCTGGCTCACGCCGAACGGCACCGCGGTCTTGCGCAGCGCCGCCGCCACCGGCTCGTGGGCGATCGCGAAGCCGACCCGCAGCCCGGCCAGGCCGTACGCCTTGGAGAAGGTGCGCAGCACGGCGACGTTGGGCCGGTCGCGGTACAGCTCGATGCCGTCCGGGATCTCGGGGTCCCGCACGAACTCCTTGTACGCCTCGTCGAGCACGACCAGGACGTCGGAGGGCACCCGGTCGAGGAAGCGCTCCAGCTCCGCCCGGCGCACCGCGGTGCCCGTGGGGTTGTTGGGGTTGCAGACGAAGATCAGCCGGGTCCGGTCGGTGATCGCCGCCGCCATCGCGTCGAGGTCGTGCACCTCGCCGTCGGTCAGCGGCACCTGCACCGAGGTGGCCCCGCTGATCTGCGTGATGATCGGGTACGCCTCGAAGGAGCGCCAGGCGTAGATCACCTCGTCGCCCGGGCCCGAGGTCGCCTGGAGCAGCGACTGCGCGACCCCGACCGAGCCGGTGCCCGTGGCCAGGTGCGAGACCGGCACGCCGAAGCGCTCGGCCAGCTCCTCCATCAGGCCGGTGCAGGCCATGTCCGGGTACCGGTTGAAGTTGTGGGCGGCGGCCAGCGCGCCCTCCAGGACCCCCGGCAGCGGCGGGTAGGGGTTCTCGTTGGAGGACAGCTTGAAGGCCACGGGCCCGCCCGCGGCGGCCGGCTTGCCCGGCTTGTAGGTGGGGACGCCGTCCAGCTCGGCGCGCAGCTTGGGGCTGCCGGTGCTCGTCCCGCTGGTCTCGCTCACAGTGTGGCCTCCTCGACCGTCCGTACCGCCAATACTGCTCACCTTAAGAGGATTCGCCTCCGCTGCGAATGGCCTGTGGACAACAGGAGGGACACGGCTTTCCGACCGGCCGCCGGGGCGGCCTCGATCCGGCTTCCGGACCGGCTTCCGGACCGGCTTCCGGATCGGCGCGGAGGGCGGGGGCGCGCGCCCGGGTGGCGCGCGCCGGTGGCGGGCGCCGTGGCGCGCATCCCCCGTAGAGGTGAGTTGAGACCTCTTCGAGACTTCACCCTCTCGCCAGGTCCACGCCACCCAACAACCACAACCAACAGACAGAATGCAGCAAATGCCTTTGATTCAAAGGCATTTGGTAGAACTGGATCATGCAGAAACGTACCTGTCAACGCCTGCATATGCGACCGCCCCGACCGCCCCTCATCGCCCTACTATCGGCTCGCCATGACAGCAGCAGGGAAGCACCAGGTGAGCCGGGCACAGACCCGGGGAAGCCGGCAGGGCCGGGCGGGCATCCGGGACGTGGCCGCCGCCGCCGGGGTCTCCATCACGACTGTCTCCGACGCGCTCAACGGGAAGGGCCGGCTCCCCGACGCCACCCGCCGCCACGTCCGCGAGGTCGCCGATCGGCTGGGCTACCGCCCGTCCGCGGCGGCCCGCACGCTCCGTACCGGCAAGTCGGGACTCATCGGCCTGACCGTGACCACGTACGGGGATGAACCTTTCACCTTCACCGAATTCGCGTACTTCGCGGAGATGGCCAGGGCGGCCACATCGGCCGCGCTCGCCCGGGGCTACGCCCTGGTCATCCTCCCCGCCACCTCCCGCCATGACGTCTGGTCGAACGTCGCCCTCGACGGCACCGTCGTCATCGACCCCTCCGACCACGACCCCGTCGTCACCGAGCTGGTCCGCCAGGGCCTCCCCGTCGTCTCCGACGGACGCCCCGCCGGCACCCTCCCGGTCACCGCCTGGGTCGACAACGACCACGAAGCCGCCGTACTCGACCTGCTCGACCACCTCGCCGACGCCGGCGCCCGCCGCATCGGCCTCCTCACCGGCACCAGCACGGACACGTACACCCGCCTTTCCACCACCGCCTACCTCAACTGGTGCGCGCGGGTGGGTCAGGACCCCGTCTACGAGGCCTATCCGGCGCACGACCCGTGCGCGGGCGCCCTCGCGGCCGACCGGCTGCTCGCCCGCCCGGACCGGCCCGACGCCGTGTACGGCCTCTTCGACCCCAATGGAACCGACCTCCTCGCGGCCGCGCGCCGCTACGGCCTGCGCGTCCCGGACGACCTCCTGCTGGTCTGCTGCAGCGAGTCGGCCGGTTACGCCACGACCGAACCGCCCCTCACGACGCTCTCGCTCAAACCGCGCCGGATCGGCACGGCCGTCGTCCAGCTCCTCATCGACGCCATCGAGGGGGTCGAGACCGACGGGCCGGTCGAGCAGGTGATACCGACCGAGCTCATCGTCCGCACCTCCTCGCAGCGCCGTCCGCCCCGCACGACGGTCAGCCCGCCGCGCTCGCCCGCGAAGGACTGAGCGGGAGGGAAGCGACGCGTAGGTCCGGACCTCCTGAACCGCGGAGGTCCGGATCTCTTGAACCACGGAGGTCCGGCCCTCCTCACGAGAACGCCGAGAACGCCAAGGACATCAAGGACGTCGAAGACGTCTTCGAACACGCCGTTCCCGTCCCTGCCCGTGGGCGGGAGCGGCGAAACCGATCATCGCACCTGCCCCAACCCTGGACTGGACCTTCCTAATTCGGGCGAAACGACCGGTGAACCCGGAGTGGACCCGGATTCACCACCCCTGGTGCGTCACACAGGAGGACGCTCATTCCTATGATGGGCGGACGACACCGCGGACCACCCCGACCAGGCCGGTCCGCGATGTGCAGGGCATCGCGACGGTGGTGGAGGGGTCGATGACTCAGGGGGCCGGTCAGGAGCCCGTGGTACGCACGGCGACATTGCGTGACTTCCGCGTACCGCCGTACGCGCGCGTGCCCGTGCAGAGCCATGTGGTCGAGCCGTCGGGCCCGGAGCCGCTGCCGGCGTCCGCGCCGACGGAGCACGCGCACGCCGAACATCCGGCGCACCACCACCCGGCCCCGGCGCACCACTCCGCCCCGGGCGCCCCCCCGGAGCCGCACGTCCACCCGGAGCCGCACTCCCCCCCGGTCGAACAGCCGACCCCGGCCCCGACCTCGGCCCCGGACCCACGTCCGGCCGCCGCTGCGCCACTGCCCCCCGTCGCGCCCTCCCCGGTCGAGGCCGTGCCGGTCCCGGCGTCGATGCCGGCGCCGCACCCCCCGGCCGCCGAGGCCGCGCCGCAGCCGCCCGCGCCCCGGACGTCCCCGCCCCCACCGCAGGAACCCGCGCCCATGCCCGCCGACCCGACCCTCCACCTCGGTCACCGCGCCACCGTGCCCCCGTACCCGGCCGCCGCGACTCCCGCGGCGCCCGCCGCCTCCGACCACCCCGGGAACGCGTTCCCCGAGGACGAGCTGCCCGAGGGGTACACGCCGACCGAGCGCGACCTGCCCGTCATCAACCGCGGCGACACCGTCCAGGTGAAGGTCTCCCCCGTGCCCGCCGGCGAGGCCCCGGCCGGCGACGGCCCCGGCCCCCTCTACGTCGTCGGGGACGTCCACGGCTACCTCGACGAACTCCTCGCGGCCCTCCGCGCCCAGGGCCTCATCGACGAGAACGGCGGTTGGGCCGCGGGCAACGCCCGCCTCTGGTTCCTCGGCGACTTCACCGACCGCGGGCCCGACGGCATCGGCGTGATCGACCTGGTCATGCGGCTCTCCGCCGAGGCCGCCGCCGCCGGCGGCTACTGCAAGGCCCTCATGGGCAACCACGAGCTGCTGCTCATCGGCGCCAAGCGCTTCGGCGACACCCCGGTCAACTCCGGCGCGGGCACGGCCACCTTCCAGGCCGCCTGGCTGCTCAACGGCGGCCAGAAGCAGGACATGGACCGGCTCCAGGACGTCCACCTCCAGTGGATGTCCCGGCTCGACGCCGTGGTGCGGGAGGACGACCACCTCCTCGTGCATTCGGACACCACCGCGTACCTCGAATACGGCGAGACCATCGAGGACGTCAACGACACGGTCCACGAGATCCTCACCCGGAACGACGCGGACGAGGTCTGGGACGTGTTCCGGAAGTTCACCAAGCGCTTCGCGTTCCGCGACGACGGGGGACCGCAGGCCGTCCAGGAGCTGCTCTCCACCTACGGCGGCAGCCGGATCGTGCACGGCCACAGCCCGATCCCGTACCTCCTCGGCCAGGTCGGCACCGAGGACGGCGAGGACGGCGGCGGCCCGGTCGTCCACGGACCGCACGTGTACGCCGACGGGCTCGCGATCGCCATGGACGGTGGAGTGACCATGGCCGGAAAGCTACTGGTGGTCCAACTCCCGCTGAACGACTGACCGAAAGTCCGGCCTATCACCCTGCGCATCCGGGGAGGGCGATTTCCGGAAACACCCTGTCAGCCCGCCGCGTCGCCGCAATACCATCGGGTGCATCCGTAGCAGGCTCTCCTCCGTTTCCGCCCGCCCGGCCGCCTTTTCGCGGCCGTCACGGGCCTACGGAGCATCGGGGGATGCACATGAACGTGGCTCCGCACCTGCTGACCGAGGACCGCGCCGAGTACGAGCGGGTCCTCGACGACGCACTGAGCACCGCCCACGCACGTCCGGAACTCGCCGGGGTCGGCACCCGGCTCACGGTCGCGCAACTACGCGCGATGACGCTGAACGCGACGGCGCTCGTCACCTCCGCGGCCGCGAACGAGTACGACCACTTCGTCAAGGTCCGCGAGCAGAACCGCGCGGCCGTCGGGGCCCGCCCCCCGGCCGCGTACGACCGTCCCGGCCCCGGCGCGGGCGTCGTCGCGATCTTCACCGTCATGGTCCCCGTCCTCGCGGGCGCCGCCGCCGTCATCTTCCTGCTGGTCGGAGCGGTGCTGCACGCCCTGGCCCCCACCATGGCGTTCGGCGCGACCCTGCTCACGGCCGGTCTGGTCTTCGGCTCCCTCGCCGCCGCCGGACTGCTCTGCGCGGCCGCCGGACTCCTCGTGACGGCCCTGCGCAACAGCCCGGTCGAGGTGAGCACGGGCGGCCCGCCCCCCGCTCCGGACGACGAACTCTCCCGCGCCCGCGAGGCCTGGCGCCACGCCCTCCTGGAACGCGGCATCCTCCCCTTCCTGCGCCACGCCCTCGCCGCCACGAACCCTTCGGAACCTTGACGACCGCACTCGGACCCCACCCGCCGCATCCGTCCTGACGTCCTGACGTCCTGACGTCCTGACGTCCTGACGATGCGTCGGTCCTCCGGTGGACCCGGATCATCGTGCGGCAAAGGGAATCCATGCGCCTGTCCAGCTTCCGTACGCCGGGGGAGCGCGGCCGACCTCGCGGGCCTGGACCTCGACCTCGACCTCGACCTCGACCTCGACGAGAACGAGCAGCGCGGCGTCCCGCACTACGTGTCGGTCAGCCACACCAACCCCGGGCCGGAAAACCTCTGCCCCGACCAGGACGACCAGGTCCACCTGCTCACCGAGGGCGGTCGGCAGATACCGGGGAAGACCCCCTTCGGCTCCGGCACGAAGATCCCCGGCTGTCCGTCCGACTGGGTCGCCCGGATGGTCCCGCCGGGCGACAAGGTGACGGAGTGCAGCATCCACCCGGTGACGGACGAAGGCGACAAGCCGTTCGCGGTGGGCTTCGCGGAGGCGGGCCGGCCGGGTCTGGTGACCTGGCGGGCCCCCTCCGCTGAGACGGCCGGATCAGCCGGCCGAGCCACCGCCCGTCTCCGCCAGCGGCAGGTACACGCGGTTGCCGCTCGCCGCGAACTCCTTCGACTTCTCCGCCATGCCGGCCTCGATCTCCTGCTCAGTGCCGCCGTGTTCGCGGCGGATGTCCTGGGAGATCTTCATCGAGCAGAACTTCGGGCCGCACATCGAGCAGAAGTGCGCGGTCTTCGCGGGCTCCGCCGGCAGCGTCTCGTCGTGGAACTCGCGGGCGGTGTCCGGGTCGAGCGCCAGGTTGAACTGGTCCTCCCAGCGGAACTCGAAGCGCGCGTCCGAGAGCGCGTCGTCCCACTCCTGCGCGCCCGGGTGCCCCTTGGCGAGGTCCGCCGCGTGGGCCGCGATCTTGTACGTGATGACACCGGTCTTCACGTCGTCGCGGTTGGGCAGACCCAGGTGCTCCTTGGGCGTCACGTAGCAGAGCATCGCCGTGCCCCACCAGGCGATCATCGCCGCGCCGATGCCGGAGGTGATGTGGTCGTACGCGGGCGCCACGTCCGTGGTCAGCGGGCCGAGGGTGTAGAACGGCGCCTCCTCGCAGATCTCCTGCTGGAGGTCGATGTTCTCCTTGATCTTGTGCATCGGGACGTGTCCCGGGCCCTCGATCATCGTCTGGACGTTGTGGCGCTTGGCGATCGTGTTCAGCTCGCCGAGCGTCCTCAACTCCGCGAACTGGGCCGCGTCGTTGGCGTCGGCGATCGAGCCGGGGCGCAGGCCGTCGCCGAGCGAGTACGTGACGTCGTACGCCGCGAGGATCTCGCAGAGCTCCTCGAAGTGCGTGTAGAGGAAGTTCTCCTTGTGGTGCGCGAGGCACCAGGCGGCCATGATCGAGCCACCGCGCGAGACGATGCCGGTCTTGCGGCGCGCGGTGAGCGGCACGTACGGCAGGAGCACGCCGGCGTGCACGGTCATGTAGTCCACGCCCTGCTCGGCCTGCTCGATCACCGTGTCCTTGTAGATCTCCCAGCTCAGCTCCTCGGCCCTGCCGTCGACCTTCTCCAGGGCCTGGTAGAGCGGCACGGTGCCGATGGGCACGGGGGAGTTGCGCAGCACCCACTCGCGGGTGGTGTGGATGTTGCGGCCGGTGGACAGGTCCATGACCGTGTCGGCGCCCCACTTGGTCGCCCAGGTCATCTTCTCCACCTCCTCCTCGATGGAGGAGGTGACGGCGGAGTTGCCGATGTTGGCGTTGACCTTCACCAGGAACCGCTTGCCGATGATCATCGGCTCGATCTCCGGGTGGTTGACGTTCGCCGGGAGCACGGCCCGGCCCGCCGCGATCTCCTCCCGCACGACCTCGGGGGAGATGTTCTCGCGGATCGCGACGTACTCCATCTCCGGCGTGATCTCGCCACGACGGGCGTACGCGAGCTGCGTCACCGCCTGGCCGGAGCGGCCCCGGCGCGGCAGACGGGGGCGGCCGGGAAAGACGGCGTCGAGGTTCTTGAGGCCGCCGCCGCGCGGCGAGGTGTGCTTGATGCCGTCGTCCTCGGGGCGGACCGGGCGGCCCGCGTACTCCTCGGTGTCGCCGCGCGCGATGATCCAGTTCTCGCGCAGCGGCGGCAGGCCCCGCCGCACGTCGGTGTCGACGGTGGGATCGGTGTACGGGCCGGACGTGTCGTACAGCGTGACGTCCCTGCCGTTGGTGAGGTGCACCTGACGGACCGGAACCCGCAGGTCGGGGCGCGAGCCCTGGACGTATCCCTTGTGCCAGCCCGGCGTGCGCCCGGCGGACTGGTCGTTCTGCTCGGAGGCAGGCGTGCGTGCGTCCTGAATGGTCATGAGACCGATCTCCCTACGCCGGCATTACCCGGTAACAGGTTCGGCGGTCGGCGCAGCCTCCTCCCGTACGTACATCGGTACGCGCGTACGGTGATCAGCGCCCTCTCAGCCCGGTGCTCCGAGCTCCCGCGTGTGCAAAGGTGTCACCACGCTAGCGCCATCCCGGGCGTGCTGAACAGTGGGCCCCCGCCGTTCTTGCGATGATCGGTCGGTGACTTCCCCCCAGCAGACTCCCGAGCCGCACGACCACTCCCACGGCCCGGGCCCGTCCGACGGCCATGGATCCGGCCACGGAGCAGGGCACGGCCCCGGTCATGGAGCCGGACACGGGCACAGCCACAGCCACGGGCCCGCCGCCCCCGTCTCCCGGCACCTGCGCAAGGTCATCGCCGCCGTCCTGGTCCCCTTCGCCACCGCCGTCATGATCGGGCTCGTGGTCCTGTGGCCCGGCGGCGCCCCGGCGCACGAACGCACCGGCGTCGGTTTCGACCGCCAGACCGAGCAGGGCAGGGTCGTCTCCGTCGAGCAGGTCGACTGCAAGGTCGTGAACGCCGGTCAGGTCCCACCGACCGGAGACACCTCCACCCCGGAGGGGCGCGAGGCGGTCGAGGCCCAGCAGGGGGACTGCAAGAGGGCGAAGATCGAGGTCACGACCGGGCCGAACAAGGGGCGCGAGTTCACCGAGATCGTGCAGCCGGGCGCACCGCGCCAGTTGGAGGAGGGACAGGGCGTGGTGGTGGCGTACGCCCCCGACGCCCCGTACGACCTCCAGTACTCGGTGACGGACGTGAACCGGAAGGTGCCGCTGGCGGTGCTCGCAGGCATCTTCGCCCTCGCGGTCGTGGCGGTCGGACGGATGCGGGGGCTCATGGCCCTGGTCGCGCTCGCCGTGAGTTTCCTGGTGCTGATGTTCTTCATCCTGCCCGCGATCCTGCAGGGGTCGAACCCGCTGGTGGTGGCGGTGGTCGGGTCGAGCGCGATCATGCTGATCGCGCTCTACATGTGCCACGGCCTCTCGGCCCGCACCTCGGTCGCGGTGCTCGGCACACTGATCTCGCTGCTGCTCATCGGGCTGCTCGGCTCGCTCTTCATCGGCTGGGCGTCGCTCAGCGGCAACACCGACGACAACACCGGCCTGATCAAGGGCCTCTACCCGGAGCTCGACATGTCCGGTCTGCTGCTGGCCAGTGTGATCATCGGTTCTCTCGGTGTGCTCGACGACGTGACGGTCACCCAGACCTCGGCCGTCTGGGAGCTGCACCAGGCCGATCCGGGTATGGGGCCGCGCGGCCTGTACCGGGCGGGGATCCGGATCGGCCGCGACCACATCGCCTCGGTCGTGAACACGCTGGTACTCGCCTACGCGGGCGCCGCCCTGCCGCTGCTGCTGCTCTTCTCCATCGCGCAGAGCAGCATGGGGACGGTGGCCAACAGCGAGCTGGTGGCCGAGGAGATCGTCCGGACGCTGGTCGGCTCGATCGGTCTGGTGGCGTCCGTGCCGGTCACCACGGCGCTCGCGGCGCTCGTGGTCTCCGCCGACCGCGCGGAGGGCGTCGGCCGCCCGGGGACCGGCGGCCGGAAGCCCTCGTCCGCGCGGGGCGGACGGCGCCGCCGCGCCAAGTGACGCGCGCGGTCCGTGTACGCGGCCCGTCCGTCCGGTTCGTGTACGCGGCCCGTCCGTCCGGCTCGTGCGTGCGGTACGTGCACGCGATGTGCGCGTGCGATGCGTGCGTGCGGTCCGTTCCTACGACCCGTCGGCGTGCCGGCTCGGGGGGTCGGCTACGCAGAAGGTGCGGGTGGGGACGGCTCGGTGACGGCGTGTCCGTTCCTCAGGCCGGGCCGGCGTTCTCCTCGGCGAGGATCCGGCCCAGTGCCGCCTCCAGGTTGTCCTCGAAGTCACCGAGCGTCCGTTCCTGACCGAGCGGAACCAGCTTGTCCGTGCGGTCGAGGAAGGCGACGAGCGGTGGCGCGCTGGCCCGGAACAGGGCGCGGTCACCGCCGACCTGGAGCCGGATGGATACGTCCGAGAGCCGCTCGGGCTCGGTCGGGGCGATGTGCACATCGCCGTCCCCGCTCGGGCGGTTGATCCCGTCGAGCAGCAGTTCGCGGCCGAAGGCCCAGGTCACGGGTGCGTCCCCGGGGAGGTGGAACGTCATCCGCACCGCGTAGGGATCCCGGGTCTCGTACCGCAGTTCGACCGGGATCTTGAAGGAGAGCTCCTCGGAGACGAGGAAGCTCATCAGGACCTCGGCCTGAACCGACTCTCGCATCATGTACCCCGCAGTAGATGAAGCAGTTGTGTAAACACAGCTGCTGAAAGCTGTGACCGAAACGGCCAGGAATGATCCCCCGTGGCCCTCTTGACGCAATCGTGCTGTAAGCACTAGCAGATCACAAGGAGTGATTTTTCAGATACTGATAGAGAACGCCAGCGACTTGAAGAGCTTCCCGATCTCCGTGCGTAGTTGCTCGATCGCTGGGAGCAACCGTTCTTGCTGGTGGAGAGGGAGGGAAATGGCCATCGCGGCCGCCGTGGAGCCCACTGTGAGGGGGATTGCGGCGCAGACCGTGCCGAGCGCATATTCCTGACGCTCCACCAGGGGTTCCATTCTCCCCAAACCGCCCAAACGATCCAAAAGCACACTCCGGTTACTCACCGTGTACGGGGTGATGGATTCCACCGGGTGGCGGTCAAGGTGGTCTTGACGACTTTTCGGATCAAGTTGGCTCAAGATGCACTGCCCGATCGCGTGGGCGTGCGCCGTCTCGCGGAAATCGGCCCATTCCTCCACTGCGGGGGCGGAGGAGGTGTCGGCGACGGCGACGAGCTCGACCTCCCCCTCCCGGTAGACGGCGAAGTAGATCGGGACGCCGATCTCGTCCCGCCAGCGGGCGAGGGAGTTTTCGATCTTGGTGCGACGATTCTGCACGGCTCCGCCGGCGGCCAGCCCGATGGCGGCGTCCCCCAGGACGAACACGCCCTTCTCCCGGAGCAGATAGCCCTCGTGCGTCAGGGTACGGAGCAGGTGGTACGTGGTGGGCAGCGGGAGCGCGGTCTCGCGGGCGAGCTGTTTCGCCGGGGCGCCGTCCGGATGGGAGGCGACGGCCTCCAGGAGTCTCAGCGCGCGCTGCACCGAGCCGATCAGGGTAGGAGCGGTCGTCTGCGTAGCCATGGCCAAAGGTCACCCCCAGGCGTGACGACGGATGCGTCGCACCCGCCCGCGGGGGCCGCCCCCGCGCCCGCCGGGCCTGGGAAACCGCTGGTCAGTAAGGAGGTCTATGCCTGTAGTCCCCATCGCGGCGGAGAGATTCCACTGTAGTGGCAGCCCTCGGGCCCCCACCCCGTTTAGTCCGGCCCGTTCCCTCGCCCGGGCTAACGCTCTCCCTTGCGCCCCTACCGATGAGGGCTTGTGCTGTCGGAGCGGGGCGGCCGGTCCCCCGCGGCCGGCACTCGGCCCTCGACGCTCAGCCCTCGACCCTCTGCGGTCGGCCCTCGGTGGCCGGCCCTCTGCGGTCTGCTCTCGGCGGTCGGGCGCGCGCCGTCAGGCTTTCGCTACCAGTCCTCGCGCGACCGGCCGGAGGAGCTGAACTTCCTTACGACGTAGATCAGTCCGGCGACGAGGGCCACGAAGAGCAGCACCTTGAAGAGGAGACCGATCACGAAGGTCAGGACGCTGGTGATCAGTCCGCCGAAGACGAGCAGGGCGAGGGCGGGTATGGCGACCCACTTCACCCACCAGGGCATTCCCGCGAGCATCTCCCGTGCGGCCATCGTCCTACCTCGCTTCCGAAGATCCGTCCCGCGCACTCCGCGCCGAACACTCTCAAGGCTAGGCGTCGGAAGGGACTGTCGGGGGCCGCGGGGCCCCCGCTCTCCCCTGATCCGCCCCCTAGGGGCCAGGGGCGTGCCGACCCCTCGAACCCCGATCCGGATCCCGGGGCGCACCCCGGTCCGCTCAGCCCTCCGGAGGCGAGAAGACCACCATGACCCGCAGGTCCTCGCTGATGTGGTGGAACTTGTGCTCCACCCCGGCCGGCACGTAGACCACGCTGCCGCGCGCCACCTGGGTCGTCTCCGTCCCGACCGTGATCGCCGCCCGGCCGCTCACCACGAAGTACACCTCGTCCTGGCGGTGCGGCTGCTGCGGGTCGAGCTCCCCGGCGTCGAGCGCGTACAGACCGACCGACATGTTCCGCTCCCGCAGGAACTGGAGGTACGCGCCCTTGTTCGCGGCACGCTCCGCCTCCAGTTCGTCCAGCCGGAATGCCTTCATCGCCCGTCAGCCCCTGCCCTCGGCCCGATCACGTCTGCCACGATCAGACACATGATGAATTTCCTAGTCAAGACGCTCGCGAACGCGGGCGCCCTGGGAGTCGCCATCTGGCTCCTCCAGGACATCACCCTGACCGGTGAGAGCACCGGCAAGAAGGTCCTGACCCTCATTCTCGTCGCACTGGTCTTCGGCCTGGTGAACTTCTTGGTGAAGCCGGTCGTCCAGCTGTTCACGCTTCCCCTCTTCGTCCTGACGCTCGGGCTGTTCACCCTCGTGGTGAACGCCCTGATGCTGCTCCTCACCTCCTGGCTGGCCGACAAGCTCGACCTCAGCTTCCACGTGGAGGGCTTCTGGACCGCGGTCCTGGGCGGCCTGATCATCTCCGTCGTCTCCTGGGCACTGAACGTCGTGCTCCCCGACCAGGACTGAGTGGGCACCGTGACGCACCAGGAACACGCCTCCGGACCCGACCGGAAGACCGCCGGGCTGGGCGACGGGACCCGCGCGGTGCGGGCCGGGCTGCCCGAGCCGGTGAAGTACGAGCCGACCCTCCCGGGACCGGTGTTCGCCGCCCACTTCCACCTGCCGGGCGAGCCGACCGGCCCGTACACCTACGGCCGCGACGAGAACCCCACCTGGACCCATCTGGAGCGGGCGATCGGCGAGCTGGAGGCACCGGGGGAGGAGGGCGTCGAGACGCTGGTCTTCGCCTCCGGCATGGCCGCCATCTCCGCCGTCCTCTTCTCCCAGCTGAAGTCCGGCGACGCGGTGGTCCTCCCGACCGACGGCTACCAGGCGCTGCCCCTGCTCCACGAGCAGCTGCGGGCGTACGGCATCGAGGTCCGCACCGCGCCGACCGGGGGCGACGGACAGCTCGCCGTCCTCGACGGGGCGCGGCTGCTGTGGATCGAGACCCCGTCCAATCCCGGGCTCGACGTCTGCGACGTCCGCCGCCTGGTGCGCGAGGCGCACGCCGCGGGCGCGCTCGTCGCCGTCGACAACACCCTCGCCACCCCGCTCGGCCAGCGGCCCCTGGAGCTGGGCGCGGACTTCTCCGTCGCCAGCGACACCAAGGGCATGACCGGCCACGGCGACGTACTGCTCGGCCACGTGAGCTGCCGCGACCCCGAGCGGGCCGCCGAGGTGCGGCGCTGGCGCAAGATCGTCGGGGCCATTCCCGGGCCCATGGAGGCCTGGCTCGCCCACCGCTCCCTCGCCACGCTCCAGCTGCGGATCGACCGCCAGTGCGCGACCGCCCTGGAACTGGCGCGCACGCTCTCCGGACGGACCGACGTCACCGGGCTGCGCTACCCGGGACTGCCCGGCGACCCCTCGCACGCGGTGGCCGCCCGGCAGATGCGGCGCTTCGGGCCGGTGGTCTCCTTCGAACTGGCGGACCGGGAGCGGGCCGATCGGTTCCTGGAGGCGCTGCGGCTCGTGGACGACGCCACCAGCTTCGGCGGAGTGCGCTCCACGGCGGAGCGGCGCGGGCGCTGGGGCGGGGACGCGGTCTCGGAGGGCTTCATCCGCTTCTCCGTCGGCGCCGAGGACCCCGAGGACCTGATCGCCGATGTGCTGCGCGCCCTCGACGAGGCCGGTTCCGCCGGCTGAGCAGCGGGTACGGGTCTCCCCACGTGGAGCGGGGCGCTCCGAACCTCCCCCCTCGTGGCTCGGAACGCCCTCGGCTCCACGCGCGGAAACCGTCTGCACAAGGCTAGTTGACCGTGCGTCAGTGTCCAATCACGGTAGCGACAGAGACCTATCGACTTATTTATAGTTGGACGGTCCTGGGGCGCCGTCAGCCGACCGCCCGAGTCGAACGGCCCCACGGCCGGGAGGGGGCGGACATGGATCTTGCCCTACTACGGACGTTCGTCACGGTGCACCGGGCCGGCTCCTTCACCCGGGCCGCGGCCCTCCTGGGCCTCTCCCAGCCCGCGGTCACCAGCCAGATCCGGACGCTCGAACGCCAACTGGGGCGGCCCCTCTTCCTCAGACGCGCGCGCGGCGTCACCCCGACCACCATCGGGGACGAGCTGGCCCACCGCGCCGCCCCGCACCTGGACGCGCTCGTCGAGATCACCGAGACCGGGCTCGACGAGGAGAGCGGCATCCGGACCCTCCACGTCGCCGGTCCCCCGGAGTTCACCGCGCTCCGCGCACTGCCCGCCCTCACCCCCCTGGTCGGCCGGGGCCTCGCCGTGCGGACCTCCTTCCCCGTCACCACGGAGGAGATCCTCGACGGCCTCGCCGCCGGTCACCACGACCTCGCCATCACCACCGCGCGCCCGCGCGGCGGCCTGCTCGTCTCCACCCCGCTCTGCGACGAGGAGCACGTCCTGGTCGCGGCGCCGCGCTGGGCCGCCCGGCTCTCCCCCGAGGTGCTCCTGAGCAAGGGCGCCGTGGTCCTGGAGCAGCTTCCGGTAGTCGAGGTGCACGAGTCGCTGCCGTTCGTCTCCCGCTACTGGGCGAGCGTCTTCGAGACCAGGCCGGCCGCCGCCGCCACCGTGATCGCCCCCGACCTGCGGGCGGTGCGCGACTCCGCCGCCTCCGGGTCGGGGCTCGCCGTCCTGCCGCGCTACCTGTGCGAGGAGGCCCTGGAGCAGGGTCGGCTCGTGGCGCTCCTCGACCCCCCGGTGCCTCCGCTGCGGACCTACTTCCTGGTCGTGCGGACGGGAACGCTCGCGCTCGCGCACCTCGCCAGGGCGCACGAGGCGCTGCTGAGCGCCGCCGGGGACTGGTGAGACGCGGGGGACCGTCGCGTTTCAGCCCCCTCCCCACGGGCCATTTTCTTCACATGACCGAACGGCCCGTGATCAAGCGCACCGCACGCGCCATCCTCCTCGACGGGGACGACCTCATCCTCATCAAGCGGACCAAGCCGGGGATGGATCCCTACTGGCTCACGCCCGGCGGCGGCGTGGAGCCCACCGACTCCACCGTCGTCGAAGCCCTGCACCGCGAGGTGCTCGAAGAGCTGGGCGCCAAGATCACCGACGTGGTGCCCTGTTTCGTCGACACCGTCGAGCACATCGTCGACGGCGGGATCTCCGGGGTGAAGGTCCAGCACTTCTTCGTGTGCCGGCTCGGCTCCATGGACACCTCCCTGCGCCACGGTCCCGAGATGGAGGAGCCCGTCGGCGAGTACGAGATCGTCCGGGTGCCCTTCACCCGGGTCGGCATCGCGGCCGTGCACCTCGTTCCGCTCTCCCTGCGCCACTACCTGGACGGCAACATCGAGGGCGTCCGCGCGATGCACGCCCCGGACCTGGGCTGACCGGACCCGATCCGGACCGACGAGGGCGGGCGGGCCCGGACCGACTGCGACGGACCGCGCGGACCTGATCCGACCGAGGTCAGGCCGACAGGGATCGGGTCGGCAGGGGTCAGGTCGGCAGGGATCGGGTCGAGCGGATCCGGGCCGGCCGAGGTCGGGTCGGGTCGGCAGGGACCGGGTCAACCGGAGGCCGCGGGGGCCAGCTCGGCCAGGAAGTCGTGGCGGATGCGCTCCGAGGGGACTCCCGCGCCCCGCAGCGCGTCCACCCCGCGCCGGACCATGCCCAGCGGACCCGAGAGATAGGCGTCGCGCTCCCCCCAGGGCCCGTAACGGCAGACGGCGTCCGGGAGGCGCCCCTGCGCCTCGGTGACCGGGTGGACGGAGAGCCACGGAAAGGTCTTCTGGAGCCGCAGCATCGTGTCGATGTCGTAGAGGTCGTGACCGCTGCGCGCCCCGTAGAAGACGTCGACCGGCCTTCGGTCCCCGTACTCGGCAACGTCCTCGACCAGGGCTTTGATCGGCGCTATCCCCGTGCCGCCGCCCAGGCAGAGCAGTCCGGTGTCCGTGGAGTGGTCGACCGTCATGGAGCCGCCCGGCGGGCCGAGCCGCAGCACGTCCCCGGGGCGCGCCCGGTGGACCAGCGCGTTGGACACCCATCCGGCCGGTACGGCCTTGACGTGGAGGGAGAGCAGTCCGTCCGGCCGCGGCGCCGAGGCGAAGGAGTAGTGACGCCAGATCCGCGGCCACCACGGGGTCTCCAGCGTCGTGTACTGCCCGGCGAGGAAGGGGTAGGGCCGGTCGGGCCGGAGCGTGACGACGGCGACGTCCGGGGTGCGCAGGTCGTGGGAGACCACCTCGGCGTGCCACCAGGCGGGGGCGGACCGCTCGTCCTCCGCCGCCGCGTCGATCATGATCTGGGAGATCGTCGTGTACGTGCGCACCCAGGCCGCCTGGGTCCGGTCGTCCCAGGTCCTCGTCGCGTACCGGGCGAGGGCGCCGAGCAGAGCCTCACCGACGGCCGGGTAGTGGGCGGAGTGGGTGCCGTACTTGCGGTGCCCCCTGCCGAGGTTCTCCAGGTACGCGGTGAGGACCGGGGTGTCGTCCAGGTGCTCGGCCGCCGTCAGCAGGGCTTTGAGGAGCCGGTCCCGCTGGGTGTCCATGGCGACGGGGAACATGTCGCGCAGCTCGGGGTTCCGTACGAAGAGCAGGGCGTAGAAGTACGAGGTCACCCGGTCGGCCACCGGGGCGATCTCCTCCAGGGTGCTGCGGACGAGAACCGCGTCGGCGGAGGGCCCTCGGGGTGCCGGGGTTCCCTTCCCGTCCACCACCGGGGGTTCGTGCTCGTCCGCGTCCTTCACGTCCGTCGTGGGGGTCGGAGCATCCATCATGTGCCTCGCCTTGTCCGGCCGGGCTTCCGTAAACGCAGCATGAGGGGTCCGACCGCCTTCGGGGACGGAAAGTGGCGTTCCGGTCCATAGAGCCGGGTTTCTGACTAAGCTCCGCTGTTTTGGGGCACGCTTCTTCCTCCGGTCAGGCCGGGTTTCACGTGAAACATCGCCCACGTGCCACAGGATGGGATGAAAACCCCTCTCGAACACCGTCCGGATCCGGTAAAGCGGTGGACGGAAGATCAACGCGTCGGACAGCCTGAAAGGCATGCCGATTCCTCCCGCCGCCCTCGCACAGCTCCCCGTCCGGCGCCTCACCCACAAAGACCTCCTCGCCTGCGCCGACCTCTCCGAGAACCGGCAGTGGCCCCGCGAAGAACACAAGTGGGGCTTCCTGCTCACCGCCGGCCACGGATACGGAATCGACGACCCCGAGGGCGAGGGGCTGCTCGCCTGTTGCGTGGTCACCTCGTACAGTCCGGAGCTCGCCGCGATCGGCATGGTGCTCGTCGCCGAGCGGTACGCACGCCAGGGGGTGGGACGCCGGCTCATGCGGCACGTCCTGGAGGAGTTGGGGGACACCCCGATCACCTTGCACGCCACGGTGAACGGACAGCCCCTCTACGAACAGCTGGGCTTCACGGAGGCGAGCCGCGCGGAGATGGTCCGCGGGCGCTTCACCTTCACCACGCCCGCTCCGGCCGTCCCGGTCCGCCCGGCGACGGCGGAGGACCTCCAGGCGATCCTCCGCCTGGATCTTGAGGTCTTCGGGCTCGACCGCACCCCTCTGATCGCCCGGCTCCCCGCCTTCGCGGACCACCTCCGGGTCGCGGAGGAGGACGGCGAGATCACGGGCTTCGCGGCGGCCTGGCCCAACATGGACACCCATGTCGTCGGGCCGCTGATCGCCCGGGACCCGGCCACGGCCAAGGCCCTGATCGCCTCCCTGGCCACCGCCACCGACCGCCCCCTGCGCACCGACATCGACGTGCGTCACGCGTCGCTGCTGAGCTGGGTGAAGGAGAACGGCATCGACTCGATCACCACGAACGCGGTGATGGTCCGCTCCGTGCCGGACCTCCCCGGCGACTGGCGCCGCCGCTTCGCCCCCCTGACGGTCGCGGCCGGGTAGTGCGGGCCGTTCCGGCGCGATGAACCGGAGCCGGGCGGCTCGGCCCTGCCCGGCTCCGGGAGGAGGCTTCGGGACACAGACTCCGGGACACACACTCCGAGTGCCGGCTGCCCGGGACAGATTTACTTGCAGACGCCCATTATTGCATCTCATCCTTTATCCTGGTTCTGAGCCACCCCGGCGCCGAGGAGAGACCGATGGAGAGAACATGACCGCGACGGACCCCGCACTCACCGCGCTCTCCCAGCGCTGGTGCGCCCTCTCCCTGCTGCACGGCAGGATCGAGTCCCACCTCGAACGCGCCCTGGAGTCCCGTCACGGCCTGAGCGTGCGGGAGTACTCGCTGCTCGACGTCCTCAGCCGCCAGCACAGCGGCCCCGGCGGCCACCTCCAGATGAAGCAGGTCGCCGACGCGGTCGTGCTCAGCCAGAGCGCCACCACCCGCCTCGTCACCCGCCTGGAAGACCGTGGTCTGCTCACCCGGTACCTCTGCGCCACCGACCGGCGCGGCATCTACACCGACGTGACCGAGGAAGGCCTGAAGCTCCTCGAAGAAGCCCGCCCCACCAACGACAGCGCCCTGCGCGAAGCTCTCGACGAGGCGGCCAAGAACCCCGAGCTGGCCCCGCTGGTCCAGGTCGTGGAGGGCGTGGGCGTCCCCGCCTGAGCCACGGACCCACCCTCGGATCGGCTTCGGATCGACCTCGATGCCGGCCGCGGGCCGACCCCGGCACACAAGCGGCCGAGCGTACCCTGCGTTCCATGAGCGATCTTGAGATACGTCCGACCACCACGGAAGACCTCCCGGCCGTCGTCGCGATGCTCGCCGACGATCCCCTGGGCGCCCAGCGCGAATCCCCCGACGACCTGACCCCGTACCTCGGCGCCTTCGAGCGGCTGACGAACGACCCGAACCAGCACCTCGTCGTGGCCGTCCGCGAGGGCAAGGTCGTCGGCACGCTCCAGCTGACGATCATCCCGGGCCTCTCCCGCCGGGGTGCCGTCCGCTCGATCATCGAAGCCGTCCGCGTCCACGCCGACGAGCGCGGCAGCGGCCTCGGGACACAGCTCATCGAGTGGGCCGTCGAGGAGTCCGGCCGACAGGGCTGCAGCCTGGTCCAGTTGACCTCCGACGTCACCCGCACCGACGCCCACCGCTTCTACAAGCGACTCGGCTTCGAGGACTCCCACGTGGGCTTCAAGAAGACCCTGTGACCCTCCTTCGACGGAGCGCCGTTTCACGTGAAACGCCCGGTTTCACGTGAAACAGCCCTCACCGGGGCTCGGACAGCCCCACCGGGCCTCAGAGGCCGCGCCACCCCGCCTCGTCCACGCCTCCCGGCACCGCTTCCCCCGGCTCGTACGGCTCGCGGGTGAAGACGAAGGAACCGAGGTCGAGGTGGCTCACGCTCCCGTCGGGGCGGCGCACCACCCGGAGCATCTCCCCCTCGTAGTAGCCGTTCAGCCCGACCCAGCCTCCGTCGGGCAGCGCGCGGAACCGCGCCCGCCGTCCGGCGCCCCGCAAGGGTTCGAGCACCACACCGCGCTCGGGACCGATCCTCAGCCCGTAGACGTACGTTCCCCAGTACCAGGGGCCGGTCAGGGACAGCAGCTCCTCGTCGACCTCCGCCGCGGGAAGGGGGCGCCACGGCTCCGGGAGCCTCGGCTCCGCCTCCGCCACGATCCGCACGAGATCGGCGGCCACGGCGCCCACCAGCGGCCCCGAGGTGGCGTTGGAGAGGGCGATCCCCGCGAGACCGTCCTCCACGCTCACCCACAGGCAGGCGACGAAGCCCGGCAGGGAGCCGGTGTGTCCGATCAGGGTCCGGCCGTCCCTGCGGAGCAGCTGGAGCCCGAGCCCGTAGCCGCCCTCCCATTCGCCCTCGCCGCCCGGGGAGGCGGGAGCGCGCATCTCCGCCACGGAAGCGGCGTCGAGCACCCGCTCGTCCCCCTTCGCGAGGAACGCGGCGAACCGGGCGAGGTCGGCCGCCGTCGACCAGAGCTGGCCCGCCGGAGCCATCAGGCCGAGGTCCTCGGACGGTTCGGGCAGCATCACATCGGCCCAGGGGTGCACCGCCCAGCCGCCGGCGTGGGGAGCCACCGGATCGGCCGTCGTACGGTGCATCCCCAGCGGCTCCAGGACCTCGCGCCGCAGCGTCTCCTCCCAGGGCCGCCCACGGAGCTTCTCGACCAGGGAACCGAGCAGCGTGTAGCCGGGGTTGGAGTAGTGGTGGCGCCTCCCCGGCGGCCGGAGGAGGGGCCGCTCCCCCAGGACGTCGGAGAGCTCCGGGCGCAGCGCGGCGGACGAACGCTCCCACCACTCGCCGGGAGTCTCGGCCGCAAGTCCTCCGCTGTGACCGAGGAGTTGAGCGATCGTCACCTCACCGACGCCCGTTCCCTCGAGGTGCAGCTCCAGCGGATCGTCCAGCCGGAGGGCTCCTTCGTCCCGCAGGCGCATCACCAGGACGGCGGTGAACACCTTGGTGATCGAGCCGATCCTGAACTGCGTGTCGGCGTCCGGCGCGTGACCGTCCACGCAACTGCGCGAACCACTCCACACCAGCGTCCCCTCACGGACCACCGCCCCCACGAGGGAGGGTGCCCGCCCCTCGGCCTGGGCCACCGCGACCCGGTGCAGCAGGGCCCGCTCGGTTCCGGGCAGCAAAGCTTCGAAAGATGTCGTCATGGCCCCCATCCAACGCGATCCCGCGCACCGGAGGTCCCACCCGGACCACAGCCCCGGTGCTCGAACCGCCCCGGTGCCCGGGCCGGGGCGGGACAGGACCGTCCGCAGCGGTTCGACATGCTCGGCCCCTGCCCCGAAGCCGAACCGGCTTCGTCATGATGGAGGGGTGAGTCATCCCGCTCCGTGTCATGCGGCAGCGCTGTGGCCTGCGGCTCTCGGATCTGTCTCCTCGGATGTCGGGGTTGAGCAGTCCCGCGACGCCGGCGGACCCCTGGAACCGGGCGGATCACTCGTCTTCGCCGTCGAAGGCATGGGGTGGGATGGTCCACCGCATCACCGTCTCGCCTGTTTCGCCGGCTTCGAGCGTGACCGGATAGACCTGTCCGGCGTCCCGCTCGCCGCGGTGTCTGGTGGAGTGGTCACCCTGGTCCCAGAAGATGGCCTCCTCCCGACGACGCTGCCGCCTTGGCGCGCTCGGACAAGGGCCGGCCAAGCTCCGGCCAGTGGTCGATCCAACCGGCCATGCCGAACACCAGAACACCGGACGGCGCATCGACGGTTCCCAGGTCGACGAAGATTTCAGACATGCGCCGATGATGTCTTCGCCTACGGCGGCTGTCCGCGCCGGGTGTCCGTGAAAGTGTAGGGTCTCGCGGCTCGTGTCACAGGTCACCGCTGTGACCTGTGACTCCCAGACCTGTCTCACCACCTGTCGGGGCTGATCAGTCTCACCACGGTGGCGGATCCCCAGAGCTGGGCTCGTCAATCATCTTCGTCATCGAAGCCGTAGGACGTCACGTTGAGTGATGCGTCAGCTGACACGGCGCGGCCTCGAAGCGCCCGGCTCCCGCGAGTGGGTCGGCCTTGGCCTCGACGCACTAACTCGCTGTGAGGCGTTAGCCGCCCCACAGCGAGAGATTCCTCAGAACCTGGTGCTGCCCCGGTGGTGGCGAAGCGGCAGCATCAGGCGTGCTGCAACGGTATTTTCGTACCAGTTGACGATGTTGGGCTTGGTGGACCACTTAAGGGGTAGCACCCAGAAGCTGTCCCACTCGCCAAGCTTTGACGGCTCCGCTAGGTGCTGCTTAAGCCGGATGCCCGCCGCACCTGTCCAGGACCTGATGGGACGAGTCTGCCCGGCGTAACAGGCGAGGCCTTCGTGGTTCACCGCGACGTAGACGGCCTTCTCCTCGTCGCCGTCGTACGGCATGTCGAGGCTATGGGCGATGGGACGGCTGGCCAGGAGGTTGTCACCGGCGAGACCAGCGAGATACCGGTAACGGGTCGCGGTCATGGTGACAACCCCGGTCCATGGCGGAGTGCTCACTACTCGTGGTCCTCCGCGGTCATCCGGTTCAGGGCCTTGGCCATCGCCTCGAGCTGCTTGATCGGCCCGTCGGTCTGGTCAAAGGGCAGGAGCGTCGGGGAAGGATCCTGGCTGCGGATCGCCCGGTAGTTCCGGAACGCCTCGTCAGCCAGAACAATCCTGCGGCACAACTCGTTGAAGGCGTTCTCCTCCGCGGAGGCCGAGGTCTTCTCGGCGCTGCCCTGCACCGCGATGCGCACCGCGTGGCGCAAGCGGGCGTCGCGCGCGGTCACCGAGACCGTCGAGTCGTCGTA
Source organism: Streptomyces sp. NPDC092045 (assembly GCF_044756005.1). Lineage (NCBI taxonomy): Bacteria > Bacillati > Actinomycetota > Actinomycetes > Kitasatosporales > Streptomycetaceae > Streptomyces > Streptomyces sp. NPDC092045. The sequence goes on along the minus strand of NZ_JBIVSC010000005.1, from coordinate 282,255 downwards.
GGTCTCGACGTTGGTCGTCCCGTCAGGGACTTGAACCCCGAGCAGCGGGACGCCGGCGCGGTTCCGCTTGATGTTCTCGGCCAGCAAGCGCAAGCCCCACGGGAAGGACGTCAGCTTGTCGACGATGCTCGCGACGCTGGAGCGATCGATGAGGTCACCGACTTCCTTCTCGCTGGAACCCTTAGGGCTCGTCAGTCCACCGCCGATCACCAGCGCCACCATGCCGAGGACCCCGAGCAGCCGGGCGTACCGCCCAGGCTCCCCGGTTACGACCTCCTTCTTGCCTGCCGGGGCCAATTCCTTCAGCGCGAGCTCCAGTACCGCATCGACGGTGCGGTCATCGTTGACCTGCGCAGGCTGCCAGGGCTGGTCCACCAACGACTGCCAGACGCAGCCCGAGTTGAGTGCGGTGCGGCTGCGTTCCACGTCGTAGACGCTCATCACGGCGCCGTAGGAACGCAGGATCAACTCACTGGCGACGGCAGAGCGGTGCGAGAGCATCACCTTCCGCTTGCCGAACTTCTCCCGCATCGCCTTGTTGAGCTTGGTGGAGTTCTGCGCGCACAACGCAATCACCATCATGGCCCGCAGGTCGCGCAGGTTGGGGTCGAGACCGTACTCCTCCATGATCGCGGAGATGCCCTCCCGGCCGATCAGCAGCTCGACCTCGTCGTCATCGAAGTGTCCACTCTGCTGCGCCGCGAGGACTATCTCTTCGGCGATGACCGCGTTCTGGGCGCCAGTGTCGAAGGTCTTGACCCCGACGTTCATCCGCACTAGCAGCGACCGAACGGCCGAGGCGAACCGCTGCATGCCGTAGGTCTCAGGATCATCGTCCTCGTAGCCGACGATCACCTGAACCGGCGCCGTGAGGGCATTAAGCGCACAGACGGCTGCATTGCGCTCCCTCATGTCCTTGAGCGACGTGCGCGCCGGGAGGGCGAGACGGTCCTCGTTCACCTTGATGATCTTGCGAGTCAGGTCGCGCCGCTCATTCAGGTCGCAATCCATCAGCATGGACGGCAGCAGCGTCGGGCGCTCATCCTCGTACTGCTTGCGCAGCCGCTGGGGCAGCCAGTTCGGGTCAATCTTGATCTGCGCGTAGGCGCTGGCCAGCCGGCTGTTGCCGTCCACACTGACCTGCTCCTGCTCGTTGCTCCCCTCGGTGTAGCGCAGGGTCGTGAAGACCGTGGTGAGCGAGCGGTGGATGATATCGGGGCCGATATCGTGCTGCGGGTTGCTCTTGCGGACGGCCTGGCAGTTGCGGTCAGTAGCCTCCAGCAGGGTGCCCTTGGAAGCCGTGTAGACGAGCTTCGCGAACGTGCCGTCCGACTCCGGCATCGGGACCGCAATGTGCCCGATCCGCCGACCGTCCTTGTTCACCGTCTTGGCGTCGAACGACGGATCAGCGGCATAGATCAGCTGATCCCCGAGCCGGTCGTTACTCGGGGTCAACGTAAACAGAGTCACGAACTGGCGGGCCTCGATGATCGACAGCCAGCCAGTGCCGACCCGGTGGCGGGTGACGTGGAACCCGTTGGGCTCCACGCAGGACATTGCCAGCCGGCGGAGCGAGTCCGGATCCAGATGCACACCCCTAAGCGCGCTGACCTCACCTGCGGTCTTTGCGGCCGATCGCGGGTCCATCACCCGCAGCGTCGGCGTGCCATTGACGGTGGTGGTGGCTGCTACCGGAATCAGCTGGAGCTGTGCTTCAGCGGCATCAGCGTCGAGGTCGTCAATCGGGTCGCCAGCCGTATTCCCGGCAAGAGACACAGAATTGATGGTCACTGGAAGCGACCTTTCATAGGCGTCCGGAAGTCCGCGTGCAGCGGAGCCATCGGGGCCCACGCACTCGCTGTCCACACTCGGGGACACTCGGTGCCCGGCGCTTCGGCGACACTTGTGAATGTTCGCACCGCGACGGCTCCGAGGGCCATCGGCATCTTCTTCAGGGCCGCAGCGCTAAAGATAAGGCGGTACGCCGCTTCACGAGTGACGTCTCGTCAGACTATCGGATGGCTCCCAGAGCAAGGAAGGGCTTCGCCGGCAGGGGACTGGCACCCTGCCGCGATGCTCGCATCTCGTGCTTCTCGGGGTACGACTGGGGGCCTGGTCCGAGGCCGCGATCAGTCCGCTCCGAGGGGCTGTCCCATCGCCTGGGCGCTAACCGTGGCCTTGACCTTCGCCCCGGGATAGCGCCCCTCCAACTCCTTGACCAGGCTCTGCACCCGGCGGGGTGTCTCCCCCGGGCTGACGCCCTGAAGCACGGGAAGTGGCGGCGATTCAACGCCGTTGGACCAGGACCCTTCGATGACCAGGTCCGGACCGATCATCCGGGATCCTCGTTCCCGGGCCTCTTGGGCTGCCCAGTCTGGCGGCGCCGTTCTCGACACCCTCAAGGTCAAGACGTGGCCGGCGTATGGTCCCTCTCGGACAGGCTCGGGAATCGCTGGCTGTGCGCGACGCGGCTCCAGTGGGTGTCCGCGGCCGATGGGCCACAGCCTGGGGGCGTGGAGCTCGCTGATGTAGGGCTGGAGGTACGGCCTGCCGGTTTCTGGATTGATGGTCTTACGTGCCTGCTCGATCCAGCGCTCGAACTTGCGGGAGGGCTGCGCACGCTCACCCTCGGCTTCCACCAGAGGGAGGTCGTAGACCTCCGAGATGGCGCGCTTCGGGGAGAGTCCGAGCTTGAGCGCGTAGTTGTACATCGTGGCGATGCTGGCCGCTCGCAGCCGCACGCCGTCCGCCTTCTTCTTGTGCGGCGTGGGAAGGGCCAGGGAGACCACCCAAATCGAGCTGCGGGGGAGTTCCTTGGCTGCCTCAGCCGCCTTCCTGATACGCCGGACCAGTTCGGGGTCGTCGGTCGGTCGCCGGGCATTGCTCCGGGTCCGAGGGGGCGGGACGTCCCGGACGGTGCGCGCGCTCCAGGTCGACCAGTCGATGTCAACCTCGATCACCCACCCCGGCCACCCATAGAGATTCCGCAGGGTAACGCCAGTCTCGGTGAGGTCCAGTTCGATCTCACCGAACCGCATCCCGAATGCCATACGGCCACTATCTCGCAAGCTCGCGTCCGGCACCGTCGCGGTCGTCCGGAGAACACCCCCGATTTTGTCGGGCAGGAACTCCTGGCGATCGCAACCATTCTCGTGCCATGACCAACAGCAGCTCCACCCAGACGCCTTCCGCCCAGCCTCAGCAGTCCTACCCGGCTTCCGCAGGCCCGGCCGCCGCGGCCCTGTTTCCTCTCCTGATCCTGCTCTTCGTCCTCGTCATCCTCATCATCGGAGCCGGCCTGCTCTACGTGACGCTCGCGCACCCCTCGCTCGCGACCCCGCTCACAGTCGCGGTCGCCGGCGTGACCCTCGTCGTCACGATCGCAGGTGCGATCGCCGCCTTCCTCGCCATCTCCAGGAGGTAGCTTCTCTGCGCGCAACCAGCGTGCTCTCTGCGCTGGTTGCGGATGGGCAGTGCCAAGGTACTTCCCACCGCTGTTCGCATGCCGCCCCCACAGTCAGAGCACGGCAGTACGCTCGTTCTCCACGGTGACTAAGGGTGGGTTACGCATGGACGACGGCGCTCCGATCAACGTCAGCAGCCTCCTCAACGGGGACGACCCTATTGAGGAGGCCAGCGAGGACTTGCTGCAGCGGTCCGATCTCGCGGACGCGTTCGCCGCAGAGATCCACAACACAGCCGCGAGGTACGGCGCCGTTTTCGCGCTTACGGGAAGGTGGGGGTCTGGCAAGACCTCGTTGCTGAACCTCACGGCCAGCGCTCTGGAGTCGTTCGACGACGTACAGGTCGTGAAGTTCAACCCGTGGTTCTTCTCTGGCACCGACCAGCTCATGCAGTTCTTCTTCGACGAACTGGCCGGACAGCTGCGGGACGGCCGGACGCGGAAGGACAAGCTCAAGACCGCAAGCCGTGCTGTCGCCGAGCGTCTGGGAAATTACTCATCCGCCCTGTCACCGCTGAAGTTCATTCCTGGTGCTGGCGCCCTTCTGGACGGTGTAAGTGCCCTCTCCGAAGGAACTTCCAAGCTCTTGGGTGACGAGCAGACGAGCGTCCACCAGCAGCGGGCTGAGATCACTGAGCTTCTCGCGAACCTGCCGGGGCGGATCGTCGTCTTCGTCGATGACATTGACCGCTTGTCGCAGCAGGAGATTCGAGACCTCTTCAGGCTGGTGCGTCTAACGGGCTCGTTCCCGAACGTTGTCTACGTCCTGTGCTTCGACCGTAGTGTTGTGGAGTCAGCACTGACGGATGGAGCTGTCGAAGGATCTGCTTACCTCGAGAAGATAGTGAAGATCTCGATGGAGGTACCGCCCCTCCCCACTCAGGCCCTCTCGCCGGTTATCGCTTCCGGACTGGCCGAGTCGCTCGACGGTATCGATGCCGGACCACTCGACGAAAAACGCTGGCCGGACATCTTCGTGCAACTCATTCTCCCGATGTTCTCCACCATCCGAGATGTGAAGCGGTACTTGGCCTCGGTGCCCTTGGCGGTCCGCAGCCGCCACGCAGAAGTGAGCCTGGTGGACATCCTTGCGCTTGAGGCGCTTCGGGTCCGCTACCCCGCAGCGTATGAACTCCTGCCGCCCGCCGCAGACTTGCTGACGGGAACCTCCTCGATCGGCCAGCGCAACACGGAACAAACGCCACGCGAGAAAGCTTTCGCGGACGAGTTCATCCAACTCTTGGGTGGACAAGCCAAGTCGGTCATCCAACTGCTGTTCCCCTCTGCCGACCGGCTCTTCGGCGGTTCTGCTTACGGTTCGGATTGGATCTCGACCTGGGAACGGGACCGGCGCGTGGCCTGTGGCAACGTGCTGGGTATCTACCTTCACCGGCAACTTCCCGCAGGACGGGCGCCCGTCTCGTATGTCGACTACGCCGTGGGCACGATCGGCGATGAGGCGGCGCTCACCGAGGCGTTGGAACAGGTGCCGGACCCCCTGCTGGACGACGTCCTCAAGCGCCTTGTCCCTCATCTTTGGGAGGTGTCCGAGGATCAAGTGCTGCCCTCAGCTACGGCGCTGATGCGTCAACTGCCCCGTATCCAGTTGGGACCAACTGGGATGTTCTCCCCAAGCGGTGAGTGGGCTGTCCTGGGCCCGGTAATTACCCTGCTCCGCACACTTGATGGAGAACCTGCCGACCGCGCCGTCACCAGCCTCTTCCACAGCATCGCGCACCTTTACGGAAAGGTCTTCTTGCTCGACCTCATCGGGGGCCACTCGAACGGGCCGGGGCTGGTCTCAGAAGAAACCGAGCGTTCCCTGAGGCAGGACCTCTTCGCCCAGCTCTACGCAGCCAGCCCTGAGGATCTTGCGCGCGAAAGGATGCTGCTACGGACGGTGGTCGTAGCGACGGCCGACACAGACAGCCCTTCGGCCGCAGAGTGGCTCGCCAATTCCGAGGTCGTCGCACGCCTGATGGAGAGTGCGGTGACGTCAACACGCAGCCAGACTATGGGCAGCGTGGCGGTGAGAACGGAAGCGCGGCTGGTGTGGGACTCGCTAGTGAGCGTCTTCGGTGGCGATGCTGTTCTAGCTGAAGCCGTCGTATCCCTTCGCCGCTCCCTCGACGAGGGTGCGATCGAGTCGACCGAGGAACTGACGACCGCTCTGGCACTCTATGAAAAGTACTCGGCAGGGTGGCGTCCTGAGTTCTGACCAACGTCATGCTTGCACGCGACGCCTGTAGCCGAATTCCCGCCTGCTCGATCGGCCAGTTACTGTTCATCGCGTTGATGTGTCCGGATCGCCCTGAGTATCTTCCTCCCCAAAGGGGTCAGTGACATCGACCGTCCCCGTTCGGCTCTCACTAAGAGCGGCCCGCCGAGCTCTCGTTCGATGCGGTTGATCTGAGCAACGAGGGTGAACGTGTTAAGACCGAGGCCTCTCGCTGCGGTACCGAGGCTGGGGTAGGCAGACGCAGCCGCGAATCGGCTCAACCGTTCGCTGGCCCCCTGGCCACCGAACGCCGGCCGGAGGATGCGTGGTGCTCGGCTGGCCTGGTCGGTTGCCCGAAGTGCCTTGCTGTGGCTGGATCCTCCGCGTGGTCGCAGCGGAACGTTGTGGGTCTTGGCCCAGCGGGCCATGTTCGCGGTGCTCATGCCGGCTTCTCGGGCGAGGTCCGGCAGGGTCCGGCGGCGGTGGACGTACTGCTCGATGAGCCAGGCCCGTTCGACGGTGCCGCGGCGCTTGTAGTCCTTGGGGCCCTCGCGGAGCGGGATGCCGTACTCCTTGGCAAGGTCGGTCAGCACTCTGCGGGAGAAGCCGGTGAGGGTGGCGATCTGCTGGAGGGACCGGTGTTCGTCGAGGTAGAGCCGGGTGAAGCGCTGTGCCGGAATGGCTTGCCGGGCTTGCTGCCGGATGCGGCCGGTGGCTCTGGCGGCGCTCTTTGTCAGCGGGGTTGCAGGGGCTGGGTGTTCGTCGAGGACATGTCGGATGGCCTCGACGGTCGTGCCCAGGACCTGGGCGGCGTGCTGAACGGGGTGCTGGCGTTCGCGGACGAGCTGGTGCAGGCGGGGTAGGTCGATATGCGCCGGGTCGGGGCCGGGAAGGGAGAGCCCTGCCAGCAGGGTGGCGGGCGGCTGCCAGGTCACGGGCTCGTCGTGGATGTGGTGTGAGGCCAGGAAGATGAGAGCTTCCCGCTGGAGGGCATGCACGAGTTCGGGGGTCTGAAGCGCGGTGAACCGCAAGGACGTCGCCCGGAACTCTGCGCTGTCGAGCCCGCCCAGGTCGTCGGGGAGAGACTCGGCGGGCAGGCCGCTGAGACGTTGGAAGAGCTGGCTGCGGGCGATGCGTTCGCGCCGTCCGGTTCCCGGTGGTGTTCCGGTGCGGCGGCAGATCTCCAGCCAGCGGTCATGAGGAAGCAGGCCGGTGTAGTCCAGGAGTCGGCGCCGGCCGTAGTCGATGGGGGTGCTGGTGGCGTCGAGGTGGTCGGCAAGCCGGTCCAGGGCAGTGGCGATGTCCGGCCATTGCGGAAGGTCGTCGAGCTCCTGGAGGAGGCGGGAGACCTCAGTGCCGTCAATGGCGCCGCCGATCAGCCCCGCTGCCTGGTCCAGGGATGTGCGGCTGTTAGGAATCAGCAGCAGGGCAGCGAGGACGGGGGCCAGAGCCCGCGCGTGGACTCCTTCGGATGGTGCGAGCCGGACCGTCCAGGACGGCCAGAACATCGTGGGGATCTTCCTGGCTCGCTGTTCGATGTCCCGAGTGGTTCTGGCCGGTCGGCGGGGCGTCTCGGTCGCGACACGGTAGCGGACGTACTCGCTGGGACGCAGGGAAGGAGCGAGGGCAGCCAGGTGCACGGACTGCAGCACCGGGCTGATACCCCTGCCCCAGCTGTCGATGCTGGTCACCGAGATCTGCGTGAGTTCCTCGCGTACTGCTTCCAGCAGGCCCCGCAGGGCCTCGCCGGCCGGTTGGATTCCTGGTTGCTCCAGGATGCCCAGGGCCATGGTGACCGCGACGGCCGTGTCCGCGGCTCGTGGCGGTGCCATGAACCCCGGACGTTCCATCGCCTGTCCGGTGTGCGGGGAGACCGCATCGGTGCTGAGGTGCACTTCTGCGATGTCAGCGGGGATCTGTTCTCGTAGGACAGCCGCGGGCAGGTCGCTCAGGACGCGGATGCCCAAGGCCCGGATGTCGGCCAGCACTGCCGATGCCGGCTGGGGAGAGGTCCGGTAGGGGCCGAAGGCTGCCGTTGCCCCGTCGATGATCTCCATCACGCGGTTCTGCGCCGTGAGAACCGGATGGCCAAGAGGCAGGAGAAGCGTCGAAGCGCGGGTCAGGTCCGTGCCGCAGCCAGCCGAGATCGGGCGGGTTGGGCGGGTCGGTGGATTGCCGCAGAGTTCAGGCCGGGGGACGGACCGGCCTGAACGGGGCCGCTGCCGCGGCACCCTCCCGCAGTGCGGGCAGCAGTCCGCCAGCAGCCTGCGGTGCCGGGTGCAGGCGAAGGAGAAACCGAGCCTCCAGGACAATTGCCATCGCCCATCACTGGCAAGAAGGCACTCCGGGCAGAAACGGGATCCCCCTCCGCGGCCCCAGAGGACGTGGCGTGACACGGCCCGGCCTCCGGCACTCATGTGGAGGGCCCGTCCGTCGTAGTGCGCCAGGGTCAGGGCAGCGACTGTCTCCGGGGACGTCCCGGTGGCGTGCGCGACGGCGTTGGTCTGCTGCTCGTCGAGGACGATCGTCCAGTCCGCCGGGATGCCCCGGAACTGGTTTCCGGCCCGGTGACGGACCGGAAAGCCGAGGTGCAGCAGGACATCACCGAGTGCGGTGTCCATCCGTCTGGCCATCGCCTCCAGCCATGAGTCCAGGGCCTCGCCGGGCAGTGGAGGCAGCCGAATCGGCAGGGTGCGGGCCGGCGTTCTCATGCGGGTCGTCGCATCCGGGGCCGCGGGCGGCTGGTCAGCCGCTTCTTCTCCAGCGCGGCCTGAAGTTCGAGGCGGGCAGCCTCGGACGCCTCGTCGTTCTTCACCCGGTCCATGAGCTCCTGGTCGAGACATTCGGCGCCGGTGCGGACTGCCCGCTGGCAGCTGCGGTTGATCAGCGTCATCAGCGAGCCGATGTGTCCGGTGCTGCGGGCGAAGAGGTAGTCCGACAGATCGTCCGCGAGCATGCCGGGGTGCTTGTCGGTGAGCACGACGCGCTGTTCGAGGGCCAGCAGCATCTGCCGCCATTCCCGGCGCCCGGCCTCCGTATCGATGGTGAACGGGCGAAGTCCGAGGCGGGTGGTGCGGCGGCCGGTCTGGGCCAGAGCGGTGTCGCGCCCGTTCGTTCCCTCGCCGAACAGGCCCTTCTTCGCGAGCTCGACCCCCACCATCAGCAACGTCACCGGAAACTCGTTAGCGATCCACTTCAGGTGGTTGCTCACCTCGATGCCGCTCTTCTGTCCCCATTTCAAAAAGTGCAGATCGTCCAGCACCACCAGGCGGACATCACAGGACAGCACGCAGTCCAGCACCCGCCGCCCGAACTGGGCGGTGGTCCCCCGCATCTGTCCGGGGTGGCCGAAGAACTCCAGCATGGCCCGGTTGAGATCCTTCATTCCGGTATTCCCGGTCAGCCCGACCCGGCAGACCGGGATCCGCTCGTGCCCCTGGCTCGTGAACGCTCCCGACTCCTCGATTTCCCGCTGGTGGAAGTCGCGGGCGAAGGCCAGCACCGAGGTCGTCTTGCCCAGCCCCGGGAACGCGTCGACGGCCACTGCCCCTTTGGCCTTGTCGCCGTCCTGCTCGTTGCTGTCGACGATGTCCCATAGGTCTTCATGGAGTTCTGTCAGTTGGGGCGTCTTGACCGGGCCGATGTTCGCGTGCCACTGCCGGCGCTGACGGTCGTAGTCCGCCCGCGCCTGTGTGGGCAGGGACGTCAGTTGTTTTCGAGTCAGCAGATCGGGCCGGCTGCGGCGGGGGCTCTCGGCGAACGCCTTGAAGTCCTCCTTCCGCGACAAGGCAAGACTGCCCGGCTGCGGAACGCTGCCGGCGTTCACACGTCCTCCAGGGCATCGGCGTAGAAGTCGCTCTCCCCGGCGATGTCCTCCAGATCGACCTCGTCGTCATCCCCTATCTCCGTCACCACGTCGGGCTCCCGCAGTTCCGCGGTCTGCTCGTCCTGACCCAGGGCCTTGCGTACGGACGGAAGCGAGACGACCGTCTCCGCCTCACTCTCCGGAAGTTCGATGGCGGCCTGCTCGCGCGAGAGCCGCAGGGCCATGCGCCGCTCGGCGATCGTGGTGCCCAGGCCGAGATTCCACCGCTCCAACAAGTCAGCGACGGCAAGCCGGTCGTCGGGAAAGCGATACTTCGAGGCAGCCAGTTGGCGGGCGAACGTCAACGCGTCCTCGCTCAGCGGCATCTCGGCCGACGGCGCGTGCTCCCAGACCAGCGTGCGCCAGGCCCGGGTAGCCGGATCTCGGAAGTAGATCCGGGTGATGTCGTCGGGGTCCACCTGGAAGGGCCAGCCGTTCTTGACCGGGCTGTCGTAGGGGCTGCGGACTCCCGGCTCGGGCAGGCCGGGGCCGCTGTAGCGGCGGCGGCCGATCTCGACCCCGTAGTGCTGGACCGTGCGCCACTTCGTCTTCAGGAACTCGAACGCGAGATCGCGATCCCGGGGAACCTCGATGTAGCCCGCGCGGGCCATGCCGTGCTCGAACATCTTCGCCGGGGACATCCTCAGACCCGGCAGGCCCGGATCGACCAGGCTGGAGTGCGGCCGGCAGTGATAGACCGCCGCAGTCCACTCCCGGATGATCGCCTCAAGCTCGTCGAGGAAGAAGAACGCGTCGTCCTCCGGGTTCTCGCCCCGCGAGTGAATGTCGGGCCCCTTGTAGCCGGGCAGCACCTGCAGCAGACCCTCCCGCAGGGTCCGGAAGTAGCGCTCGACCGGCCCCTTGTCGCGGCCCGTCCGGAGTCGGGCCGGCTGGATGGAGATGCCCATCCGTCGGCAGACGCTGGTCAGATGCTCCGAAACATAGACCTTGCCGTGGTCGACAACCAGCGTCTCGGGAACCAGAGGCGGCGAGGCCAGACCCGGTCCGCTGGCGCCCTCGACGTCGACCAGGACGGTGCGGGGGATGCCGTGCTCGGGCCAGACCGCGTGCCGTGGCCAGTCCTGCCCCGCCGGCCGCGGCCGAAAGGACTGGAACAGCACCGCACTGACATCCACCGCCTTCGTCGAGACCGGCGTGAGCCGGATCCCCGTGATACAGCGGGAGTACCAATCCATCCCGACACTCAACTCAGCCTGCACCCACTTCAGCGTCAGCGGGTCGAACGCGAAGACGTCCAGGCGGGTGGAGTCCATCAGGAGGTACTCGCCAGGCCTCGTCGGCCGCAGCTTCCCGTACGAACCCTTCGGCCGACTGGCGATATCCCGGTTCCGCTTTGTACTCAGCCGGAACAGCGGATGGCGTCGCTCCAGCTCCTCCAGCAGCCGAAACGCCGTCGCCCGACTCGGCTGCGGAACCACCCCCTCGCCGAACCGAGCGATCACCCGAGCCCGGGTCCGCTCGATCACCATCGTCCGGGACGGCCGCGACTGGTCAGCGTGCTCGACCATTACCTCCACCGCGGTCTCCACCCACCGGTCATCGACCGAGATCCTTGACCGTTCCGACCGCGTCCTCCTCAGTGCAAGCCCGGCCTCACCATGCTGAAGAAACCCAGCGACCCAGCGCTCAATGGTGCGGGTCGTCACGCCAAGTTCCGCCGCCTTCGCTGCCTTCCTCGCTTCCATTGGCACTGCCGTGGCGTAGGCGGCCTTCGGCTCGTCGCCGGCCGCCAACTCCCCGCTGCCGGAGCGATAACCGGTCAGCACCTCGCGGACGTGCCCAGCTCGCTCCAGGACCTTCTGTCTCTCCTCCGCATCGAGCTGCCCGAGGACCACGGAGGCGATCTCGCCTTCATCATCCGCGGACGGTCCCGGGCCATCAGGACTGATCACAGCACGGTCAGAGAACAGCAGTTCCTTGAGCGACAGCCGCAGAAGCCGCCCGTGGCCATCCTTCAGAACTACTTCGTTGCCCGCCGTGGTCGCGGCCATCTCCACCACCTCGACGGATTCCCCGTCGTAGCGGAAGCGCGTACCAACTCCGACTCGAGTCGCCGCCCTGTTCACGCTGGCCTCCGCAGGATGTGCGAAGGGCCAAGGGGCCGGTTGAGATCGGTTACGAAAGCCTGTGTCCAGAGCAAATGGTTGATAGCGGAACGGACTTGTGGTTCTGGATGATCCGGCAGACACCCCATGACCTGTCCCAGAAGGAGCCCATCGAGATCTGCCTCCCGCAGCGCTTCCAAAATCTCGGGGTTGAACAGCCAATCCCTGCGGTAACCCGCGAGGAACCGGATGTTCTCCAGCTCTGCGGCCGGAGGCTCACTCCAGACCTCGTACTTCCAGCCCCGCGATTCCACCGCCCTCCGGGTCCAGTCGAAGGTGAACGCCACCTCCGGCTTGGCCAACCGCTGCAGCGGCTTGACGTCGACAACTACCGGCACCTGCCTGGTGAGCAGGAGATAGTCCGGGATGTGCCGACGCACCTTCCCCTCCAACACCGTCTGCAGCAGAAAGGGCTGGGCCACGATGGCGCGTACGGACGGATCAAAATCGGCGAAGAGCAGACGCGACAGCTCAAGTCGTGACTCGTAGATCACGTGGTCGCGCATCGTCGCCGACCAGTAGGTGCCCGAGTAGTGCCTCTGGTCCCTGTACCAGCGAAATGTCCGCCACGGATGAGCCGTCTGCAGCAACGCCGGTACCACAGAGGCCCAGGAACACTCTTCCACCCCGCCACCGTGCCCGCGAAAGCTGACCGTCGCTTCCATCCCCACTCCCGAGTTGGAGTTGCCCTCGGCAGCACGATGCTCCCGTCCAACATGCCGACGGGAGTACACCTGCAACGCTTTCACTCGAACGAGGTACGGCAGCGACCTGCGAATCTCAGTTCGGTGTCGGATCCGACTTCAATCCGACACCGACCGTGAGATTCCGACACGAAATTTGAGACCCTACAAAAAGGCCCGTCAGGTCTGGGCCATGTCCACGAAGCGGGAGTAGTGGCCCTGGAAGGCGACGGTGATCGTGGCCGTCGGGCCGTTTCGGTGCTTGCCGACGATGATGTCCGCCTCGCCCGCGCGCGGGGACTCCTTCTCGTAGGCGTCCTCGCGGTGCAGCAGGATCACCATGTCGGCGTCCTGCTCGATCGAGCCGGACTCGCGCAGGTCGGAGACCATCGGCTTCTTGTCGGTGCGCTGCTCGGGCCCACGGTTCAGCTGGGAGAGCGCGATCACCGGCAGTTCCAGCTCCTTGGCGAGGAGCTTGAGGTTTCGCGACATGTCGGAGACCTCCTGCTGGCGGCTCTCCTGGCGCTTCGAACCGCCCGACTGCATGAGCTGGAGGTAGTCGATGATGACGAGCTTGAGGCCGTTGCGCTGCTTGAGCCGCCGGCACTTCGCCCGGATCTCCATCATCGACAGGTTCGGCGAGTCGTCGATGTAGAGCGGGGCCTGGGAGACGTCCGGCATCCGGCGGGCCAGGCGCGTCCAGTCCTCGTCGGTCATCGTGCCGGAGCGCATGTGGTGGAGCGCGACCCGGGCCTCGGCCGAGAGCAGGCGCATCGCGATCTCGTTGCGGCCCATTTCGAGGGAGAAGATGACGCTGGGCAGGTTGTGCTTGATGGAGGCCGCGCGAGCGAAGTCCAGGGCGAGCGTCGACTTACCCATGGCGGGACGGGCCGCGATGATGATCATCTGACCGGGGTGCAGGCCGTTGGTCAGCGAGTCGAGGTCGGTGAAGCCGGTCGGCACGCCGGTCATCTCGCCGCTGCGGGAGCCGATCGCCTCGATCTCGTCGAGCGCCCCCTCCATGATGTCGCCGAGCGGCAGGTAGTCCTCGGTGGTGCGCTGCTCGGTGACCGCGTAGATCTCGGCCTGGGCCGAGTTCACGATCTCGTCGACGTCCCCGTCGGCCGCGTACCCCATCTGCGTGATCTTGGTGCCCGCCTCGACGAGACGGCGCAGGACGGCGCGCTCGTGGACGATCTCGGCGTAGTACGAGGCGTTGGCCGCGGTCGGCACCGACTGGACCAGGGTGTGGAGGTAGGACGCTCCGCCGACCCGGGTGATCTCGCCGCGCTTGGTGAGCTCGGCGCCGACCGTGATCGGGTCGGCCGGCTCGCCCTTGGCGTAGAGGTCGAGGATCGCCGCGTACACGGTCTCGTGCGCGGGCTTGTAGAAGTCGTTGCCCTTGATGATCTCCACGACGTCCGCGATGGCGTCCTTGGAGAGCAGCATGCCGCCGAGGACGGACTGCTCGGCGTCGAGGTCCTGCGGGGGGACGCGCTCGAACCCGGAGAGTCCGCCGTCCCAGGGGCCTTCACCGCCCCGCTCGTGCTGGTCGTCGCGCCTGCGGCCGCGGCCGCGTTCGCCTCGGGTACGGGTGGGCAGCCGGTCGCTCGGTCCGCTGTCGGCCCAGGGGTCGTCCAGGGCCTCGGGAACGCTCACCAAGCCACCTCCTCCGTCCGCTCCGCGGACCTAGCCGTGCCACTCTTTCACGCCACGGACCTGTTCAGAGGGTGGCTTCGCGACCGCTTCCAGGAGGTCGGGCGACGGACCAGGGTAGGCCTGTGGAGAGCTCCAGCCAATCCGGTTATCCACAGGCCCTGTGGGTGAACGCCCAGATGCTGTGGAGAACTCGCCGGATCCTGTGCACAGAGCGGGGGACAGCCTTGTGGACAAACTCATACCACTCTCCACACCATCCACATGACCTGCGCTTTTACCATCCACCGGCTGTGGGGGAGAAAAACTTTTCCTCCCAAGCCAAGATCAGAACAAACGGCCCACAAACGGAGCCCTCCGTCTTCCACAGGTAAGGGTCTCACTCCTCTTGTATCTCTTACCTGTGGAAGATTAGATTGCTTGCATGAGCCAGGCTCCTCCGACCTCCAAGGCCGTCCGCCGTCAGCACGACCGCGAGATCGTCTCCCTCGCCCTGCCGGCCTTCGGCGCCCTCGTCGCCGAGCCGCTCTTCCTCATGGTCGACAGCGCCGTCGTCGGCCACCTCGGCACGCCCCAGCTCGCGGGTCTCGCGATCGCCGCGGCGCTGCTCTCCACCGCCGTCAGCGTCTTCGTCTTCCTCGCCTACGCCACCACGGCGGCCGTCGCCCGGCGCGTGGGCGCGGGCGACCTGCCGGCCGCCCTCCGACAGGGCATGGACGGCATCTGGCTCGCCCTCCTGCTCGGAGCCGCCGTCGTCGCCCTCACCCTGCCCACCGCGCCCTGGCTCGTCGGCGTCTTCGGCGCCTCCGACACCGCCGCCCCCCACGCCGTCACCTACCTACGGATCTCCAGCCTCGGCATCCCGGCCATGCTGGTGGTCCTGGCCGCCACCGGCGTCCTGCGCGGCCTCCAGGACACCCGTACCCCGCTCTACGTGGCGATCGGCGGCTTCGCGGCCAACGGCGCGCTCAACATCGGCCTGGTCTACGGGGCCGGGCTCGGCATCGCGGGCTCCGCCTGGGGCACGGTCATCGCCCAGTGCGGCATGGCCGCCGCGTACCTCGCCGTGGTCGTGCGGGGGGCCCGCCGCCACGGCGCCTCCCTGCGCCCCGACGCCTCCGGCATCCGGGCGTCCGCCCGGGCCGGCGTCCCGCTCCTCGTCCGTACGCTCTCGCTCCGGGCCGTCCTGATGATCGCCACGGCCGTCGCGGCCCGGCTGGGGGACACGGAGGTCGCCGCGCACCAGATCATCCTGTCCCTGTGGAGCCTGATGGCCTTCGCCCTGGACGCGATCGCCATCGCGGGCCAGGCCATCATCGGCCGGTACCTCGGCGCGGACGATCCGGACGGCGCCCGGCAGGTCTGCCGCCGCATGGTCCAGTGGGGCGTGGTCTCCGGAGTGGTGCTCGGCGCGCTCCTGGTCGTCGCCCGCCCCTTGTTCGTCCCGCTCTTCACCGGTGACACCGCGGTCCAGGACGCCCTGCTCCCGGCCCTGCTCGTGGTCGCGGTCTCGCAGCCGATCGCCGGGGTGGTCTTCGTTCTCGACGGTGTCCTGATGGGCGCGGGCGACGGCCCCTTCCTGGCCTGGGCCATGCTGCTGACCCTCGCCGTCTTCGCCCCGGTCGCCCTTCTGGTCCCGGTTCTCGGCGGTGGGCTCACGGCGGTGTGGTGGGCGATGGCACTGATGATGTCGGTCCGGATGCTGACGCTGTGGTTCCGCTCCCGCTCGGGCCGCTGGATCGTCACGGGCGCCACCCGCTGACCACCCGGACCACGAGCCTGCGGCCAACCGCCGGCTTCCGGCTCCGTACCGCTCGTTTCACGTGAAACGGCGGAAGGGCCGCACCCCGGGGGGTGCGGCCCTTCCTTCCTGCACACGTACATGTACAAGCACTGCCGGGGGCAGCGTTACGCGGCGACGACCTCGACGCCGAGCTTCGCGGCAACCTCGGGGTGCAGACGCACGGACACCTGGTGCGAGCCCAGGGTCTTGATCGGCGAACCGAGCTCGACGCGACGCTTGTCGACGTCCGGGCCACCCGCGGTCTTGATCGCCGAGGCGATGTCGGCCGGGGTCACGGAGCCGAAGAGACGGCCGGCGTCGCCGGAGCGAACGGCCAGGCGCACCTTCGTGCCCTCGAGCTGGGCCTTGATCTCGTTGGCCTGCTCGATGGTCGCGATCTCGTGGATCTTGCGGGCGCGGCGGATCTGCGCCACGTCCTTCTCGCCACCCTTGGTCCAGCGGATCGCGAAACCACGCGGGACCAGGTAGTTGCGAGCGTAGCCGTCCTTGACGTCGACGACGTCGCCGGCGGCACCGAGGCCAGAAACCTCGTGGGTCAGGATGATCTTCATTAGTCGGTCACCCTTTCCTTATCGCGCGGTGGACGTGTAGGGCAGCAGCGCCATCTCACGGCTGTTCTTGACGGCCGTGGCGACGTCACGCTGGTGCTGCGTGCAGTTGCCGGTCACGCGGCGGGCACGGATCTTGCCGCGGTCGGAAATGAACTTCCGCAGCATGTTCGTGTCCTTGTAGTCCACGTACGCGGTCTTGTCCTTGCAGAACGCGCAGACCTTCTTCTTAGGCTTGCGCACAGGCGGCTTCGCCATGGTGTTTCTCCTGTGTGATCAAGAAGTTTTGGGTACGAGCTGCTTCGAGGGCGTGCCCTAGAAGGGGGGCTCGTCCGAGTAGCCGCCGCCGGAGTTTCCACCCCAGCCGCCACCGCCGCCACCGCCGCCGGCCTGCTGGCCGCCGCCGGAGGGAGCACCGGTCGCCCACGGGTCGTCGGCGGGAGCACCGCCGCCGCCCTGCTGGCCGCCGCCGGAGTTTCCACCCCAGCCGCCACCGCCGCCGCCCTGCTGGCCACCACCGCCGCCGTATCCGCCCTGGCCGCCGCGACCGGTGGTCTTGGTGACCTTGGCCGTGGCGTTCTTGAGGCTGGGGCCGACTTCCTCGACGTCCAGCTCGTAGACCGTGCGCTTGACGCCCTCACGGTCCTCGTAGGACCGCTGCTTCAGCCGGCCCTGCACGACGACGCGCATGCCTCGCTGGAGCGACTCGGCGACGTTCTCCGCCGCCTGACGCCAGACCGAGCAGGTGAGGAAGAGGCTCTCGCCGTCCTTCCACTCGTTGGTCTGGCGGTCGAAGGTGCGGGGGGTGGACGCGATACGGAACTTCGCGACCGCCGCACCGGACGGGGTGAAGCGCAGCTCGGGGTCGTCGACAAGATTGCCGACGACCGTGATGACGGTCTCGCCTGCCATGGGGGAACCTCTCGGCGGGATTGCTTCTGGCTGCTGTGTTGCTACTCGAACCCGATGACCTCTGAGCGGGAAAAGCTCAGTGGGTCTCGGGGCGGAGGACCTTGGTCCGGAGGACCGACTCGTTCAGGTTGAGCTGGCGGTCGAGCTCCTTGACGACCGCAGGCTCGGCCTGCAGGTCGATGACCGAGTAGATGCCCTCGGGCTTCTTCTTGATCTCGTAGGCGAGACGACGACGGCCCCAGGTGTCGACCTTCTCGACCTTTCCGTTGCCCTCACGGACGACGGAGAGGAAGTTCTCGATCAGCGGGGAGACAGCGCGCTCCTCGAGATCGGGGTCGAGGATGACCATCACCTCGTAGTGACGCATGTGGAACCCACCTCCTTTGGACTCAGCGGCCACGGTCGTTCCGTGGCAGGAGGGTCGTGATGCGTGAACAACGGTATCCGCCGCCACTGACAGTCCCCCTCGCCGAACGCGTCGGACGAGGAGCACGGCCGGGATCCCGGGAGGGAACTGGGCAGACACCGGTGCAGACCGTACAGCGTACCCGCACAACCGCTTCCGGTTGAAATTCCCTGGTGAAGGGACGCAATCTGTACACAACGGATGTCGGCGGCGCTACGATGCGCCGCCTTCCGGCAAGCACGCCAGGAGGTGCCCCATGGCACAGGCAATGCGACGCGACCCCGGCCACTCCCTCTTCGCCACCGACGGCAAGCCCCACCCGCTCCAGGACACCCTGGTCGGCGTGACGCTGGTGCTCGGCGTCCTCGCCTTCGTCACCGCGCAGTTCCACAGCCTCCACCTGCTCAGCTCGTGGGCGGGCCTGGTGGGGATCCTGACCGGCGGATACGGCCAGTTCATCTCCGCGACGACCCGCGAGCGCTTCCTCCTGATCGTCGGCCTCGGCGCGGCGGCGGTCGGCTTCTACCTCGGCATGGCCCACGGCGGCCTCTTCGGCTGACCGCGGGCCCCGGAAGGCCGATCGCGGGCCCCGGAAGGCCGAATCCGGTCCGTAAGGCCGGCTCCGGACCGGAAAGGGGCCGGCCCCCGGCCCCGGAAAGCCGCCGGGCGGCCCGGGAGGACCGCCCGGCGGAACCGGACCCGTCCGGCCGACGCCCAGGGCCGATCGGACGAGGCCCCCGGCACGTCAGGGCCCGTACAGACATACGGGGCGCTCCCGGGTCACAGTAGGCTTCGGCGCGAGAGCCGGAGCCCCTGACCGATGGGGACACACCTGCCGAGGAGCGCCCCGCATGAGCCTGACCCTGAGGACCATCAGCCGTGAGCAGCATCTGGCGTACATCCAGAGCCAGCCCGCGGCGAGCCACTGCCAGGTCCCGGCGTGGGCTGACGTGAAGACCGAGTGGCGCTCGGAGAACCTCGGCTGGTTCGACAAGGACGGCGAGCTCGTCGGCGCCGGCCTGGTGCTCTACCGCCAGCTCCCGAAGATCAAGCGGTACCTGGCCTACCTGCCCGAGGGCCCGGTCATCAACTGGTACGCGCCCAACCTCGACGACTGGCTGCAGCCGATGCTGGCGCACCTCAAGCAGCAGGGCGCCTTCTCGGTGAAGATGGGCCCGCCGGTCGTCATCCGCCGCTGGGACTCGGCCGCCATCAAGTCCGGCATCCAGAACCCGGACGTCAAGCGCCTCAAGGACGTCGAGGCCAGCCACATCGAGCCGCGCGCCTTCGAGGTCGCGGACCGGCTGCGGAAGATGGGCTGGCAGCAGGGCGAGGACGGCGGCGCCGGCTTCGGCGACGTGCAGCCCCGCTACGTCTTCCAGGTCCCCCTCGCGAACCGTTCGCTCGACGACGTCCTCAAGGGCTTCAACCAGCTCTGGCGCCGCAACATCAAGAAGGCCGAGAAGGCCGGCGTCGAGGTCGTCCAGGGCGGCTACGAGGACCTGGCCGAGTGGCAGCGGCTGTACGAGATCACGGCCGTCCGCGACCACTTCCGGCCGCGCCCGCTCTCGTACTTCCAGCGCATGTGGACCGTCCTCAACAGCGAGGACCCCAACCGCATGCGGCTGTACTTCGCCCGCCACAACGGGGTGAACCTCTCCGCCGCGACCATGCTCGTCGTCGGCGGGCACGTCTGGTACTCCTACGGCGCCTCCGACAACATCGGGCGCGAGGTCCGGCCCTCGAACGCGATGCAGTGGCGGATGCTGCGCGACGCCTACGCGATGGGCGCGACCGTCTACGACCTGCGGGGCATCTCGGACTCGCTCGACGAGACCGACCACCTCTTCGGCCTCATCCAGTTCAAGGTCGGCACGGGCGGCGAGGCCGTCGAGTACGTCGGCGAGTGGGACTTCCCGCTGAACAAGCTGCTGCACAAGGCGCTCGACATGTACATGTCCCGACGCTGACGGACACGGGGCGGTGCGGCCCAGGACGCCCCGCCCCCGGTTCCGTACCCTCGTAGTCACCTGACACCTCCGCGACACACCGCAGCCACCAGAAAGGTTCCGGGCCGGCCATGGCGCTCTCCCTGTACGTCGACACCGCTCGCTGGCGGGCGCACCAGAAGTCGGTCATCGACCAGTTCCCCGGTCTCATCCCCGTCTGCAAGGGCAACGGCTACGGCTTCGGGCACGAGCGGCTCGCGGACGAGGCGGCCCGGTTCGGCGCCGACATGCTCGCCGTGGGCACCACGTACGAGGCCGCGAGCATCAAGGACTGGTTCAGCGGCGACCTGCTGGTCCTCACCCCCTTCCGCCGGGGCGAGGAACCGGTTCCGCTGCCCGACCGGGTGGTGCGCTCCGTGTCCTCCGTGGACGGCGTCCACGCCCTGGTGGGCGCCCGGGTCGTGATCGAGTGCATGAGCTCGATGAAGCGGCACGGCGTCCGCGAGGAGGAGCTCCACCAGCTCCACGCCGCCATCGAGGACGTGCGCCTGGAGGGCTTCGCCCTCCACCTCCCGCTGGACCGCCCGGACGGCACCGACGCCGTCGAGGAGGTCATCGCCTGGATGGACCGGCTGCGGAACGCCCGGCTGCCGCTGCACACCATGTTCGTGAGCCACCTGCGCGCCGAGGAGCAGGCCCGGCTCCAGCAGCAGTTCCCGCAGACGCGTTTCCGGGCCCGCATCGGCACCCGGCTCTGGCTGGGCGACTACGAGGCCACGGAGTACCGGGGCGCGGTCCTCGACGTGACCCGGGTCGCCAAGGGCGACCGGTTCGGCTACCGCCAGCAGAAGGCCGCGTCGGACGGCTGGCTGGTCGTCGTCGCCGGCGGCACCTCGCACGGCGTGGGCCTGGAGGCGCCCAAGGCGATGCACGGCGTCATGCCGCGCGCCAAGGGCGTGGCGCGGGCCGGCCTCGCCACCGTCAACCGGAACCTGTCGCCGTTCGTGTGGGCGGGGAAGCAGCGCTGGTTCGCCGAGCCGCCGCACATGCAGGTGTCGATCCTGTTCGTGCCCGCCGACGCCCAGGAGCCCCGGGTCGGCGACGAGCTCGTGGCGCACCTGCGCCACACCACGACGCAGTTCGACCGGCTCGTCGAACGCTGACCACCCGGTCCGGGGCTCCGGGAGCCCCGGACCGTCGACGGCCGTTCAGCCCCGGGAGGCCTGCTCCTCCGGAGCGCCCCACCGCACCCGCTGCGCCTCCTCGGAGGCCGGCGCGGCGTGCCCCGCGCCGCCCGCCACGAAGACGTCCTCCGCGTCGTCCAGGACGCCCCCCGAGGGGTCGTCCGAGCCGTCCTGCCGGACCGGGTCCTTCTCGGGCGCCAGGACATCGCGCACGACCACCGCGCACAGGTACAGGGTGCCGAGCAGGTGCAGGACGATCGTGAACTGGTAGCCGTCCGCCGGCAGGCCCTGCTTGTTGCCGCCCATCGTGAACGCCAGGTACATCCAGACGCCCAGGAAGTACACGACCTCGCACGCCTGCCAGATCAGGAAGTCGCGCCAGCGCGGCCGGGCGAGCACCGCCAGCGGGACCAGCCACAGCACGTACTGCGGCGAGTAGACCTTGTTGACGAGGACGAACGCGGCGACGGCCAGGAAGGCCAGCTGGACGAAGCGGGGCCTGCGGGGGGCCATGAACGCCAGGTAGGCGAGGGCGATCACGGCCATGCCCATCAGCAGCAGCGCGTACAGGTTGGCCCGGTCGGGCGTGATCGTGGTGCCCGTGCGCTGGCTGACGAGCAGCCAGACCGAACCGAAGTCGACGTTCCGCTGCCTGCTGAAGAGGTAGAACTGCTTCCACCCCTCCGGCGCGAGCAGCATCACCGGCAGGTTCACGACCAGCCAGGCCCCCGCGAAGCCGAGCACCGCGGCCCCGTACGCCCGCCACTTCCCGGCGCGCCAGCAGAGCAGCAGCAGCGGGAGGAGCAGCAGGACCGGGTAGAGCTTGGCGGCCGTGGCGAGGCCCAGCAGGACCCCGAAGGCCAGCGGCCGGCTCCGCGCCCACATCAGGACGGCGGCGGCGGTCAGCGCGACGGCGAGCAGGTCCCAGTTGATCGTGGCCGTGAGCGCCAGCGAGGGCGCGAGGGCGACCAGGAGCCCGTCCCAGGGACGCCGGCGGTGCGTCCGGGCCACGCAGACCGCGAGGACGGCCGCGCAGACCATCAACAGGCCCGCGTTGACCAGCCAGTACGTCTGCTCGCGTTCCGTCGTGTCGCCGCCCGGTGTCATCCAGGCCGCGACCTCCATGAAGAGCCCGGTCAGGACGGGGTACTCCAGGAACGGTATGCCGCCGGGCAGCCGGTCGAAGTAGGGGACCAGGCCGTCCGCGAAGCCCCGCCCGGAGAAGAGGTGCGGGATGTCCGAATAACAGGCGTGCGTGTACTGGGAGGTCGTCCCCCGGAACCAGGCCCAGTTGTAGCAGGGCAGCTTCTGCACCATGCCCAGGGCGAACATGCCGATGGCCACGAGGGCGACCACCCGCACCGGGGACAGCCGTCCGGTGCCGGGCAGGGCCCGGCGTCCGTAGGGACCGCCGATCAGTTCGCTGCCCGCTTCGGCCACCTCGTCCCGGTGGGTGGGGATGACCGTCTGCGAGCGCTCCCGCGGCGCGCTCGACTTCTGGAGGCTCGGCATGGGGGACATCCTGCCGTACGTCTCCGGGAAAACGGCGGGGGCCGCCGCGGCCGGATCCGTACGGAAGGTACAGAGCGGCCGCGGCGGCCCCCGAGGAGTGCCCCGGGCGGGGCGGCGGGACTTCCCCCACGTGCCCTACGGCACCCAGGCCCCGCCTCCGGGCCTGTTCCCGCCCGGCCTGCCGCCTCCGTCGTCCGTCGGCGTGTCGGTCGGGTTCGGGTCACCGGTGTTCGTCGGCGTGCCCGTGGGCTGCCCGGTGTTGCCGCCCGGGTCGCCCGGGTGGTTGCAGTCCCAGTCCCAGATGTCGCAGGACGGCTTGTTCGTCGGCGGCGTCCTGGTCGGCGTGGGAGGAGTCGTCGACGGGGTGGTCGGGGGAGTCGTCGACGGCGTCACGGTCTCGGTCGGCGTCGGGGTGGCCGTCGGCGACTCGGTCATCGTCGGCGTCGGCGTCGGGCTCGACGCGCCGCCGCCGTAGACGGCCTTGGCGTCCTCCAGGGTCCCCGGCTTGGGGAACTTGACCTTCGGGTCCTTCGCGACGGCCGTGGTCATGTAGTCGTTCCAGATCCGCGAGGGGAACGACGAACCGTGGATCTTCGGCTGGTTGCCCGTGCCGTACATCTTCTCGAACTTGCGGTCCTTCTTGGTGTCGTCGTCGTCGTAGCGGTACATGTCGATCGCGGTCGACAGTTGCGCGGTGTAGCCGACGAACCAGGCCGAGAGGTTGTCGTCCGTCGTACCGGTCTTGCCCGCCACGTCACGACCGGGGATCGCCGCCTTGCGGCCGGTTCCCTTGGGGTTCTCCACGACGTCGCGGAGCACATCGGTGACGTTGCTGGCGACGGCCGGGGTGAAGGCCAGCTTGGTGTCCGACTTGTGCTTGTGGAGCTCGACGCCGTCCTTCTCCACCCTCGTCACCGAGTAGGGGTCGTTCTGCTTGCCCTGGTTGGCGAAGGTGGCGTAGGAGCCGGCCATGCGGATGGCGCTCGGGCTGGAGATGCCGAGGGAGAACGAGGGGACCTCGCCCTTGACGAGCGAGTTCTCCAGCAGGCCGGCGTCCACGGCTGCCTTGCGGACCGTGCCGATGCCCACGTCCATGCCGAGCTGCACGTAGGGCGAGTTGGCGGAACGGATCATGGCCTCGCGCAGCGTCATGTTGCCGTAGTCCGCGTTGTCGTCATTGGTCTGGCGCCACTCCTCGCCCTTCTCGTTGTGCCAGATCTCGCCGTTGTACTTCCGGACCGCCAGCTTGTTCTTGCCGGAGTAGAGGCTCTTGTCCGGGTCCACGATCGTGCGGGTGGAGGCGTCCTGCTCGGCTTCCAGCTCCTTGTCCCGCACGCCGTCCCGCATCGCGGCGGCGAGCACGAAGGGCTTGAATGTCGATCCGACCATGGCGCCGGTGGCGTCGGCGTTGTTGTTGAAGTGCTTGGTGGCGTCGACGCCGCCGTAGAGCGCGACGATCGCGCCGGTCGCCGTGTCGACGGAGGCGCCGCCGAACTGGACGTTCGTGTCCGTGGTGGGTCGCTTCTCGGGGTCGATGTACTCGTCGTAGACCTTCTTGACCGACTTCTCGAGCGCGGCCACCTTGTTCTTGTCGAAGGTCGTGTAGATCTCGTAGCCGCCGCGCTCCAGCTCCGCCTCGCCGAGGTTGAACTGGCTCTTGATGTTCGCCTTGGCGGTCCTGACCAGGTAGCCGATCTGACCGCTCAGCTTGGCGCTCTGGCCGGGCTTCTGGATCTTGGGGAACTCCGTGTACTGCGCCCGCTCCGCGGACGTGATGTGCTCGTCCTTCTCCATCTCGTCGAGGATCCACTTCCACCGCTTGGTGGCCCGCTCGGTGTTCTTCTCGGCGGTGGCGTTGGGGTCGATCTCGGGGTAGCCGGCCGGGTCGTAGTACGTCGCGCCCTTCAGCACCGAGGCGAGCAGGGCCGCCTGGCTGGGGTTGAGGCTGCCGGCGTCCGTGTTGAAGTAGGCCCGGGAGGCCGCCTGGATTCCGTAGGCACCGCGCCCGTAGTACGCGGTGTTCAGGTAGCCGGCCATGACCTTCTCCTTGCCGACCTCGTTGCCGACCTTCAGGGCGATGAAGAATTCCTTCGCCTTGCGGGTGAGGGTCTGCGACTGGTCGTCGAGGAGGTTGTTCTTCACGTACTGCTGGGTGATCGTCGAACCGCCCTGGGTCTGGCCGCCCTTGGCCATGTTCCAGATGGCGCGTCCCATGCCCTTCGGGTCGATGCCCGAGTCGTCCCAGAAGGTCTTGTTCTCCGCCGAGACCACCGCGTTCTGCATGTTCTTCGAGATGCCCGAGAGCGGGACGATCTGGCGGTTGGCGCCGTCGCCCGTAGCGACCATGACGGAGCCGTCGGCCCAGTGATAGATGTTGTTCTGCGACTTCGCGGTGTCGGCCTCGTTGGGGATGTCCACCTGCGAGTACGCGAAGGCCGCCGCGCCCATCAGGCTCACCGCGAAGAACAGGAACGTGCCCGTCACGAGCCGCCACGAGGGCAGCCAGCGCCGCCAGCCGTACTTGTCGTGGCGCGGATAGTCGATGATCCGCTTCTTGCCGGGTCCGCGCCCCTCGGGGCCGCCCCCCGGGCCGCGCCCCCCGCCGCCGCCACCGCGTCGGCCGCCACCGGATCCGCCGGGGCCGCCGGGACCGGATCCGGCTCCCTTCCTGCGGCTGCCGCGCTGGGCGGCGCGACGGGCCTCCGCGCGTCCGCCGTAGGGACGCTGTTCTCCACCATGGGCGGAAGGCGCCCCGTAGGAAGCCGAAGGGGCCTCCGTACCGGCGTCTCGAACCGGGGCCGACCTGCGGCCCACCGGCTGCTGGGCAGCGCGCCGTGCCGCCGCGCGTCCACCCGTCGGTGGCTGCTGCTGCGGCGCTTTGCGACGATGCTCGCTCATCGAACGACTACTCCTCGGGCAGGCGAGTACGCCTGGAAGCGGCAGTTGAGTTCCGGTCCCCCCGAAATGCGCACGGCCGGGACCCATCGGAGGTCCCCCCGTACCGCAGCCGGTCACCCGCAGCACTGACGCCCCACGGCGTCGCTCGGTTCCCGGTGGTCTGCATCCGCACAGACTACGCACGGCCAAAAACCACCTAGAGCCGGACTTCACCCCAAATCAGGCAAGTCACCTGCTGTGAATTGAGGATGTGACGCCGGTCACGACGGGTCCACTTGTCGCCACAGAGTGACCGTTCTATCGTGCTGATGTATCGAGTCGATACATCAGCACGGCATAAGGGCATCGGCGGAAGGAGGAGGCGACGGATGAGCAGACGCTCCGGCATCCTCGAATTCGCCGTCCTCGGCCTGCTGCGCGAGGCTCCGATGCACGGATACGAGCTGCGGAAGCGGCTCAACACCTCGCTGGGCGTCTTCCGGGCCTTCAGCTACGGAACGCTGTACCCCTGCCTCAAGACGCTGGTCGCAAACGGCTGGTTGATCGAGGAACCGGGCAGCGCTCCCGAGGACACCCTCGCCGCGTCGCTCGCGGGTCGCCGGACCAAGATCGTCTACCGGCTGACCCCGGAAGGTAAGGACCACTTCGAGGAGCTCCTCTCCCACACCGGGCCGGACTCCTGGGAGGACGAGCACTTCGCCGCCCGCTTCGCCTTCTTCGGGCAGACCGAGCGCGAGGTGCGGATGCGCGTCCTCGAAGGCCGCCGCAGCCGGCTGGAAGAGCGCCTGGAGAAGATGAGCGCCTCTCTGGCCCGGACGCGCGAGCGCCTCGACGACTACACGCTTGAGCTGCAGCGCCACGGCATGGAGTCCGTGGAGCGCGAAGTGCGCTGGCTGAACGAGCTCATCGAGAGCGAGCGGGCGGGACGGGATCGACGATCCGGTCCCGGGACCGCCGCTCTGCACGACAACGATTCTGGAGAAACGGGCGGCCTGCCCCGGCACGGGGGCAGTACCCGGCCGGATCCGTCCGACGACACCACCACGTGAATCCCGCGCACAGCAGGGCTTCACACGATCACACAGGGAGCAACCGGAATGGGTTCGGTTCGCGTAGCCATCGTCGGCGTGGGCAACTGCGCCGCCTCGCTGGTCCAGGGCGTCGAGTACTACAAGGACGCCGACCCGGCGGCCAAGGTCCCCGGACTGATGCACGTCCAGTTCGGCGACTACCACGTCGGTGACGTCGAGTTCGTCGCCGCCTTCGACGTCGACGCGAAGAAGGTCGGCCTCGACCTCTCCGACGCCATCGGCGCCAGCGAGAACAACACCATCAAGATCTGCGACGTCCCGAGCAAGGGCGTCACGGTCCAGCGCGGCCACACCCTCGACGGCCTCGGCAAGTACTACCGCCAGACCATCGAGGAGTCCGCCGAGGAGCCGGTGGACGTCGTCCAGATCCTCAAGGACCGCCAGGTCGACGTTCTCGTCTGCTACCTGCCCGTGGGCTCCGAGGAGGCCGCGAAGTTTTACGCGCAGGCCGCCATCGACGCCAAGGTCGCCTTCGTCAACGCCCTCCCGGTCTTCATCGCCGGCACCAAGGAGTGGGCGGACAAGTTCACCGAGGCCGGTGTCCCGATCGTCGGCGACGACATCAAGTCGCAGGTCGGCGCGACCATCACGCACCGCGTGATGGCGAAGCTGTTCGAGGACCGCGGTGTCCGTCTCGAGCGCACCATGCAGCTCAACGTCGGCGGCAACATGGACTTCAAGAACATGCTGGAGCGCGAGCGCCTGGAGTCCAAGAAGATCTCCAAGACGCAGGCCGTCACCTCGCAGATCCCCGACCGCGAGCTGGGCGAGAAGAACGTCCACATCGGTCCGTCGGACTACGTGGCCTGGCTGGACGACCGCAAGTGGGCGTACGTGCGCCTCGAGGGCCGTGCCTTCGGCGACGTTCCGCTGAACCTGGAGTACAAGCTCGAGGTGTGGGACTCCCCGAACTCGGCCGGTGTCATCATCGACGCCCTGCGCGCCGCGAAGATCGCCAAGGACCGGGGCATCGGTGGCCCCATCCTCTCGGCGTCCTCGTACTTCATGAAGTCCCCGCCGGTGCAGTACTTCGACGACGAGGCCCTCGCCAACGTCGAGAAGTTCATCAAGGGCGAGGTCGAGCGCTGATCACGCCGCACGCCTGACGATCGGGGGCCCCGGGCACTGCCCGGGGCCCTCCTCGTGTGTGAGTCTTGCTGCCATGTCCGTCGTACGTGATCTGCGCGTACTCCTGCGCCTGACGAACTTCCGCCGCCTGCTCGCCGTCCGACTGCTCTCCCAGTGCGCCGACGGCGTCTACCAGGTGGCCCTGGCCACGTACGTCGTCTTCTCCCCCGAGAAACAGACCTCCCCCACCGCGATCGCCTCCGCCATGGCGGTGCTCCTGCTCCCGTACTCGCTCGTGGGGCCCTTCGCCGGTGTGCTCCTCGACCGCTGGCAGCGCCGCCAGGTCTTCCTGTACGGGAACCTCCTACGCGCCCTGCTCGCGTGCGGGACCGCGATGCTCGTCCTCGCCTCCGTGCCCGACTGGCTCTTCTACGCCTCCGCGCTCTCCGTCACGGCCGTCAACCGCTTCGTCCTCGCGGGGCTCTCGGCCTCGCTCCCGCGCGTCGTCGACGACGAACGGCTGGTCGTGGCGAACTCGCTCTCCCCCACCGCCGGCACCCTCGCCGCGACCGTGGGGGGCGGCCTCGCCTTCGGCGTCCGCCTGCTCGCCGACGGCTCCGACGCCGCCGTGGTGACCTTCGGCGCCGTCCTCTACCTCTGCGCGGCCCTCGCCTCCCTGCGGATACCCCGGGAGCTCCTCGGGCCCGATCCGGGCCTGGTGTCCCAGCGCCTCGGCACGGCGCTGCGGTCGACGGCCCGCGGTCTGGCCGAGGGGCTGCGGCACCTCGCCGAACGGCGGCCCGCCCTCCGGGCGCTCGCCGCGGTCGGGCTCATGCGGTTCTGCTACGGCGCCCTGCTCGTCACCGTGCTCATGCTCTGCCGCTACACCTGGAGCTCCACCGAGTCCGAGGGCCTCGGCCTCCTCGGGCTCGCCGTCGCCCTCTCGGGAGCGGGCTTCTTCGTCGCCGCGGTCCTCTCCCCGTGGGCGATCCGGCGGTTCGGTCCCTTCGGCTGGATGACCGTGTGCACGGCGATGGCGGCCGTGCTCGAACCGGCGCTCGGCCTGACCTTCGCCCCCGTCCCCTTCCTCGTCGCCGCCTTCCTGCTCGGGCTCGTCACCCAAGGGGCCAAGATCGCGACGGACACGGTGGTGCAGACGTCCGTGGACGACGCCTACCGGGGCCGGGTCTTCTCGCTCTACGACGTGCTCTTCAACGTCGCCTTCGTCGGCGCAGCAGGGGTCGCGGCGCTGATGCTGCCGTCCGACGGGCGTTCCGCCCCACTGATCGTCCTGGTGGCCGTGATCTACGGATCGATCGCCGTGGCCCTGTACGGAGCGCGCGAAGAGGGGTGATGTTTCACGTGAAACGCCACCCCTCGCCACGTACCAGTCGAGTGGGCCGGTGTTTCACGTGAAACACCGGCCTACCCGACGAGCTCCGTTCAGCCCTGTGTCGCCCACCACTCCTTGAGCGCGGCGACGGCCTGGTCGTGCTCCACGGGCCCGTTCTCCAGCCGGAGCTCAAGCAGGAACTTGTACGCCTGGCCGATGGCCGGGCCGGGGCCGATGCCCAGGATCTCCTGGATCTGGTTGCCGTCGAGGTCGGGACGGATCGCGTCCAGCTCCTCCTGCTCCTGGAGCTGGGCGATGCGCTCCTCCAGGCCGTCATAGGCGCGGGAGAGCGCGGTCGCCTTGCGCTTGTTGCGCGTGGTGCAGTCCGAGCGGGTCAGCTTGTGCAGACGCGAAAGCAGCGGACCGGCGTCCCGCACGTAGCGGCGGACGGCCGAGTCGGTCCACTCACCGGTCCCGTACCCGTGGAAGCGGAGGTGCAGCTCCACGAGACGCGAAACGTCCTTGATCATCTCGTTGGAGTACTTGAGCGCGGTCATGCGCTTCTTGGTCATCTTCGCGCCCACGACTTCGTGGTGGTGGAAGGAGACCCGTCCGTCCTTCTCGAAGCGACGGGTGCGCGGCTTGCCGATGTCGTGCAGCAGGGCCGCGATGCGCAGCACCAGGTCGGGGCCGTCCTCCTCCAGGTCGATCGCCTGGTCGAGCACGGTCAACGAGTGCTCGTAGACGTCCTTGTGCCGGTGGTGCTCGTCGCTCTCCAGCCGCAGCGCCGGCAGCTCGGGCAGCACGTGCTCGGCGAGGCCGGTGTCCACGAGGAGGCCGAGGCCCTTCCGCGGGTGCGCCGAGAGGAGGAGCTTGTTGAGCTCCTCGCGGATGCGCTCGGCGGAGACGATCTCCAGCCGGCCGGACATCTCCTTCATGGCGGTGACGACCTCGGGGGCGACCTCGAAGTCCAGCTGTGCGGCGAACCGCGCGGCCCGCATCATGCGCAGTGGGTCGTCGGAGAAGGACTCCTCCGGCGTGCCCGGCGTCCGCAGCACCCGGGCGGCCAGGTCCTCCAGGCCGCCGTACGGGTCGATGAACTCCTTCGCGGGGAGGGCCACGGCCATGGCGTTGACGGTGAAGTCACGCCGGACGAGGTCCTCCTCGATCGAGTCGCCGTAGGAGACCTCGGGCTTGCGCGAGGTCCGGTCGTACGCCTCCGAGCGGTACGTGGTGACCTCGATCTGGAAGCGCTGAACGGTGTCCCCGACGCGGGCGTCCTTCTGGCAGCCGACCGTCCCGAAGGCGATGCCGACCTCCCACACGGCGTCGGCCCACGGGCGGACGATCTTCAGTACGTCCTCGGGGCGCGCGTCGGTGGTGAAGTCCAGGTCGTTGCCGAGCCGGCCGAGCAGGGCGTCCCGCACCGAGCCACCGACCAGCGCGAGGCTGAACCCGGCCTCCTCGAAGCGGCGGGCGAGGTCGTCGGCGGCGGGGGACACGCGCAGCAGTTCACTGACCGCGCGGCGTTGCACCTGGCTCAGTGCAGTCGGGGTGTCTTCGTTGGCGTTCGGCACAACAGAAAAGGGTACGTGCCCCGGCTCACCCCGACGTCCTCGTTTTCCGGGAGCGGAGCCGCCCCGCTTCCCGGGCGCGGGGGCGTCGGTCCGCGCGCACCGGCGGCCGGTCGAAGATCGCCTGGAGCAGTCCCCGGCACTTGCTCCCAGCATGCCTCGTTACCATGCCTGGACACAGCAACCGGGAACCCCCGACACCACAGACAACGACGAGGACGGGCGAACGCGTGGCCGAGGCGGCAGACATCAAGGGGACCGCTCCCTCACCTGCCCGCCGATGGCTGCGGCGCACACTCAGCGTCACCGTCGGAGCACCCCTCCTCGCCGGACTGCTCCAGGCCCCGGTCTCCGCCTCCCCGGCGACGGCCGCTCCCGCCGCGGTCACCGCCCCTTCGACGATCACCGCCGAGGACGCCACCGGGTCGAAGACCGTCGACGTGTCGATCGACACCCTGACACCGAGCGCCCCCGTCGAGGGCGACACCGTCACCCTCACGGGCACGGTCACCAACCAGGGCAAGAAGCCCGTCACCGACGCCTCCGTCGAACTGCGCGTCGGTCCCCTGATGACCAGCCGCAGCGAGATCGAACAGGTGACGGGGCGCACGGGCTACCGGGGCGACAGCGACCCCGCTCCCGTGCCGGACGCCCCCACCGCCAAGATCCCCAAGCTGGGCGCCGGCCTCAGTGCGGACTTCTCCCTCTCCGTGCCGGTCGCCGACCTCGGACTCGACGGGGCGGGCGTCTACCAGCTCGGCGTCTCCCTCACCGGGCAGACTCCGGACCGCTCCTACCCCCGGGTGCTCGGCATCGAGCGGACCTTCCTGCCGTACCAGCCCGAGCCCACCGAGAAGAAGACCCAGCTCACCTACCTCTGGCCGCTGATCGCCTCGGCCCACGTCTCGGCGGAGACGGCCACGGACGACCAGCAGACCCCGGTCTTCGAGGACGACGCCCTGGCGGCCGAGCTGCGTCCGGGCGGGCGCCTCGACCAGATGGTGGCGCTGGGCAAGGACCTGCCGGTCACCTGGGTGATCGATCCCGACCTGCTGGCCACCGTCGACGCCATGGCGAACGGCTACCGCGTCAAGGACGGCTCCCTGCACGTCCCCGGCACCCACAAGGAGCTCGCCGGGCGGTGGCTGGGCGCGCTGGAGAAGGCGGTGCAGGGGCACAAGGTCGTCGCCCTCCCCTTCGCCGACCCCGACCTCGCCTCCCTGGCACACCGTGGCAAGGACGTCCCCGGCTCCCTGGGACACCTTCAGTCCGCGACCGCCCTCGCCGGAATGACGGTCGAGACCGTCCTCCACGTGCAGCCCTCCACCGACTTCGCCTGGCCCGTCGAAGGGGCCGTCGACCCCGCCATCGTGGCGGTCGCGACCTCGGCCGGCGCCGACAAGGTGATCGCCCGCAGCGACAGCGTCCGCGACGAACTCCCCTACACGCCCACGGCGGCCCGCCCCCTGGGCAACGGCAGCACCACGGCCGTGGTGAGCGACGCGCTCCTGTCCACCGCCTTCGAGGGCGACATGGTCCGCTCGGAGAACTCCACGCTCGCCGTTCAGGACTTCCTCTCCCAGTCGCTCGCGATCACCCTGGAGCAGCCGGAGAAGCAGCGGAGCGTCGTGGTCGCCCCCCAGCGGGTGCCGACCGTCGCCCAGGCGCAGACGATGGCGACCGCCCTGCGCGGCCTCTCCGGCCGACGCTGGAGCCAGCCGAGCGACCTCGTCGCGGCGGCGACGGCCAAGCCGGACCCGGACGCCTCCACCGCGGTGCCCGCCGCCTCGCGGTACCCGAAGAAGCTGCGCGACCGGGAGCTGCCGGTCCAGGCCTTCCGCGACATGAAGACCACCCGGGACGAGCTGAACGACTTCAAGGTCGTCCTGACGTTCCCGGACCGCGTCGTGACCCCGTTCGGCAACGCGGTCAACCGCGAGATGTCGACGTCCTGGCGCGACCGGACCAGGGCCGCCGCGATCTACCGGGACAACGTCCAGGGCTATCTTCAGCGCCTCACCAAGAGCGTCCAGCTGGTCGACAAGTCCGACCTCACGCTCTCCGGCCGCAGCGCGACGATCCCCGTCACCGTCCAGAACAAGCTGCTGCAGGGTGTGGACCACCTGGTGCTGCGCCTCGTCTCCAACAACAGGAACCGGTTGCAGATCAACGGCGAACGGACCGCCGAGCTGCCCGTGAAGGTCGGCGCCGGGCACAGCCAGTCGGTGAAGTTCGACGCCACGGCCGCCGTGAACGGCCAGGTCCCGGTGACGGCCCAGCTCTACACCGAGGACGGCACTCCCTACGGGAAGCCGATGTCGTTCACCGTGAAGGTCTCCGAGATCACCCCCACGGTGATGCTGGTGATCGCCGGAGGCGTCCTCCTCCTCGTCCTCGCCGGCGTGCGGATGTACACCCAGCGCAAGCGACTGGCGGCCCAGGCCGCGGAAGCCGAAGCGGCCGAAGGCACCGGGGCGACCGAAGAGACCGACGGGGCCGGGGAGTCGGAAGGTGCCGGAGCGGACGGGCCGGTCGCGGAGCCGGGGAAAAACGGCGCGGACGGACCCGAGCAGCCGAGTGACCCGACACCGGACACCGGGCCCGAAAGCGGCGACCCGTCGGCCACGGGTGAGAAAGTGGACCGTTGAGCGATGTCGTGGCCGGTCGGCCGGGGACGATGAGGTGGGGTAACCATGAACGCGCCGTACGACGGTGACCGCGGCCAGGGCGCGGGCGGCACCGCGCCGTCCGGTGGGACGCCCGCGGCACCCTCCGGTCCCGGCCACCCGCCGGCCCCTCAGCAGGGCGACCCGGCGCAACAGCAGCCCGGGCAGGGCCCGTACGCGCAGGACCCCTACGCCCAGGACCCGTACGCCCAGGGCGCCTATCCCCAGGACCCCTACGTCCAGGACGCCTACGCCCACGATCCGTACCGGGCGCGGGACCTCTCCGCGCAGGACCCGGTGAGCGAGGCGCTCTACGACCGCGCCGCGCACCCGCCGCCGCCCCCCGGCACCTACCAGGACCCCCAGGCGCTCTACCAGCAGCCGGCCGTGCCCCCGCACGCCCCCGACCCCCGCGTGTGGGCGCAGACCCCGGCGCCGGAGCCCGACGGCCCCTCGCGCCACCTGCCGTACGGCGACGACGCGCGCACGGTCCAGTTCACCGGAGTCGACGACCTGGTGACCCGGGCGAGCGAGGAGGCGCCCGAGCCGGACGCCTTCGCGCACCTCTACCGGGACCAGCAGGCGCCCGGCCAGGTGCCGCCGCCCACCCCTGAGCCCGATCCGCTGCCCGCGCCCGCCCCCAAGAAGACCGGCCGTGCCTCCGGACTGCTCAAGTCGAGCGCGGTGATGGCGGCCGGCACGCTGGTCTCCCGGCTCACCGGCTTCGTCCGCAGCCTGGTGATCACCGGTGCGCTCGGCGCGGCCCTGCTCGGCGACGCCTTCACCATCGCCTACACCCTGCCGACGATGATCTACATCCTCACCGTCGGCGGCGGTCTGAACTCGGTCTTCGTCCCGCAGCTCGTCCGCTCGATGAAGAACGACGAGGACGGCGGCGAGGCCTTCGCCAATCGCCTGCTCACCCTGGTGATGGTGGCGCTCGGCGTGATCGTCGCCCTGGCCGTCTTCGCCGCGCCGCTGCTGATCCGGCTCATGTCGAACACCATCGCCGACGACGCGGCGGCCAACAGCGTGGCCGTCACCTTCGCCCGCTACTGCCTGCCCACGATCTTCTTCATGGGCGTGCACGTGGTGATGGGGCAGATCCTCAACGCCCGCGGCAAGTTCGGCGCGATGATGTGGACCCCGGTCCTCAACAACATCGTCATGATCGTCACCTTCGGCCTGTTCATCTGGGTGTACGGCACCTCCGCCGAGTCCCGGATGGGCGTGCAGACCATTCCGGACGAGGGCATCCGCCTGCTCGGCATCGGCACCCTGCTCGGCCTCGTCGTCCAGGCCCTGGCGATGATCCCGTACCTGCGCGAGACGGGCTTCCGCTTCCGGCCCCGCTTCGACTGGAAGGGTCACGGGCTCGGGAAGACGGTCAAGCTCGCCAAGTGGACCGTGCTCTTCGTCCTGGCCAACCAGGCGGGCGTCCTGGTCGTCACCCAGCTCGCCACCGCCGCGGGCGAGGAGTCCGGGAAGAACGGCGCGGGTTTCCTCGCCTACTCCAACGCCCAGCTGATCTGGGGCATGCCGCAGGCCATCATCACCGTCTCCGTGATGGCCGCGCTGCTGCCGCGCATCTCCCGTGCCGCCCACGACGACGACCCGGGCGCCGTCCGCGACGACATCTCGCAGGGCCTCCGGAACTCGGCCGTCGCGATCGTCCCGGTCTCCTTCGCCTTCCTGGCGCTCGGCGTCCCGATGTGCACCCTGCTCTACGCCTCCAGCGGCATCGAGGCCGCCCAGGGCATGGGCTTCATCCTGATGGCCTTCGGCCTCGGCCTGATCCCCTACTCCGTCCAGTACGTCGTGCTCCGCGGCTTCTACGCCTACGAGGACACCCGGACGCCCTTCTACAACACGGTCATCGTCGCCGCCGTCAACGCGGCGGCCTCGGCGATCTGCTACGTCCTCCTGCCCGCCCAGTGGGCCGTCGTCGGCATGGCCGCCTCCTACGGCCTCGCCTACGCGGTCGGCGTCGGCGTCGCCTGGCGCCGGCTCCGCAACCGGCTGGGCGGCGACCTGGACGGCACCCACGTGCTGCGGACCTACGCCCGGCTCTGCATGGCCTCCGTGCCCGCCGCGATCGTCGCCGGTGCCGTCGGGTTCGGCCTCCTGAAGCTCCTGGGCGAGGGCGCGCTCGGCTCGCTCGTCGCCCTGGTCGTCGGCGGGGCCGTGCTCCTCGGAGTCTTCTTCGTCGCGGCCAAGCGCATGCGGATCACGGAACTGAACACCCTGGTCGGCATGGTCCGCGGCCGCCTGGGACGCTGAACCCGAGGTCCCGCACAACCATCGACGGGGACCGCGTGTCGTGCATAGCGTCCGACTGTGGGCACAATTGGCTTGGCTGTTGGATGTGGCGCAACGGAGGGGGAGGCAGGAACGACGGTGGCGGAACGTAGCACGGCCGCCGTCGACGTGGCCGACAACAGCGGTGACGACCCGCTGGCCGCCAAGGCGGACAAGGCCGCGACCGACGGGGTGGCGGAAGAACAGAAAACGGCGGGCAAGACCGCCGAGGCCACGGACAACGAGGCGGTCGAACGACAGAGCGGTGAACGGTCCTCCCTCCCGGCTCCGGAACTGCACAGCGGCCACAAACTGGCCAGGCGCTACCGGCTGGAGGAGTGCGTCACCCGTCTGGACGGCTTCAGCAGCTGGCGGGCCGTCGACGAGAAGCTCCGGCGCGCCGTCGGGGTCCATCTGCTGCCCGCCGACCACCCCCGGGCGCGTTCGGTCCTGGCCGCGGCCCGCTCCGCCGCCCTCCTGGGCGACCCCCGGTTCGTCCAGGTCCTCGACGCCGTCGAGGAGAACGACCTCGTGTACGTCGTGCACGAGTGGCTGCCCGACTCCGTCGAGCTGACCGCGCTGCTCGCCGCCGGCCCGCTGGAGGCCCACGACGCCTACCAGCTCGTCAGCCAGGTCTCCCAGGCCATGGCCGCCGCCCACCGCGAAGGCCTCTCCCACCTCCGGCTCACCCCGAGCGCGGTCCTGCGCAGCTCCACCGGCCAGTACCGGATCCGCGGACTCGCCGTGAACGCCGCCCTGCGCGGCATCACGGCCGAGCGTCCGCAGCGCACCGACACCGAGGCCATCGGCGCCCTGCTGTACGCCTCGCTCACCCAGCGCTGGCCGTACGACAGCGACGCCCACGGCCTCTCCGGGCTGCCCAAGGGCGTCGGGCTGCTTCCCCCCGACCAGGTCCGCGCCGGCGTCCACCGGGGCCTCTCCGAGATCGCCATGCGCGCCCTCGCCAACGACGGTGCCACCGCCTCGCGCCAGGAACCGCCCTGCACCACACCGGACGAGCTGGCCAGGGCCGTGTCCACGATGCCCCGCGTGAAGCCGCCGGAGCCCGAGTTCGCCGCTCCGCCCGAGTACCAGCGCACGACGTACCAGCAGGGCACGTACGGGCGTCCACAGCCGCACCCGGCGGCCACCCAGACGGTCGTCCTCCCGCCGCCCCCGCTCCAGAGCCGCACCGGCAGGGCGCTGAAGTGGACCGTCTCGGCCCTGCTGATCGCCGCCCTGGGCCTGGGCAGCTGGCAGATCGCCGACCGGCTCCTCGGCTCGAAGGAGAACGGCCCCGAGACGCCGGAAGCGACCCCGACGGTCGTGACCGACGAGAAGCCGGTGCAGCCCAAGCCGATCTCCATCGCATCCGCGTACGACTTCGACCCGCTGGGCGGCGGTTCGGAGAAGCCCCAGGCCATACCGAAGGCGTACGACGGCGACCCCAGCACCTACTGGTACACCGACAGCTACTACTCCGCCCGCTTCGGGAACCTGAAGAGCGGCGTGGGCATCGTCCTCGACCTGGGGAAGGCCCAGAGGGTCAGCTCGGTCGACCTGTCGTTCCTGGGGCAGACCTCGGCGGAGCTGCGGACCGCACCCGCGGACGCGGTGTCGGCGCCGACCATGCCCGATCGGTTCGCCACCCGGGCGTCCGCGTCCGGTACCGACATGACGCTGAAGACCACCGGGCCCGTCACCACCCGCTACGTTCTGATCTGGCTCACCGAACTGCCCGCCAACGACGGGGGCTTCCGCGGCAAGCTGACGGAAATCAAGATCCTGGGCTGACGACCGCACAGGGAGGGGGCTCACCGTTGGACGATCCGATAGACGAGGCCACCGACGACCGGGAGCTCCTGGCCCGTCACGTCGCCGGGGACCACGATGCCTTCGGTGAGCTGGTGCGGCGGCACCGCGATCGGCTGTGGGCGGTGGCCCTGCGGACCCTGGGGGACCGCGAGGAGGCCGCCGACGCCGTCCAGGACGCTC
This sequence comes from Streptomyces sp. NPDC092045, assembly GCF_044756005.1. Taxonomy (NCBI): domain Bacteria; kingdom Bacillati; phylum Actinomycetota; class Actinomycetes; order Kitasatosporales; family Streptomycetaceae; genus Streptomyces; species Streptomyces sp. NPDC092045. The sequence goes on along the minus strand of NZ_JBIVSC010000005.1, from coordinate 245,006 downwards.
TCCTCTCGGCCTTCCGCGCCGCCCACACCTTCCGCGGCCAGTCGGCCGTCACGACCTGGCTCCACCGGATCACGGTGAACGCCTGCCTCGACCGGGCGCGCAAGGCCGCTTCCCGCAGAACCTCGCCCGTCGACGACGACGACCGCTTCGAGCAGCTCCTCGGTCCCCACGAGTCGGCCGAGGCACCCGTGGAGCGCCGGGACCTCCACCGCGAGGTCCTGGCCGCGCTCGCCTCGATCCCCGCCGATCAGCGGGCCGCCCTCGTCCTGGTCGACATGCAGGGTTACCCGGTCGCGGAAGCGGCCCGTATCCTCGGCGTTCCCGCCGGAACCGTGAAGAGCCGCTGCGCGCGGGGCCGGGCACGCCTCCTTCCCCTGGTCACTCATCTGCGTGCCGACACCGTGGGTAACGAGGTCGTCGAAGGGGGAAGGAACCGGACGCCGGGGACATCCGTCCCACCGGTGCCGGGGCCGACGGACACCGGACCGACTGATCCAGCTGCTGTGAAGGGCGGAGGTGGGCGCACGTGACTTCCACGGCCGACAGGGCTGACACCACACAGCACCCGGACGTCTCGGAGATCTCCGACCTGACCGAGGGGCTGCTCTCGCCGTCCCGTTCCGCGACCGTGCGCCGACACGTGGACGGCTGTCCCCTCTGCGCGGACGTGCGGTCCTCCCTGGAGGAGATCCGGAGCCTGCTCGGCACCCTGCCCGGGCCGCCCCGGATGCCCGCCGAGATCGCGGGCCGGATCGATGCCGCCCTCGCCGCCGAGGCCCTTCTCGACGCCACCGCCCCGGACAACGACGACGCCCCTGTTTCACGTGAAACATCGCGTCCCTCCGTGGAGCCGTCCCGCTCCTCCTCCCCTGCCCCGGGCCGTCCCGCCGGACGTCCCCGCGCGGCCACCGGTCCGGGACGCCCCCGCCGGCACCGCCGCCGGATCGCCCTGCTCTCCACGATCGGCGCCGCTTTCGGTGCCGTGGTGCTCGGAACGAGCCTGTATCTCAGCCAGGCGGGCGACACGGTCGGGGACGGCGTCGCGAACGGTGTGAGGAGGGCCGACGCCTCCGTCGAGGCCGCTGCCGCCCCCTTCTCCGGGTCACCGGTCGAGAAGCGGGTCCAGGACCTCCTGGTCCCGGACAGGACGCTGAGGACCCCCCAGGGCGTCGGACCCGAATCGATGTCCTCCGACACCGGCGCCACGTCCCCCCGGCGGAGCGGCGACGCTGCCGTCCCCGCCTGCGTCCTCGCCGGCACCGGCCGCACCGACACGGTGCTGGGCCACGAGCGGGGCGAGTACCGGGGGAAGTCCGCCTACCTGCTCGTCCTGCCGGACCCCACCGACACCACGCGGGTCCGGGCCTACGTGGTCGACGCCTCCTGCGCCGACCGGGCGGAGAGCGGGGCACCGGCCGCCGAGGTCCTCCTCAGCAAGAGCTATCCCCGCTCCTGAACCCCTCCCTCCCGCCCCTGTCACGTGCCGCGCGGCGGTCTCGGGAATGCACGCCCCTTAGGATCCGTTGGGTGGGGTGAGCGACCGAGACAACCGCCCCCGTAGGCAGTGGCAGTCTGCAGAGACGAGGAAGAAACCCGTGAGCGACGTCCGCAATGTGATCATCATCGGCTCGGGGCCCGCGGGATACACCGCTGCGCTCTACACGGCCCGAGCGTCGCTGAACCCTCTGGTCTTCGAGGGTGCGGTCACCGCCGGTGGCGCCCTGATGAACACCACCGAGGTCGAGAACTTCCCCGGCTTCCGTGACGGCATCATGGGCCCGGACCTGATGGACAACATGCGGGCCCAGGCCGAGCGCTTCGGCGCCGAGCTCGTCCCCGACGACGTCGTCGCCGTGGACCTGACCGGTGAGATCAAGACCGTCACCGACACCGCCGGCACCGTGCACCGCGCCAAGGCCGTCATCGTCACCACGGGCTCCCAGCACCGCAAGCTCGGCCTCCCCAACGAGGACGTCCTCTCCGGCCGCGGCGTCTCCTGGTGCGCCACCTGCGACGGCTTCTTCTTCAGGGACCAGGACATCGCCGTCGTCGGCGGCGGCGACACCGCGATCGAGGAGGCCACCTTCCTCTCGCGCTTCGCCAAGACCGTCACCATCGTCCACCGCCGCGACACCCTGCGCGCCTCGAAGGCCATGCAGGACCGCGCCTTCGCCGACCCGAAGATCTCCTTCGCCTGGGACAGCGAGGTCACCACGATCCACGGTGACCAGAAGCTCAGCGGCGTGACCCTGCGCGACACGAAGACCGGTGTGACCCGCGAGCTCCCGGTCACCGGCCTCTTCATCGCCGTGGGCCACGACCCGCGGACCGAGCTCTTCAAGGGCCAGCTGGACCTGGACGACGAGGGCTACCTCAAGGTCGCCGCTCCGTCGACGCGCACGAACCTCCCGGGTGTCTTCGCTGCCGGTGACGTCGTCGACCATACCTACCGCCAGGCCATCACGGCCGCCGGTACCGGCTGCTCCGCCGCGCTCGACGCCGAGCGCTTCCTGGCCGCCCTCGCCGACACCGAGAAGGTGGCCGAGCCCGAGAAGCTGGCCGAGACCCCCGTGGTCTGACCCCAAGCGTTTCCCCACCCACACCCCGCGAGTTCAAGGAGGCCGCTGTGGCCCTGAAGTCTGTGACCGACGCCACCTTCGAAGAGGAAGTCCTCAAGAGCGACAAGCCCGTTCTGGTGGACTTCTGGGCCGAGTGGTGCGGTCCGTGCCGTCAGATCGCCCCGTCGCTCGAGGCGATCGCCGCCGAGCACGGCGAGATCGAGGTCGTGAAGCTCAACATCGACCAGAACCCCGCCACGGCCGCCAAGTACGGCGTCATGTCCATCCCGACGCTGAACGTCTACCAGGGCGGCGAGGTCGTGAAGACCATCGTCGGTGCCAAGCCGAAGGCCGCCATCCTGCGCGATCTGGGCGACTTCGTCGAGGCTCCCAAGGCCTGACGCCTCTTCGCTGTTTCACGTGAAACATTCAGGTGGAACGACAGCGGCCCGCTCCCTCGCCGGGGCGGGCCGTTCCCGTATCCGGAGCCGGGATTCCCGCCTCCGGCGTCTCCCGGGGCCTCCGGCCTAGAGAGGCCGCAGGGCGGGTTCCTTCTGCACGACTCCGAGCAGGCGGTCCAGGGCCATCTCGACGTCCTCCTTCCAGGAGAGCGTCGTCCTGAGGTCCAGCCTCATCCGGGGGAAGGCGTGGTGCGGCCGGACGGTCTTGAAGCCCACCGCGAGCAGATGTTCGGCCGGCAGCACACAGGCCGGCTCCTTCCACCGGGCGTCTCCGAATGCCTCGATCGCCTTGAAGCCCCGCCTCAGCACGTCCTTGGCCACGGTCTGCACCATCACGCGCCCCAGCCCCTGGCCCTGGTACCCCGGCATGATCCACGCCGTCATCAGCTGGACGGCGTCCGCCGCCACCGGGCTCGTCGGGAAGGCCGTCGACCGCGGCACATAGGCCGGAGGAGCGTAGAGGACGTATCCGACCGGCACCTCGTCGACGTAGACCACCCGCCCGCAGGAGCCCCACTCCAGGAGGACGGCCGAGATCCAGGACTCCTTCTCCGGCTCCGCGCGCCCCGCCTTCACGGCGGCCTCACCGCTGACCGGGTCGAGCTCCCAGAAGACGCAGGAGCGACACCGAGTGGGGAGGTCCGGAAGGTTGTCCAGCGTGAGCGGTACGAACCGACGCCCCACGGCTGATCCTCACTTCCCTCGCCTTCGCGTACGCATGTGCCTCTCGGAATCGTATCGATCGGACGATCAGGAGGACACCGCCCACAGGCAAAGGGCGGCCCACGGCCCGGTGGAACCGGATCGTGGGCCGCCCTCGCGTGACCTCGGTGAAGCGGGCGGACAGGGGTCAGCCCCTGGCGCCCTGTTCGACGCCCTTCTGGTCGAGGACCCGGCCCTCGCCGGGGGCCAGGGTCGAGAGGATCCGCTCCAGGTCGTCCATGGAGGCGAACTCGACGACGATCTTGCCCTTCTTCTGTCCCAGGTCGACCTTCACCCGGGTCTCGAAGCGGTCCGAGAGCCGGGTGGCCAGGTCCGTGAGGGCGGGCGAGACGCGGGCACCGGCGCGCGGCTTCTTCGGCTTGACCGCGCCGGCGGACTCCTCGGAACCCAGGAGGCTCACGATCTCCTCGACGGAACGCACCGAGAGGCCCTCGGCGACGATCCGGGCCGCCAGCTTGTCCTGGCTCTCCACGTCCTCCACGCCGAGCAGGGCCCGCGCGTGGCCGGCAGAGAGCACCCCGGCGGCGACCCGGCGCTGCACCGGGGGAGAGAGGCGCAGCAGCCGCAGCGTGTTGGAGATCTGCGGGCGGGAGCGTCCGATCCGGTCCGCGAGCTGGTCATGGGTGCAGCCGAAGTCCTTGAGCAGTTGCTCGTAGGCGTGTGCCTCTTCGATCGCGTTCAGCTGCGCCCGGTGGAGGTTCTCCAGGAGCGCGTCCAGGAGCATCTTCTCGTCGTCGGTCTCCCGGACGATCGCCGGGATCCGTTCCAGGCCCGCCGTCGTGGAGGCCCGCAGACGCCGCTCGCCCATGACGAGCTCATAGCGGTCGCCGTCGACCTTGCGGACGACCACGGGCTGGAGCAGACCGACCTCCTTGATGGAGGTGACCAGCTCCGCGAGGGCGTCCTCGTCGAAGATCTGTCGCGGCTGGTGCCGGTTGGGCACGATGGCGTCGATCGGGATCTCGGTGAAGTACGCCCCGGCAGGAGCCTTCGGCTCGGCCGTCTTCACGGCCTCGGCCCATGCCACCGCCGACTCGGGAGACGGAGCGCTCTGCGGGATCAGCGAACCGAGCCCACGCGGCCCCAATCCCCTACGTCGCTCACTCACTGAATTCCCTCCGACATGCTGCGCTGATGGTTCTGGTGCCCGACACGTGCGTGCCGGGCGTCATAGTTCACGGTGACGCCCCGAAGGGCGATCTCACGAGCCGCTTCGATGTACGACAGAGCACCGCTGGAGCCCGGATCGTACGTGATCACCGTCTGGCCGTAGCTCGGTGCCTCCGAGATGCGGACGGACCGGGGGATGCTGGTCCGCAGCACCTCCTCGCCGAAGTGGGTGCGGACCTCTTCGGCGACCTGGGAGGCGAGCCTCGTCCGGCCGTCGTACATGGTGAGCAGGATGGTCGAGACGTGGAGCGAGGGATTCAGATGCCCACGGACCAGGTCGACGTTCTTCAGGAGCTGTCCGAGGCCCTCCAGGGCGTAGTACTCGCACTGGATCGGGATCAGCACCTCGGCCCCCGCCACCAGGGCGTTGACCGAGAGGAGGCCGAGCGAGGGAGGGCAGTCGATCAGGATGTAGTCCAGCGGCTGCTCATAGGCCTGGATCGCCCGCTGGAGACGGCTCTCACGCGCCACCAGCGACACCAGCTCGATCTCCGCACCGGCGAGGTCGATGGTGGCGGGGGCGCAGAAGAGGCCTTCCACGTCCATGACGGGCTGCACCACTTCGGAGAGCGGCCGGCTGTCCACCAGGACGTCGTAGATCGAGGGGACGCTGGCGTGGTGGTCGATACCGAGCGCCGTGGAGGCGTTGCCCTGCGGGTCCAGGTCGACGACCAGGACACGGGCACCATGCAGGGCCAGGGAGGCGGCGAGATTGACCGTCGTGGTCGTCTTGCCCACGCCCCCCTTCTGGTTGGCGACCACCATGACGCGAGTCTGGGCCGGGCGGGGAAGTCCCTCACCGGCACGCCCCAGGGCCTCTACTGCCAGCTGGGCAGCGCGACCGATGGGGGTGTCGTCCATGGGGGGCGGCGTTTCCATGGGAGGTGATGTTTCACGTGAAACATCACCTCCCACCGATTCGGTTCGGGGACCGGGGACCGGATCGGTCATCGGTCCCGCGATGTTGGCGTCGGACCGCAAGGATTCACTCTCCTCGACTTCGGGCTCGCGATGAGGAGAGCCTGCCATGCTTTCGGGGTCGCGAACCAGCGAGGTCGGGGGTTCTGTGGAGGAATCCACCTCTGTGGACATCCCCGTAACCCTCGCGGGTGGATTCACGCGGGGCCTACGGTCCCTGGGCGTGGCGGCCGCCCGACCACGGCCGATGATCCCCTGCAGCAGTGAGCGATGTTTCACGTGAAACACCATGCCCGTGCCACCCCGCCGGGACGGGCCGACACTCCGAAATCGGACGTATGCGACGCCCGGCGGCGTCAGCCGGCCCTGCCGTCGGGCCCCGTCAGCGGCGTCGGCGGGTCTTGCTCGTACGGGCGGCCTTGGCCCGCTTGGCCGCGAACCGCACACCGCCGGGGCTCTCGCCGACCTCCACCCGGACGACCGTGGACAACGGATCGACGATCCCCTCGCCCACGTGCAGCACCGAGGTCTCCACCACACCGAGCCGGGAGAGGGCGGCACGAGCGCCGTCGATCTCCTCCTGCGCGGTGTCGCCCTTGAGCGCCAGCATCTCTCCGTACGGACGCAGCAGGGGAACGCCCCAGCCGGCCAGCCGGTCCAGCGGAGCCACCGCGCGCGCGGTCACCACGTGCACGGGCGTGATCTTGCCGAGCATCTCCTCCGCACGTCCCCGGACCACGGTGACGTGGTCGAGGCCGAGCAGCTCGACGACCTCCTGGAGGAAGTTCGTCCGACGCAGCAGCGGTTCCAGGAGCGTGATCTTCAGGTCCGGCCGGACCAGGGCGAGGGGAATGCCGGGCAGACCGGCGCCCGAGCCGACGTCGCAGACCGTGACGCCCTCGGGGACGACCTCCGAGAGGACGGCGCAGTTCAGCAGGTGGCGCTCCCAGAGCCTCGGGACCTCGCGCGGGCCGATCAGACCACGCTTCACCCCCGCGTCCGCGAGGAGCTCGGCGTAGCGCACTGCCTCCGGGAAGTACTCACCGAAGACTGTCCGTGCCTGCTCCGGCGCCTCGGGGAGCTCCGCTGCCTCCGTCACGGGAACCGTCCTTCCGTACCGCACGCATGACGTGCGAGCGCACTGTGGTGGCTGAACTATCAGGCTGACAAAGATCGGCCCCGCCTGTGCACAGACGGGGCCGAGACTACGTGAGGGGTCAGGCCGGGAGGACGACGACGAAGCGCTGCGGCTCCTCGCCCTCGGACTCGCTGCGCAGACCGGCGGCGGCGATCGCGTCGTGCACGACCTTGCGCTCGAACGGCGTCATCGGGTCCAGCTTGACCGGCTGGCCGCCGGCCTTCACCTCGGCCGCGGCCTTGGCGCCCAGTTCGGCGAGCTCGGTGCGCTTCTTGGCCCGGAAGCCGGCGATGTCGAGCATCAGACGGCTGCGGTCCCCGGTCTCCCGGTGCACGGCCAGACGGGTCAGCTCCTGGAGCGCCTCCAGGACCTCGCCGTCGCGGCCCACCAGCTTCTGGAGGTCACGGCTGCTGGAGTCGCTGATGATCGAGACCGCTGCCCGGTCCGCCTCGACGTCCATGTCGATGTCGCCGTCGAGATCGGCGATGTCGAGCAGGCCTTCGAGGTAGTCGGCCGCGATCTCACCCTCCTGCTCCAGGCGGGTCAGGGTGTCGCCACCCTCGGCGGCGGCGGAGGTGGTGCCTTCCGTCACGGACGGGCTCCTTCTTGCGTCGGGGGAGGCTTACTTCTTGGAGGAGGGGTGCTTGGGCCGCTGCTGGCCCTTGCGCTGACCGGTCTTGCCCTGCTGACGGGAGCCGCCGGAGTTGGCGCGGCTCGGACGCGTGGGCTTGTCGCCCTGGACCTCGTCCTTCGCGGCGGTGACGTCGGAGGCGCCGGTCCCGGCCGACCCCCGGGGCTTCTTCTCCAGCGAGGGGGACGCCTTCTCGGTGACGGGCTCGGAGACCTCGTCGGTGTCCTTGGCCGCGGTCGGCTGGACCGCGGCGGCCTGGCGCTGGGCCTTGGTCTGGCGCTTGGGCTGCTGGCGCTTGGCGGCGGCACCGCCCTCGGCCTCGGCCGCGATGGTGTCGCTCTTGATCACGGTGCCGTCGGCCTGGGCGGCGTAGCCGGCCTTGGCGAGGCCTCCGAAGAAGCGGCGCTCGTTCTCGTTGCGGTCGCTGCCCTTGGCGACGACGACCTTGACGACGCTCTTCCGGCGACGGCCGCGGACCTCACCGTGGTGGGTGATGCTCTTGAGCAGACGCTGGAGGTAGGCGTCCTGGGCCTTGCTGCCCGGCGTCGGGTTCTGGTTGATCACGTACATCTGCTGGCCCATGGTCCACACGTTGGTGGTCAGCCAGTAGACGAGGACACCGACGGGGAAGTTGATGCCCATGACGGCGAAGATCACCGGGAAGATGTACATGAGCATCTTCTGCTGCTGCATGTACGGGGTCTTCACCGAGAGGTCGACGTTCTTCATCATCAGCTGGCGCTGGGTGAAGAACTGCGAGGCCGACATCATGATGATCATGATCGCGGTGACGATCCGGACGTCGGTCAGCGAGGCGTTGAGGGCCTCGACCTTCTCCGGGCTGTCCATGAACTTCGCCGCGATGGGGGCGCCGAAGATGTGGGCCTGCCGGGCGCTGTCGACCAGCGCCTGGTTCATGACGCCGATCTCCTTGCCCGACGCGATGTTGGACAGCACGTGGTACAGGGCGAAGAAGAACGGCGACTGGGCCAGGATGGGAAGGCACGAGGAGAGCGGGTTGGTGCCCGTCTCCTTGTACAGCTTCATCATCTCTTCGGACTGACGCTGCTTGTCGCTCTTGTAGCGCTCCTGGATCGCCTTCATCTTCGGCTGGAGCGCCTGCATGTTCCGCGTCGACTTGATCTGCTTCACGAAGAGCGGGATCAGGCAGATGCGGATCAGGACCACGAGGGACACGATGGACAGGCCCCAGGCCCACCCGGTGTCGGGGCCGAAGATCGCTCCGTACACCTTGTGGAACTGGACGATGACCCAGGAAACGGGCCAGGTGATGAAGCTGAACAGACTGGCAATCGTGTCCACTAATCAGGCTCCTTGAGCATTGGGCGAGGTCTCTGCGGCCGGGCTCGTCTCGGCGGTGGACCCGCCCTTGTCGCCGCGCAACGCGTTCCTCAGCATTTCGTGCCAGCGGGGGCGCTTCCGCGGGGGAACGTGGTCCACACCGCCGGGCGACCACGGATTGCACCGCAGGATGCGCCAGGCGGTCAGGGCCGTGCCCTTGAGCGCGCCATGCCGGTCGATGGCCGTGAATCCGTAGTGGGAACACGACGGGTAGTACCGGCAGACGGGGCCCAGCAAGGGGCTGATCGTCCACTGGTACAGCTTGATGAGAGCCAGCAGCGGGTACTTCATCGCGTGCCCCCTCCCAGGAGCCGCCGGAGAGCGGCGTCCAGGTCTCGGGCCAGCTGTGCGTGATCGGCGTCGCCGGCTCCGGGCAACGCCCGTACCACCACCAGGCTACCGGGGGGCAGGGCGGAGAGGCGGTCGCGGACGAGGTGACGCAGACGACGCTTCACCTGGTTGCGTACGACCGCACCGCCCACGGCCTTGCTCACGACGAAACCCGCACGCGTCGGGGAAGCGCTCTCCCCAGGCGCGTGCGGGTCCGTTGCACCGCTGTGCAGGTGGACGACGAGGAGCGGGCGACCGGCCCGGCGCCCTCGGCGTACCGCGGTTGCGAAGTCCTCGCGCCGCCTCAGCCGATTCTCGGTAGGCAGCACGTCATGACCTGTTTAAGTGGATCAGGCGGACAGGCTCGCGCGACCCTTGGCACGGCGGTTCGCCAGGATGGCGCGGCCGGCGCGGGTGCGCATGCGCAGGCGGAAGCCGTGGGTCTTCGCGCGACGACGGTTGTTCGGCTGGAAGGTGCGCTTGCTCACTCGGGGGCTCCAGAAATGATTCGGGTGGTGGCGGGACATCGCCTGGCTGTCACCGTGCGCCCACGAGTAGCTCGCAATACGCCCGAGTGCACCGCTTCGTGATCACGGAGAGTGATCTTTGCCCATCGGAGGCAGGCGGCAGCAGCCATCGACAACTCGACCTGGTTACGGTACGCGCGGCTACGCCATCCGGTCAAACCGACCTGTCGCCACCCCCCATTGTGCACAGGCTGTGGACAACAACTTGAACCGCGTCAGTCCGCCCGACTACCGTGGGCGGACTCCACAATCTTTTCCGTTCTGTCCTCACCTGTCCTCAACGGACCGGTCTTCCGGACTTCGATCCACCGTCCCCGAGAACCACACCTTCGTGGGACCTGCGAGAAAGCGTGCCCTGTGGCTGACGTACCTGCCGATCTTGCCGCAGTGTGGCCGCGGGTCCTCGAACAGCTCCTCGCCGAGGGCCAGCAGGGGATCGAGCCCAAGGACAAGCAGTGGATCGAGCGCTGCCAGCCGCTCGCCCTGGTCGCCGACACGGCCCTCCTGGCCGTGCCCAACGAGTGGGGCAAGCGGGTCCTGGAGGGCCGGCTCGCCCCGCTGATCAGCGAGACCCTCAGCCGCGAGTGCGGCCGGCCGATCCGGATCGCGATCACGGTCGACGACTCCGTCGGCGAGCAGGCGCCGCCCGTGCCCACCGTGCCGCAGCCGCAGCAGCCCCGCTACGACGAGCGCGACCGGTCCGACGCGTACGACAAGTACGACGGCTACGGGCACCGGCCGATGTCCGACGACGGGCTGCCGACCGCCCGTCCGGCCTACCCGGACTACCAGCAGCCGCAGCGGCCGGACCCCGGCGCCTGGCCGCGGACCCAGGAGGACCTCTCCTGGCAGCAGCCGCGCCTCGGCGGCTACCAGGAGCGCGCGCCGTACACCGGGCCCGAGCAGTCCCGGCAGACGCGCTACGACGAGCCCTCCCACGGCTACGAGCAGCAGCGGCCCGAGCGCGCCGAGCTGCCCGACCCGCCGGGCCACGCCGCGCGTCCCGGTCCCCGGCCGGGCGGCGGACCCGTCCCCGGCCCCGGGGGCGTCCACGGCGCCTCGTCCTCCGGCTCCTCCGGCCAGGGCTCCGGCGCCCCGGGCGAGCAGCACGCGCGCCTGAACCCCCGGTACCTCTTCGACACCTTCGTGATCGGTTCCTCGAACCGGTTCGCGCACGCGGCCGCGGTCGCGGTGGCCGAGGCGCCCGCGAAGGCGTACAACCCCCTCTTCATCTACGGGGAGTCGGGGCTCGGCAAGACCCACCTGCTGCACGCGATCGGACACTACGCGCGGAGCCTCTACCCGGGCACGCGCGTGCGGTACGTGAGCTCCGAGGAGTTCACCAACGAGTTCATCAACTCGATCCGTGACGGCAAGGGCGACACCTTCCGCAAGCGCTACCGCGACGTGGACATCCTGCTCGTCGACGACATCCAGTTCCTGGCGAGCAAGGAGTCGACGCAGGAGGAGTTCTTCCACACCTTCAACACCCTGCACAACGCGAACAAGCAGATCGTGCTCTCCTCGGACCGGCCGCCCCGGCAGCTGGTGACCCTGGAGGACCGGCTCCGCAACCGCTTCGAGTGGGGCCTCACCACCGACGTGCAGCCGCCGGAGCTGGAGACGCGCATCGCGATCCTCCGCAAGAAGGCGGTGCAGGAGCAGCTCAACGCCCCGCCGGAGGTACTGGAGTTCATCGCCTCCCGGATCTCGCGGAACATCCGCGAGCTGGAGGGCGCGCTGATCCGGGTGACGGCCTTCGCGAGCCTCAACCGGCAGCCGGTGGACCTCGGGCTCACCGAGGTCGTCCTCAAGGACCTGATCCCCGGCGGCGAGGACAGCGCGCCGGAGATCACCGCTCCCGCGATCATGGCGGCCACCGCGGACTACTTCGGCCTGACGGTGGAGGACCTCTGCGGATCCTCGCGCAGCCGCGTCCTGGTGACGGCCCGCCAGATCGCCATGTACCTGTGCCGCGAGCTCACGGACCTGTCGCTGCCGAAGATCGGCGCGCAGTTCGGCGGCCGGGACCACACGACGGTGATGCACGCGGACCGGAAGATCCGTGCCCTGATGGCGGAGCGGCGCTCCATCTACAACCAGGTCACCGAGCTGACCAACCGCATCAAGAACGGCTGACACCCTCGACGGCGGCCGACACCGCCTCCGGCTTCCGAAGGGCGCCCCGGGACTCCTCCCGGGGCGCCCTTCGGCGTTTCCGGGGGCCTCCCGGGGGGTGTCGACGGCCGACCACAGGCTGGGGACGGGCCGGCGAGAGGCCGACGGCGGGTCGGCGGCGGGTCGGCGGCAAGGGGGAGCTGTTCGATTGCGACGTTCCGCTGGCGGGTTCTCCACAGATTGCGGGATGATCACCCGTCCACAGGGTGGGGACTGCGAAGTTATCCGGATTTTGTCCACAGGGCTGCCTGGTGACAGGACATCACACCAGATCAGACCCTTGGGGAATTGTTGGCAAACGTTATCCACAGACTGTGGACAGAGCTTTCGTCCACAGGAGGCCTCGACGGTTGTCCACCGGCCGCCCACAGAGGACGGTCGGTTGCCCACAGCTTCTCCACAGCGCTGTCCACTGTTCGGCAACGAAACGCCCGTCCTCACCTCGTCGAGTGAAAGCCGTCACACCAAGGGAGACGATTGGGCTGTGGGGAACCTGGGTAAAGCTGGGGACAGCGCTGGGGAGAACTCCCTGTGTCCTGTGTATGGGGTGTGCAGAACTTTCGCGTGTCCACAGAGACCCCTGGTTTTCCACCGGTTCCGCCCACAGGCGCAGTGGATAAAAAACTGGGTCTGACCTGCGTGGACGGGGTTATCCACGGTTTCCACAGGCCCTACTACTACTCCCACCTAGAGTTAGCTCGGAATCCGCTTTGAAGCGGGGCCTGTGCACAACTCGGCGCCGGAGCTCCGACCGCCCCTCGTCCCGACTTGACCCCGAGCAGCACCGACTGTCGGCGGCGTACGTCAGACTGGTTCCCGCAGTCGACGAAGAGCCAGCAACAGCAGGAGGCGGTTCCGGTGAAGATCCGGGTGGAGCGCGATGTACTCGCGGAGGCGGTGGCCTGGGTGGCCCGCAGCCTCCCGGCCCGTCCGCCGGCGCCCGTACTCGCGGGCCTTCTGCTGAAGGCCGAGGACGGCGCCCTGAGCTTCTCCAGCTTCGACTACGAGGTCTCCGCGCGGGTCTCGGTCGAGGCGGAGGTCGAGGAGGACGGCACCGTCCTCGTCTCCGGCCGCCTGCTCGCCGACATCTGCCGCGCCCTCCCCAACCGCCCCGTGGAGATCTCCACGGACGGTGTACGGGCGACCGTGGTCTGCGGCTCCTCCCGCTTCACCCTCCACACCCTGCCCGTGGAGGAGTACCCGGCGCTGCCGGAGATGCCCACCGCGACGGGCACCGTTCCCGGCGAGGTCTTCGCCTCCGCCGCCGCGCAGGTGGCCATCGCCGCCGGCCGCGACGACACGCTCCCCGTCCTCACCGGCGTGCGCATCGAGATCGAGGGCGACACGGTCACCCTGGCCTCCACCGACCGCTACCGCTTCGCGGTCCGCGAGTTCCTGTGGAAGCCGGAGTCCCCGGACGCCTCCGCGGTCGCCCTGGTGCCCGCGAAGACCCTCCTGGACACCGCCAAGGCGCTCACCAGCGGCGACACGGTCACCCTGGCGCTCTCCGGCTCCGGCAAGGGCGAGGGCCTCATCGGCTTCGAGGGCGCGGGCCGCCGCACCACCACCCGCCTCCTCGAGGGCGACCTGCCGAAGTACCGGACGCTCTTCCCCACCGAGTTCAACTCGGTCGCGGTGATCGAGACCGCCCCCTTCGTCGAGGCCGTCAAGCGCGTGGCCCTGGTGGCCGAGCGCAACACCCCGGTCCGGCTGAGCTTCGAGCAGGGCGTGCTGATCCTGGAGGCGGGCTCCAGCGACGACGCACAGGCTGTGGAGAGGGTCGACGCCCAGCTGGAGGGCGACGACATCTCGATCGCCTTCAACCCGACCTTCCTGCTCGACGGCCTGAGCGCGATCGACTCCCCGGTCGCCCAGCTCTCCTTCACGACCTCCACCAAGCCGGCGCTGCTCAGCGGCAAGCCCGCCGTGGACGCCGAGGCGGACGAGGCCTACAAGTACCTGATCATGCCGGTGCGCCTCAGCGGCTGATGCCCGGCGGCCGTCCCCCGGGAGACCGCGGTACGCCGGGGACCTCGGCGGCTGATCCGCCTGCTCCGCGGCCTCGGTGGGGCTTCGCCTGAGCGGCCGACCCCACAGGTGTGCACCCGCGTCCGGGCGTAGGCTCGGACGCGGGTACGAACCGCACACGACGCTTAAGGAATCTCTGATGGAGCTCGGTCTCGTCGGTCTCGGCAAGATGGGCGGCAACATGCGCGAGCGCATCCGCCGCGCAGGCCACACCGTCATCGGATACGACCGCAACCCGGACCTCGCCGACGTCCACAGCCTCGAAGAGCTTGTGGGCAAGCTCAAGGGTCCGCGCGTCGTATGGGTCATGGTCCCGGCGGGCGCCGCGACCCAGTCCACCATCGACGAGCTGGCCGACCTGCTCTCCCCCGGCGACGTCGTCGTGGACGGCGGGAACTCGCGCTGGACGGACGACGAGAAGCACGCCGAGGAGCTGGCCGCCAAGGGCATCGGCTTCGTCGACTGCGGCGTCTCCGGCGGCGTCTGGGGCCTGGAGAACGGCTACGCGCTGATGTACGGCGGCGACGCCGAGAACGTGGCGAAGGTCCAGCCGGTCTTCGACGCGCTCAAGCCCGAGGGCGACTTCGGCTCGGTCCACGCGGGCAAGGTCGGCGCCGGCCACTTCGCCAAGATGGTCCACAACGGCATCGAGTACGCGATGATGCAGGCCTACGCCGAGGGCTGGGAGCTCCTGGAGAAGGTCGACTCCGTCACCGACGTGCGCGAGGTCTTCCGCTCCTGGCAGGAGGGCACGGTCATCCGCTCCTGGCTGCTCGACCTGGCCGTCAACGCCCTGGACGAGGACGAGCACCTGGACGCGCTGCGCGGCTACGCGGAGGACTCCGGCGAGGGCCGGTGGACCGTCGAGGCCGCCATCGACAACTCCGTGCCGCTGCCCGCGATCACCGCGTCCCTGTTCGCGCGGTTCGCCTCGCGCCAGGACGACTCCCCGCAGATGAAGATGATCGCCGCGCTGCGCAACCAGTTCGGCGGCCACGCGGTCGAGAAGAAGAAGTAGTCCACAGGCTGTGCACCCGGCGGTGCGCAGCAGCCGGGGAAGGTCGGCGCCCAACCATGCACGTCACGCATCTGTCGCTGGCCGACTTCCGCTCCTACGCCCGGGTCGAGGTCCCGCTCGACCCGGGCGTCACCGCTTTCGTAGGCGCGAACGGCCAGGGCAAGACCAATCTGGTCGAGGCCGTCGGCTACCTCGCGACCCTCGGCAGCCACCGCGTCGCCTCCGACGCCCCGCTGGTCCGGATGGGGGCGGAGCGCGCGGTGATCCGGGCCGCCGTCACCCAGGGCGAGCGGTCCCAGCTGATCGAGCTGGAGCTCAACCCGGGCCGGGCCAATCGCGCCCGCATCAACAGGTCCTCGCAGGTCAGACCGCGTGACGTGCTCGGAATCGTGCGGACCGTGCTGTTCGCGCCCGAGGACCTCGCCCTGGTGAAGGGCGACCCCGGCGAGCGCCGGCGCTTCCTCGACGAGCTGATCACGGCGCGTTCGCCGCGCATGGCGGGCGTGCGCTCCGACTACGAGCGCGTGCTCAAGCAGCGCAACACGCTCCTGAAGTCGGCCGCGATGGCACGGCGGCACGGCGGCCGGGGCATGGACCTGTCGACCCTGGACGTCTGGGACCAGCACCTGGCGCGGGCGGGCGCCGAGCTGCTCGCCCAGCGGCTCGACCTCATCGGCGTGCTGCAACCGCTCGCGGACAAGGCGTACGAGCAGCTCGCGCCCGGCGGAGGGCCGGTCCTCCTGGAGTACCGGCCCTCCGCCCCGGGCCCCGGGAGCACCCGCGAGGAGTTGTACGAGCAGGTCCTCGCCGCCCTCGCCGAGGTGCGCAAGCAGGAGATCGAGCGGGGCGTCACGCTCGTCGGACCGCACCGCGACGAGCTGCTGCTCAAGCTCGGGGAGCTGCCCGCGAAGGGGTACGCGAGCCACGGCGAGTCCTGGTCGTACGCGCTCGCGCTGCGACTGGCCTCGTACGACCTGCTGCGGGCCGAGGGCAACGAGCCGGTCCTCGTCCTCGACGACGTCTTCGCCGAGCTGGACGCGCGCCGGCGCGAGCGGCTCGCGGAGCTGGTGGCGCACGGCGAGCAGGTCCTGGTGACGGCCGCCGTGGACGACGACGTGCCGGGCGTCCTGGCCGGGGCCCGGTACGCGGTGGCCGGGGGAACGGCGGAACGCGTATGACCGTGGAGCGCGCATGAGCGAGGAAAACCTTCCCCAGCCTGTGGACAGTGCCGCGGCCCCCGGGACCGCGGTGCCCGAGCCCTCCGGCGTCGACCTCGCCCGGGTCGCGCTGCGGGCCGCCAAGGAACAGGCGAGGGCGCGGGGCGCGGCCGCGCAGCAGAAGAAGCAGGCCCGGCGCGGCGGCGGACTGCGCTCCGGCGCGCGCGCCGACGGGCGCGACCCGATGGCGCTCGGCGCCGCGATCAACCGGCTGATCACCGAGCGGGGCTGGGAGACGCCGGCGGCGGTCGGCGGGGTCATGGGCCGCTGGCCGCAGATCGTCGGCGACGACCTGGCGAAGCACTGCGTGCCGGTGCGGTTCGACGACGAGCCGGACGCGCGGGTGCTGACCGTGCAGTGCGACTCGACCGCCTGGGCCACGCAGCTGCGGCTCCTCGCGCCGACGCTCGTCGCGCGGCTCAACGAGGACCTGGGGCACGGGACGGTGCGGCTGATCAAGGTCCTGGGACCGGGGGCGCCGCGGCGCGGGTACGGGCCGCTGCGGGCGCCGGGGTCGACGGGGCCCGGCGACACGTACGGCTAGCACGTACGGCTGGGGGTGTGGCGAAAGTGGCGCCGTCTGCCCGAAGGGCAGGCGGGACTTTCGCCACACGTCCTGGGGGGCGCCGTGCCGATCGGGCCGGATCGGACACCGGACACCGGACACCGCGAGCCCCGCACGATCGGCGGGACACCCCCCAGGACGTGCCCGGCGGATCGTGGCCGGGGACGCGACCCTGATCCGCCGGAGACGCCCCGGGCCCCGGCGGCCGGTCCCCCTGGGGCCGGCGCCCCTTTGTGTGCGGTGCCTGCCCCCGGGGGGCTTCGTTCCCGTGGTGCGGGTACGAGCGGGTACGGGGGGAGGGGCGCCGTGCGGGCGTGCGCGGTGCCCCGGCGGAACGCGTGCCCGCGACGGGGTGGAGTGCTCCTTGACAACGTTGGTCACCCCGCGCCCACGCCGCGCTACGGCCCGAAGCGCTGGGTGGCCGTCAGGGGGCCCTGGAGCCCCTGTCCGGATATGGGGAGTCGTCTCGCTCCCGCTCAGGGCGGCACATGCGGACTCAGGTACCGGCAAACCCCCATGAGTGTCAGAGCTACCGGTAGACTGGAGACAATCCCGCCACCCTGCGGAACATGTCGAACGACGCAGCCGCTCCCGTATGCCCGGAGAACGGCCTGTGCTGTGCCAGAAAGGGCGCTTCGTGGCCGATTCCGGCAACCCCAACGAGAACAACCAGTACACCGCCAGCAACATCCAGGTCCTCGAAGGCCTGGATGCCGTGCGCAAGCGCCCTGGCATGTACATCGGCTCGACCGGTGAGCGCGGTCTGCACCACATGGTGCAGGAGGTCGTCGACAACTCGGTCGACGAAGCCCTGGCCGGCCACGCCGACACCATCGACGTGACGATCCTGCCCGACGGCGGCGTCCGCGTCGTCGACAACGGCCGAGGCATCCCCGTGGGCATCGTCGCCTCCGAGGGCAAGCCGGCCGTCGAGGTCGTCCTGACCGTGCTGCACGCGGGCGGCAAGTTCGGCGGCGGCGGCTACGCCGTCTCCGGCGGTCTGCACGGCGTCGGCGTCTCCGTCGTGAACGCCCTGTCCACCAAGGTCTCCGTCGAGATCAGGACGGACGGCCACCGCTGGACGCAGGACTACAAGATGGGCGTCCCGACGGCCCCGCTCGCCCAGCACGAGGCGACCGACGAGACCGGCACGTCGGTGACCTTCTGGTCCGACCCGGACATCTTCGAGACCACCGAGTACTCCTTCGAGACGCTCTCGCGCCGCTTCCAGGAGATGGCCTTCCTCAACAAGGGCCTCACCATCACGCTCACCGACGAGCGCGAGTCCGCGAAGGCCACGGTCGGCGCCGACGACCCGGACGCCGAGGCCGCCGCCGAGCCGGCCGCCCGCACGGTGACGTACCACTACGAGGGCGGCATCGTCGACTTCGTGAAGTACCTCAACTCGCGCAAGGGCGAGCTGATCAACCCCACCGTCATCGACATCGAGGCCGAGGACAAGGAGCGCATGCTCTCGGTCGAGATCGCCATGCAGTGGAACTCCTCGTACAGCGAGGGCGTGTACTCCTTCGCGAACACGATCCACACCCACGAGGGCGGTACGCACGAGGAGGGCTTCCGCGCCGCGCTGACCACGCTGGTCAACAAGTACGCGCGCGACAAGAAGCTGCTCCGCGAGAAGGACGACAACCTCACGGGCGACGACATCCGCGAGGGCCTGACCGCGATCATCTCGGTCAAGCTCGGCGAGCCGCAGTTCGAGGGCCAGACGAAGACCAAGCTCGGCAACACCGAGGCGAAGACCTTCGTGCAGAAGGTCGTCCACGAGCACCTGACGGACTGGTTCGACCGCAACCCGAACGAGGCCGCGGACATCATCCGCAAGGGCATCCAGGCCGCCACCGCGCGCGTGGCCGCCCGCAAGGCGCGCGACCTGACCCGCCGCAAGGGCCTCCTGGAGTCGGCTTCCCTGCCGGGCAAGCTCTCCGACTGCCAGTCGAACGACCCGTCCAAGTGCGAGATCTTCATCGTCGAGGGCGACTCCGCCGGCGGCTCGGCCAAGTCCGGCCGCAACCCGATGTACCAGGCCATCCTGCCGATCCGCGGCAAGATCCTGAACGTCGAGAAGGCCCGCATCGACAAGATCCTGCAGAACACCGAGGTCCAGGCGCTGATCTCCGCCTTCGGCACCGGCGTGCACGAGGACTTCGACATCGAGAAGCTCCGCTATCACAAGATCATCCTGATGGCGGACGCCGACGTCGACGGCCAGCACATCAACACCCTGCTGCTGACCTTCCTCTTCCGCTTCATGCGCCCGCTGGTCGAGGCCGGCCACGTCTACCTCTCCCGCCCGCCGCTCTACAAGATCAAGTGGGGCCGGGACGACTTCGAGTACGCCTACTCGGACCGGGAGCGGGACGCGCTGGTCGAGCTCGGCAAGCAGAACGGCAAGCGGATCCGCGAGGACTCGATCCAGCGCTTCAAGGGTCTCGGCGAGATGAACGCCGAGGAGCTGCGCGTCACCACCATGGACGTCGACCACCGCGTGCTCGGCCAGGTGACCCTGGACGACGCGGCCCAGGCCGACGACCTGTTCTCGGTGCTGATGGGCGAGGACGTCGAGGCACGCCGCTCGTTCATCCAGCGGAACGCCAAGGACGTCCGCTTCCTCGACATCTGAGTCGGTCCCCGCTGACCGTACGAAAGGACTGACGACCAGCAATGGCCGACGAAAACACCTCCGGCACCACCGAAGAGCAGGAGCCCGTGCTGCGGATCGAGCCCGTCGGGCTCGAGACCGAGATGCAGCGCTCGTACCTCGACTACGCGATGTCCGTCATCGTGTCCCGCGCGCTGCCCGACGTACGGGACGGCCTCAAGCCCGTCCACCGGCGCGTGCTCTACGCGATGTACGACGGCGGCTACCGGCCGGAGAAGGGCTTCTACAAGTGCGCCCGCGTCGTCGGTGACGTCATGGGCACGTACCACCCGCACGGCGACACCTCGATCTACGACGCGCTCGTCCGCCTCGCCCAGCCCTGGTCGATGCGGCTGCCGCTCGTCGACTCCAACGGCAACTTCGGCTCCCCGGGCAACGACCCGGCCGCCGCCATGCGCTACACCGAGTGCAAGATGGCGCCGCTGTCGATGGAGATGGTCCGGGACATCGACGAGGAGACCGTCGACTTCCAGGACAACTACGACGGCCGCAACCAGGAGCCGACGGTCCTGCCGGCCCGGTTCCCGAACCTGCTGGTCAACGGCTCGGCCGGCATCGCGGTCGGCATGGCGACCAACATCCCGCCGCACAACCTGCGCGAGGTCGCCGAGGGCGCCCAGTGGTACCTGGCCAACCCCGAGGCCGGCCACGAGGAGCTGCTCGACGCGCTCGTCGAGCGGATCAAGGGCCCGGACTTCCCCACCGGCGCGCTCGTCGTCGGCCGCAAGGGCATCGAGGAGGCGTACCGCACCGGTCGCGGCTCCATCACGATGCGCGCGGTCGTCGAGGTCGAGGAGATCCAGAACCGCCAGTGCCTGGTGGTCACCGAGCTGCCGTACCAGACCAACCCGGACAACCTCGCGCAGAAGATCGCCGACCTGGTGAAGGACGGCAAGATCGGCGGCATCGCCGACGTCCGCGACGAGACCTCGTCCCGGACCGGCCAGCGCCTGGTCATCGTGCTCAAGCGCGACGCCGTCGCCAAGGTCGTCCTGAACAACCTGTACAAGCACACCGACCTCCAGACGAACTTCGGCGCCAACATGCTGGCGCTCGTCGACGGCGTGCCGCGCACCCTCTCCCTGGACGCGTTCATCCGCCACTGGGTGACGCACCAGATCGAGGTCATCGTCCGCCGGACCCGCTTCCGGCTGCGCAAGGCCGAGGAGCGCGCCCACATCCTGCGCGGCCTGCTCAAGGCCCTGGACGCGATCGACGAGGTCATCGCGCTGATCCGGCGCAGCGACACGGTCGAGGTCGCCCGCACGGGCCTGATGGACCTGCTGAGCATCGACGAGATCCAGGCCAACGCGATCCTGGAGATGCAGCTCCGCCGGCTCGCCGCCCTGGAGCGCCAGAAGATCGTCGCCGAGCACGACGAGCTCCAGACGAAGATCGACGAGTACAACGCGATCCTGGCCTCGCCCGAGAAGCAGCGGACGATCGTCAGCGAGGAGCTGGCCGCGCTCGTCGAGCGCTTCGGCGACGACCGCCGCTCCAAGCTCGTGCCCTTCGACGGCGACATGTCCATCGAGGACCTGATCGCCGAGGAGGACATCGTCGTCACCATCACGCGCGGTGGCTACGTGAAGCGGACGAAGACCGAGGACTACCGCTCGCAGAAGCGCGGCGGCAAGGGCGTGCGGGGCACGAAGCTGAAGCAGGACGACATCGTCGACCACTTCTTCGTCTCCACCACCCACCACTGGCTGCTCTTCTTCACCAACAAGGGCCGGGTCTACCGGGCCAAGGCGTACGAGCTGCCGGACGCCGGCCGGGACGCCCGCGGCCAGCACGTGGCCAACCTCCTCGCCTTCCAGCCGGACGAGCAGATCGCCCAGATCCTGGCGGTCCGCGACTACGGCGTCGCGCCGTACCTGGTGCTCGCCACCAAGGCCGGCCTGGTCAAGAAGACCGCGCTGAAGGACTACGACTCGCCCCGCTCCGGCGGCGTCATCGCGATCAACCTGCGCGCGCTCGACAACGGCGAGGACGACGAGCTGATCGGCGCCGAGCTGGTCTCGTCCGAGGACGACCTGCTGCTCATCAGCAAGAAGGCGCAGTCGATCCGCTTCACCGCCACGGACGACGCGCTGCGTCCGATGGGACGCGCCACTTCGGGTGTCAAGGGCATGAGTTTCCGCGAGGACGACGAACTGCTCTCGATGAATGTCGTCCGGCCGGGTACGTTCGTCTTCACCGCGACCGACGGCGGGTACGCGAAGCGCACCCCCGTCGACGAGTACCGCGTCCAGGGCCGTGGCGGCCTCGGCATCAAGGCCGCCAAGATCGTGGAGGACCGCGGCTCGCTCGTGGGCGCGCTGGTGGTCGAGGAGACGGACGAGATCCTCGCCATCACGCTGTCCGGCGGTGTGATTCGCACGCGAGTCAACGAAGTCAGGGAGACCGGCCGTGACACCATGGGCGTCCAGCTGATCAACCTGGGCAAGCGCGACGCCGTCGTCGGCATCGCGCGGAACGCCGAGGCCGGCGGCGACGACGAGGTCGACGACGCCGACGAGGCCGAGGGCGTCGTCGAGGTGTCCGAGACCGAGGTGGTCGAGGGCGGGACAGCCGAGGGCACGGAGTCCTCGGCCGGGGAGCACGAGGAGTAAGAGCGTGAGTGGAGCCACGGGCGCCGGATCGGCGGCCGCCGGAGCTTCTTCTGCAGGTGCCGGCGCGAGCGGCGCCCGTGGTTCCGCCACGGACTCCCAGGGGGTTGCGGTGACGGACACTCGGGGGCAGCAGCCCTCGTACGACAGCTACAACGGGCCGCTGCCCGGCGAGCGGCCCGGGGGGCAGCCCACCGGGCCGTACCACCCGCCGCAGGCCTACGGCGCCCCGACGACGGGCGGCACGGCGGGCGGCAAGACCGGGGCCGTGCGCCGGCCCCGTACGGGCGCCCGCACGACGCCCCGGACGCGCAAGGCACGGCTGCGGGTGGCGAAGGCCGATCCGTGGTCGGTGATGAAGGTGAGCTTCCTGCTCTCCATCGCGCTCGGCATCTGCACGGTCGTGGCCGCGGCCGTGCTGTGGATGGTCATGGACGCCATGGGCGTCTTCTCGACGGTCGGCGGGACGATCAGCGAGGCCACGGGCTCGAACGAGTCCAACGGCTTCGACCTTCAGTCGTTCCTGTCGCTGCCGCGGGTGCTGATGTTCACCTCAGTGATCGCCGTGATCGACGTGGTCCTGATGACCGCCCTGGCGACGCTCGGCGCGTTCATCTACAACCTGTCGGCCGGCTTCGTGGGCGGCGTCGAGCTGACGCTGGCCGAGGACGAGTAGGGGCCGGGCGGGACGCGCGGGGCCACTCCCGGGAACGGATTTTGGGACTGGCCCCCACGTGCGCTAATCTTCAGGAGTCAGCGCGCGGGACACACCGCAAAGCGCGGCGGGGCTATAGCTCAGTTGGTTAGAGCGCATCCCTGATAAGGATGAGGCCACAGGTTCAAATCCTGTTAGCCCCACATTTCAGATCGGCCCGGACGGTTCAACCGTCCGGGCCGATTCCCTTTGCCCCGGGGTGAATCGGGGACGTCGTGGGTTTGAAACTCGCACAGGTCACCGATCGGTATCGGTCGATGTGTAGAGTGGGCGTCAGAAGTCTCCTACGTCAACGAAAGACGAGGTCGCGCGGTGAAGAAGCTTCTCCTGGTCGCACTGGCCGCCATCGGCGGGCTCCTCGTGTACCGCCAGATCCAGGCGGATCGCGCCGAGCAGGATCTGTGGACGGAGGCGACCGACTCCGTGCCCGCAGGTTCGGGTGTCTGAGACGAAGACCGTCTGTGGGTGAAGCCCCGGCCGCACTTGTGCGGGCCGGGGCTTCGCTCTGTTCCGGGGCCGTCCGGATCCCGCCGGGCCCTGTCGGTGGTTTGCCTGGGCGAATATGTTGCTTGCTCAAGCGAAGAGGAAGCGACGAGGACGTGACGAGGGGGAGCGCGTGAAGAAGCGGGCCGGCATCGGCAGGAGGGCGGGGGCCCTGATCGCGGCCGCCGTGGCGGTGGGAACGGCGGCGGGGACGCCCGCCCAGGCACGGGCGCACACCGAGGCGCAGCCCCAGGCCCGGATCCAGAACCAGACCCAGGCCCGGATCCAGAACCAGCCCCAGGCCCGGATCCAGACCCAGGCCCAGGCCCAGGTCCGGGCCGTCGGCGGGGAGGCGCTCCCGCCGTACACCTTCGACTCCGCCGCCCAGCCGGTCCGGGGCGCCGCCTCCAGCTCGGACGCGCAGGAGCTGAAGGCCGGGGGGACCTACCGCGACACGCTCCGGAAGAACGGCAAGGTCTACTACCGGGTCGTCCTCGACGGAAAGCGGAACACGTACGTCTCCGTGGTCGCCGCCCCGAAGCCCGGCGGCAAGGTCGAGTACGGCGACGGCTTCAAGGTCAGCATCCAGGACGGCTCCGGCACCGAGTGCGGCTACCAGCAGGCGAGCTTCTCCTCGGCCCGGTACACCCGTCCCCTCGCCGCCTCCGCCCGCCGCACGGTCGACCCGGACAGTTCCAGCTGCCAGCAGCCGGGCAACTACTACGTGCTCGTCGAGCGCACCACGAAGACGGGCTCCGACCAGTCCGACTGGGACGTCGAGATCCGGCACCTGGCCGAGCCGCTCCTGAAGAAGGCGGGGCCGACCGAGCTGCCGGAGGCCTGGCCGTCCGCCACGCCGGCGCCCCTGACGGGCGAGCCGGAGCCCCGGCGGGGCGGCTCGGGGATCCACGACGCGGCCTCGCTCGCCCAGGGCGAGTGGCGGTCCGACATCCGGCCGGGACAGACCCTCTTCTACCGGGTCCCCCTCGACTGGGGGCAGCAGCTCTTCGCCACCGCCGAGCTGGGCAGCAGCACGGAGGGCGACGACTACGTCTCCCACGCGCTGGTCCTCTCCCTGGAGAACCCGGCGCTCGGCCACGTCGACACCGAGACCGTCGGCTACAGCGGCAAGCAGGCGACGCTGGCGCTCGGCCCGCAGCGGCCGGTGGCGCACGAGAACCGCACCTCGTACACCGAGGCCACGAGCGGGATGCGGTTCGCCGGCTGGTACTACCTGTCCGCCACGCTCAGCCCGGAGATCGCCGCGGAGTACGGCGACGGACCGGTGCCGCTGACGCTGCGGGTGAAGATCCTGAACGCGGCGAAGCCCGGCCCCGGGTACGACGGGGACCCCGGTCCGTTCGCCGTGACCCCCGACGACAAGAGGGCGGCCGAGACGGGCTCCAGCGGTGCGCAGGCGGCCGAGGAGGCGGAGCGCAGCGACTCCATGCGGCTGGTCGCCACGGCCGGGATCGGCACCGGGACGGTGCTGCTGCTCGGCCTCGGCGCGTGGACGCTGGTGGCGCGGCGGCGGACGGCGTGACGCCTCAGACCTGAGTGAGGGCCCAGAAGCCGACCGCCAGGCAGACGAGGGCGAGCAGGAGCACCGGGACCGCGACCTTAGGGGGCGGTCCCGGACGGCGTACGGGGGCGGGCACGGGGGCCGTCACCGGTTGCGGGTGCGGGTAACCGTAGGGGCCGGGGGCCTGGACGGGCCGGTCGGTGTACGGGTTCGTGGGGGCCTGCCCGTACGGCCCCGCCGGGACGGGCCCCCGGTCGAAGACGGGGCCCGGGTGCGCGACCGGCGGGGGCAGGTGGAAGCTGCCCGTCTCGGAGGGGCGGGGCGGGGCGGCCGGCGCCGCCGGGGCGGTGGACGGGGCGGCCGGGTGCGGGGGCCGGTGCTGCGGCGGTGCGGGGTGTTGCGGGGCGTGCGCGGGGTCCCCGGGGCGGCCCGGGGCCGGTGCGGGGGCGGGGAGGGGGCGCCGGGGGTCGGTGGCCGTGGGCGGGCCGGGGGCGGCGGTCGCGTCGGCCGCGGGGAACGAGGAGCTCGTGGTGCCTGTGGTGCTGGTGGTGCTGGTGGTACTCGTGGTGCCCGTGGGGCCTTCCGGGCCGAAGCCCGGGGGCAGGGGGCCGAGTTGGTCGAAGATCTCGACCGGCTCCTCGTCGGCGGCCGGTCCGGGCAGCATCTCGACGGCGGCGCTCAGCGCCTTGCGCGCCCCCGTGGCCGTCCGGAAGCGCGCCTGCGGGTCGGGCTGGAGCAGTCCCGCGAGCACCTGCCACAGGGGCTCCGGGATGCCCTCGGGGGCGCTCGGGGTGCCGTGCGCGAGGAAGTGCTCGACCAGGGCCTGGGAGTCCGGCTTGCGCCCCTGGAGCAGGTAGAGCGCGACCAGGCCGACGGCGAACAGGTCGGCGGTGAAGTCCGGTTCGGCGCCGAGGAGCTGCTCGGGCGCGAAGTAGCCGGGCGTCCCCACGACGTAGTTGGTCTCCGTGAGGCGGGGCTCGCCCTTGCGCATGGAGATGCCGAAGTCGGAGAGGCGCAGGTGCGGCCGTCCGGTCCCGGTGACGTCGAGGAGGATGTTGGCCGGCTTGATGTCCCGGTGGACGACCCCCTCGGCGTGCACCGTGGCCAGGCCCGAGAGCAGCTGGTCGAGGAGGACGCAGACGAAGCGGGGCGGCAGCGGGCCGTAGTCCCCGATGACGTGGGCGAGCGAGCCGCCGGCCACCAGGTCCATGGTGAAGAGGACCTTGTCGTCGTCGGCGGCCCAGCTGGCCGGGGCGAGGACGTGCGGATGGTCGATCCGCAGCGCCTGCTCGCGGACGAAGCGGAGCAGGGTGTGGGCGTCGCTCTGGAGGAGCACCTTGGCCGCCACGTAGCGGCGGCGCCGGTGGTCCCAGGCCCGCCACACCGCGCCCGCGCCGCCCCGTCCGATCGGGTCGATCAGCTCGTACCGTCCGGCGAAGACCTCACCCATCGTGCTGCGCCCGCTCCCCGTCGCGTCGTCTCTCCGCGGCTCCGGCCGGCCGCCGGACCCCTCAGTTCTGGTGCGACTCGTAGTGGGCGACCGCCTCCGCGGTGCGTCCGGCGCCGTACACCCTGAGGAACTCTGCCAGCTCCGGGTGGGCCGGGGCGAGCGAGTCGGCGGCGTCGATGATGTCGCCCGCGGCCGCGACGGACCGCAGCAGGGACTGGATCTCGCGGACCACCCGGCGGACGGTCGGGGCGCCGGAGCCGGGTCCGGCGCCGGTCTGGCCCGAGCTGGTGAGGACGGAGCCGCCCTGCGACTTCTTGACCTCCTCCATGCGGTCGGTGGCCTCGGCGGCGCTGACGCTGCCGTCGGCGACCTGCACGGCGAGTTCCTGGAGCGCCTGGACGCGCTGGACGACGGCCGGGTTGCCGATCTTCGCCCGCTGGCCGCTCATGAGCTGGGACAGCATGGGCGCGGAGAGCCCGAGCACGGCCGCGAGCCTGGCCTGGTTGAGCCCGAGATCGTCGATCAGCCGACGGAAGAGCGCCCCCAACGGCTCCCCGTACCAACTGCGCTGAAGCTCTCTGGCTCTGGCCGTGGCTTCCTGCTGCGCTGCGTCCATCACTTCTCCCCATCCCTGCGGTTCGCCACTGCGAACCTCGGGCAGCATCTTACGGAGCGTGGTCGCGGACCGGGAGTCCCAATCCTTTTGCCGGACATGGGGGGTGACCCGGTACGCTGTCCTCGTTCCGGGGCCTTAGCTCAGTTGGTAGAGCGCTGTCTTTGCATGGCAGATGTCAGGGGTTCGACTCCCCTAGGCTCCACTCCGGACGGACCCCCCTGACCTGCGGAAGCGCGGGCCAGGGGGGTCTTTCGTGTTTTTCCCCGTACGGGGACGGCGGCCGGGACCGGGGCCCGGGGGCGTGGCGCTGGGTGAGCGGGGGCTCCAAGTGGCCCGGGCTACGGAGGCTCGAATGGACCAGGAAGCACGGGCCACTCGGTTCTAGCGTCGTGTCCATGGCGAACAGAGGGGACGCGCGGAACAGGCCGTACGTGCTGCTCGCCCTCCTCAACGCCCTGATGCTGCTGCGGATGCCGCTCCTCAGCCTCGCCCTGCCGCTGTGGATCGTGGAGCGGGCAGCGGCTCCCGGCTGGACCGTGTCGGCGCTCCTCGTCCTCAACACCGTCGTGGTGATGCTCTGCCAGGTCCGTGCCGCCCGGTCCGCGACGGACCTGGCCACGGCCGTGCGGGCGGTGCGGTGGTCGGGGGCGGTCATGTGCGCCGCGTGCGCGGTCTTCGCGTTCTCGGGGGCGCCGGAGGGCGGCCACGGTGCCGGGGCGGGGGGCGCGGTGGCGGTGCTCGTCCTCGGGGCCGTGCTTCAGGTCCTCGCCGAGATGCGGCACTCCGCGGGCTCGTGGCAGATCGGCTCCGCCCTGGCCCCCGCCGACCGGATCGGCCAGTACCAGGGCTTCTACGGCTCCGGCGTCCTCGTCGCCCGCGCCCTCGGACCCCTGCTCGTCACGACCCTGCCCATCGGCAGGGGCGTGCCCGGGTGGCTGCTCCTGGGCGGGGTCTTCCTGGTCGCGGGTGCGGCGACCGGCCCCGCCGTGCGGTGGGCGGACACCGCCCGCTGATCCGTACGAGTGGTGTTCATCCGAAGAACTGCGCGCGGGCGGCGTCGCTCCGTGCCATTCCGGGGCGCAGCCACATCATGAGGAAGGTATGTAAAGCGCGCAACCCGAAATGAACCATCCGAGAACACCACGAAAGCGAGGGACCATGGCCACCGCCAAGGTCAAGCAGTTCTGGGCCGCCTTCATCTCCGTGCTCTTCGCCCTGCTCGCCTCCGTCGGCCTGGCGGGCACCGCCGCCGCGGCCCAGCAGCCCGCCGTGCAGCAGCCCGAGGAGCCGGCGGCTCCTGCCGCCGCCTCCGCCGCGACCGCCTCCACCGCGGGGGAACGCGCGTCCGCCTCCGTACCGGCACAGCGGGCACACCGGTGGCCGCTGCCCGCCGGGGACCGCTCCCTGCCGCCCACCATCAAGCAGCGCATCGCCGCCGAGGCCCACGGTTCCTCCCCCACCGCGCGCCAGCGGTCGGCCGTGCCCGCCGCCGTCGAGAGCGACCCGGTCGCGCTGACGGACCTGGCGCTCGCCGCGGCGGCGTAGGGCGCGGGGAGACCACGACGTGCACTCCCCGCACCCCACTCGCGCCCGTCCGGCACCACGCGGTGCCCGTCCGGCCCCACGCAGTAGGAACCGGCGTTATCCAAAGCGTCCACAGCGTCCGCAGCACCGGGACCACCTCGCGGCGCCCGGCACTCCGGGGCAGAGCCCGGTAGAACCCGGCACTGCCCGAATCATCCGAACCGTTCGGACCCGACCGCACCCGACAGGCTCCGGCACCACCCGGTCGAACCCGGTGGTCTCCGGAACCGCGCGGCAGAGCCCGGCAGGACCCCGTCCCAAGAGGACCCCGTCCGGTCAGCGGCCCTCGTCGCGGCGCTCCGCGGCCTCCGTGGCGTCCAGTTCGGCGGCCTCCGCCTCGGCCTCCTTGGCCTCCACCTCGGGATCGAGCGTGGCACCACTGCCGTCGACGGACGTCAGCACGGTGACCTCCTCGTCCACCTCGGTGGGCGCGGGCGGCTCGACCAGCCAGTCGGGGTTCGACTGCTTGTCCCACCACTTCCAGGCGGCGAACACGCCGCCGGCCACCACGCCGAGGACGACGAGTCCCTTGGCGAGGCGCCCGGCCCTGGCCCGGCGCTCGTGCTTCCTCACGATCTTCCGGATCTCCTTCGGCGTCACCTGACCGCGCAGCGCGGCCCACGCGGCCGTGGAACGCGCCCCGGCCTCCTCGAGGACGGGTCCGGTGGCGGCGACCGCGCTCTCGACGCGCGGAGCGGTGTAGTCGGCTGCCTGACGGGCGGCCCGGCGGGTCTTGACCGCCGCACGGTGTGCGGCCGCGTCGACCCGCGGCGGTACCCGCGGTGCGACGTACGCGTCGTACTGCGTACGAGCCTGCGTCTTGGCCTGGTGAGCGGCCTTCGAAAGCTTCGGCGCGAGCAGATCCCGCGCCTCGTTCGCATACTGCGTGGCCTGGTCCCGGGCCGTTTCCGCGTACGGCGCCACCACTTCCGCGGCGTGCAGAACGCTCTCCTTCGCCGAACCTGTGGCGGCGCGCACGCTGTCCATGCGGGTCACGGGATTCCTCCTCCTCGGTGGCGATGTCAGGTTTTCGCCTTTCCATCCTCTTCGGAATCATGCCCGCCGAAGCCGGGTCCGGCATGTGGGGCGGGCATCCGGGGCATGCGAGGATCGTTCACTGCAGAGTCAGGCGCGACGTGACGCGCCCCGATGTGGACGGAAGGCGACCGTGGCCGAGCAGCTGTACGCGATCCTCAAGACGAGCCTGGGCGACATCGAGGTGCGGCTGATGCCGTTCCACGCGCCGAAGACGGTGCGCAACTTCGTCGAACTCGCGTCGGGCGAGCGCGCGTGGACGCACCCCGCCACCGGCGCGGTCTCCGAGGACCCGCTCTACGACGGGACGGTCCTCCACCGGGTCATCAAGGGGTTCATGATCCAGGGCGGCGACCCCCTGGGGAACGGCACGGGCGGTCCCGGCTACGAGTTCGCCGACGAGTTCCACCCGGAACTCTTCTTCGACCGCCCCTACCTGCTGGCCATGGCCAACGCCGGCCCGGGGACCAACGGCTCGCAGTTCTTCGTCACCGTCGCCCCCGCGACCTGGCTGAACCGCAAGCACACGATCTTCGGCGAGGTCGTGGACAAGGAGAGCCGGAAGGTCGTGGACGCGATCGCGGAGACCGCGACCGATCCGCACACCGAGCGCCCGCTCCGGGACGTGGTCGTCGAGTCCGTGGTGATCGAGAAGCGCTGAGCCGGAAGGGACGGGAACCCCCATGGACGCGCAGCCCGGTCTGCCGCGCTGTTACCGCCACCCGGAGACCGAGACCGGCATCCGCTGCGTCCGCTGCGACAGGCCCATCTGTCCGCAGTGCATGGTCTCCGCCTCCGTCGGCTTCCAGTGTCCCGACTGCGTACGCGGCGGTTCGGGCACCGGGCACGCCCCCGACGCCAACCAGCCCCGGACGCTCGCGGGCGGCCGGGTGGCCACGGACGAGCGTTTCGTCACCAAGATCGTCATCGCGATCAACCTGGCGCTCTTCGTCGCCGTCCAGGTGGTGGGCGACCGGCTCGTCGACGACCTGGCGCTCATCGGATACGCCTTCCTCCCGAGCGGCGAGCTGATCGGGGTCGCGGACGGCGAGTGGTACCGGCTGCTGACCTCCGCCTTCCTCCACCAGGAGATCCCGCACTTCCTCTTCAACATGCTGGGGCTCTGGGTGATCGGCGGGATCGTCGAACCCGAACTGGGCCGGATCCGGTACACGGCCCTCGTCCTGCTCTCCGGGCTCTCCGGTTCGGCCCTCGCCTATCTGCTCTCCCCGCAGAACCAGTTCTCGCTCGGCGCCTCCGGGATCGTCTTCGGGCTGATCGGCGCCTGGGTCGTCCTCGCCCGCCGCCGACGGCACGACATGCGGCCGGTCGTCCTCTTCGTCGCGCTGTCGCTGCTGCTGACCTTCACCCGTCCGGGGATCTCCTGGGAGGCCCACATCGGCGGCCTGGTCGGGGGTGCCCTGGTGACGTACGCGCTGGTGCACGCGCCCCGGGCCCGCCGGAACCCGGTGCAGTACACAGCCTGTGGACTGGTTCTGCTGCTCGACCTGGGGATCGTGCTCTTCCGATCGGCCGCGCTCGCCTGAGCGCACAGGGCTGTGGATGAGCTTCCGTGTGAGCTTTCCCCAGAGTTATCCACAGTGTGTGGCGGACTCTTCCCGCTCCGTGCAAAAGGAACGCGCCCCTCGCCTCTGACCTGGGGATCTCCCAGGGAGGCGAGGGGCGCGACGCGTCGTGCCGAAGGTGATCGCGGTCATACCGGCGTCAACCCGGCGTGAGTTATCCACAGATCTTCGTAAGTTATCCAAGGCTGTGCACAACGCTGTGGATAAACTCAGGGGAGAGCTTGACGGGCGCCCCGTGCGGGCGCTAGGCCACCGCGGAGGGCGGCCGGACCACCGCTGCGCCCGGCCGGCCGACCCCCGAGGGAGGCCGGGCCGCCGTCGTGGACGGTCGGGCCGCCGTTACTTCCACTGCGTGGAGACGCCGAAACCGGCCGCGATGAAGCCGAAGCCCACCACGATGTTCCAGTTCCGGAGCGACTCGATCGGCATCGTGCCGTCGGTGACGTAGAAGACCACGATCCAGACCAGTCCGATGGCGAACAGCGCCAGCATCACCGGTGCCACCCAGCTGCGGTTGGTCAGCTTGATGCTGGTGGTCTGCTTGGCGGGCGGAGGCGTGAAGTCGGCCTTCTTGCGGATACGTGACTTCGGCACGAGGGACTCTCCTGTCGATGCGCTGCGTGACCGCGCAGGGAACTGTGGCTGGCGCCGGGATGTGACGAAGGAGGACGTCTGCGTCCCCCAGGCGTCCGTTAGCGTAGTGGTTCCGCGGCACCGAAGGGGATCAGGGTACGTTGAGCAATTCCGCCGGCACTCCCGAAGGGCCGGGCCGCACCGCGAGGTGGCGCCCCGTCCGGCTGCTCACCCTTGCCGTTTTCGCCCTCGCCGGACTGATCTTCGTCACGAGCTTCAACACGGCCAGGGGCACCAACCTCCGCACGGACGCCTCCCTCCTCAGGCTCTCCGACCTGATCGAGGAGCGCAGCCACAAGAACGCCGGACTCGACGAGACCGCCGCCGCCCTCCGCTCCGAGGTGGACTCCCTCGCCGCCCGCGACGACGGCTCCACGCGCGCGGAGGACGAGAAGCTCGAAGCGCTCGAAGCGGCGGCCGGCACCACCGAGGTCTCCGGCTCCGGCCTCACCGTCACCCTCGACGACGCCCCGCCGAACGCCCGGGCCGCCCCCGGCTACCCCGAGCCGCAGGCCAACGACCTGGTCATCCACCAGCAGGACCTCCAGGCCGTCGTCAACGCCCTCTGGCAGGGCGGCGCCGAGGGCATCCGGGTCATGGACCAGCGGCTCATCTCCACCAGCGCCGTGCGCTGCGTCGGCAACACCCTGATCCTCCAGGGCCGCGTCTACTCGCCGCCCTACAAGATCACCGCCGTGGGTGACCGGGGGCGGCTGAGCAGGGCGCTGGCCGACTCCCCGGCGATCCGGAACTACCAGCTCTACGTCAAGGCGTACGGGCTCGGCTGGAAGGTGGACGAGCACCGGTCGGTGACCCTCCCCGGCTACTCGGGCACGGTGGACCTCCACTACGCGAAGCCGGTGGGCTGACCGGATCCCGCCCATGGGCCCGTCCACGGGCTGTGGGCGACGATTCCGGGCCGCGGCTCGTTGTCCACAGGCTTTGGACAGTCACCCCTCCCCGACCCCCGCGCCCCGTACTCTGGTCCCCGTAACGAACGGAAGGGGCGGTCGACGTCATGTACGGCTGGATCTGGCGGCATCTGCCGGGCAACGCGTGGGTGCGGGCGCTGATCTCGATCGTGCTGGCCCTCGCGGTCGTCTACGTCCTCTTCCAGTACGTGTTCCCCTGGGCGGAGCCGCTGCTTCCGTTCAACGATGTGACGGTGGACGGCCAGTGAGCGCGCGAATTCTCGTCGTCGACAACTACGACAGCTTCGTCTTCAACCTCGTTCAGTACCTCTACCAGCTCGGCGCCGAGTGCGAAGTCCTCCGCAACGACGAGGTCGAGCTGAGCCACGCCCAGGACGGCTTCGACGGCGTCCTCCTGTCGCCCGGGCCCGGGACTCCCGAGCAGGCCGGGGTCTGCGTCGACATGGTCCGGCACTGCGCGGAGACCGGTGTGCCCGTCTTCGGCGTCTGCCTCGGCATGCAGTCGATGGCCGTGGCGTACGGCGGCGTCGTCGACCGGGCGCCCGAGCTGCTGCACGGCAAGACCTCGCCCGTCACGCACGGGGGCCGGGGCGTCTTCGCCGGCCTCCCCTCGCCGTTCACGGCGACCCGCTACCACTCGCTGGCCGCCGAGCCCTCCGCCCTGCCCGCCGAGCTCGAAGTCACCGCGCGGACCGAGGACGGCATCATCATGGGCCTCAGGCACCGCGAACTCCCGGTCGAGGGCGTGCAGTTCCATCCCGAGTCCGTGCTCACCGAGCACGGCCACCGGATGCTCGCCAACTGGCTGGAGGAGTGCGGCGACAAGGGAGCGGTCGGCCGGTCGGCGGGGCTCGCGCCGGTGGTGGGCAAGGCCGTCGCGTGACGACGGGCTCGCCGTGGTTCCGGGCGAGGCACGAGCCGGGGCAGGAGCCGACGACGGGGGACGGACGCGTACCGGAGAGCGGGTACGCGGCGGGGGACGGGTACGTACCGGAGAGCGGGTACGTACCCGAGGCCGGACGTGTGTCCGGGGGCGGGTACGCGCCGGGGGCGGAGCCGTACGGGCAGGCCGAGCCGTACGGGCAGGCCGGTGCGCACGGGCGGCCCGGTGCGCACGGACAGGCCGGTCCGCACGCGCAGGCCGGTCCGCACGGGCAGGCCGACCCGTATGCGTCCCCGGAGGGGTACGCGTCCGCGGACCCCTACGCGTCCGCCGCCGATCCGTACGCGCGTGCGGAGCAGTACGCGGCGCCCGCCGACCCGTACGGGACCCCGGGGGCGTACGCCCCTCCGGACCCCTACGCGCCCACGGGGCCGCACGCGCCGACGGACCCGTACGTACCGGACGATTCCTACGCTCCGCCCCGGCCGTACCCGCACGAGCGGTCCTCCGCCCGGGGAGAGGCCTCCTCCGAGAGCCCCTACGAGCCCCCCTACGGGCCCTACGGCACCGAGGAGGGCCCGGCGGACCCGCCGGACGGGACGGCGGTCCTGCCGGTCGTCGAGGGCCCCTCCGAGCCCCCGGAGCCCTCGGGGACGGCGGGCGAGCAGCCCCCCGGCCCCGGTCGGGCCGAGCGGCGCCGTGCCGCCAAGGGCGGCCGGGGCAAGGGCCGCCGCCCCGCCACCCCGTCCGCCGCCGCGAAGCCGGCCGCGCCCCTCTCCCGGGTCGAGGCCCGGCGGGCCGCCCGCGAGGCCAAGGAGAGCGTCGGCGTCGTCGCCAGCCGGATCGTCGGCGAGCTCTTCATCACCCTCGGCGTCGTCATGCTGCTCTTCGTCACCTACCAGCTCTGGTGGACGAACGTCCTGGCCGGCCAGGAGACGAACCAGGCCAAGGAACGGATCGAGGACACCTGGGCCAAGGGCGGGGGCGAGGAGCGACCGGGCGCCTTCGAACCCGGCGAGGGCTTCGCCATCATGTACATCCCCAAGCTGGACGTCGTCGTCCCCATCG
This sequence comes from Streptomyces sp. NPDC092045, assembly GCF_044756005.1. Lineage (NCBI taxonomy): Bacteria > Bacillati > Actinomycetota > Actinomycetes > Kitasatosporales > Streptomycetaceae > Streptomyces > Streptomyces sp. NPDC092045. The sequence continues at coordinate 210,380 of NZ_JBIVSC010000005.1, read as the reverse complement.
CCGAGGGCATCGACAAGACCAAGGTCCTCGACAAGGGCATGGTCGGCCACTACGCCGAGGGCGGCCTCAAGACGGCCATGCCCTCCGACAAGCAGGGCAACTTCGCGGTGGCCGGCCACCGCAACACGCACGGCGAGCCCTTCCGCTACATCAACCGGCTGAAGCCCGGCGACCCGATCGTCGTCGAGACCCGGAACGCGTACTACACGTACGAGATGGCGAGCATCCTGCCGCAGACCCCGCCCTCCAACGTGTCCGTGATCCAGCCCGTCCCGAAGGGTTCGGGCTTCACCGAGCCCGGCCGGTACATCACGCTGACCACCTGCACGCCCGAGTTCACCAGCACGTACCGCATGATCGTCTGGGGCAGGCTTCTGGAGGAGCGTCCGCGCAGCGAGGGAAAGCCCGAAGCGCTCGTAGGCTGAGACCCCACACCTCCGGACGGGACGACGGGACGACCTAGTGGCACGAGCGCGCAACCGGATCGCCGGGATCATCAGTGTCCTCGGCGAACTCCTCATCACAGCCGGCCTGGTGCTCGGTCTCTTCGTCGTCTACTCGCTGTGGTGGACCAACGTCCTCGCCGACCGCGCCGCCGACCAGGACGGCGCCCAGGTCCGCGGCCACTGGGCCGACGACGCCCCGGGCGCGCTCGACACCCGCGACGGCATCGGCTTCCTGCACGTGCCGGCGATGGGCGACGGCGAGGTCCTGGTGAAGCGCGGCACCGACCCCGACGTCCTCAACAACGGCGTGGCCGGCTACTACACCGACCCGGTCAAGTCCGCGCTCCCGCAGGAGGAGCAGGGCAACTTCACGCTGGCCGCGCACCGGGACGGGCACGGGGCGAAGTTCCACAACATCCACAAGTTGAAGACCGGGGACCCGATCGTCTTCGAGTCCAAGGACACCTGGTACGTCTACAAGGTCTACAAGACCCTGCCCGAGACCACGAAGTACAACGTGGACGTCCTCCAGCCCGTCCCGAAGGAGTCCGGCAAGTCCGCGCCGGGCCGGTACATCACGCTGACCACCTGCACGCCCATGTACACCTCCGACTACCGGTACATCGTCTGGGGCGAGCTGGAGCGCACGGAACGGGTCGACGGCGCCCGGACGCCCCCGGCGGAGCTGCGCTGATCCTCCGGCCCGGCGACGGGAGAGCCTCCGCCCCACGGGAGAACCCCGACGACGGGAGAACCCCCTGCAAACGGGAGAGCCCCGGCATCCGTCCTTCCGGATGCCGGGGCTCTCCCGTCGTGCGGGGCGGGTGCTGATCAGCCGAACAGGCCGCCGCCACCGTTGTCGTTGCCGCGCTGGTCGCCCCCGTTGTTGCCGCCACCGGGGTTGCTGGGGAAGCCGCCGCCCATGGTGAAGACGTCCACCGAGGAGCCGGTGTTGACCGGGGTGTTCGCGCCCGGGTTCGTGGCGACCACCAGCGCGTCCTCCTTGTCCGAACCCTTCTGGACGACCGTCAGGCCCATGCTCTCGAGCTGCGCCTTGACGTCCTTGAAGGGGCGGTTCGCGAGGCCGTCCGGGATCGTGACCTGGGTCTGCTGCGGGCCCTTGGAGACCTTCAGCGTGACCTGGACGTCCTTCGGCTGGTTCGAGTCGCCCTGCGGGGTCTGGTCGACGACGGTGCCCGCGGGCTTGTCGGAGTCGACGTCCTCCCTGACCACGTTGGTGAAGCCGACCGTGTTCAGCTGCTGGACGGCCTGGTCGTAGGCGCGGTCCTTCACGTTGGGAAGCTGCGAGAGCTTCTTCTTCGCGATGGTGATCGTCACCTCGGAGTTCTTCTCCGCCTTGGTGCCGCCGCCCGGGTTCTGGCGCAGGACCGAGCCGGGGTCCTCGTCGGACTCCTCCTCCTCGACCTTGACCTTGAAGCCCTTGTCCTCCAGGGACTTCGTGGCCCGCTCCTGGGACTGCTCCTGGACGTCCGGGACGTCCACGAGCGGCGCGCCCTCGGAGAGGAACACCTTGATCGTGCTGTTGGGCTCCAACTTCGCGATGTTGTCCGCGACCGGATCCTGACGGCAGACGGCGCCGGTGGGCTGCTCGCAGCGCTCCGTGCCCGCCTGCTCGACCTTCAGGTTCACGTTGGCGGCGTGGTTCGTCGCGACGTCCAGCTTCTCGCCGACCAGGTTCGGCACCGTGACCGGCTGCGCGCCGTCCTTCTTGTCGAAGAGCGCGACGCCGATGAAGATCGCGCCGATGAGCACCAGGACGCCGGCGAGGGCCAGCAGGATCGTCGAGGTGTTCGACTTCTTCTGGCCGCCGCTTCCGCGACGGCGGTCCGGGCGGTCGTCGTAGCCGTAGCCGCCGTCGTTCGGGTTGATCGGCGGGAGCATGGCGGTCTGGCCGCCCGGGTCGGCCTGGCGCAGGGCCGTGGTCGGCTGGTCCTCCGGCGGGTAGCCGCCGTAGCCCCCTCCGTACGCGGGCGCGGCCGCCATGCCCATCGCGGCGGCGGCCGCGACCGGCTGGCCGTCCAGGCAGGCCTCGATGTCCGCGCGCATCTCGTCGGCGGACTGGTAGCGGTAGTCGGGGTCCTTGACCAGCGCCTTGAGGACGATGGCGTCCATCTCGGGCGTGATCTCGGGGTCGAAGTTGCTCGGCGGCTGCGGCTCCTCGCGGACGTGCTGGTACGCGACCGCGACCGGGGAGTCGCCGATGAACGGGGGCCGGACGGTGAGCAGCTCGTAGAGCAGGCAGCCGGTGGAGTACAGGTCGGAGCGGGCGTCGACCTGCTCGCCCTTGGCCTGCTCCGGGGAGAGGTACTGGGCCGTGCCGATCACCGCGGCGGTCTGCGTCATGGTCATGCCCGCGTCGCCCATGGCGCGCGCGATGCCGAAGTCCATGACCTTGACCTGGCCGGTGCGCGTCAGCATGACGTTCGCCGGCTTGATGTCGCGGTGCACGATGCCGGCGCGGTGCGAGTACTCCAGCGCCTGGAGGATGCCGACCGTCATTTCGAGGGTGCGCTCGGGCAGCAGCTTGCGCCCGGAGTGCAGCAGCTCACGCAGGGTCGACCCGTCGACGTACTCCATCACGATGTACGGGATGGAGACCCCGTCGACGTAGTCCTCGCCGGTGTCGTAGACCGCGACGATCGCCGGATGGTTCAGCGAGGCGGCGGACTGTGCCTCACGGCGGAACCGGGCCTGGAAGGACGGGTCACGGGCCAGGTCGACCCGCAGCGTCTTCACGGCGACGGTGCGGCCGAGCCGGGTGTCCTGGGCGAGGTACACCTCGGCCATGCCACCACGGCCGAGCACCGAGCCCAGCTCGTACCGGCCGCCGAGGCGACGCGGCTCTTCCATAGCTAATCCAGCCCTCTCCGTCTGTCCCGACCGCACCCATGGGTGGTCCGGCGGTGTGTGCTGTTCGCGCATACGCTACCGGCCCCGGGCAGGCGTTCCGCCCGGGGCCGGTAGCTGATACCCGACCGGTACCTGTCCCGCGCCGGGCCCCTACCGGGTCCTCACGCGGTTCCCGCCGGCCTCGGGGGGTCAGCCCCGGGTCTTCAGGACCGCCTTCATCACGGCCTTCGCGATCGGGGCGGCCAGACCGCCACCGCTGATGTCCTCGCGGTTCGTGCCCGCCGAGTCCTCCACGATGACCGCGACCGCGACCGGGGAGCCCTCGGAGGTCTTCGCGTACGAGATGAACCAGGCGTAGGGGCGCTTGGCGTTCTTCTCGCCGTGCTGGGCCGTGCCCGTCTTGCCGCCGACCTTCACGCCGTCCATCTTCAGGTCGGCGTTGCCGCCGGTGCCGTTGGAGACGACGTTCTCCATCATCTGCTGGAGCTTCTGGGCGGTCTCCGGCGAGACCGGGCGGCTCATCTCCTCGGGGTCGTTCTTCTTGACCAGGTCGACGTTGGGCGCGCGCAGCTCGTCGATCATGTACGGCTTCATCAGCTTGCCGTCGTTGGCGATCGCCGCCGTGACCATCGCCATCTGGAGCGGGGTGGTCGCGGTGTTGAACTGGCCGATGGAGGAGAGCGCGTTGCCGCCCCGGTCGGCCTTCTTGTCGTAGACGGAGGCGACGGAGCGGACCGGGGTGTACTGCTCGGCGTTGAAGCCGAACTTCTCGGCCGTCTCGACCATCTTGTCGCGGCCGACGTCGTCGCCGAGCTTCGCGAAGACCGAGTTGCAGGAGATCTCCAGCGCCCGGTTCAGGCTGGCGTTCGCGCAGCCGCTGGCGTGGTTGACCATCTCCGTCCTGGAGAGGGGGATCTTCCAGCCCTCGGGGGTCTGGGTCGGCGCGTTGATGTCGGTGACCTTGCCGGCCTCCAGCGCGGCGGCGGCGGTGACGACCTTGAAGACGGAACCGGGCGGGTAGATCTCGCGGAGCGCCCTGTTCAGCTTCGGCTTGGTCTTGTCCTTCTCCAGCGCGATCCACGCCTTCTCGTCCTTGCCGGAGTAGCCGGCGATGGAGGAGGGGTCGTACGAGGGCGTGGAGGCCATCGCCAGGATCTTGCCGGTCTTCGGCTCGATGGCGACGACGGCGCCGGTGTTCTTCCCGAGGCCCTCGAAGGCGGCCTTCTGCGCGGCGCCGTTCAGGGTGGTGACGACGTCGCCGCCCTTCTTCTGCTCGCCGGTGAACATGGCGAGGGTGCGGTCGAAGAAGAGCCGGTCGTCGTTGCCGGTGAGGATGCCGTCCTCGATCTTCTCGATCTGGGTGGCGTCGTAGGCCTGCGAGGCGAAGCCGGTGACCGGGGCCCACATGGGGCCGTCGACGTAGGTCCGCTTGTACTTGTAGTACTCGTCCTTGGAGTCGACGGAGCCGGTGATCGGCTTGCCGTCGACGATGATGTTGCCGCGCTCGTTGGCGTAGCGCTCGATCTGGACCCGCCGGTTGGAGGCGTGGGTGCTCAGTTCGTCGGCGCGGACGAACTGGATCCAGTTGTCCCGCAGGAGCAGGGCGAGGACGAGCAGGCCGCAGAAGATCGCGACCCGGCGCAGCGGCTTGTTCACGGACGGACCACCTGGGTCATCTCGGCGTCGGGGGACGGGGCGGGCGCGGGCGCGGGACGGCGCGCGGTGTCGCTGATCCGGATCAGGATGCCGATCAGGGCCCAGTTGGCGATCACGGAGGAACCGCCGTACGCGAGGAACGGCATGGTCATGCCGGTGAGCGGGATGAGGCCCATCACACCGCCGGCGACCACGAAGATCTGGAGCGCGAAGGCGCCGGAGAGGCCCATCGCGAGCAGCTTGCCGAAGGGGTCGCGGGCGGCGAGGGCGGTGCGGATGCCGCGCTCGACGATCAGCCCGTAGAAGAGCAGGAAGACCATCACACCGGTGAGGCCCAGCTCCTCGCCGACCGTGGCGAAGATGAAGTCGGAGTTGGCCGCGAAGCCGATCAGGTCGGAGTTGCCCTGGCCGAGGCCGGTGCCGAGGATGCCGCCGGAGCCGAAGGACATCAGCACCTGGGTCATCTGCTGGCAGGCGGCGACGCCCTCCGTGGCACAGCCGAAGGGGTCGGCCCAGGCGTCGACACGGGCCTGCACGTGGCCCGCGAAGGACGCCACGCCCACCGCTCCCGCGACGGACATCAGGAGGCCCATGACGATCCAGCTGGTCCGCTCCGTCGCCACGTACAGCATGATCACGAACATGCCGAAGAACAGCAGCGAGGTGCCGAGGTCGTTCTCGAAGACCAGGATGAGGAGGCTGACCGCCCAGATCGTCAGGATCGGCCCGAGGTCGCGGCCGCGGGGCAGGTAGAGCCCCATGAAGCGGCGGCTGGCCAGGGCGAGCGCGTCGCGCTTCACCATGAGGTAGCCGGAGAAGAAGACCGCGAGGACGATCTTCGCGAACTCGCCCGGCTGGATCGAGAAGCCGGCGACCCGGATCCAGATCTTGGCGCCGAAGCTGTCCATGCCGAGGCCCGGGACGAGCGGCAGCAGCAGCAGGACGAGGGACACGACCATGGAGATGTACGTGTAGCGCTGGAGGACGCGGTGGTCCTTGAGCAGCAGCAGCACGCCCACGAACATGGCGATGCCGATCGCCGAGTACATCATCTGGCTGGGGGCGTCCGGGCTGAAGCTGCCGTACCGCCGCATCGAGGTGGCGATCAGCCGCGGCGACTGGTCGAGCCGCCAGATCAGCACCAGGCCCATGCCGTTCAGCAGCGTCGCGAGGGGCAGCAGCAGCGGGTCCGCGTACGGCGCCCACTTCCGCACCACCAAGTGCGCGACGCCCGCGAGGAGGGCGAGGCCGAGGCCGTACCCGAGCATGCCGGCCGGGACCTTGCCGTCGATGGCCAGACCGACGTTGAGGTACGCGAACACCGGGATGATGACCGCGAACGCGAGCAGCGCCAGCTCGGTGTTGCGACGGCTCGGCGCCTCGATCGCGCCGATGGTGGTCGTGTTGGTGACAACGCTCATGGTGGTGAAGGCCCCCCTACGGGTGCTTACTGCTTGCCGCAGTTCGAGGCCAGCTTCTGCTCCTCCCCCGTGAGGGTGGGACCCGGGGACGGAGCGGCTGTGGTGGGCTTGGGGTCGGGGGTGGTGCCGTCGGGCTTCTGGGCCGGCGGCTTGCTGGCCTGGTCGGCGGCCTTCTCGGCGGCGGCGCGGCGCTCCTCGGTCTTCTTGCAGGCGGAGGCCTGCACGGCCAGCTCGGAGATCTTCGTCCGGGCCTTGCCGAGGCTGCCGCCCGCGATCGTGTCCTCGACCTGCTTCCGCTGGTAGGCGGGGAGGTACTTGAGTTCGATCTCGGGGTGGTCCTTCTCGACCTTCGACAGCGAGACCCACGCCAGGTCCTGGCTGATGCCCTGGTAGAGCGCCACGTGCTGGTCCTTGGAGCCCACGAAGTACTGGGTCTGCGTCCAGCGCCAGCCGCCGTAGAGGCCGCCGCCGAGGAGGGCGAGGACCAGGACCAGGAAGAAGGAGCGCTTGAGCCACTTGCGGCCCTTGCGCGGCTTGACGAAGTCGTCCTCGGTGTACGACTCGAAGGAGCCCTCCGGGGGCATCCCGTCGTAGCTGCCGTAACCGTGGTCGTCGCCGCTGCCGGGCGGGCCGAAGCCGCCGGCCGGGGGCCGGGGGGAGGCGTGGCGGCCGAGCCCGGAGGCGCGGCCGGCCGGGGTCTGCATGGCCCCGCCGTCGTTGAGCTGGGCCTGGTTCTCGGCGACCGCGCCCACGATGACCGGGGTGTCGCTGAGGTGACCGGCGAGGGTGTCGCCGCCGTCGACGTCGAGGACGTCGGCGACGATCACCGTGATGTTGTCGGGGCCGCCGCCGCGCAGCGCGAGCTGGATCAGCTCCTGCACGGTCTCCTGCGGGCCCTGGTAGCTGGCGAGGGTGTCCTCGAGGGTCTGGTGCGAGACCACGCCGGACAGGCCGTCGGAGCAGATCAGGTAGCGGTCGCCGGCCCGGACCTCGCGGATGGAGAGGTCGGGCTCGACGTGGTCGCCGCTGCCGAGCGCGCGCATGAGGAGCGAGCGCTGCGGGTGGGTGGTGGCCTCTTCCTCGGTGATCCGGCCCTCGTCGACGAGCCGCTGGACCCAGGTGTGGTCCTGGGTGATCTGGGTCAGCACGCCGTCGCGGAGCAGGTAGGCGCGCGAGTCGCCCACGTGCACCAGACCGAGCCGCTGGCCGGTCCACAGGAGGGCGGTGAGCGTGGTGCCCATGCCCTCCAGCTGCGGGTCCTCCTCGACCATCATCCGCAGCTGGTCGTTGGCGCGCTGCACCGCCGTGCCGAGCGAGGTGAGGATGTCGGAGCCGGGGACGTCGTCGTCGAGCGTGACGAGGGTGGAGATCACCTCGGAGGAGGCGACCTCGCCGGCGGCCTGGCCGCCCATGCCGTCGGCGATGGCGAGCAGCCGGGGACCGGCGTAGCCGGAGTCCTCGTTGCCCTCGCGGATCATGCCCTTGTGCGAGCCCGCGGCGAATCGCAGCGACAGAGTCATGCGCACCTGCCCTGTCGACGCTGCATCGGGGTACAGCCGGTCTCGACCCACACTGCCCACCCTCCGGTCGCTCCGGTCACTTCAGTCGCTCCGGACGCTTCAACCGCTCCGGTCGCGAGTGCGGCACGTCCCGCGACGGGGACCGTCCCGGCTCGCTCGCTCCGCTCGCGCCTCTTCATGATGCAGCCACTACTTCCGCAGCTCGATGACGGTCTTGCCGATGCGGATCGGCGCGCCCAGCGGAATCGGCGTGGCGGTGGTCAGACGGGCCCGGTCGAGGTACGTGCCGTTGGTGGACCCGAGGTCCTCGACGATCCACTGGCCGTCCCGGTCCGGGTAGATCCGGGCGTGCCGGCTGGAGGCGTAGTCGTCGTCGAGGACGATCGTCGAATCGTGCGCCCGGCCCAGCGTGATCGTCTGGCCCTGGAGGGCGACGGTCGTGCCGGTGAGGGTGCCCTCGGAGACGACGAGCTTGGTCGGGGCGCCACGGCGCTGGCGACCGCCCGTGTTCTGCTGCTGGCCGCGCTGCTGCGGGGGCGCGGCGGCCTGGCGCGCGGCCTGCTGGGGCCGCGCCTCCTGGCGCCGCGAACCGCGCTGGGTGACCCGCGTACCGAAGAGGTCGCTGCGGATGACCTGCACGGCCACGATGACGAACAGCCACAGAACGGCCAGGAAACCCAACCGCATGACCGTAAGGGTCAGCTCTGACATTGCCCCCGCTTCACCCTTCGGCTTGCCGGTAAACGATGGTGGTGCTGCCCACGACGATCCGCGAGCCGTCGCGGAGCGTAGCGCGGGTGGTGTGCTGTCCGTCCACCACGATGCCGTTGGTGGATCCGAGATCCTGGATCGTCGAGGGCGTTCCGGTCCGGATCTCGCAGTGCCGGCGGGAGACGCCGGGATCGTCGATCCTCACGTCCGCGTCGGTGCTGCGGCCGAGGACCAGGGTCGGGCGCGAGATCTGGTGGCGGGTGCCGTTGATCTCGATCCAGCGGCGCACCTGCGTGCCCGCACCGCCGTGGGTGGCGGGGCCGGGCATGGCGCCGGGGCGTCCCGCGGCGGCCGGCGGCCGGTGGCCGGGCGTGCCCGGGGGCGGGGACGCGGGCATGGGCGGGGCGCCGGCCGGGGGGTACCCGTAGCCGTCGCGGCCCTGCTGCTGCCCGGCCGCGGGCGGCTGGGGCTGTGACGTACTCGACGCCAGTGTGCGGCTGCGGACGCGGTACAGGCCGGTGTCGAGGTCCTCGGCCTTCTCCAGGTGGACCTTGATCGGCCCCATGAAGGTGTACCGCTGCTGTTTGGCGTAGTCCCTGACCAGGCCGGCGAGCTCGTCGCCGAGCTGGCCCGAGTAGGGGCTGAGGCGCTCGTAGTCCGGCGTGCTCAGCTCGACGATGAAGTCGTTGGGCACGACGGTCCGCTCGCGGTTCCAGATCTGCGCGTTGTTGTCGCACTCGCGCTGGAGAGCGCCGGCGATCTCGACAGGCTGGACCTCGGACTTGAAGACCTTGGCGAAGGTGCCGTTGACCAGACCTTCGAGACGCTGCTCGAAACGCTTCAGGACTCCCATGGGGCACCTCCTCCGTCGTTGCCGTCCTGGTACTGCTTACTGATCGTATCCACGCGTCGGGAAATCGGCTGGTTCCCCTTCTCTGCCCTGTGGACGAGTGTCACCTCTCACAGGTTGCCCCCACGGATCGTAGAGGCGGCCTGTGGACAGTGTCCCGCACCCGGCTGTGGAAGTGGGGGCTCGGCCCGGGGTGCGGGCGGTCCGTCCCCGTTCCTCCCGCGTTCCCCTCCCGGCTTCCCCTCTCCCCTCCCCTCTCTTCCCTCTCTTCCCTCCGTCTCCTCCGCTCCGGCCTACCCCCGTCCGTCCTCCTGTCACTCCCTCCCTCTGGACACCTTGGTCTCCGCGAGCGGAGCCGAAACAACGGATGTGAATCCACGGTCTGCGACGTGCTAATCTTCTGATGTCGCCAGGCGCTCCCACCGAAAAGTGAGAGGGCCCGGAGCACACCCAATGCGCGGGTGGCGGAATAGGCAGACGCGCTGGATTCAGGTTCCAGTGCCCGAAAGGGCGTGGGGGTTCAACTCCCCCCTCGCGCACCAGGAGCATCGCTCCAGATGTACCGACGAGAAGGTCGGCACCATGAAGATGGTGCCGACCTTCTCGCTTTTCCCGGCGTCTGACGGGCCGGTGGCGTTTTCCGGTGCCTGGTGGACCGGTGGTGTGAGGTAGTCCACAGGTGGTCCTCCTCTTCTTCTCGTCGGCTCCCTTCCCCGTCTTCCTGCGTCTTCCTTTCGCCCGCCGCCCGCCGCCCGCCGCCCGCCGCCCGTCGCCCGTCACTCGACGCCCGTTCCTCGTCCCTCGCTCCCGTCTGCTCCCGCCCGCTCTTCGTGCCGGGGGCGCGACCTTCGTCGTGGGGGAGTGCGACGAAAGGGGGAAGGCCGGGGGCGGGTCGGATGCCTAGGGTGCGGGGCGTGGACGCTTTGTCGAAGTCGGGGGACCGGGGTTCGTACGGGATCGGGGCCGCACTCGCCACCGGGTGGGCCTGGTTCGCGATGCCCGGACAGTGGTCGGGGCGCAGGACCACCGCTGAGGTGGCGCTCGCCATCGTCGTGGGGCTGCTCGCCGCCGGGACCGAGGAACTGTTCGGCGGCGAGGGGTGGGGGCTGGCGGCGGTCGCCACCGGTGCCGCCGTGCTGTCGCTGCTGCGGCGGAGGCTCCCCGCGAGCGTCCTCGTCCTGACGGCGGTGCTCTCCCCCTTCGTCCCGGGGTTCGGCCCGCTGCTGATCGTGGCCGGCTGGTCGGCCGGCCGGTACATCGCGAGTGCCGGGCGGGCGCTGGCCGCGTTCATCACCGCCTTCGTCCTCGACGTCGGGGGGACGCTCCTGGACACCTGGGACCGGCAGCGGCTCTTCACCGTCGTCTTCATGGCGACCCTCTACTACCTGGGGACCACCCTGGCCCCCGGGCTCGCCCACCGCTACTGGACCCAGCGGCGGACCCTGCTGCACGCGCTCCAGGAGCGCAACGCCCAACTGCTGCGCGAGCGGACCATGGTGGTCTGGCAGGCGCGGCTGCGGGAGCGGCAGCGCATCGCCCAGGACATGCACGACAGCCTCGGTCACCAACTGGCCCTGATCGCCGTGCACACGGGGGCCCTGGAGGTGGACCGGGAGCTGAGCGAGCGGCAGCGCGAGGCGGTCGGCGTCCTGCGGAACGCCTCGGTGACCGCGATGCACGAGCTGCGGGAGGTCGTCGGGATACTCCGGGACGGGGTCGGGGCGGCGGAGGGGCCCGCGGCGGCGCCCGCGCCCGCCGGGGACGAGACGGGGAGGGCGGCCCGGGGGATCGCCGGCATCGAGGGGCTCGTGGCGGCGGCCCGGGCGGCCGGCACCGAGGTCGGGCTGCGGCGGACCGGGGAGGAGCGCCCGCTCGCGCCGGCGGCCGACCACGCCGCGTACAGGATCGCGCAGGAGGCCCTGACCAACGCCTACAAGTACGCGCCGGGAGCGCCGATCGGCGTCGAACTGCGCTACGAGCCGGACGCCTTCGTGGTGGAGGTCGTCAACGAGGAGCCGGCGGACGGGCCCGCCGAGGACATGGTGAGCGGCGGCCAGGGGCTGACCGGTCTCGCCGAACGGGCCCGGCTGGTGGGCGGCATGTGCCACGCGGGACCGGCCGACGGCGGCGGGTTCCGGGTGGCCGGGATGCTGCCGTACGGGGCGGCGCCGGTCGCGGAGGCGGTGCCTTTGGTCGATGCGGCCGACGACTTCCGGCAGCAGACCACGGAGCCGCTGGTGGGGGATGGTCGTCCGGTCGTGGTCGGACCGGCCGACTGGACTTTCACCGAGCGGGAGTTGGCGATGGCGGTGCGTGGGGGCAGGGGCGCGGGCACGGGCAGAGGGGTCGCGCTGGGGTGCGGGATCGCGTTCGGGGCGCTCGTCCTGCTTCTGGTGGCGGGGGGTTTCGGCCTCTACTTCCTGATCGGTTCGCTGGAGAAGGGGATGATCGAGCCCGCGGAGTACGAGGCGGTGAAGGTCGGGGCGAGCGAGCAGGAGGTCCGTGCCCAACTGCCCTCCGGCGACTCGATAGCCACGGTCGGCCTCCAGGGCTCGGGGCCCGCGCAGCCGGAGGGTTCCGAGTGCCTGGTGCTGCTGTCCTCGGAGACGAGCGAGAGCTGGGACGAGGAGCCCGTTTTCCGGTTCTGCTTCAAGGACGGCAAGCTGATCGAGAAGAAGTCGTACATGTCCGAGCAGCGGTAGCGCGGCCGCTCGTACCGGAGCCGTGGGGGAGAAGCTGTGGCAGGGCAGCCCATCAGGGTCGTGATCGCTGACGACGAGCCGCTGATCAGGGCCGGAATCCGGATGATCCTCATCTCGGACCCGGGGATCCAGGTCGTCGGTGAGGCGGCCGACGGGCGGGCGGCGATCGAGGCGGCGCGGGCGCACGCCGCCGACGTGGTGCTGCTCGACATCCAGATGCCGGTCCTCGACGGGCTCTCGGCGCTGCCGGAGCTGCGACGGGCGGCGCCGGCGGCCCGGGTCATCATCCTGACGACCTTCGGCGAGCGGGAGAACGTCCTGCGGGCGCTGGAGCACGGGGGTGCCGGGTTCCTGCTGAAGGACACGGCGCCCGCGGAGCTGATCGGGGCGGTGCGGGCCGCCGCGGCGGGGGACGCGTACCTGTCGCCCGCGGCGACCCGGCACGTGGTGGAGCGGCTCGCCAAGGGCCGGGAGGCGGCCCGCGCCGAGGAGGCACGGGGGCGGGTGGCGGCGCTGAGCGAGAAGGAGCGGGACGTTCTGGCGCTGCTCGGAGAGGGGCTCTCCAACGCGGACGCGGGGAAGCGGCTGCACATGAGCGAGGGCACGGTGAAGACGTACGTGAGCCGGATCCTGGCCAAGCTGGACTGCGAGAACCGGGTCCAGGCGGCGCTGCTCGCGCGGGACGCGGGGCTGTAGGGGGCGCGACGGGGCCGGGCAGGGCTGGGCTGGGCCGGGTCTGGAACCTGGGCTGTGGCTGTGGCCGGGGCCGGGGTTGCGGCCGGAGTGGAACCGGTTCCGGGACGGCGCGGGGCCTGGGGCGCGGGAGACCGGGTCAGCGTGTGAGGTGGTCCGGGAGGTCGGGTCGGCTCGCGGGGTGGTCCGGGGGGCCGCTCGCGCCGGCGTCGTTGTAGCGCAGGAGGTACGTGGCGAAGTGGGCCAGGTCCTCGGCGGACCAGTCCTTGAGGCGCTCCTGGTAGGCCGCCTGGCGGTTCGTCCGGGCCGAGGCGAGGACCTTCGTGCCCGCCTCCGTGGCGTGCAGGACCTGCACGCGGTGGTCGTCCGGGGCCGGGCGGCGCTCCACGAAGCCGAGCTTCTCCAGGCCCGCGAGCTGGCGGCTGACCGTCGACTTGTCCAGCAGGTAGTGGGCCGCGAGATCGGTGGCGCGGCAGCCGTGCCGCTCCTCGATGTGGGCGAGGAGCGTGTACGAGACGAGCGGGAGCTCGGGGTGGACCCGGGCCGCCGCGGCACGGGCCCGGCGGGCGAAGGCCGTCAGCTCGCGCTGGATGACGTCCAGGGACGCCTCACGGGATGGCTCCGCACCGCCGGTCATGGGGGCTCCCTCGTCGTCGTGCGGGCACTGTTCGCCCTTCACGGCCTTTCAGTTGTATAGTACAACGGTTCTTTAGTTGTAAAAGCCAACCATGGAGGTCTCGGTGTCCGCAGGACCGAACACCAGGGGAGCGTTGAAGCACGTCCTCGGGCATCTGCTCACCCCCCTGCTGATGTGCGTCGGCATGGGGCTCGCCTACCTCGGCGCCTTCCACGCCCCCGAACCCCACGACCTGCGCGTCGACGTCGTCGGCTCGGGCCCCACGACCCAGGTCCTCGCCCAGTCCCTCCAGGACAAGGGGGCGGGCGCCCTCGACGTCCGTACCGTCGCCGACCGGGAGACGGCCGTCACCGCGCTGCGCGAGCAGCACAGCTTCGGCGCCTACGTGCCGGGCGAGAAGCCCGAACTCCTCGTCGCCTCGGGCTCCTCCGACACCAGCGCCATGGCCGTCGAGAAGGTGTTCACCGAGGTCGCCGCCGCGCAGGGCGCACCGCTGGAGGTCACCGACGTCGCTCCCACCGCCTCCGGCGACCCCACCGGCCAGGGCGTGTTCTTCCTCCTGGTCGCCCTCAGCATCGGCGCGTACGCCTCGGTCGCCGTCATCGGCGGCGCCGGAGCCGTCCTGCCCATGCGGATCAGGGTGCTCCTCGCCGCCGGCATGTCGTTCGTCGTCAGCCTGATCGGCACCCTTTTCGCCGGGCCGGTCTTCCACCTGGTCGACCGGGGGCTCGGCGGGGTGTGGGCGATGTCCTGGCTGTACGCGGCGGGCATCCTGCTGGTCGGCGTCGGCCTGCACACCTTCCTGCGCCGCTGGACCACGCTCGGCGTGATGGTCCTCTTCGTCATGCTCAACTTCACGAGTTCCGGAGGCATCTACCGGCCCGAGCTCCAGCCCGGCTTCTTCGGCGCCCTGCACGCCTTCTGGAACGGCGCGGGCTTCGTCGAGGGCGTGCGCGCCCACGTGTACTTCGACGGCCACGCCCTCGGCGGGAACGTCCTCGTCCTGGCCCTCTGGCTCCTCGCCGGCGCCGCCCTCGTCACCGTCGCGGGCGTCGCGGAGGGGCGGCGCGCGAAGCAGGCCGCGGGAGCGCCCGGCGCCGGGACCGAGGGCGACGCCGTGGACGGGGCCTCCGCCGGGTCCGCCAAGGAGGAGAAGGCCGAGGCCGAGGAGGAGATGGAGGAGGCCGTCGCGGTCTGAGGGCCACCCGGCCCTCACGGCGGGGAGTTGTCCACAGGTGCTCGTCCACAGGGGGAGACGGCCGATCGGCGGCGGGGGTACCGTCGGGGCCGAACGAGGACGAACATCGCATCGGGGGAGGCGTCCCATGGACGTGATCACGGCTGTCGTGCCGGAGCAGCGCGGTACGGGCGGGGTGGCGCCGGACGTGGAGCGCGTCCCGCACGTGCCCGGATTCGCGCGCCGGGCGGCCGTGGGGACCGGCTCCTCCCTCAAGGAGCGGGGCAAGGCGCTGCGCGAGCGGGTCCCCCGCTCCTCGCACGCCCGGCAGGACCCCGTCGCCGACCGCCCGGACGCCGTCCGCGCCGTCGAGGAGTCGAACTTCGGCCGGGTCCCCGGGCTCACGCCGATACGGGTCGGCAGGATGGCGGCGAGCCCGTTCGCCTTCCTGCGGGGGTCCGCCGGGCTGATGGCCCAGGACCTCGTCGGGACCCCCGTCACCGGGATCGCCGCGCAGATATGCGGCGACGCGCACGCCGCCAACTTCGGCCTCTACGGGGACGCGCGCGGCCGGCTCGTCATGGACCTCAACGACTTCGACGAGACCGTCGTCGGCCCCTGGGAGTGGGACCTCAAGCGGCTCGCCACCTCCCTCGTGCTCGCCGGGCGGGAGGTCGGCGCGAGCGAGGAGGTCTGCCGGGCCGCCGCCTTCGACGCCGTCGGCGCCTACCGGCGCACCATGCGCCTGCTCGCCCGGCTCCCCGCCGCCGACGCCTGGAACGCGATCGCCGACGAGGAACTCGTCTCCCACGCCGACGCCCACGACCTCCTCGGCATCCTGGAGAAGGTCTCCACCAAGGCCCGCAACAACACCAGCGCCCGGTTCGCCGCCCGGTCGACCGAGGTCGTGGCGGACGCCGGGGGCGGCGGCCGCAGGTTCGTCGACGCCCCTCCGGTGCTGCGGAGGGTCCCGGACGCCGAGGCGGCCCTGGTGGCCGCCTCCCTCGGGCCCTACCTGGAGACCGTGTCCGAGGACCGGCTGCCGCTCCTCGCGCGGTACGCCGTCCACGACGTGGCCTTCCGGGTGGTCGGCACCGGCAGCGTCGGCACCCGTTCCTACGTCGTCCTGCTCCTCGACCACCGGGGCGAGCCGCTGGTGCTCCAGGTCAAGGAGGCCAGGCCCTCGGCCCTGCTCCCCCACCTTCCGGCCGCCGGCTTCCCGGTGCGGGACACGGGCCACGAGGGGCGGCGCGTGGTGCTCGGGCAGAAGCGGATGCAGGTCGTCAGCGACATCCTGCTCGGCTGGACCACGATCGAGGGGCGCTCGTTCCAGGTGCGCCAGTTCCGCAACCGCAAGGGCAGCGTCGATCCCGCCGCGCTCAGCGCCGACCAGGTCGACGACTACGGGCGGATGACCGGCGCCCTGCTCGCCCGCGCCCACGCCCACAGCGCCGACCCGCGCCTGATAGCCGGCTACTGCGGCAAGAACGAGGAGCTGGACGAGGCCGTCGCCGCCTTCTCCGTCACGTACGCGGACCGCACCACGGCCGACCACGCAGACCTGCTCTCCGCCGTCCGTTCCGGGCGCGTGGCGGCCGAACTCGGCGTCTGACTCCCGCATGGGGCCGGCCCTCCGGCCCCTTACGCTGGGAGGGTGACGAGCCGGAGCGAGGACAGCGACGTGGACCAGGGTCTGGAGCAGGGAGCGGAAGCCGGGGACGACGAGCGGCCCGAGGCGCGGCTCGAACGTGCCGTGCGGGTGGCCGAGCAGGCGCTGATCGAGTTCGAGATCGCCGTGGAGACCTTCCGGGTCGAGGTGGAGAACTTCTCCCGGCTGCACCACCAGAAGCTCGGCCCGATGTACGCGCGGCTCGACGAGCTGGAGGCGCTGATCGCCGAGGCCCGGGCGGCGCGCACCGGCGACCCCGAGGACCTGCGGCGGGCCCAGGAGGCCCGGGCGGCCGTCATGCCGATGCCCGGGGTGGAGGAGCTGTTCCACGACTGGATCGACACCGACGGCCTCTCTCCCGAGGCGGCGGCCATGCTCACCGAGCGGCCGGTCCAGCCGCCGAAGCGGGTCCGGCCCGGTGAGGAGGCCCGCAGGCTCTACCGCGAGCTGGCCCGCAGGGCCCACCCCGACCTGGCCCGCGAGGAGGGCGAGCGGAAGCGGCGCGAGGAGTTCATCACCCGGGTGAACGCCGCCTACGCCCGCGGCGACGAGGGGCTGCTGCGCGAGCTGTCCGCCGAGTGGGAGGCCGGTCCGGCGCCGGCCGAGGAGCGGCTCAGCGAGAGCGAGGAGCTGTACGCGCGCCTGGAGTGGCTGGCGGAGCGCAAGGACATGCTGTCGGCGCTGGCGCGCGAGCTGGAGGAGAGCGCGATCGGCGCGATGCTGCGGATGGCGCCGGACGACCCGGACCGACTCCTGGAAGAGATCGCGGAGCAGCTCCTCGCGCAGGTCTCCGAGCGGGAGACCGAGCTGTCCGGTCTGGTGCAGTAGGTTTTTCCGTGCGCCCGAGCTCCTTCGGGCGGTTCTGACGAGAGAAGGCCGGTCCCATGAATTTCTCCCCGCTGCCCTCGGTGGACGCGGCTTCCGTGCCGTCCGATGCCCTGGTGCTGGACGTCAGGGAGGAGAACGAGTGGGCGGCCGGTCACGTCGAGGGCGCGGTGCACGTGCCGATGAGCGACTTCGTGGCCCGCTTCGGCGAGGTCACGGAGTCCCTGGCCGAGCACGGCCGGGCCTATGTGATGTGCCGGGTGGGCGGCCGGTCGGCGCAGGTCACGCAGTACCTGGTCCAGCAGGGCTTCGACGCGGTGAACATCGACGGCGGCATGATCGCCTGGGACGGCGCCGGGCGCCCGATGGTGACGGAGAGCGGCGCCCAGGCGTTCGTCCTCTGACCCCTCCCGGCCCCCGCGCCGTGCTTCCGCTCCCTCCGGCCCGGCCCCGTCAGCGGTCGAAGTCCAGCTCCACGTCGGCGGTGGTGGGGCGGGACTGGCAGGCCAGGACGTAACCGGCCTCCGTCTCGTCCGGCTCCAGGGCGAAGTTGCGGTCCATCCGCACCTCTCCGCCGACCACGAAGGCCCGGCAGGTGCCGCACACCCCGCCCTTGCAGGCGTACGGGGCGTCCGCGCGGGCGCGGAGCACGGTGTCCAGGAGGGTCTCGCCCCGCTCCACCGGCCAGGTGCCCGACCGGCCGTGCAGGGTCGCGGTCAGGGTGGCGTGCACGGGGGCGTCGGCCGCCGGGGCCACCGCGGGCGCGGAGCCGTCGTCGACGTGGAAGATCTCCTGGTGGACACGGCTGCGGTCGACGCCCAGGTCGCGCAGCGCCCGCTCGGCACCCTGCACGAGCCCGAACGGGCCGCACAGGAACCAGCCGTCGACGTCGCCGACCGGCAGCAGCGCGGGAAGCAGTGAGGCGAGCCGCTCGCGGTCGAGCCGGCCCGACGGAAGCCCCGCCTGCTGCTCCTCCCGGGAGAGCACGGTGACGAGCTGGAAGCGGCCGGGGTAGCGGTCCTTGAGGTCGGCCACCTCGTCCAGGAACATCGTGGAAGAGGCGGTGCGGTCGCTCCGGACCAGGCAGAACCGGGCCTCCGGTTCGCGGGCGAGCAGGGTGGCCGCCATCGAGAGCACCGGGGTGATGCCGCTGCCGCCGACCACGGCCGCGAAGCGACCGGGACGCGGGGCGAGCGTGAAGCGGCCCGTCGGCTCCATGACCTCGACGAGGTCGCCCACGGCCAGTTCCTTGAGCGCGTACGTCGAGAACGCGCCGCCGTCCACGAGCCGGATGCCGACGCGCAGGACGGGCGGCTCCCCGGCCGGGGCGGCGGGGGCGCAGATCGAGTACGTGCGCCGGACCTCCCCACCCCGCTCGTCGGTGCGCCGGAGCGCGAGGTGCTGGCCGGGCAGGTGCCGGTACGTCTCGTGGAGCTCGGGCGGGACCGCGAAGGTGACGGCCACGGAGTCGTCCGTGAGCCGCTCGACCTCGCTGACCACGAGCGGATGGAACCCGGCCCGTCCCGCGCCTGAGGACACCATCTACAGCTCCTTGAAGTGGTCGAACGGTTCGCGGCAGGCGGTGCAGCGGCGCAGGGCCTTGCACGCGGTGGAGGAGAAGCGGCTCAGGAGCTCGGTGTCGGTGGAGCCGCAGTGCGGGCAGCGGATCGCCAGCGTCAGCGGCACCGGGCCGCCGGCCGGGCCCTGCGGGCGTGGCGGGGCGATGCCGAACTCGGTGAGCTTGCGCCGCCCCTCCTCGCTGATGTCGTCGGTGGACCAGGCGGGGGTGAGCACTGTGACGACGGAGACCTCCGGGACCCCGTGGTCGTGGAGCGCGCGCTCGATGTCCGAGGACATGGCCTCGATCGCCGGGCAGCCCGTGTACGTCGGGGTGAGGGTGACCTCGACCCGGCCGGGGCCGGTGACGTGGACGCCCCGCATCACGCCCAGCTCCTCCAGGGTGAGGACGGGCAGCTCCGGGTCGGGGACGGAGCCGGCGACCCGGCTCAGCTCCTCCTCCAGGGCCGTCATGGTCACCACGACGCCCCCGGGTGGCTGCGGTGCAGGTGCTGCATCTCGGCCAGCATCCGCCCGAAGGACTCGGTGTGCAGGCCCTGCCGGCCCGCGCCCGCGCTCCAGGCGCCGGTGCGCGGCCCGGAGGGCACGTCGAGCGTGGCCCTGCCGAGGACGTCCGTCACCGACTCCAGCCAGGCGCTCTCCAGGGCCGCGTGGTCCACGTCGAGCCCCTCGACCGGCTGGAACAGCTCGCCGGTGTACCGCCACAGGGCCTCGCAGGCCCGGTTCATCCGCTCGTGGCTCTCGGGGGTGCCGTCGCCGAGGCGCAGCGTCCAGTGCTCGGCGTGGTCCCGGTGGTAGGCGACCTCCTTGACGGCCTTCGCCGCGAGTCCGGCGAAGGGCCCGTCGCCGGAGGCCAGCCGCCCGTACAGCAGGTGCTGGTAGGTGGAGAAGTAGAGCTGTCGGGCGATGGTGTGGGCGAAGTCGCCGTTCGGCTGCTCGACGAGCTGGGCGTTCCGGAAGGAGCGTTCCTCCCGGAGGTAGGCCAGTTCGTCCTCGTCGCCGACGAGGGAGAGCAGGACGCGGGCCTGGCCGAGCAGGTCGAGCGCGATGTTGGCCAGGGCGACCTCCTCCTCCAGGACGGGGGCGGAGCCGGCCAACTCCCCCAGGCGGTGGGAGAGGACCAGGGCGTCGTCGCCGAGGGCGAGGGCCGCGCCGACGGGCACGGCGGCGGCGGCCTCGCGGGCTCCGGCGCCCTTACGGATGTCGGGGGTGCTCACAGGTGCTTCACCCCCTCCGGGATCTCGTAGAACGTCGGGTGGCGGTAGGGCTTGTCCGCCGCCGGGTCGAAGAAGGGGTCCTTCTCGTCGGGCGAGGAGGCGGTGATCGCCGCGGAGGGCACGACCCAGATCGAGACGCCCTCGCTCCTGCGGGTGTACAGGTCGCGGGCGTTGCGCAGGGCCATCTCCGCGTCGGGCGCGTGGAGACTGCCCGCGTGGGTGTGGGACAGTCCGCGGCGCGAACGCACGAACACCTCCCACAGCGGCCAACCGTCGCTCGTCATGCCTGTGCCTCCCCGTTCTCTCCGGTGTGCTTCCGCGCGTGGGCCGCCGCGGCTTCCCTGACCCAGGCGCCGTCCTCGTGGGCCTGGCGCCGCCTGCTCAGCCGCTGGTCGTTGCAGGGGCCGTTCCCCTTGAGGACGTCCCAGAACTCGGTCCAGTCGATCGGCCCGAAGTCGTAGTGCCCGCGCTCCTCGTTCCACCGCAGGTCGGGGTCGGGGAGGGTGAGGCCGAGCGCGTCGGCCTGCGGCGCGGCGATGTCGACGAAGCGCTGCCGCAGCTCGTCGTTGGAGTGGCGCTTGATCTTCCAGGCCATCGCCTGGGCGGTGTGGGTCGACTCGTCGTCCGGCGGGCCGAACATCATCAGCGAGGGCCACCACCAGCGGTTCACCGCGTCCTGGGCCATGGCGTGCTGGGCCTCGGTGCCGTTGGACAGGGCGAGCAGCGCCTCGTACCCCTGCCGCTGGTGGAAGGACTCCTCCTTGCAGACCCGGACCATCGCGCGGGCGTACGGGCCGTAGGAGCAGCGGCACAGGGGGACCTGGTTGGTGATCGCGGCGCCGTCCACCAGCCAGCCGATCGCGCCGACGTCGGCCCAGGTCAGCGTGGGGTAGTTGAAGATCGAGGAGTACTTCTGGCGGCCGGAGTGGAGCTTGTCGAGCAGCTCGTCCCGGCTGGTGCCGAGGGTCTCCGCGGCGCTGTAGAGGTAGAGGCCGTGGCCGGCCTCGTCCTGCACCTTGGCCATCAGGATCGCCTTGCGGCGCAGCGAGGGCGCGCGGGTGATCCAGTTCGCCTCGGGCTGCATGCCGATGATCTCGGAGTGGGCGTGCTGCGCGATCTGCCGGACGAGCGAGGCGCGGTAGGCCTCGGGCATCCAGTCGCGCGGCTCGATGCGCTCGTCGGCGGCGACGGCGGCGTCGAACACGGCCTCGTGGGCGGCCGCCTCCACCGCAGCCGCGTCCGCCGCGCCGGTCGTGCCCGCGCCGCTCGCCGTGCCCGCGGTCCCTGCCGTTCCTGCCGTCACTGCGGTCATCAGATCCCCTACCGACCGATCGTTCGGTTCATTGGCTTCAATGGTGAGACGGCGGCCCGTATGGTGTCAACCCTGTGGATAACCGAGGTGGGCCGATCGGGATCGGGGCGGGATGGACGCGCACGTCGAAAAGGACGCGGTCGAGGTGGGGGACGACCGGCGGACGCCCCCGGAGGAACCGCCGCCCGCGCCCCTGGACCCCGCGTCCCCGCAGGCCTCCGGGGCAGGCCGTACGGGGGGGACGGACGGGCCGGGGAGTACGGGCGGGACGGGCGGCGGGATCATGGCCCTGTCCCTGCCGTACCAGGTCGTCGTCGCCGTCGCGCTCGCCGTCGTCGGCGTCTTCGCCTGCGTCCACCTGGGGATGGTCTTCCTGCACGTGGCGCCGTCCAACACGCTGACCAAGCAGAACGGCCGGGCCGTCGACGACTGGATCTACCCCGAGTTCGAGCAGAACTGGAAGCTCTTCGCGCCCAACCCGCTCCAGCAGAACGTCTCCGTCGAGGCCCGCGCCGAGGTCGCCGCCGCCGACGGCACCCGCCGGACCACCGGCTGGATCGACCTCACGGCCCAGGACATCGAGGCCATCCGCCACAACCCGATGCCGAGCCACGCCCAGCAGAACCAGCTCCGCAGGGCCGTGGACTTCTACTTCAACACGCACTCCGACGACCACCGCGCCAACGGGCTGCGCGGTCGCCTCTCGGAGCAGTACATGCGCCGGATCGCGGTGCAGCGGCTCGACGCCCTGCCCGCCCTCGCCGGCTCCGACGTGCGGCGCGTCCAGCTCCGCGCCGTCAACCGGCCGGTCCCCGCGCCGCGGTGGAGCAACGAGAAGCCGAAGTCCTCCCCCACCTACCGCGACCTCCCGTGGTGGCGGATCACCGACGCCGACCGGTCCGCCGGCGCCGGTGCCGACCGGAAGCCCGCGGACGCGGCCCCGCACCGCACGGAGGAGGCCCGATGAGCACCCCGGTCCCGACGCCGACGTCCGTGCCCACGCGTGCGCGTGCCCGCGAGCCCTTCGACCGCCGGCTCGCCCGCGCCGTCCAGGCCGTCACCGGCCGCTCCCTTGGTCCGTACCAGAGCGCGATCGTGCGGATCGGCTTCTCGCTGACCTGGCTGCTCTTCCTGCTGCGCGAGCTGCCGCACCGCCACCAGCTCTACGGCTCCGAGAGCCCCTGGTCGTGGGGGATGGCCGAGCGGCTGATCGCCGACAACCGGGCCTTCACCGTGCTCATGTGGTCGGACGGCCGGATCTGGTTCGAGATCGTCTACGGACTCGCGGTGCTCTCCACCGCCCTCCTCCTGGTGGGCTGGCGCACCCGGGCCGTCTCCGTGGTCTTCATGGTCGGGGTCCTTTCGCTGCAGAACCGCGCCGTCTTCGTGGGCGACGGCGGCGACAACGTCCTCCACCTGGCCGCGATCTACCTCGTCCTGACCCGCTGCTCCCAGGTCTGGTCCCTCGACGCCCGGCGGACGGCCCGCCAGGCCCGCGCCGCCCGCGCCGGGGAGCCCCCGCGCCGCGATCTCACCGGCCCGCTGCTGTGGACCGTGCTCGGCGGCTTCCTCGTGGCCGCCACCTGGTTCTCCGACGTCAGCGGCGAGTGGTGGACGCTGCTGCTGCTGTGG
This sequence comes from Streptomyces sp. NPDC092045, assembly GCF_044756005.1. NCBI lineage: Bacteria > Bacillati > Actinomycetota > Actinomycetes > Kitasatosporales > Streptomycetaceae > Streptomyces > Streptomyces sp. NPDC092045. The sequence goes on along the minus strand of NZ_JBIVSC010000005.1, from coordinate 187,463 downwards.
GTGCTCTGGCTGGGGAACGCGCTGTGGTGGCTGGTCCGCCGGTACGCCCCGGGGGAGCCCCGCACCCTGCTCGACGCCCTGGCCAACCTCGCGCACAACGCCACCCTGCTGGTGCTCATGGCGGAGGTCTGCCTGATCTACGCCACGGCCGGCTGGTACAAGATCCAGGGCTCGCGCTGGCAGGACGGCACCGCGCTGTTCTACCCGCTCCACCTGGACTACTTCACGCCCTGGCCCGCCCTCTCCGAGCTGCTCGCCGCCGGCGGGATCATGGTGATGGTGCTGACCTACGGCACGGTGATCGTGCAGGTCGCCTTCCCCTTCACGCTCTTCAACCGCAAGGTCAAGAACGTCCTCCTCGTCGCGATGATGCTGGAGCACGCCGGGATCGCCCTGCTCCTCGGCCTGCCGGTCTTCTCGATGGCGATGATCTCCGCCGACGCGGTGTTCCTGCCGACGGCCTTCCTGGTGGCCCTGGGCACACGGGCGTCCCGGACCGGGGGTCGGCTGCTGCGGCGGGCGCCGGAGGGGGCGCTGCCCGAGCAGCGCCGTGCGGACGGGGAACGCCGTGCGGACGACGAGGGCGCCCCCCGTACCCTCGTCGGGTGAGCACCACCGAAGAGACGCCCGGAACCGGGCAGGGGACCGCCGGGCCCGAGCCGGAGCCCGCCCAGTACGACGAGGGGTTCGGCACCGAGGTCGGCGTCGGGCCGCACCCGGAGCCGTGGCCCGAGGGCGAGCGGTACGACCCCGAGCTGCTCGCCGGCGGCGACCGGCGCAACGTCGTCGACCGCTACCGGTACTGGACGCGCGAGGCGGTCGTCGCCGACCTGGACACCCGGCGCCACGACTTCCACGTGGCGGTGGAGAACTGGGGCCACGACTTCAACATCGGCTCGGTGGTGCGGACCGCCAACGCCTTCCTGGCCAAGGAGGTCCACATCGTGGGCCGGCGGCGCTGGAACCGGCGCGGCGCCATGGTCACCGACCGCTACCAGCACGTCCGTCACCACCCGGACACCGCGTCGCTGACCTCGTGGGCGGCGACCGAGGGCCTGCCCGTCATCGGCATCGACAACCTGCCCGGCGCCGTGCCCCTCGAACGGACCGTGCTCCCCCGCCGCTGCGTGCTGCTCTTCGGGCAGGAGGGCCCCGGGCTCACCGAGGAGGCCCGCGCCCACGTGGAGACGGTCTGCTCGATCGCCCAGTTCGGCTCCACCCGGTCGATCAACGCGGGGGCCGCCGCCGCCATCGCCATGCACGCGTGGATCCAGCGGTACGCGGAGATCGAGGCCCCTTAGGGCCTCGTCCGGCGGGGCCCGGTCGGCCCCGCCGCACGCGGGAGGTCAGGCCTGGCGGCGGACCTCCACCACCCGGAAGCGGTTGGAGACGAAGGCGCCGTCGCACAGGGCGGCGTTCGCCGCCGGGTTCCCGCCGGAGCCGTGGAAGTCGGAGAACGCGGCCGTCTGGTTCACGTACACCCCGCCCGTCAGGTTCAGCGACAGCTGGGCCGACTCCTCCAGGCAGACCTCCTCCACCGCGCGCTCGACCTCCTCCGAGGTCGTGTACGCGCCGACCGTCATCGCGCCCTTCTCTCGGACCGTGCGCCGCAGCAGCTCCAGGGCGTCGGCGGTGGAGTCCACCGCGACGGCGAAGGAGACCGGGCCGAAGCACTCCGAGGAGTACGCGTCCCGGGCCTCCGGCTTGGCGCCGTCCAGCTTCACGATCACCGGGGTGCGGACCACGGCGTCGGGGAACTCCGGATGGACCACCTCGCGGGAGGCCAGCGCCACCTCGCCGAGCTCGGCGGCGGCCTCCAGGCGCGCCTTCACGTCCGGGTTCACCAGGGCGCCCAGCAGGCCGTTGGCCCGGGCGTCGTCGCCGAGCAGGCCGTCGACCGCCGCCGCGAGGTCGGCCACGACCTCGTCGTACGACTTGGGGCCCTGGTCGGTGGCGATGCCGTCGCGGGGGATCAGCAGGTTCTGCGGGGTGGTGCACATCTGGCCGCTGTAGAGGGACAGCGAGAAGGCCAGGTTGCCCAGCATGCCCCGGTAGTCGTCGGTGGAGTCCACCACGACCGTGTTGACCCCGGCCTTCTCGGTGTAGACCTGGGCCTGGCGGGCGTTGGCCTCCAGCCAGTCGCCGAAGGCGGTCGAGCCGGTGTAGTCGATGATCCGGACCTCGGGGCGCACGGCCAGGGTCTTGGCGATGCCCTCGCCGGGACGTTCGACGGCGAGCGCCACCAGGTTGGGGTCGAAGCCCGTCTCGGCGAGGACCTCGCGGGCGGTCCGGACGGTGAGCGCGAGCGGCAGGACCGCGCGCGGGTGGGGCTTGACCAGGACCGGGTTGCCGGTGGCGAGGGAGGCGAACAGGCCCGGGTAGCCGTTCCAGGTGGGGAAGGTGTTGCAGCCGATCACCAGGGCGACACCGCGGCCGACCGGGGTGAACTCCTTGCTCAGCTCCAGGGGGTCGCGCTTGCCCTGGGGCTTGGACCAGCCGGCCCGCCCGGCGGGGGTGCGGGTCTGCTCCGCGTACGCGTACGCCACGGCCTCCAGGCCCCGGTCCTGGGCGTGCGGGCCGCCGGCCTGGAACGCCATCATGAACGCCTGGCCGCTGGTGTGCATGACGGCGTGGGCGAACTCGTGGGTGCGGGCGGAGATCCGGGCGAGGATCTCCAGGCAGACCAGGGCGCGCGTCTCGGGCCCGGCGTCGCGCCAGGCGGCCGTTCCCTCGCGCATGGCGGGCAGCAGGACGTCGACGTCCGCGTGCGGGTACTCGACGCCGAGCTCCGGGCCGTACGGCGAGACCTCGCCGCCGGTCCAGCCGTCCGTGCCGGGCTGGTCCAGCTCGAAGCGGCCGTTCAGCAGGGACTGGTACGCGGCGAGGCCGGCCGCCGCGTCGAGCGAGCCGTCCGCCCCGTAGGCCTTCGGGTGCTCGGGGTGCGGCGACCAGTAGGCGCGGGTGCGGATGGTGTCGAGCGCCTGGTCGAGCGTGGACCGGTGCTTCTCGGCCAGACGGTCGGTGGTCGGCTGGGCGGTGGCCATGGATGGACCAACTCCTCGTCGAGCTGGGCAGGGAGACACGTACGGAGTTAGAGTAACCGAACGATCGGTCGGGACAAGGGGGTCCGACGATCCTGTGGAAAACCCATCGGGGAGGATCACTCCCATGAGTGCCGACGTGACCGTCAGGGGGAGCGACGACGTGACCGCCAACGAGGCCGCCGCCGTGGAGCAGGAACGCGTTGAAGCCGTGGAGACGGACCGGACCGGGGACGGGGGGACGGGCCCGGGCAGTGCCGCGGAGACGGCTCGTGCCGCCGCGGAGCCCGTCGCCCGGGACCGCGTCGTCGCCGTCGTCGGCACCGGGACCATGGGGCAGGGCATCGCCCAGGTCGCGCTGGTCGCCGGCCACCCCGTGCGCCTCTACGACAGCGCCCCCGGCCGGGCCGGGGAGGCCGTCGCCGCCCTCGCCGCCCGCCTCGACCGGCTCGTGGAGAAGGGCCGCCTGGACGCGGGCGCGCGCGAGGCGGCCGTCGGACGGCTGCACGCGGCCGGGGAGCTCGCCGAGCTCGCGGACGCGGCCCTCGTCGTCGAGGCGATCGTCGAGGACCTGGCGGTCAAGCGGCGGCTCTTCGCCGACCTGGAGGAGGTCGTCGGCGACGACACCGTCCTCGCCACCAACACCTCGTCGCTCTCCGTCACCGCCATCGCCGGGGGCCTGCGGCTGCCCGGCCGGTTCGTCGGACTGCACTTCTTCAACCCGGCGCCGCTGCTCCCGCTCGTCGAGGTCGTCAGCGGCTTCGCCACCGATCCGGACACCGCCACGCGCGCGTACGGGACGGTGAAGGGCTGGGGCAAGACGCCGGTGCGCTGCGCGGACACCCCCGGCTTCATCGTGAACCGGGTCGCGCGCCCCTTCTACGCCGAGGCCCTGCGCGTCCACGAGGAGGGCGGCGCCGACCCGGCCACCATCGACGCGGCCCTGCGCGAGAGCGGCGGCTTCCGCATGGGCCCGTTCGAGCTGACCGACCTGATCGGCCAGGACGTGAACGAGGCCGTCACCCGCTCCGTCTGGGACTCCTTCCACCAGGACCCCAAGTTCACCCCGTCGCTCGCGCAGCGCCGGCTCGTCGAGTCGGGGCGCCTCGGCCGCAAGGCGGGCCACGGCTGGTTCTCGTACGCGGAGGGCGCCGAGCGGCCCGAGCCGCACACGGCCCCGCCGGCGAAGGCGCCGGAGAAGATCGTCGTCCGGGGCGACCTGGAGCCCGCCGAGCCGCTGGTGGGGCTCTTCGAGGAGGCGGGGATCAAGGTCCGGCGCAGGGGCGGCAGCGGGCACATCCAGCTCCCCGGCGGCGCCCTGCTCGGCCTGGCCGACGGCGAGACCTCCTTCGAGTACCCCGACGCGGAGATCATCTACTTCGACCTCGCGCTGGACTACGCGCGCGCGACCCGGATCGTGCTGTCGGCCGGCGAGCACGTGTCGCCCGAGTCCGTCGCCGAGGCCGTCGGCCTCTTCCAGGCCCTCGGCAAGCAGGTCTCCGTCATCGGCGACGTGCCCGGCATGATCGTCGCCCGCACGGTCGCGATGCTGGCCGATCTCGCGGCCGACGCGGTCGACCGGGGTGTCGCCACCGCCGAGGACGTCGACACGGCGATGCGGCTCGGCGTGAACTATCCGCTGGGGCCGCTGGAGTGGGCCGGAAAGGTGGGCCACGCGCGCGTACGGGCGCTGCTGACGTCGCTGCACGAGCGCTACCCGACGGGGCGGTACGCGCCGAGCCCGGGCACCGCCCGCCGGGGATACGCCGAGGAAGGACGTGACTCCCGATGACCACGGCGAAGCGCGACACGTACACCCCCGAGACGCTGCTCTCGGTCGCGGTGCGGGTCTTCAACGAGCGCGGCTACGACGGCACCTCCATGGAGCACCTGTCGAAGGCGGCGGGCATCTCCAAGTCGTCGATCTACCACCACGTGTCCGGCAAGGAGGAGCTGCTCCGGCGGGCGGTCAGCCGGGCGCTCGACGGCCTGTTCGCGGTCCTCGACGAGCCGGGCGCCGGGCAGGGCCGGGCCGTCGAGCGGGTCGAGTACGTCACGCGCCGCACGGTCGAGGTGCTGATCGAGGAGCTGCCGTACGTGACGCTCCTCCTCCGGGTGCGCGGCAACACGGCCACCGAGCGGTGGGCGATGGAGCGGCGCCGCGAGTTCGACCACCGGGTGGCCGACCTCCTGAAGGCGGCGGTCGCCGAGGGCGACCTGCGGGCCGACGTGGACATCCGGCTCGCGACCCGGCTGCTCTTCGGCATGATCAACTCGCTGGTGGAGTGGTACCGGCCGCACCCGGACACGGCGGCGGAGCGGCAGCGGATAGCCGGGACCGTCGTCCACCTGGCCTTCGACGGGCTGCGGACGGCGGGCTGACGTCCCCGGCGGGCCGGGCCCGTCCCCGTGCCCCGGCGGCCCGGGTTCTCGGTGGCTCGGGTCTTCGGCGGCTCGGGGCCCGGGGGTCCGGGTCCTCACCGGTCCGGGTCCTCACCGGCCCGGGTCCTCACCGGTCCGGGCCCTCGGTGGTCCGGATCCTCCGCGACCGAAGTCCTCCGCGACCCAGGTCCTCAGTGGTCCGGGTCGAGGTCCGTCTCCTCGAAGACCAGCAGGGTCCGGGTCGAGAGCACCTCCGGGATCGACTGGAGCTTGGTGAGCACCAGCTCGCGCAGGGTCCGGTTGTCCGGGGTGTGCACCAGGAGCAGCACGTCGAAATCGCCGCTGACCAGTGCGATGTGCGCGGCCCCCGGCAGCGCCTGGAGCTGTTCCCGCACGGTCCGCCAGGAGTTCTGGACGATCTTGAGCGTGATGTAGGCGGAGGCGCCGTGGCCCGCCCGCTCGTGGTTCACGCGGGCGCTGAAGCCCCGGATGACCCCGTCGTCGATGAGCCGGTTGATCCGCGCGTAGGCGTTGGCCCGGGAGACGTGCACCCGTTCGGCCACGGAGCGGATCGAGGCGCGGCCGTCCGTTTGGAGTATCCGCAGGATGTCGCGGTCGACGGCGTCCAGCGGGCGCGCGGGCGGGCCCGGCAGCTCCGTCGCGGGCGCCGGGGACACGACCTGCTCCCACTCGTCGGCCATTTGTTCATCCGCCATGTGCCCCCGCCTCTCTCCGGTGGACGACCTGCCCTTATCCCAAGCTGTGGAGAACCGTTTGTCCACAGGCTGGAGGCGCCTGTAGCCAAAATGCCTCCACGACCGAACAATCGGTAGGTGAGGCGCGCCACACTCGCGCCACCCGCCTTCGGGTCTTGTGCCCGCTCCCACGAGGAGGTGGACTCGTTGCAACAGCGCAGTTCGACAGTCCAAGAGCCGCCCGGTGCCGCTCCCGCCCACCGGACCGATCCGCCGGCCTGGCAGCCGCGCACCGACCCCGCGCCGCTGCTGCCGGAGGCCGAGCCGCTGCGCGTGCTCGGCACGGACGCCGTGGCCGACGCCGATCCCGCGCTGCTGCTGAGGCTCTACGCGGAGCTGGTCCGCGGCCGCCGCTACAACACGCAGGCCACCGCCCTCACCAAGCAGGGCCGGCTCGCCGTGTACCCGTCCACCACCGGTCAGGAGGCGTGCGAGATCGCCGCCGCGGCCGTCCTGGAGGACCGGGACTGGCTCTTCCCCTCGTACCGCGACACCCTGGCGGCCGTGGCCCGCGGCCTCGACCCCGTCCAGGCCCTGACCCTGCTGCGCGGCGACTGGCACACCGGCTACGACCCGCACGAGCACCGGATCGCGCCGCTCTGCACGCCCCTGGCCACCCAGCTCCCGCACGCGGTGGGCCTGGCCCACGCCGCCCGCCTCAAGGGCGACGACGTCGTCGCCCTCGCCATGGTCGGCGACGGCGGCACCAGCGAGGGCGACTTCCACGAGGCGCTGAACTTCGCGGCCGTCTGGCAGGCCCCCGTGGTCTTCCTCGTCCAGAACAACGGCTTCGCGATCTCCGTGCCGCTCGCCAAGCAGACCGCCGCCCCCTCCCTCGCCCACAAGGCCGTCGGATACGGCATGCCGGGCCGGCTGGTCGACGGCAACGACGTGGTCGCCGTCCACCAGGTGCTCGGCGAGGCCGTGGCACGCGCGCGACGCGGCGGCGGACCGACCCTCGTCGAGGCCGTCACCTACCGGATCGACGCCCACACCAACGCCGACGACGCCACCCGCTACCGCGAGGCGGCCGAGGTCGAGACCTGGCGGGCGCACGACCCCGTCCTGATCCTCGAACGGGAACTGACCGGGCGCGGCCTGCTCGATGAGGACGGCAGGCGCGCCGCGGCCGAGGCCGCCGAGACGATGGCGGCGGAGCTGCGCGAGCGGATGAACGCCGACCCGGTGCTCGACCCGATGGACCTGTTCGCCCACGTGTACGCGGAACAGACCACGCAGCTGCGCGAACAGGCGGCGCAGCTCCGCGCCGAGCTCGACGCCGAGGGTGAGGCGTGATGACGACCGCGACGACCGGACCCAAGGCGTCCGGGACCGGCGGGAAGGCCGGTAGGGCCAAGCCCGCCACGATGGCGCAGGCGCTCCAGCGCGCCATGCGCGACGCCATGGCCGAGGACCCGACCGTCCACGTGATGGGCGAGGACGTCGGCACCCTCGGCGGGGTCTTCCGGGTCACCGACGGGCTCGCGAAGGAGTTCGGCGAGGACCGCTGCACGGACACCCCGCTGGCCGAGGCCGGCATCCTCGGCGCGGCCGTCGGCATGGCCATGTACGGTCTGCGGCCGGTCGTGGAGATGCAGTTCGACGCCTTCGCCTACCCGGCGTTCGAGCAGCTGATCTCCCACGTGGCCCGCATGCGCAACCGCACGCGCGGCGCGATGCCGATGCCGATCGTCATCCGGGTGCCGTACGGCGGCGGGATCGGCGGCGTCGAGCACCACAGCGACTCCTCCGAGGCCTACTACACGGCCACCCCGGGCCTGCACGTCGTCACCCCGGCCACCGTCGAGGACGCCTACGGCCTGCTGCGCGCGGCCATCGCCTCCGACGACCCGGTGGTCTTCCTGGAGCCCAAGCGGCTCTACTGGTCCAAGTCCGACTGGTCCCCCGAGGCGCCCGCGTCCGTGGAGCCCATCGGGAAGGCCGTCGTGCGGCGACGGGGCACCGGCGCCACCCTGATCACCTACGGCCCCTCGGTGCCGGTCTGCCTGGAGGCCGCCGAGGCCGCGCAGGCGGAGGGCTGGGACCTGGAGGTCGTCGACCTGCGCTCGCTCGTGCCGTTCGACGACGAGACCGTCTGCGCCTCGGTGCGGCGCACCGGACGCGCGGTCGTGGTGCACGAGTCGACCGGCTTCGGCGGCCCCGGCGCGGAGATCGCCGCCCGGGTGACCGAGCGCTGCTTCCACCACTTGGAGGCGCCGGTGCTGCGGGTCGCGGGCTTCGACGTCCCGTACCCGCCGCCGATGCTGGAGCGGCACCACCTGCCCGGCGTGGACCGGGTCCTGGACGCGGTGGCCCGGCTCCAGTGGGAGGCGGGCAACTGATGGCCCAGGTCCTCGAATTCAAGCTGCCCGACCTCGGCGAGGGACTCACCGAGGCCGAGATCGTGCGCTGGCTGGTCGCCGTCGGCGACGTCGTCGCCGTCGACCAGCCGGTCGTCGAGGTCGAGACGGCCAAGGCCATGGTCGAGGTGCCCTGCCCGTACGGCGGTGTCGTCACCGCGCGGTACGGCGAGGAGGGCACCGAACTGCCCGTCGGCGCACCGCTCCTGACGGTCGCCGTGGGCGGCACGGGAGAGTCGGGGCCCACGGCCGGCCCCGCCGCGGAGGGCTCCGGGGACGCCGCCGAGTCGGCCGTCTCCTCCGAGTACTCCGGCAACGTCCTCGTCGGGTACGGCACCGCCGGGCCCGCCGCCCGGCGCCGCCGGGTGCGGCAGACGGCCCCGGCCGCCACCGTCTCCGCGCCCACTACCGCACCCGCGCCCGTTCCCGCCCACCACGGGCCCGTGCCCGTCATCTCGCCGCTCGTGCGGAAGCTGGCCAGGGACGGGGGGCTCGATCTGCGGCGGGTCCGCGGTTCGGGGCCCGAGGGGCTGATCCTGCGGGCCGACGTGGAGCTGGCCCTCACGACGGCCGGGGGCCCGCAGGCCGCCGCGCCGGCGCCCGCCCCTTCCCCCGCGGCGTCCACCGCCCCCGTCACGGCGGCGGGCGAGCGGGTCCCGCTGCGCGGGGTGCGCGGCGCGGTGGCGGACAAGCTGTCCCGCAGCCGCACGGAGATCCCCGACGCGACCTGCTGGGTCGACGCCGACGCGACCGAGCTGATGGCCGCGCGGGCGGCGATGAACGCGGCGGGCGGGCCGAAGATCTCGCTGCTCGCGCTCCTCGCCCGGATCTGCGTCCACGCCCTCGCCCGGTTCCCCGAGCTCAACTCCACGGTCGACACCGCCGCCCGGGAGATCGTCCGACTGCCGGACGTGCACCTCGGGTTCGCCGCCCAGACCCCGCGCGGCCTGGTCGTCCCCGTGGTCAAGGACGCGGGGAGGCGGACGGCCGAGTCGCTGACGGAGGAGTTCGGGCGCCTGACCGAGGCCGCCCGGCAGTCGGCGCTCACCCCGGCCGACCTGACGGGGGGCACGTTCACCCTGAACAACTACGGGGTGTTCGGGGTCGACGGCTCCACGCCGATCATCAACCACCCCGAGGCCGCGATGCTCGGCGTCGGCCGGATCATCCCCAAACCCTGGGTGCACCGGGGCGAACTGGCGGTCCGCCAGGTGGTGCAGCTCTCGCTCACCTTCGACCACCGCGTCTGCGACGGCGGCACGGCGGGCGGCTTCCTGCGGTACGTGGCGGACTGCGTCGAACAGCCGGCGGTGCTGCTCCGCACGGTCTGACGGCACCCGTCGCCGCCCGGCCCGTCCCGCTCCTCGGTACGGGCCGGACGGCCGTGGTTCCGGCGGCCCATACTGCTGGGGTGACCACCGCATACGACGCCGTCGTGCTCGCCGGGGGCGCCGCCCGGCGCCTCGGCGGCACCGACAAGCCCGGGGTACGGGTCGGCGGCCGGACCCTCCTCGACCGGGTGCTCGCGTCCTGCTCCGACGCCGGCCGGACCGTGGTCGTCGGGCCCCCCCGGCCGACCGGCCGACCCGTCCGCTGGGCCGGGGAGGACCCGCCCGGCGGCGGCCCGGTGGCCGCCCTCGACGCGGGGGCGCGGAAGACGGGGGCCGCCGTCCTGCTCGTCCTCTCCGCCGACCTGCCCTTCCTGGACGGCGCCACCGTACGGAGCCTCCTCGGCGCGCTGGACGAGGACCCCGGGACCGAGGCCGTGCTCCTCACCGACGCCGAGGGACGCGACCAGCCGCTCGTCGCCGCGTACCGGTCCGGTCCGCTGCGGCGCGAGCTGGACCGGCTCGCGCACGAGCACGGCGGTCTCGCCCACCTCCCCCTGCGCCGCCTCACGCAGGCGCTCCGGCTCGCCCGGCTCCCCGCGGGCCCCCTCGCCTCCTTCGACTGCGACACCTGGGAGGACATCGCCACGGCCCGCGCCCGCATCAGGGAGCATGGGAGCGTGCTGGATGAATGGATCACCGCAGTCAAGGACGAACTGGGCATCGAGCTGGACGTCGACACCGGCGTCCTGCTCGATCTGGCCCGCGACGCCGCCCACAACGTGGCCCGCCCCGCCGCGCCCCTGACCACCTTCCTGGTGGGGTACGCGGCGGCGCGCGCGGGCGAGGGCGGCCCGGAGGCGGTCGCGGAGGCCGCCCGCAAGGCCGCGGCGCTCGCCCTGCGCTGGGAAGCCGAGCAGGACGGGGCCGGATGAGCCTGAAGGAGCCCGTTCCCGTGGCCCCCGGACCCGTCGGCGACACGCCCGGCTCCTCCGGACCCGCCGACGACGCGCCCCGCCCCGCCGCACCCGCCGGCGGCCCCGGGGCCGGGCATCCGCACCGGGCCACCGCCTGGCCCGAGGCGCGGGCCGCCGCGCGCCGGGCCGGGCTCGCGGCCCGGACCGGCCGGGAGCCGTCGGCGCTCCCGCTGGCGAAGGCGCTCGGCCGGGTCCTGACGGGACCGCTCACGGCCCTCGCCGACCTGCCCTCCTTCGACACCTCCGCCATGGACGGCTGGGCGGTCGCGGGCCCCGGGCCCTGGCACGTGCGCGAGGAGACCCCGGTCCTCGCCGGACACGCCCCGGCCGCCGCGCTGGCCGAAGGCGAGGCGGTACGGATCGCCACCGGCGCCCCCGTCCCGCCCGGGACCACGGCCGTCCTCCGGAGCGAACACTCCCGCACGGAGCCCTCTGGTACGCCGCCCTCCCGCACGGGGGCCTCCCGAACCGAAGCCTCCCGCACGGAACACGTCCGTACCGAGCCCTCCGACACGGAACACGTCGGTACGGAACACGTCGGTACGGAGCCCTCCCACACCGCGCCCTCCTGTCCCGAGCCCTCCCCTATCGATCCCTCCCACGCCGAGCGCCCGGGCGGCGGGCGACACCCCCTGCTGCACGCCCTGCGCGAGGTCGTCGCCGGGCAGGACATCCGGCTCCGGGGCCAGGAGTGCCGCACCGGCGACGCGCTGCTGCCCGCCGGCACCCCCGTGACCCCCGCCGTCCTCGGTCTCGCCGCGGCCGCCGGATACGACGAACTCCCCGTGCTGCCCCGTCCCCGCGTGGAGGTCCTGGTCCTCGGCGACGAGCTCCTCGCCTCCGGCCTCCCCCACGAGGGGCTCATCCGGGACGCCCTCGGTCCGATGCTCGGTCCCTGGCTGGCGGCGCTCGGCGCGGACGTCCTCGCCACCCGCAGGATCGGCGACGACGCCGAAGCGCTGTACGCGGCCGTCACCGGCTCCGCCGCCGATCTGGTCGTCACCACCGGGGGCACCGCCGCCGGGCCCGTGGACCACGTCCACCGCGTGCTCGACAAGGCCGGCGCCACGCTCCTGATCGACGGGGTGAAGGTCCGGCCGGGGCACCCCATGCTCCTCGCCCGCCTCGGCGCCGACCCCGCCCGCCCGCTCCGCGTACGCCATCTCGTCGGCCTGCCCGGCAATCCGCTCGCGGCCGTCTCCGGGCTCCTCACCCTCGCCGCCCCGCTGCTCGCCGCCCTGACCGAGCCCGGGCCTCCCCCGAAGACCGGCCCCCGCGCCGAGGACGGGGACCGCCCCGAGGACGGGGACCGCCCCGAGGGCGGGGCCGGGTCAGAGGCCCGCACCCCCGTGCCGTACCGTGTGCCCGTTCGGGACGAGGTGCACGGGCACCCCCATGACACACGGCTCGTCCCGGTCGTCCGCCGCAGCGGGTCGGCCGTTCCGCTGCGCTACAACGGTCCGGCCATGCTCCGCGGCATCGCCGCCGCGGACGGCCTGGTCGTCGTTCCGCCCGGCGGGGCACGACCCGGACAGGAACTTGACGTCCTCGATCTTCCCTGGCCGCCGACGGCGGGGGCCGTACCGGCCCAAGGAGCGTGTTTCACGTGAAACTTCCCAGTCGTGACGTGATGGCCCGCCAAGCGGAGGAGAAGATCTCCGGCCCGCGGGTCACCCTGCCCCGCCGGGAGGTGGAACGGCCGCTGCGGCAGGTCGGCAAGCGGCTGCTCATGGCGCTCGGCGTCCTCGTCGTGACGATCTTCCTCGTCTACTTCGACCGGGACGGCTACCACGACAACGCCGACGAGACGCTCGACTTCCTCGACTGCGCCTACTACGCGACCGTGACGCTCTCCACCACCGGATACGGCGACATCGTCCCGTACAGCGACTCGGCGCGGCTCGTCAACATCCTGCTGGTCACGCCCCTGCGCGTGCTGTTTCTGATCATCCTGGTCGGCACCACCCTGGAGGTCCTCACCGAGCGGACCCGGGAGGAGTTCCGGCTGAACCGCTGGAGGTCCACCTTGCGCGACCACACCGTCATCGTCGGGTTCGGCACGAAGGGGCGGTCCGCGATCCAGACCCTCTGCGCGACCGGGCTCAGCAAGGAGCAGATCGTCATCGTCGATCCCTCCAGCAAGGTGATCGAGACGGCGAACGCGGACGGTTTCGTCGGCGTCATCGGCGACGCGACCCGCAGCGCCGTACTCCTCCGCGCCGAGGTGCAGCGCGCCCGGCAGATCGTCATCGCCACCCAGCGCGACGACACGGCCGTCCTGGTGACCCTGACCGCGCGCCAGCTCAACCGGGGCGCGAAGATCGTCGCCGCCGTCCGCGAGGAGGAGAACGCGCCGCTGCTGCGCCAGTCCGGCGCGGACGCGGTCATCACCAGCGCCAGCGCCGCCGGGCGCCTGCTCGGCCTCTCGGTGCTGAGCCCCAGCGCCGGCACGGTGATGGAGGACCTGATCCAGCAGGGCTCCGGCCTCGACCTGGTCGACCGCCCCGTGACCAAGAGCGAGGTGGGCAAGGGACCCCGGGAGACCGAGGACCTGGTGGTGAGCGTGCTCCGGGGCCACCGCCTGCTCAGTTACGACGACCCCGCGGCCAACCCGCTCCAGCCCACCGACCGCGTGATCACCATCGTGCGCGCCACGCCGGTGACCCGGCTCTCCACCCCGCCGGAGGACTGAGCCCGTCCGGCGGCCGGGCCCGCCCCGGGTGCGGCGCCGATCCCGCGATGTCAAACCGGCGATCCCACCCGGGCGAACCCGCCCCGGCGGTGATCGCCGGAGTAGCCTCGCCGCCATGCATGCGATCACGATTCCGGAACCCGGCGGGCCCGAGGCCCTGGTCTGGTCCGAGGTGCCCGATCCCGTACCCGGCGAGGGCGAGGTGCTCGTCGAGGTGGCGGCGAGCGCGGTCAACCGCGCCGACCTGCTCCAGCGCCAGGGCTTCTACGACCCGCCGCCGGGCAGCTCCCCGTACCCCGGCCTGGAGTGCTCGGGCCGGATCGCCGCGCTCGGCCCCGGAGTGTCCGGCTGGGCCGTCGGCGACGAGGTGTGCGCCCTGCTCACCGGCGGCGGTTACGCGCAGAGGGTCGTGGTCCCGGCCGGTCAGCTCCTGCCGGTGCCCAAGGGCCTCGACCTCGCCACGGCCGCCGCGCTCCCCGAGGTCGCGTGCACCGTCTGGTCCAACGTCTTCATGATCGCCCATCTGCGACCGGGCGAGACGCTCCTCGTGCACGGCGGCGCGAGCGGCATCGGCACGATGGCGATCCAGCTCGCGAAGGCGATCGGGGCCCGGGTCGTCGTCACCGCCGGAAGCCCCGGGAAGCTGGCGCGCTGCGCCGAGCTGGGCGCGGACGTCCTCATCGACTACCGCGAGCAGGACTTCGTCGAGGAGCTGGCCCGGGCGACGGACGGGGCCGGGGCGGACGTCGTCCTGGACATCGTCGGCGCCAAGTACCTGGAACGGAACGTGAAGGCGCTCGCCGTGAACGGGCGCCTGGTGATCATCGGGCTCCAGGGCGGGGTGAAGGGCGAGCTGAACCTCGGCGCCCTGCTCGCGAAGCGCGGCGCCGTCATGGCGACCACGCTGCGGTCCCGTCCGCCGCAGGAGAAGGCGGCGATCGTCGCCGCCGTCCGGGAGCACGTCTGGCCGCTGATCGAGGCGGGCACGGTCCGTCCGGTCGTCGACCGCACGGTGCCGCTGCCGGAGGCCGCCGACGCGCACCGCGCGCTGGAGGCGGGCGACCACGTCGGCAAGGTCCTGCTCCTCGCCCCCGGCGCCTGACCCGGCACGCGCGGGGGCCCGGCACACACACCGTGTGCCGGGCCCCCGCGCGTACGACCGTCGTACGACTCCGTACGACCTACAGGTACGGCCCCGAGCGGACCGGGTGGCCCGGGCCGTGGTCGTCGTCATCGTCGTGACCGGCGCCCGGCGGCAGGGCCCGGCGCATCTGCTCCAGCTGGGCGCGGGCCGCCATCTGCTGGGCGAACAGCGCCGTCTGGATGCCGTGGAAGAGGCCCTCCAGCCAGCCCACCAGCTGCGCCTGCGCGATGCGCAGCTCCGCCTCGGAGGGGATCGCCTCGTCCGTGAACGGCAGGGAGAGCCGTTCGAGTTCCTCGACCAGTTCGGGCGCGAGCCCGTCCTCCAGCTCCTTCACCGAGCTGGCGTGGATGTCCTTGAGCCTGACCCGGCTGGCCTCGTCCAGAGGAGCCGCGCGTACTTCTTCCAGGAGCTGCTTGATCATGCTGCCGATCCGCATGACCTTCGCAGGCTGTTCGACCATTTCCGTCACCGGGACCTCGCGGGATTCGTCGTCGCCCTGAGTGCCGCCGAGCGCCATCCCGTCCTGTCCCACGATGAGGACCTGGGGGCTCTCCTGCGACCTGTCATTCCTCGGCATCTCCATGCCGCCATTCTCTCGTACACGTGCTTCACCACGGGGTGTGCCCCTGTACGAGGGTGATCCACCCTCGTACAGGGGCACGGACGGGCGACGAAGAGCGTCAGGTCGCCGCGCGCCGGGCCAGCGCGCCGCGCGAGCGGGTCACGAGGGCGGCGAGCAGGGCGGCGCCCAGCGGCACGGCGACGAGCAGGACGGCCAGCGTCTCCCAGGGGACGACGATCGGCAGGTCCGGCGGCACCGCGTCGGTGCCGGTCCAGCCCTCGGCGATGCTCTTCTCGTGGTAGCGGAGCCGGTCGCGCTCCTCGGTGAGCCGGAGCCCCACGGCGGGCAGCAGTCCGGCGGCCGAGCCGAGGACCACGCCCATCGCGGCGACGACCCCGCACTGGAAGCCGCTGAGCGTGCGGCGGACCCGGGGCGGGGCGCCCACGGCGGCGAGCGTCTTCAGGTCGGCCTCGGCGTCGGCCTGGGCGAGCCCGGTGGCGATGCCGGCGGCGCCGATGGTGACCAGGCCCGCGAAGATCGCCAGCGAGAGCAGGACGATCCCGTACTCATTGACGAAACCTTCCTCCACGTGCAGCTCGACGTCGCTGCCGAGCTTGGCGATCTCGCCTTCGAGCTTCTGCCGCTGCTCGCCCTCCGGGATCCGGTCGGTGGCGGCGTACACGCCCAGCGGCACGGTGGAGAGGCCGGCGGTCTTGGCCGCGGCCGGGGTCATCACGGCCTGGAGCCCGTAGGAGTTCTTGCCGCCGGGCACCAGGTAGGCGGGCACGGAGCTGACCTCGCCGGGCACGGGGCGGCCCTCCTCCATGGCCTTGTCGGCGGCGGTGGTGTCGGTGATCTGCTTGAGCCCGATGGTGCCGTTCTTGTCGATCTGGGCGCGGTCGAAGGTGACGATCCTGCCCTCGGCGAGGGCCTTCTCGGCGCCGGGGTCGTCGACGCCGAGCACCTTGAGGAGCGTGGCGTCACCGACGACCAGACCGCCGTCGACGTAGATCCCGCTGTGGAAGGACTCCTTGCAGCGCCAGTCCTCGGTGAGCATCTTCCGCCGCTGGTCGGGCGTGTACTTCTCCGCGGGGTCGCCGCCGCCCGGGACCGACACGTACAGCGGGCACTCGTTCGCCGGGGGCACGACGACCTCGAAGCGTCCGCAGCCCGCGTCGTTGCTCCACGGGGCACAGCCGGGCTTGCCGACCGAGACGCGGTCGACGTCGGCGCGCAGCTCGACGGGAAGGTACCGCTGGACGGCCTCGCGGACCGCCGGGACGTCCCGGCCGCCCTCTTCGCGGACGAAGGCGGCGGCGACGCCGTACGGCAGCTTGGGCTCGTACGCGGCCCGGTTCTCGGCCTCCCTGCTGGCCATGTACGTGGAGACGGCGACCGTTCCCGCGACGGCGGCGAGCACGGCGGCGACGGCCGGAGCCGTACGGCCCCGGTTGCGTACGGCGTCCCGCAGCGCGAGGCGCGGGGAGAGCGGCATCCAGCGTCCGGTGCGGCCGAACAGGCCCACCAGGGCCGGGGTCATCGCGACGACGCCCAGCTCGGCGAGTGCGGAGCCGGCCGCCACCACGGCGACCTGCTCGGTGACGAGGGAGCCGAGGAGGGCGACGGCCCCGCCGAGCAGGAGGGCCACGAGACCGATGACCGGCAGGACCCGGCTGCCGCGGCGGACGCCGCGCCGGCCGGTGAGCGAGGAGAGGACGCTCTGCCGGGAGGCGGTGACGGCCGGGACGATCGCGGCGAGCAGACCGGTCAGGACCGCGAGCAGCGCGATGGCGAGGAGTTCGAGCGGCCGGACGTCGAAGGAGCCGAACCGCTGGCCCATCGCCTGTTCGAGGAGCGGCTGGAGCGCCAGGGTCAGGGCCACGGCGAGCACGGTGCCGACGACGGCCGCCGCGACGCCGATGACGAGACCGCCGCTCAGCACGATCGCCCGGATGTGGCTGCGGGCACCGCCGTTGGCGCCGACCAGACCGAGCTGGCGGCGCGAGCGGCGGGCGCCGACCGCGAAGGCGGGTCCGGCGAGGAGGCAGATCTCCAGCATCGCCAGGCCCACGACGGTCGCGACCGCGGCCAGTTCGGCGGCCCGGTCCGCGGGTCCCGCGTTGTAGTTGCCCCAGCCGTCCTTCTGGTAGAGCGGCACGTCGGCGTCGGCGGGCGGGGCGAGGATCACGGCGCGCGAGGTGACCAGGACGCCCTTGGTGTTGATCTCCTGGACGTCGTTCCACGTGAAACCACCGGACTTCCGCACCAGGTACGAGACGGAGGAGCCGGGGGTCGTCAGGCCGGCCTTCTCGACGGCCGTCGCGTACGGGGCGAGGAAGGCGCCGGGGAGCGCGTTGACCTGATCGGTCTTGAGCGTGTCGGGAAGTTCGTAGGAGCCGACGATCCGATACGGGCGCTCGAAGTTGCGAGCGGAAAGGGTCGAGCCGATCGACAGGCCGCTGGTCTCCAGGAAGTGCGAGGTGGCCATGACCTCGTCGCTCTTCTCCGGGTAGCGCCCCTCCAGGAGCGGCATGATGCCGCGGGCGACCGGGTCGGACGCCTTCAGCTCGCGCACCTCGGTCATGAGCAGGCCGTGGGACGTGGTCAGCTTGGCCGACCCGACGCGGTCCGTGAGGACGGTGGCGCCCGCGGGGAAGGCCTTGCTGACGTCGGTGCCGCCCGACGGCCACCGCTCGTCGTCCTCCTTCCTGGCCGGCGCGCTCATCTCACCGGCCGGGTCCTGGAGGACCGGTACGCCGGCCATGTCGGCGTCCCGGAAGCGGGCGTCGGCCGCGCCGATCGTCCGGTCCGCCTTCTCGGCGGGGGACAGCTCCGAACTGCGGAAGGTCAGGTCGAAGGCGCTGACGCCCAGGATGGGCAGGGCGATCATCGCGAGGACGAGGGCGCTGCGGCCCTTGGCGCGCCAGGCGTCGCGGCGGGCGATGCGGATCGCGGCCCGCCAGGAGTGGAACCAGGTCTTCACGCTTCCGCCACCCGGCCCGAGAGGAGGGAGTCGGCCTCGCTGCGCACGGTCTGGTCGACGATGGCGCCGTCCCGCAGGAACACGACGCGGTCGGCCCAGGCCGCGAACCGGGGCTCGTGGGTGACGAGGACGCCGGCGGCGCCCGCGTCGCAGCGCGAGCGGAGCAGGGCGAGGACGGACTCGCCGGTCTCGGAGTCGAGGGCGCCGGTCGGCTCGTCGGCGAGGACCAGGCGGCGGTCGCCGACCAGGGCGCGGGCGATGGCCACGCGCTGCTGCTGGCCGCCGGACATCTCGTCGGGGAAGCGGTCGGCGAGGTGGCCGAGCGCCATCTCCTCCAGGGCGGCGAGGGCTTCGACGCGCGCCTTGCGGGCGGAGGTCCCGTCCAGTTCGCGGGGCAGGGCGACGTTCTCGGCGGCGGTGAGGGCCGGGATGAGGTTGTAGTCCTGGAAGACGTAGCCGATGCTGCGGCGGCGCAGGGCCGCGAGCTGCTTGATGCCGACCTTGGTGATGTCGGTGTCCTCGACGATCACCTCGCCCGAGGTGGGGGAGTCCAGGCCGCCCGCGATGGTGAGCAGGGTGGACTTGCCGGAGCCGGACGGGCCCATGACGGCGACGAGCTCACCGGGGTACACGGCGAGGTCGATGCCGCGCAGGGCGTGCACCTCGGTGGCGCCCGAGCCGTGGACCCGGGTCAGGTTCTTCAGTTGCAGCACGGGCTGCTGTGCGGACATGGAAGGGTTCCCCCCTTGGGCGCACCGGGCGGTCGGCCGGGTGCGGAGCGTGCGGTGGAAGGTGGTCGGTCGGAAGCGAGGAGACAAGGAACTGCGGACGTACGGAGGCGTCCGACGTGCGGAGGGGCGCGGGCGGGCGGTCGGCGCGTCCCGGAGCCGCGGGCGGTCCGGCGCCCCGGAGTTCACGGGCGGGTGCGCGGCGCCCGGAGTCGCGGGCGGGCGTTCCGCCGTTCCGGAGCCGGAGCCGGAGCCGGAGCCGGAGCCGGACGCGGGCGGTCCGGGCGGGCCGGGGTCACGAGCGGACGGTCCGGGCGCCCGACTCCGCGGCGGGTGCCGGGGCCCCGGCGGCCGGTGCGGCCTGCTGGTCCGGTGCCGAGCGCGCGGTCGCCGAGAGGCGGATCAGCCGGGCCTCGCAGTGGTCCAGCCAGCGCGCCTCGGCCTCCGTCTGGAAGATGAGCTGCTCCAGGACGAGCAGCCAGGCCACGTCGTCCCGCTCCCGGCTCCCGCCGCCCTCGACGGCCAGGAGCGCCTGGGCCTTGAGCCGGGTGTAGTCCTGCATCGCCTTCACGGTGTGGCGGCGCTGGGACTGGATGACGTCGCGGATGTCGACGCTGGGCGCGCCCACCGCCATGGCGAGCTTGATCGCCAGCTCGTCACGGGCGGGGCTGGTGCGGTCCACCGGCTTCTCGAACCAGCTCCTCAGCTCGGCCCGGCCGCTGTCGGTGATCGCGTAGAGCGTGTGCCCGGCCTCGTCCTCGCCGCCCTGCGCGACCATGCCGTCGCGCTCCAGGCGGTTGAGGGTCGTGTAGACCTGGCCGACGTTGAGCGGCCAGGTGGAACCGGTGCGGGACTCGAACTCCGTACGGAGCTGGGAGCCGTAGCGAGGACCGCGTTCGAGGAGGGCGAGGAGCCCGTGGCGGATGGACATACTCAGTATGTATACCGGGTATGCCGTCGCGGACAACCGACCTGAGGCGGAAGCGGGGGGTCCCACTCAAGGAGGACCCCGGCCCTCCGCACCGGCTCAGCGGCGGCGCATCCGAAGGCCCAGGAAGCCGATCCCGAGCCCCATCAGGGCCAGCCCCACCCCCAGGGTGAGCACGGGAATCTGCTGGTGAACGAGGTCGGAGGCGGTCTCGTCGTCCACTCCGGGCGCCACGTCGGACAGGCTGGCGGGCGCGGCCTCGGGCGGCGCGGGCTCCTCCTCGCGTACTGCTCCGCCCTCCTCCTCCCGGTCCTCCTGCGGCTCCGATTCCGTAGCGGTTTCGGTACGGGAGGAGCTTTCCGGGGGCGTCGGGGCGGTCTCGGTGCGGCCGGGCCGGAGCCTGCCCTCGGCGGCGGGCCGGCCCGCGAGGGAGGCGGAGGGCTCCGGTGCCGGGGCGCCGGAGGGCCCGGTCTGCGCGACCGGGGAGACCGCCGCGGCGCCGGCGGGCGCGGGAGCGGGCGGGACCACGGGTCCGACCCGTCCCGGCGGGACGGAGGGGTGACCGGAGACGGGCGCGGAGGCGGACGCCGACACGGGAGAGGAGGCGGAGGCGGGCGCCGACGGCGGAGCGGTCGCGGAGGGGACGCCCGGCGGGATCGCGGAGGTGGGGACGGGGGGCGCCGGGGTGGCGTCGGCGGGCGCCGGAGCCGTGGCCCCCGCCGTGGCGGCGGGAGGCCCCTCCGGGTGTGCGAGGGGGGCGGCGTACAGGGCGCAGGCGCAGGTGAACGCGCAGATGAGCGCGGGGCGCAGGGCTCGGGCCCGTGCCCCGCGGAGTACTGGAGTCACCGGGTGACCCCCTCCCGTACCGAGCCGCCGAAGTCTTCGACTCAGCGTCACATGTCGGGACGATTCCGGCATCCGGTGTGCGTCCGGAGGGGGAGGCGCAGCCCCGTGTGCCCGGAGGTTCCGCCGCGACGGAACCTCCGGGCACACGGGATCCCGGGCCCACGGCCCCCCGTGTCTACCGCATCTACTGCGGCGGATTGCCCGTCGAGATCTGGAGGGTGAACTCCGCGTCCTTGGCGACGATGTCCGTACCGGCCGGCGGGTACTGCTCCAGGACCGTTCCCTCGCCGTACGTCGCCTCGTCCACCGGGGTCTGGACCTTGATCTTCCATCCGGCGGCCTGGACGCAGTCCTTCACCGACTGGATGTTCCGGTACTTGAAGTTGGGCACCTCGAACTTCTCGGGGTCCTCGCTCGACTCCCTCGGCTGGGTGCACTTCTTCACGTCGATGGTCTTGGTCAGGTCGGGGCCCTTGTGGCCCGGCGCCGCCGACTGGCTCTGCCGGGTGCCGGTGCCGCCGGCGCCGCCTGCCTGCGGGTCCTCCTTGTCGCCCTTGTTCAGGTTGAGCGCCAGGACCAGGCCGCCGATCGCGATCACGGCGACCGCGATCGCGCCGACGACCACCGGGGTGTTCCGCCGGGAGCCGCCGCCCGCCGGGGCGGGCGCGTGCGTCCGGTCGTACGGCGCGGAGGTCGGGGCCTGGGCGTACGGGGCGGGCGTCGGGGCCTGCTGCGGGTAGCCGTACGACGGGGCGGGCGCGGGGGTCGCGGGGCCGTACGGGCCCGGCTGCGGCGTCGGCGCCATGTACGGCTGCTGCACGCCGTGCGGCGTGGAGTACGGGCCGGGCGGCGGGGTCTGGCCGACCGGCGGGAAGACCGCCGAGCCGACGCCCGCGCCGCTGCTGACGGGACCGCCCGCGACGATCACGGGGGCGCCGGTCTGCCCGGCCGACAGGACCCGCAGGCACTCGTCGCGCATGGCCGCCGCGCTCGGGAACCGCTCGTTCGGGTTCTTCCGGAGCGCGCGGGCGACGAGCGCGTCCATCGCCGGCGTCACCGAACGGTTGACGGAGGACGGGGCGACCGGCTCCTCCTGCACGTGCGCGTACGCGATGGCGAGCGGGGAGTCGGCGTCGAAGGGGAGCCGGCCCGTCAGGAGCTGGAAGAGCATGATGCCGACCGAGTACAGGTCGGAGCGGGCGTCCACCGCGCGGCCGAGGGCCTGCTCGGGGGAGAGGTACTGCGGGGTGCCGACGACCATGCCGGTCTGGGTCATCGAGGTGACCCCCGACTGCATGGCCCGCGCGATGCCGAAGTCCATGACCTTGACCACGCCGCGCTTGGTCGTCATCACGTTGCCCGGCTTGATGTCCCGGTGGACCAGGCCCATCTCGTGGCTGACCTCCAGGGCGGCGAGCACGTCCGCCGTGACCTTCAGCGCCTTGTCGGCCGGCATCGCGCCGTACTGCCGCACGTCCGCCGCGAGGACCGAGCCGAGCGGCTGTCCCTCCACGTACTCCATGACGATGTACGGCATGACGGCGCCGTCGAGGGTGTCCTCGCCGGTGTCGAAGACCGAGACGATGTTGGTGTGGGAGAGCTTCGCCACGGCCTGCGCCTCGCGCCGGAACCGCTCGCGGAAGGACTGCTCCCGGCCCAGCTCCGTGTGCAGCGTCTTGATGGCGACCTGCCGGTCGAGGGCGCTGTCGTACGCGAGGTACACCGACGCCATGCCGCCCTCGCCGAGAAGATCGCGCAGCTGGTACCGGCCGCCCGCGACCGAACCGCCCGCGTAGCGGCCCTGTCCGCCGTCCTGGCTCATCTGTGCTCCCCCTACACGCGCGCGTGGCGGCGTCGACATGGATTTCCCGGCCAAGTCTGCCCCAGGCCGGTGACACGTCAAGCCGGGTGCCCGTTACGTGACCCTCCGCACAGGAAGCGTTTCCGAACCGGTGCGGGAAAGCGTCGAATTTGCACAGGTGTACGTGAACGGGATTGGATGGCCGGTCCATCTCGGACCGTGATGTCGTACGGAGCCTGTAGCGTGACGACTGGACACGGCACGACAGACGACGGCGAGGACTGATGGCACCCGAATCCGGAGCAGGTGGCGGTGTGCCGGACGCGTCCGCGGAATCCTGGGGCGTCGGCGGAGTCGTCGGCGACGGCCGCTACCGGCTGACGCACCGTCTGGGACGCGGCGGCATGGCCGAGGTGTTCGCGGCGGAGGACGTACGGCTCGGCCGCACCGTGGCCGTCAAGCTGCTGCGCGCCGACCTCGCGGAGGACCCGGTCTCCAAGGCCCGCTTCACGCGCGAGGCGCAGTCCGTCGCGGGCCTCAACCACCACGCGATCGTCGCCGTGTACGACTCCGGCGAGGACCTGGTGGGCGGCCGCCCCGTGCCGTACATCGTGATGGAGCTGGTCGAGGGCCGCACCATCCGCGACCTGCTGCTGAGCGCCGAGGCGCCCGGCCCCGAGCAGGCCCTGATCATCGTCTCCGGGGTCCTGGAGGCGCTGGCCTACTCGCACCAGCACGGCATCGTGCACCGCGACATCAAGCCGGCGAACGTGATCATCACCCACGGCGGCGCCGTCAAGGTCATGGACTTCGGCATCGCCCGCGCCCTGCACGGCGCGCAGTCGACGATGACCCAGACCGGCATGGTCATGGGCACGCCGCAGTACCTCTCCCCCGAGCAGGCGCTCGGCAAGGCCGTCGACCACCGCTCCGACCTGTACGCGACGGGTTGCCTCCTCTACGAACTCCTCGCGCTGCGGCCCCCCTTCACCGGCGAGACCCCGCTGTCCGTCGTCTACCAGCACGTCCAGGACGTGCCGGTCCCGCCGTCCGACGTGACCGGGTCCGTGCCGCCGGAGCTGGACGGCCTGGTGATGCGCTCGCTCGCGAAGGAGCCGGACGACCGGTTCCAGAGCGCCGAGGAGATGCGCGGGCTCATCCAGTACGCCCTCCAGATGCTCCAGCAGCAGGGCGGCTACACCGGCACGTGGAACACCGGCCCGATCGAGGTGCACGACGGCGGGCGGACCCCGGCCGGCGGCGTGGCCGCGACGGCCGCGATGGGCCACCCGACGCACGGGGAGACCGCGCAGGGCCCGATCCTCCCGCCGATGAACCCCGACGACGGCGGTTACGACGGCGGCACGGGCGGCGGGGGCTACGGCCAGGGCGGCTCGTACGGGTCGCAGGGCGGTGGCGGTGGCCGGGGCAAGATGTGGCTGTTCGCCGCGCTCGCGGTGGTCGCTGTGGTCGCCGGAGTCGCGTTCGCCCTCAGCAAGGCGGGCGGGAACGGCGGCGGCGGCACGGAGAACAAGACGCCGACCGTCAGCACCTCGCCGTCGACGAAGGCCTCGGAGGAGCCCACGCCCTCGGAGGAGCCCTCCCAGGACCGGACGCAGGACCCCGGCACGTCCAGCGGCGGTTCGACGCGGGAGCCGTGGACCGAGCAGCCGACGCGGCAGCCGAACTGGCCCACGGGCAGGCCGACCACCGAGACGCCGACCG
Organism: Streptomyces sp. NPDC092045; assembly: GCF_044756005.1. NCBI lineage: Bacteria > Bacillati > Actinomycetota > Actinomycetes > Kitasatosporales > Streptomycetaceae > Streptomyces > Streptomyces sp. NPDC092045. The sequence goes on along the minus strand of NZ_JBIVSC010000005.1, from coordinate 163,211 downwards.
AGCCGACCACCACGCCGCCGGTCGACCCCACGGACACGCCCACGAAGACGGGCGAGCCGACGACCCGTCCCACGAGCACGGCGACCTCCGAGCCGACCGACGGCAACCCCTCCGGGGGCGGCGACGGCGGCGGCGACGACGGCGGCACGGGCACGCAGCCGACGGCCACCACCGGCACCTCCGGCTGACGGGGCCGGCGGACCGGCACGGACGGGACCGGCGAGAGCGCCGGGCCCACCTCCACGAGGACCTCCGGGGCCCGGTCGGCGCGGGCGCCGGGCTCACCCCGCGAAGGCCTCCCGCACCACCTCGTACTCGCGGGTCCACCAGACAGCCAGGGCCGACACCGCGGGGAACTGCGCGTCGGCCCGCCGGTCGTGCAGCTGGTAGCGCCAGCGCAGGGTCCAGAAGTCGTTGAGCCGCTCCCACCACACCCGGTGCGCCGCCGCCGCCAGCTCGGCGCCGTCGGCGCCCGTCGCCCGCCGGTACGCGCGCGCGTAGGCCCGCACCTTCCCCAGGGCCAGCTCGCCCCCCGGCCGCACGAAGAAGATGGCGGCGGCCCTGACCGCCTCCTCGGCCCTCGGGCGGAGCCCGAGCCGGTCCCAGTCGACGATCGCGGCGTGCTTCGTGCCCCGGTAGAGCAGGTTCAGCGGGTGGAAGTCGCCGTGCACCCAGCCGGCGGCCGAGGCGGCCGGGGGCCGGTGGTGGGCGTGCTGGGCGAGCAGCCCGCGGCGCTCCCTGAGCCGGTGCTCGGCGAGCGCGTCGAAGCTGTCGCGGGGCCGGTGCGCGCGGACGAGCCGGATCAGCTCGTCGATGGCCCGGAAGGTGTCCTGGGGGTCCGCGCTCGCGCACGCCTCCGCGTCCGTCCCGCCGGGGCCCCCGGGCCCCGGCGGGTCCATCACCCGGTCGAGCGCGGTGTGGACCTGCCCGAGGAGGGTGCCGAGACGGCGGCAGCCGCCGGTGGAGAGCTGGCCGCCGTGCCGGTGGCGCCCCTCGACCCAGGGGTGCAGGGCGTAGCAGTGGCCGCCGACGACGGCGACCGTACGGCCCCGGACGTCGGCGAGCGGCGGGGCGACGGGCAGGCCGAGGGCGTGCAGCCGCTGGGTCGCGCGGTGCTGGCGGGCGACCGTGGCCCGGTCGGCGGTGGCGGCGTCCAGATGCTGCTTGAGGAAGTAGGTGCCGCGGGTGGTGGTGAGGCGGAAACCGCGGTTGAGCAGCCCCTCGGTGACCGGCACGCAGGCCAGCGGCTCCCCGGCATGCCGGTGCCGGCGCAGCAGGACGTCGACGGGCGGGGCGCCGACGGGCCGGACGCCGGCCGGCGCGACGCCCGCGGGCCGGAGCGGCCGGACGCCGACGGGCCGGGGCGGCGGTGCGGCGGCCGGGCGGGCGGGCGGTGGCGGCGCGCCGGTCGGCGGGGAGAGGGTTTCAGATGAGCGCGGCACCCGCCAGATGTTAGATCACGCTACGTGGTGAAGGTGTCGCCGTACGGAACGGGCCGTCGGCAGGGTCTCCGGGGCCTCGCTCGCGTAGTCGAGCGCGTGCACCGTCACGAACTGCGGTTCGATCCGCAGGTAGACCGGGACGAAGGGCTCGCCGTCCACCAGCTCCGGTTCCGGACCGAAGGCCGCGCACTCCTCCCCGGTCGGTTCGACGACCCTCGCGGTGCCGCAGAACTGCACGGACCAGACGTGCTCGGCCCCCGTGCCGAAGTTGTCCGCCCCGTACGCGACGACGCCGCCGTTGCAGGCGCGGTGGTAGCCGAGCCCCTCGTGCATCCGGAGCAGGACCCGGCCGTCCACCACGACGTGGCGGGCGGGGGCGACGAAGGGCAACGCCCGCATGCTCGTCGCCACCCGGCCGCACGACACGCGGTTCAGCAGCTCGATGGCGCGGATCTCGTCGGTGGACATGTCTTCCACTCTCCGTCACCACCGGGTGTCCGAAAAGGGGCCCCCGCCCCCTCGGGGCGGGACGTAGGTCCCGAAGCGGACCGGTTCAGCGCCTCTCGGCCTGCCTCCGCGCCACGTACGCCGCCGCCTGCGAACGCCGCTCCATGCCCAGCTTCGACAGCAGGCTGGAGACGTAGTTCTTGATGGTCTTCTCCGCGAGGTGGAGCCGCTCGCCGATGGCCCGGTTGGTCATGCCCTCGCCGATCAGGTCCAGGATCCTGCGCTCCTGGTCCGTCAGGGCGGCGAGCTTGTCGTCGCCCTTGGGGGTGTTCCCGTCGCGCAGCCGCTCCAGGACCCGGGCGGTCGCCACCGGGTCGAGCAGCGACTTGCCGGCCGCCACGTCCCGCACCGCGTTCAGGAGTTCGTTCCCCCGGATGGCCTTGAGGACGTAGCCCGAGGCCCCGGCCATGATCGCGTCGAAGAGGGCCTCGTCGTCCGCGAACGAGGTCAGCATCAGGCACTTGACGTCCTCGTCCCGGGAACGGACCTCCCGGCACACCTCGACGCCGCTGCCGTCCGGGAGCCGCACGTCGAGCACCGCGACGTCCGGACGGGACGCGGGGATCCTGACCAGCGCGTCCGCCGCCGTGCCGGCCTCGCCGACCACCTCGATGTCGTCCTCCACGGAGAGCAGCTCGTGGACGCCGCGCCGGACGACTTCGTGGTCGTCCAGCAGAAATACCCGGATTTTTCCTTCTTCGCGCACCCGGTCAGTCTCACATATTGGCTCTTCCCGCGCCCGGGGTGCGCGGGATAACGTGCCGCTTGTTCCGGTAGCCCTCCAGGCCGTTGCCGACGCGCTGACCAGCCGCTGTTCCCACTTTTCTCGATTTACTTGGAAATCCAAGCAAAATCGCAGGTCAAGAAGGGTTTCGCGGGAATGCGGCGCTGTGGGTAACGTGCCTATGACAGGGCGCTCGCCGGGGCACTTGTCACGCCCGACCCCGGCCGCGTCGCACCCACCCCGTGCGAAGGGTACGGATAAGGCGGAGAGCCGCACTGGCCTCACCGGCGAACCCGGGGGCCGGACCGACGGAGGAGCACGCACGTGACCGTGGAGAGCACTGCCGCGCGCAAGACGACGCGACGCAGCAGCGGCACCAAGCGCACCGCAAGCGCGAGCCAGAGCACCACCGAGAAGACGAGCACGCGCGCCGCGGCGGGAGCGACGGAGCCCGAGCTCGTCCAACTCCTGACGCCCGCGGGGGAGCGCGTCCAGCACCCCGACTACGACATCGACCTGAGCGCCGAGGAGCTGCGCGGCCTCTACCGCGACATGGTCCTCACCCGTCGCTTCGACTCCGAGGCCACCTCCCTCCAGCGCCAGGGCGAGCTGGGCCTGTGGGCCTCGCTGCTCGGCCAGGAGGCCGCCCAGATCGGTTCGGGCCGCGCCCTGCGGGACGACGACTACGTCTTCCCGACCTACCGCGAGCACGGCGTCGCCTGGTGCCGCGGGGTCGACCCGACGAACCTCCTCGGCATGTTCCGCGGCGTGAACAACGGCGGCTGGGACCCCAACAGCAACAACTTCCACCTGTACACGATCGTCCTCGGCTCGCAGACCCTGCACGCCACCGGCTACGCGATGGGCATCACCAAGGACGGCGCGGACTCCGCCGTGATCGCCTACTTCGGCGACGGCGCCTCCAGCCAGGGCGACGTCAACGAGTCGTTCGTCTTCTCCGCGGTCTACAACGCCCCGGTCGTCTTCTTCTGCCAGAACAACCAGTGGGCCATCTCCGAGCCCATCGAGAAGCAGACCCGCGTCCCGCTCTACCAGCGCGCCCAGGGCTTCGGCTTCCCCGGCGTCCGGGTCGACGGCAACGACGTCCTGGCCTGCCTCGCGGTCACCCGCTCCGCCCTGGAGCGCGCCCGCCGCGGCGAGGGCCCGACGCTCGTCGAGGCGTTCACCTACCGGATGGCCGCCCACACCACCTCCGACGACCCGACCCGCTACCGCCGCGACGCGGAGCGCGAGGAGTGGGAGGCCAAGGACCCGATCCTGCGCCTCAAGGTCTACCTGGAGAACGAGGGCCACGCCGACGCGGCCTTCTTCGAGGAGCTGGAGGCGGAGAGCGAGACCCTCGGCAAGCACGTCCGCGAGGTCGTCCGCGCCATGCCCGTGCCGGAGCACATGGCGATGTTCGACAACGTGTACGCGGACGGGCACGCGCTCGTCGACGAGGAGCGCGCGCAGTTCGCCGCCTACCAGGCGTCCTTCGCGAACGGAGAGGCCGAGTAATCATGGCTGTTCAGAAGCTTCCCCTCGCGAAGGCGCTCAACGAGTCGCTGCGCACGGCCCTGGAGACCGACCCCAAGGTCGTCGTCATGGGTCTGGACGTCGGCAAGCTCGGCGGCGTCTTCCGGATCACCGACGGCCTCCAGAAGGACTTCGGCGAGGACCGGGTCGTCGACACCCCGCTCGCCGAGTCCGGCATCGTGGGCACCGCGATCGGCCTCGCGCTGCGCGGCTACCGGCCGGTCGTGGAGATCCAGTTCGACGGCTTCGTCTTCCCCGCGTACGACCAGATCGTCACGCAGCTCGCGAAGATGCGGGCCCGCTCGCTCGGCGCGGTGAAGGTGCCGGTCGTCATCCGCATCCCGTACGGCGGCGGCATCGGTGCCGTCGAGCACCACTCCGAGTCCCCCGAGTCGCTCTTCGCGCACGTCGCGGGCCTCAAGGTGGTCACCCCGGCGACCCCCTCCGACGCCTACTGGATGCTCCAGCAGGCGATCCAGAGCGACGACCCGGTCGTCTTCTTCGAGCCCAAGCGCCGCTACTGGGACAAGGGCGAGGTCGACACCGAGGCCATCCCCGGCGAGCTGCACAAGGCCCGGGTCGCCCGAGAGGGCACGGACCTCACCCTCCTCGCCTACGGCCCGATGGTGAAGACCTGTCTGGAGGCGGCCGCGGCCGCCGCCGAGGAGGGCCGGTCGATCGAGGTCGTGGACCTGCGCTCGATCTCCCCGATCGACTTCGACACCGTCCAGGCCTCGGTCGAGAAGACCCGCCGCCTGGTCGTCGTCCACGAGGCCCCGGTGTTCTTCGGCGCGGGCGCGGAGATCGCCGCCCGCATCACCGAGCGCTGCTTCTACCACCTGGAGGCCCCCGTCCTGCGGGTCGGCGGCTACCACGCGCCGTACCCGCCGGCGCGCTTGGAGGAGGAGTACCTGCCGGGTCTCGACCGCGTGCTCGACGCCGTCGACCGCTCGCTGGCGTACTGAGGAGAGCACCGTGACGATCCGCGAATTCAAGATGCCCGACGTGGGCGAGGGCCTCACCGAGGCCGAGATCCTCAAGTGGTACGTCCAGCCCGGTGACACCGTCACCGACGGACAGGTCGTGTGCGAGGTCGAGACGGCGAAGGCGGCCGTCGAGCTGCCGAGCCCGTTCGACGGCACGGTCCACGAGCTGTGCTTCCCCGAGGGCACGACGGTCGACGTCGGCCAGGTCATCATCTCGGTGAACGTCGGCGGCGACGCGCCCCCCGCCCCGGCGGCCCCGGTGACCGAGTCCGTCGCGGCCCAGGCCGTACCGGCGGAGCCGGTGGCCGAGGAGGAGGAGCCGCAGGGCCGCCAGCCGGTCCTCGTCGGCTACGGCGTGGCCGCCAGCTCCACCAAGCGCCGCCCCCGCAAGGCGGCCGGGGACGCGGCCCCGGCCGCTCCCGCGCGGCAGGCGCCCGCCGTCTCCGTGCCCGAGCAGCTCAACGGGCACGCGTCGGGGGCCGGCCGGCCGCTGGCCAAGCCGCCGGTCCGGAAGCTCGCCAAGGACCTCGGCGTCGACCTGACGACGGTCGTCCCGACCGGTCCGGACGGCATCATCACCCGCGAGGACGTCCACGCGGCCGCCGCCCCGGCGCCCGCGCCGGCCGTCGAGGCCCCGGCCGCGGCTCCGGCCCCGGCTCCCGCCGCGGTCCCGGCCGCAGCGCCCGCCGCGGAGACGTCCGGCGCCCGGGAGACCCGCGTCCCGATCAAGGGCGTGCGGAAGGCCACGGCGGCGGCGATGGTCGGCTCGGCCTTCACCGCCCCGCACGTCACCGAGTTCGTGACCTTCGACATCACGCGCACGATGAAGCTGGTCGAGGAGCTCAAGACCGACAAGGACATGGCGGGCCTGCGGGTCAACCCGCTGCTCCTCATCGCCAAGGCGGTCCTGGTCGCGGTCCGGCGCAACCCGGAGATCAACGCGGCCTGGGACGAGGCGGCGCAGGAGATCGTCCTCAAGCACTACGTGAACCTGGGCATCGCCGCGGCCACTCCGCGTGGTCTGATCGTGCCGAACATCAAGGACGCGCACGCCCAGACCCTGCCCGAGCTCTCGAAGTCCCTGAGCGAGCTGGTCGCCACGGCCCGCGAGGGGAAGACGACCCCGGCGGCGATGCAGGGCGGCACCTTCACCATCACCAACGTCGGCGTCTTCGGCGTCGACACCGGTACGCCCATCCTCAACCCCGGCGAGTCCGCGATCCTCGCGGTCGGCGCGATCAAGCTCCAGCCGTGGGTCCACAAGGGCAAGGTGAAGCCGCGTCAGGTCACCACCCTGGCCCTCTCCTTCGACCACCGCCTGGTCGACGGCGAGCTGGGCTCCAGGTTCCTGGCGGACGTCGCCGCGGTCCTGGAGCAGCCGAAGCGGTTGATCACCTGGGCGTGACGCCCGGCGGGATGGGCCGGGCCCGACTCCCGGCGTGATCGCCCGGGCGCAACGCCCGAGCCGCGTGGTTTCACGTGAAACCGGCGAAAACGCCCACAAGGCCCCGTCCACGATGTGGACGGGGCCCTCTGTTGCACCCCTGTTGTATCTATGCTGTACGCATGCCTTCAGCTCCCCCCGCCGCCGACCGCGTCTACATGCACGTCAAGCAGGCCGTACTCGACCGGCGCTACGAAGGGGGCACCCTCCTGACCGAGGGCGAACTCGCCACGGCCGTGGGGGTGTCGCGGACCCCCGTCCGCGAGGCGCTGCTCAAACTGGAGATGGAAGGGCTGCTCAAGCTCTACCCGAAGAAGGGCGCCCTCGTCCTCGCCGTCTCCGCGCAGGAGATCGCCGACGTCGTCGAGACCCGGCTCCTCGTCGAGGAGTTCGCCGTCCGCCGGGCCGTGCCCGCCCCCGCCGCCCTGATCGCCCGCCTCGAAGAGCTCCTGGAGGAGCAGAAGCGGCGGGCCCACGCCGGGGACCTCGCGGAGGTCGCCGTCACCGACCGCTGCTTCCACGCCGAGATCGTCCAGCACGCCGGCAACCAGATCCTCGCCCGGCTCTACGACCAGCTCCGCGACCGCCAACTGCGCATGGGCGTCGCCGTGATGCAGTCCCAGCCCGACCGCGTCGCCAAGAACATCACCGAACACGCCGAGATCCTCGACCGCATCAAGGCCGGCGACGCCGAGGGCGCCGCGCACTGCGTCCGCCAGCACCTCAGCTGGGTCAAGGTCCTGGTCCGGGGTGAGGACCGGTGAGCAACCGCAACGGATACGGCTCCGCCGTCACCCTGCCCGGAGACCCGCCCGGCGGCCGCCGCGCCGCCCTCGTCTGGGGCGTCGGCGTCGCCGTCTACTTCGTCGCCGTCATCTTCCGCACCTCGCTCGGCGTCGCCGGACTCGACGCCGCCGACCGCTTCGACATCAACGCCTCCGCGCTCTCCACCTTCTCCATACTCCAACTGCTCGTCTACGCCGGCATGCAGATACCCGTCGGCCTCATGGTCGACCGGCTCGGCACCAAGAAGGTCCTGGTCCTCGGCGTCGTCCTCTTCACCGCCGGCCAGCTCGGCTTCGCCCTCTCCCCGTCGTACGGCACGGCCCTCGCCTCCCGCGCGCTCCTGGGCTGCGGCGACGCCATGACCTTCATCAGCGTCCTGCGGCTCGGCAGCCGCTGGTTCCCCGCCCGGCGCGGCCCGCTCATCGGCCAGGTCGCCGCCCTCTTCGGCATGGCCGGGAACCTGGTCTCCACCGTCTTCGTCGCCCGCGCCCTGCACGGCCTCGGCTGGACCACCACCTTCGTCGGCAGCTCCTTCGCCGGCGTCCTCGTCCTCGTCCTGCTGCTGCTCTTCCTCAAGGACCACCCCGAGGGCCACGAGCCCCGGCCCGCCGCACACGCGGGCGCGGCCTACGTCCGCCGCCAGATCGCCGAGTCCTGGCGCGAGCCCGGCACCCGGCTCGGCATGTGGGTGCACTTCACCACCCAGTTCCCGGCCATGGTGTTCCTGCTCCTGTGGGGACTGCCGTACCTCGTCGAGGCGCAGGGCCTGTCGCGCTCCACCGCCGGGACGCTGCTCACCCTGGTCGTGCTCTCGAACATGGTCGTCGGCCTCGCGTACGGGCAGATCATCGCCCGCCACCACGCGGCCCGGGCCCCGCTCGCCCTCGGCACGGTCGCGGCCACCGCCCTGCTGTGGGGGACCACCCTCGCGTACCCCGGCGACCACGCCCCGATGTGGCTGCTCGTCACCCTCTGCCTGGTCCTCGGGGCCTGCGGGCCCGCCTCGATGATCGGCTTCGACTTCGCCCGCCCCGCGAACCCGCCGGAGCGTCAGGGAACCGCCTCCGGCATCGTCAACATGGGTGGTTTCGTCGCCTCGATGACGACGCTCCTCGCCGTCGGCGTGCTGCTCGACGCGACCGGCGACGACTACCGGATCGCGTTCTCCTCGGTCTTCGTCCTCGAAGCCCTCGGCGTCGTGCAGATCCTGCGCCTCAAGGCCCGCACCCACCGCAGGGAACGCGAACGGCTCGTCGCCAGCCGCGTGGAGGCCGTGCACGTACCCGCCTGACCCGGAGGGGGACTACCGGGGCGTCACCGCGAAGTTGTCGAGGATCGCCCGCGCCAGCCGCTCGTCGCCCTCCACCTTGACCCGGTCGGCCACGTCGGCCGCCCGGACCCGGCCGCAGGCCAGCCGCACGTACGTCTCCCAGTCCGTCGCGAGCGACACCGCCGGGCCGAGCGAGGGCGCGCCGTCGATCGAACCGCGCCCCTCCGCGTCCACCCGCACCGTCCGCAGGAACTCCACCGGACCGGTCACGTCGAGCACCACCGCCGAGGGGGCCGGCGCGCCCGCGTCCTTGGCGACCACCTTCGGCAGCGCCTCCAGGAGCACGTCCCGCGCCACCTGCGCCCCGGGCGAGTCCAGGTTCCCCGGCACCCCGAGCGCCGCCCGCAGGTCCTGCTCGTGCACCCACACGTCGAAGGCCCGCTCCCGGTAGGCCGCTTCGAGGGTCTGCTCGGCGCCCAGCGGGGCGCGGATCAGGTGCTCGGGGGAGCGGTTCTCGTTGCGGAGCCGCCGGGCCCGGCGGATCAGGACGTACTCCAGCTCCGACGTCATCTCCGGCGCCGTGTGGTGGCGCCGCACGTCGACCTGGACCTCCATGTAGCGCGCGAAGTCGCTGCGCACGTGGTAGAGGTCGCGCGGCAGCGAGTGGATCGGCCGCGGGTCGCCGAGCATCTCCGTCTCCATGCCGATGACGTGCGACACGATGTCCCGCACCGACCAGCCGGGGCACGGAGTCGGCCGGTTCCACTCGCCCTCCACGAGCGGCTGCACCAGCTCGGCTATCGCCTCGACGGAGTGCGTCCAGGCGTCGGCGTGGTTCTGGAGGCTGGGATGGACGGTCACGGGACCCCTCGGCGGTTCTTCGGTGCGCGGGCTGAAAACACGACTGGGTGGGAGGCTCGGACGCTAAGTTACGCTGCCCGAAGGCACCCCGGCAGTGCTTTCGTGTGACGATCGTAGGCCGGTGTTGACGGCTCGAATGCCAGGACGGTGGTACTGTGCGCGCCTCGCTGATCCAGATCGCGGTAGACCCGGACGAACCGGTCGACGCCCGCCGCGCCCGCGCGGCACGTCTCGTACGGGAGGAATCCGGCCGCGCCGACCTGGTCGTCCTCCCCGAGCTGTGGACCGTCGGCGCCTTCGCGTCCGACCTCTTCGCCGCCGGGTCCGAGCCGCTGAACGGCCCCACGCACCGGGCGATGGCCGGGGCCGCCCGGGACGCCGGGGTCTGGCTGCACGCCGGCTCCTTCGTCGAGACGGAGGCCGGCGCCCTCTACAACACCTCGCTCGTCCTCTCCCCCGACGGCGAACTCGCCGCCTCCTACCGGAAGATCCACCGCTTCGGCTTCGACCAGGGCGAGGCGGTCCTCATGGCCGCCGGGGAGGACCTGGTCACCGTCGACCTGCCGCACCTCACCGTCGGCGTCGGCACCTGCTACGACCTGCGCTTCCCCGAACTCTTCCGCGGCCTGGTCGACGCGGGCGCCCAGGCCTTCGTCGTCCCGGCCGGCTGGCCCGCCCGCCGCCGCTCCCACTGGACCCTCCTCGCCCGGGCCCGCGCGGTCGAGAACCAGGCGTACGTCCTGGCCTGCGGCACCGCCGGCACCCACGCGGGCGTCGAGCAGGCCGGGCACTCGATCGTCGTCGACCCCTGGGGCGAGGTCCTGGCGGAGGCCGGGCCCGGCGAGGAGGTCCTGCGCGTCGAGCTCGACCCCGGCCGGGTCGCCACGACCCGCGAGGACTTCCCGGCCCTCAAGGACCGGGTCCTGGGCGTCGGGGCGCCGAAGCGGTCGGCGCCGACGCGACCCTAGGGGGTGTCTCCCCGAGGCCCCGGCAGGGCCCGCACCCCGCCCGTCACAGCGTGATCGCGTGCAGGGCCGCCCGCGCCGGCTCCGGCCCCGGGGCGTACTCCGCCCAGGCCGCCGCCAGCCTCCGCACCGCCTCCGTCAGCACCTCCGGGGACGCCAGGAAGTGCAGCCGCAGACGGCGGACGCTGCCGCCGAGGGCGTCGGCGGTGGCGCCGGGCAGGACGGCGACCCCGTGCCGGAGGGCGAGCTGCGCGAAGGAGACGCCGTCGCCGTGGGGGAGCAGCACCCACAGGGTCTGGCCGCCCGTCGCCGGGACGGAGGACCAGGACGGCAGCAGCCGCGCCAGCTCGGCCCGCAGATGGGCGTGGCCCGCCCGGACCGTCCGCGTCCGCGCCGCCAGGACCGGCCCGAAACCGTCCAGGAGCCGGGCCGCCGCCAGCTGGGCCGGAACGTCGCTGCCCAGGTCGTGCAGGGCCTTCAGCCGGGCGAGCCGGGCGATCAGCGGGGCCGGGCCGCGCACCCAGCCGATGCGGATCCCGCCCCACACCACCTTGCTGAGCGATCCGACCGCGACCACCTCCCCGTACGCCGACAGCGGCGTCCACGGCGCCCCGGCGTCGAAGGCCAGGTCGGCGAGGGCCTCGTCGTCGACGAGCGGCACCCCGAGCGCGTTCGCCGCCTCGACGAGCCGCCGCCCGGCGAGCGGCGGGAGCACGGTCCCGGTCGGGTTCTGGAAGCGGGGCACCAGATACGCCAGGGCCGGGCGGTGACGCTCCATCACCCGCACCGCCTCCGCCACGTCGACCCCGTCCGGGCCCACCGCCACCGGCAGCGGCACGGCCGCCGCCTCCCGGAACAGGTCGAGCGCCCCCGGATACGTCGGCGCCTCCACCAGCACCCCGTCCCCGGGCGCGAGCAGCAGCCGCGCGAGCAGCGCCAGCGCCTGCTGGGCGCCGGTGGTCACCAGGACCTGGTCCGGCCCGGTCGGCACGCCCCGCTCCGCGTACCGCGCGGCGACCGCCTCGCGCAGCACCCCGAGCCCGGCCGGGTGGTAGCCGAGGTCCCCGACGGGCAGTTCGAGCGAGCGGTACGCCTCCGCCAGCTCGTCCGGCGCCCGGTCGGGGGCCGCGCAGCTCAGCAGGATCACGTCGTCGGGCGCCTCCAGGAGGTGCAGGAAGAGCGGGTTCGACGTCTCCCGCACCCGGGGCGTCCCCAGGCCCGCCCCCGCCCCCGCCCCCGCCGGCCGGAGCCGCTCCGCCGGCAGCGCGGCCGGAGCCACCCGCGTACCGCTGCCCTGCCGCCGTACGAGCCGCCCCTCCTGCCGCAGCGTGTCGTAGGCCGCGACCACCGTCGTACGGCCCACGGCCAGGGCCGTCGCGAAGCGCCGGTCCGGCGGCAGGAGCGTGCCCGGCGGCAGCACCCCCTCGTCGATCAGCCGCCGCAGCCGGGCGGCGAGCAGCAGGTACAGCGGCCCGCGCCCGGCGGACCAGCGCCCGAGCCGGGCGACCAGGACGTCGGGGGAGGGCGGGGGAAGGGGCCCGGGCGGGAGGGGGAGGCCGGAAGAGGGGGAAGGGGGGAGGGGGAGACCGGAAGAGGAGGAAGGGGGGAGGGAAGGGGGCTCGGCAGGCACGAGCGGATCAATTGGCTCCATCGCCGGACCAATCTCCCGGGATTGGCCCTGGGAAGGCAAGCCGCCCCTTCCCAGACTGGCTCCATGACCCGCCCCGAGACCCTCACCGTCCACCCGCCCCACGTCGAGCCGACCGGCAGCAGGCCCCTCGGCGTCCCCCTCCACCAGGGCCACGTCTTCGCGTTCGACTCCGCCGACGCCCTCGCCGAGGGCTTCACCTCCCCGGACGCCTTCCTCTACGCCCGTCTCGGCAACCCCACCGTCCGCACCCTGGAGGACGCCGTCGCCCGCCTCGAAGGCGGTGCCGCCGGCCTCTCCTTCGCCTCCGGCATGGGCGCCGTCAACGCCGTCCTCCTCTCCCTCCTCGGCTCCGGCGCCCACGTCGTCGCCCAGACCTGCCTGTACGGCGGCACGTACGCGGTCCTCGCCGACCTCGCCGCCCGCTGGGGCGTCGACGTCACGTACGTCTCCGGCACGGACCCGGAGGAGGTGCGGGCGGCCCTGCGCCCCGAGACCCGCCTCCTCCACCTGGAGACCATCGCCAACCCCACCACCCGCGTCTCCGACCTGCCCGCCCTCGCCGCCGTCGCCGCCGAGGCGGGCGTCCCGGTCGCCGTCGACAACACCTTCGCCTCCCCGCTGCTCTGCCGTCCCCTCGACCACGGCGCCGACGTCGTGATCCACTCCGCCACCAAGTACCTCGCCGGACACGCGGACGTCCTCGGCGGGATCGCCGTCTTCAAGGACCGCGAGCTGTACGGGCGGGTCCGCCGCCACGCCGTCGAACAGGGCGCCTCCACCGACCCGTTCGCCGCCTGGCTCACCCTGCGCGGCCTCCAGACCCTCTCCCTGCGCATGGAACGCCAGTGCGCGAACGCCGCCGGGCTCGCGGCCCGGCTCGCCGCGCACCCGGCGATCGCCGCCGTCCGCCACCCGTCCCTCGCGAGCCACCCGGACCGGGAGGTCGCCGCCCGCCTGCTGCCCGCCGGGGGCGGCGGGGTCGTCTCGATCGACCTCGCGGGCGGCCGGGAGGCGGGCCGGGCCTTCGTCGAGGCGGTCCGGCTCGTCTCGCTCAGCGTCTCCCTGGGGGACGTGAAGACGCTGGTGATGCACCCGGCCTCCACCTCCCACCACCAGCTCGACGACGCGGCCCTCGCGGCGGCGGGCATCGGCGCCGGAACGGTCAGGATCTCGGTCGGCATCGAGCACGTCGAGGACCTGTGGGCGGACCTGGAGCAGGCGCTGGACAAGGCGGCCTGACGAGTTCTCAGTCCTCCCGTTCCCGCTCCGCCATCCGGATCACGCACACCGCCACCGCGACCATGAGGGCGGCGTCGGCGTCCTCCCGGACCACGTTCACCGCGTACGTGTCGCGGACGCGGAACCACTGCCGGGAGACGTGGACCAGGAGCTCGCCCTCGTACTCGACGGTGAACTCCCGGTCCAGGATCCGGCCGCTGACGTCCAGCTCCGTGCCCTCGACCAGCGTCACCCGGTAGTGGTTGCGCAGCAGCGAGAGCCGTTTGCGGCGGACGGTCGCCAGCGTCCGGTCGTCCCGCTCGATCGTCATCGCGTCCCGCAGGCTGAACATCTTCTGCCGCAGGGTGATCAGGACCCGCCCTTCGGGGTCCTTCAGCTCCAGGGTGTCGCGCAGCCGCATGGCCTTGCCGTCGGCGAGGAAGGCGTGGCGGCCGTCCTCGTCCTCGATCCAGTAGTCGTCGCCGATCGCGAAGATCTTGTCCCGTACGAGATATTTCACCCGGTTACTCCTGCCCGGCCGGAGCCGCTTCTCACCCGAAGTAGCGGGTGAACGCGTCGGGACCCGCCCCAAGCATCTCCCCGAACGGCGAGTCGAGCTGATGGATCAGCAGCACCGTGAAGGCGATGAACCCGGACAGGCCCATCACCATCACCACGTGGGTCGTGCTCCGCTTGATCCCGAAGAGGAACATGAACGCGAGCGTCAGCACGCCGCCGATCAGCAGCCCCGTCCACAGCACGGGCGAGAGGCGCTCCTGCGCCGCCGCCTCCCGGCCGCGCCGCGCGTCGTCCACGTAACCGAGCTGGGCCAGCAGCTCCTGGGCCGCGATCTGCTCGGACACCCGGTCCGAGCGGGTCACCTCGCCCGCCCGCCGCAGCTGGTCGAGCAGCGTCCAGCCCGAGGCGTCGAGCGGTTCGCGGCCGACCATCGCGGGCCACTCGACGTCCACGACGTGGCTCGCGTACGTCCGGGCCGCGTCGCGCACCGGCTGCCGCTGGGCGAGCGGGAGCGCGTCCGCGAGCAGGTACGTCTGGTGCAGGGCGCTCGCCTCGGCCTGCACGTGGTCGGAGGCCGCCGAACGCGTCTCCCACACGGAGACCAGACAGAGGCCGAGGACGACGGCGTAGAGGACCGACACCATCATGGCGATGTACTCGGCCACGTCCTCGCGCGGCTCCTCGTCCTCCCCGACCGGGAAGAGCCTGGTCTTGGCGAACACGGAGAGGGCGGCGACGAGCGCGACCCCGAGGACGACGACGAGGGTTTCGAGCAGGGCCACGGTCACTTCCTCCTACTGCCGAGGAGCGCGGCGGCGACGGCCGCCGGGATCAGGAGCAACAGCAAGGTCGTCGCCACCCCGAACTCCCGCGCCTCGCGCGCCCGCCGCCGCACCCGCCCGAGGAACCCCTCGTCGTCGAGTCCGTCGGCCCGCCGGAGACCGGGAGGGGGAACGGGAGGCGGCACGGCCGTTCCGGGAGAGACGGCGGAGGGCGGTACGGCTCCGGGGGGCACGCCGTCCGGGGGCGCGGCCCCCGGGGGTACGGCTCCGGGAACGGCGCCCGCGCCGGGAACGGCGGGAGCCGCGGGGGGCGCGGGCCGCCCGGCCGCTCCCGGAGCCGTACCCGTACCCGCTCCCGTTCCCGCGAGGGCCCCCGGGGACCCCGGGGCCCCACCGCTCCCCGCCCCGGCCCCGGCCGCCCCCGGAGCGGGGGTCCTCGGAGCCGGCGCCCTGGGGGCCGGAGGCTCCCTCACCACGAAGACGGCCGAGGTCCCCGCCGTGAGCACCGGTGCCGAGACCCGTTCGCCGCCCGCCCCGAACGTGGTCGCCCGGTCGCTCCCGGAGGCGCGGCCGGTGCTCCGGTAGGTCCCCGGGCGGAGCCGTAGGGCCGCCCGGCAGAGGGCGGAGGTGTCCGGGGCGAGGACGGCCACGGTCCCGCCCTGTCCCCCGCAGTCGGGCGCGCCGGGCGCGAGGGCGAGCCCGGGGTCCTCGATCCGCACGGCGTAGAGGGGAAGGTTCCCCCGGTTGGCGACGGTGTACGTCACGGTGGCCACGCCCCCGACCCCGCCCGGCCCCGCACTCGTCCCCGGCCCCGCACCCGAAGGCGTGCCCGGCCCCGACCCCGCACCCGGAGTCGCAATCACCACCTCTTCGGTGAGTCGGAGAACCCCGGCGACCCCGACGTACCCGGCGCGGGCGGTCGCGGTGAGCCGCGTGCGCAGGGAGGGGACGTCGCCCTCGGCCCGTACGGGACGCACATGGTTCCCCGCCGCGGCCCGGAACCGGGCCGTGCACTCCACCTCCTCGGCCGCGGGGAGCGGCCCCGCCGGGCACCGCACGGACCCGGCGGGGGCGCCGGGGTCGAGGACCCGTACCCGGTGCAGGTCCGTCTCGCTCAGGTTCAGGAGCCGGTACCGCTTCACGACCCACGTCCCGACCCGCACCTCGGGGGGCCGGCGGTCGCTGTCGGCGCGGCCGTTCACGGTCACGGTCAGCCGCAGGTTGCCGT
Organism: Streptomyces sp. NPDC092045; assembly: GCF_044756005.1. Classification (NCBI taxonomy): domain Bacteria; kingdom Bacillati; phylum Actinomycetota; class Actinomycetes; order Kitasatosporales; family Streptomycetaceae; genus Streptomyces; species Streptomyces sp. NPDC092045. Next base: position 147,292 of record NZ_JBIVSC010000005.1, on the reverse strand, counting down.
CCCCGACCCCGCCGGCCCACCCGGAGCCCTCGGAGAGGACCGCGCAGGGCAGGACGAGCAGGGCCACCGCGAGTAATCCGCCGATCACCCGACGGCAGGAATAGTCCGATGATCTGCCTACGTACTCCGACATGCTCGCCATGCTGACCGGCCCCCGCCCCGGAACCCGCACCCGGACACGCCCCGCGCCCCCGCCCGACCCCCACTTTCCACCCGTACGGCACCCTTGGAACCATGAACGATCCCGCGCCCACCCCCGCGCCCCGACGTGCCCGTGTCCGCGCCCCCGAGCTGATCGGCAAGGGCGGCTGGCTGAACACCGGCGGAGAGCAACCGACCCTCGCGGACCTGCGGGGCAAGGTCGTCCTTCTCGACTTCTGGACCTTCTGCTGCGTGAACTGCCTGCACGTCCTCGACGAGCTGCGGGACCTGGAGGAGAAGCACCGCGACACCCTGGTGATCGTCGGGGTGCACTCGCCGAAGTTCGTGCACGAGGCCGAGCACCAGGCCGTGGTGGACGCCGTCGAGCGGTACGAGGTGCACCACCCCGTACTGGACGACCCGGAGCTCGCGACCTGGAAGCAGTACGCCGTGCGCGCCTGGCCGACGCTCGTGGTGATCGACCCCGAGGGGTACGTCGTCGCCCAGCACGCGGGCGAGGGCCACGCCAACGCCATCCGGACCCTCGTGGAGGAGCTGGAGGCCGAGCACGAGGCCAAGGGGACGCTGCGGCGCGGCGACGGGCCGTACGTGGCGCCCGAGCCCGTCGCCACCGACCTGCGCTTCCCCGGCAAGGCGATCATCCTCCCCTCCGGGAACTTCCTGGTCTCCGACACCACCCGGCACCAGCTCGTCGAGCTGGCGGCGGACGGCGAGACCGTGGTGCGCCGCATCGGCGAGGGCGTCTTCCGCGAGCCGCAGGGCCTCGCGCCGCTGCCCGACGGCAAGGTCGTCGTCGCCGACACGGTGAACCACGCCTTGCGCACGTACGACCCGGAGAGCGGCGCGATCGAGCGGATCGCCGGCACCGGCAAGCAGTGGTGGCAGGGGTCCCCGACCTCGGGACCCGCCCTGGAGGTCGACCTGTCCTCGCCGTGGGACGTCGCCTGGTGGCAGGGCAAGGTGTGGATCGCCATGGCCGGCGTCCACCAGCTGTGGACGTACGACCCGGAGACGAGGACCGTCGAGGTCGCGGCCGGGACCACCAACGAGGGGCTCGTCGACGGCCCCGCCGCCGAGGCCTGGTTCGCGCAGCCCTCCGGCCTCGCGGCCACCGACGACCGGCTGTGGATCGCGGACTCCGAGACCAGCGCCCTGCGCTGGATCGACGCGGACGGCGTCGTGCGCACCGCCGTCGGCACCGGGCTCTTCGACTTCGGGCACCGCGACGGCGACGCCGGCCAGGCGCTCTTCCAGCACCCGCTGGGCGTGACCGCCCTGCCCGACGGCTCGGTCGCCGTCAGCGACACGTACAACCACGCCCTGCGCCGCTACGACCCCGCCACCGGCGAGGTCACCACGCTCGCCACCGATCTGCGCGAGCCGAGCGACGCGGTCCTGGTGGACGGGGACATCGTGGTCGTCGAGTCCGCCCGCCACCGGCTGACCCGGCTGCGGCTGCCCGAGGAGGCCGTCCGGGTCGAGGCGGTCGCCCACCGCACCCGGCGCGAGGCCACCGAGGTCGCCCCCGGCCGCCTCCGCCTCGACGTCGTCTTCCGCGCCCCGACCGGCCAGAAGCTGGACGAGCGCTACGGCCCCTCGACCCGGCTCCTGGTCTCCTCGACCCCGCCGGAGCTGCTGCTCGGCGGCGAGGGCACGGGCACGGACCTCTTCCGCGAGCTCGACCTGAACCCGGAGGTCACCGAGGGCGTCCTGCACGTCTCCGCGATGGCCGCGTCCTGCGACGACGACCCCGCCAACGAGTACCCGGCCTGCCACGTCCACCAGCAGGACTGGGGCGTCCCGGTGAAGGTCACGGACGCGGGCGCCTCCCGCCTGCCGCTGATCCTGGCGGGCATGGACGAGGCCGTCTAGCGCACGAGCCCCTGGTTCCTGGACGGGCGCCCCGCGGCCCCGTCCAGGCAGCCCGCCACCCAGGCGGCCGGGTCGTGGACGGCCCGGTCGCCGCCCTGCCCCTCCCGCTCCAGGCGCGCGCAGCCCCCGGCGACCAGCGCCCTCGTCCGCGAGCCGTCCACGTCGTAGCCGCGGACCCGGGAGGCCAGGACGTACCCGCCCTCGTACGCGATGTCCGTGCCCCACGGGGGCCGGTCGTCGTACGCCCCGATCAGCAGCCCGGCCCCGGTCAGGGCGGCGAGCACGCCGACGACGGCGAACGGGACGAACTTCCGCGGCGGCGGACCCTCATGACGGTGCATGGGGACGAGCCTGCCGGGCGGGACCTTTCGCGGATGTTTCGCCGCCGGTCCCGCCCCCGCCCGGGGCTCAGCCCTCCAGGAACGCCACCAGCGCGTTCGCGAGGAGGTACGGGTCCTCCGCGCCGCACAGTTCGCGGGCGCTGTGCATGGAGAGGATCGCGACGCCGATGTCCACGGTGCCGATGCCGTGGCGGGCGGCCGTGATCGGGCCGATCGTGGTGCCGCAGGGCATGTCGTTGTTGGAGACGAAGGACTGCCAGGGCACGCCCGCCCGCTCGCAGGCGGCGGCGAAGACGGCCCGGCCGCTGCCGTCGGTGGCGTAGCGCTGGTTGACGTTCACCTTGAGGATCGGGCCGCCGTTGACGCGCGGGTGGTGCGTCGGGTCGTGCCGCTCCGCGTAGTTGGGGTGGACGGCGTGGCCGGTGTCGGAGGAGAGGCAGACGGTGCCGGCGAAGGCGCGCGCCCGGTCCTCGTAGGAGCCGCCCCGGGCGTAGACCGAGCGCTCCAGGACGTTGCCGAGCAGCGGGCCCTGGGCGCCGGTGTCGGCCTCGGAGCCGTTCTCCTCGTGGTCGAAGGCGGCGAGGACCGGGATGTACGGCAGGTCGTCGCGGTCCGCGAGGGAGGCGAGCGCGGCGGTGCCGGCGTGCACGGAGAGCAGGTTGTCCATGCGCGGACCGGCGAGCAGCTCGCGGTCGCGGCCCAGGTAGGCGGGGGCCTCCACGGCGTGGACCATCAGGTCCCAGCCGGTGACGTCCTCGGCGTCGACGCCGGCCTCGCCGGCGACGAAGGAGATCAGGTCGCCCTCGTGGACGTCGCCGATGCCCCAGACGGGCTGCATGTGGCGCTGGCGGTCGAGCTTGAGGCCGTCGTTGGCCTGCCGGTCGAGGTGGATGGCGAGCTGCGGGACGCGCAGCAGCGGCCGGTCGACGTTCACCAGGCGGTGGCTGCCGTCGCGGAGGGTGAGGCGTCCCGCGAGACCGAGGTCGCGGTCGAGCCAGGTGTTGAGGAGCGTGCCGCCGTAGACCTCGACGGCGACCTGCCGCCAGCCCTGCGACCCCATGTCGGGGCGCGGCTTCACGCGCAGGTTGGGGGAGTCGGTGTGGGCGCCGACGATCCGGTACGGGGTGTGGGCGGCGGCGCCCTCCGGCACGTACCAGGCGATGATCGCGCCGCCGCGGACCACGTACTTCCCGCCGCTGGTCGCGTTCCAGGCCGCGGTCTCCTCGACCCGCCGGAATCCGACCTTCTCCAGGCGTGCGGCCGCGTTCGCGACCGCGTGGTACGGCGAGGGGGAGGCCGAGAGGAAGGCCATGAGGTCGTCGGTGTGCCCGCGGTCGAAGTGGCCCGCGGCGGTACGGGAGGCTGCGCTGCTCATGGGTTCACCTTACGCAGGGGTACACGGGGGCCGGTGGGGAGGCGGAGGCGCCCGGGGACACGGAGGCCGGTGGGGAGGTGGGGACGCCCGGGGAAGTGGAGGCCGGTGGGGAGGTGGGGATGCCCGGGGATGTGGAGGCGCCCGGGGACGCGGAGGCCGATAGGGAGGCGGAGGCGCCCGGGGACACGGGGGCGCCCGGGGGCGTACGGGGAGGGCCGGGGCGCCGGGCGGGTGTCCGCCAAGGCGGAACGGCCCGCCCCCCTCCCCGGGGACGAGCCGTTCCTGTGGTGGACGAGAGGCGCTCTCGGCCGCTGCGGACAGCGGTCCTAGAACGCGGCCTCGTCCAGGTCCATCAGCGAGCCCTCGACGGCCTCGGCGAGCGCGCGCTCGGCGGAGACGCCCGGCAGGACGTTGGCGGCGAAGAACTTCGCGGCCGCGATCTTGCCCTGGTAGAAGGGCACGTCCTTGCCGGAGGCGCCGGCGGCCAGCTTCTCGGCGGCGACGGCCGCGCTCTTGAGGAGCAGGTAGCCGACGACGACGTCGCCGGAGGCGAGCAGCAGGCGGGTGGTGTTCAGGCCGACCTTGTAGATGTTCTTGACGTCCTCGCCGGTGGCGGTGAGGTCGGTGATCATCGTGCCGACGATGGCCTCCAGGTCGACGGCCGCCTTGGCGAGCGCGTCGCGGGCGCCGGCCAGCTCCTCGCCGCCGGTGCCGACCGCGAGGAACTTCTTGATCTCCTCGGACAGCGTGTTCAGGGCCGCGCCCTGGTCGCGCACGATCTTCCGGAAGAAGAAGTCCTGGCCCTGGATGGCCGTGGTGCCCTCGTAGAGGGTGTCGATCTTGGCGTCCCGGATGTACTGCTCGATCGGGTACTCCTGGAGGAAGCCGGAGCCGCCGAAGGTCTGGAGCGACTGCGCGAGCTGCTCGTAGCCCTTCTCGGAGCCGTAGCCCTTCACGATCGGGAGCAGCAGGTCGTTCAGGCCGTGCAGCGCCTTGGCGTCCTCGCCGGCCGCCTCCTTGATCGCGATCTCGTCCTGCACGGAGGCCGTGTAGAGGACGAGGGAGCGCATGCCCTCGGCGTACGCCTTCTGCGTCATCAGCGAGCGGCGGACGTCGGGGTGGTGCGTGATGGTGACCTTGGGCGCGGCCTTGTCCATGAAGTTGGCCAGGTCGGTGCCCTGGACGCGCTCCTTGGCGTACTCCAGGGCGTTGAGGTAGCCCGTGGAGAGGGTGGAGATCGCCTTCGTGCCGACCATCATGCGGGCGAACTCGATGATGAGGAACATCTGGCGGATGCCGTCGTGCTTGTCGCCGATCAGCCAGCCCTTGGCGGGGTGCTGGTCGCCGAAGGTCATCTCGCACGTGTTGGAGGCCTTGAGGCCCATCTTGTGCTCGACGTTGGTGGCGTAGACGCCGTTGCGGGCGCCCAGCTCGCCGGTCTCCCAGTCGAACTCGTACTTGGGGACGAGGAAGAGGGAGAGGCCCTTGGTGCCGGGGCCGGCGCCCTCGGGGCGGGCGAGGACGTAGTGGAGGATGTTCTCCTCCATGTCGTGCTCGCCGGAGGTGATGAAGCGCTTGACGCCCTCGATGTGCCAGGAGCCGTCCTCCTGCTGGACCGCCTTGGTGCGGCCGGCGCCGACGTCCGAGCCCGCGTCGGGCTCGGTGAGGACCATGGTGGAGCCCCAGCGCTTCTCGACGGCGATCCGCGCGACCTTCTTCTGCGCCTCGTTGCCCTCGTTGTAGAGGATGCCGGCGAACGCCGGGCCGGAGGAGTACATCCAGATGGCCGGGTTCGAGCCGAGCAGCAGCTCCGCGTAGGCCCAGATCAGGGAGCGCGGGGAGACGGTGCCGCCGATCTCCTCCGGGATGCCCAGACGCCAGTACTCGGACTCCATGAAGGCGTCGTACGACTTCTTGAAGGTGGCCGGGACCGGGGCGGTGTTGGTCTCGGGGTCGAAGACCGGCGGGTTGCGGTCGGCGTCGGCGAAGGACTCCGCGAGCTCGTTCTCGGCGAGGCGGCGGATCTCGTCGAGGATGCTCTTGGCGGTCTCGACGTCCATCTCCTCGAACGGACCGGTGCCGTACACCTTGTCGCGGCCGAGGACCTCGAAGAGGTTGAACTCGATGTCGCGGAGATTCGACTTGTAGTGCCCCATGGCGACGGCTCCGTAAGGCTCGGGGAGGGAGGTTCCTCGTACACGTACCAGCGAGTAGCAAAACGCTCTCCACCATGATGCTACCCGTCAGTAATAAGGGCAACCCCTGGCGCGCATCTGTGACGCGCCTCGCGCTTCTCCCGTGCCCCACGGGCCTCGCGGGCCCCTCCCGCCCCACCCGTCCCGCGCCTCGGGCGTACCGGCGGGTAAGGGGCGCGGGCCCCCGGCGGCCCCCCGCCGCTCGATAGGCTGCCCCCATGTACGGATACGGCCAGCACGCGGACGGTAGTGCCGCCCAGCAGCAGTACATCCCGCCCCAGCAGGGCGGGATGCAGGCCGGCATGCCGGGGGGCGCGCAGGGCGGTTACGGGCAGCAGGCCCCGCTCTACCCCGAGCCCTCGCCGCCCTCCCTCGCGGACGCCGTGCGCGCCTTCACCACCGGCACCCTGGCCGCCGAGGACTTCCAGCAGATCTTCGCGACCTCCAAGGTCTACTGCCCGCGCGGCGACAACCCCGGCTTCCTGGCCCTGCACAACACCCAGCAGCCGGTCATCCCCATGTTCACCTCGCTCAAGGAGCTGCGGCGGTACGCGGGCAAGGAGTCGAAGTACTTCGTAATCACCGGCGCCGAGGTGATCGACCTGCTCCCGACCGGCTACGGCTTCGTGCTCGACATGGAGGGCGACCACCGCATGGTCTTCGACGCGAAGGCCGTGGAGCAGATGGTCGACTTCGCGATGCGGCGGATGTACGGCTGACGCGCGTCCGGTGCGCGTCCGGTGCGCGTCCGACGTGCGGCCGGGATGCGTCCGACGTGCGGCCGGGATGCGTCCGGCGGATCGGGGCCGGACGCGTCCGGGGGCGCCCGGGGGAATTCCTCCCGGGCGTTCCGCGTTCCGGGTGGCAGAAAGTTCAGCGTTCAACTAAAGTGGACGTGCAAGGTCGCCCAAGGAGGTCCCGCCATGCCCGCCGTGACTGTCGAGAACCCGCTCACCCTGCCGCGCGTCGCCGCCCCCGCCGACGCCCCGGCCCGTCCCGTGCTCGCCGTGACCACCGCCCCCTCCGGCTTCGAGGGGGAGGGCTTCCCGGTCCGCCGGGCGTTCGCGGGGATCAACCACCAGTACCTCGACCCGTTCATCATGATGGACCAGATGGGCGAGGTGGAGTACGCGCCCGGAGAGCCCAAGGGCACGCCCTGGCACCCCCACCGAGGCTTCGAGACCGTCACCTACATCATCGACGGGACCTTCGACCACCAGGACTCCCAGGGCGGTGGCGGAACCATCACCAACGGCGACACCCAGTGGATGACCGCCGGCGCCGGCCTCCTCCACATCGAGGCCCCGCCGGAGTCCCTCGTCGTCAGCGGCGGCCTCTTCCACGGCCTCCAGCTCTGGGTGAACCTGCCGGCCGCCGACAAGATGATGGCCCCCCGCTACCAGGACATCCGCGGCGGTCAGGTCCAGCTGCTCACCTCCCCCGACGGCGGCGCGCTGCTCCGCGTCATCGCGGGCGAACTCGACGGCCACGAGGGCCCCGGCATCACCCACACCCCGATCACCATGATCCACGCCACCCTGCGCCCCGGCGCCGAGGTCTCCCTGCCCTGGCGGGAGGACTTCAACGGCCTCGCGTACGTGCTCGCCGGCCGCGGCACCGTCGGCGCCGAGCGGCGCCCGGTCCACACCGGCCAGACCGCCGTCTTCGGCAAGGGCGGCGCCCTGACCGTCCGCGCCGACGAGAAGCAGGACGGCAACACCCCGGACCTGGAGGTCGTCCTCCTCGGCGGACGCCCGATCCGCGAGCCCATGGCCCACTACGGCCCGTTCGTCATGAACACCCAGGCCGAACTGCGCCAGGCCTTCGAGGACTTCCAGGCGGGCCGCCTCGGCACCATCCCGGCGGTCCACGGGATGGGCGAGTAGGGAACGGGGCGCACGGGGCCGGGGCGCGCGCCCCGGCCCCGCACCGCTCCCCTGACGAGCCGTCACCCGTACGGACCGTCAGCGCGCGACGGCGCGCCGGGCGGCGTGGTCCGGTGGTCGGGTGCAGACGCCCACCGCCGGAACGCTCCTTCCCGAACCCGCCCGCCGGGTCGCCGCCTGGTGCGCCGTCCTGCTGCTCGTCGCCGGGGTCGCCGCCGTCGGCGTCTGGCTGTGCGTCGTCCTCAAGGCGGCCGTCACGCCCGTCCTGCTCGCCGTCCTCGGCACCGCCCTCCTCGGCCCCCTCTACCGCCGCCTGCTGCGGATGAGGGTCCAGAAGTCCCTCGCCGCCGGGCTCACCGTCGTCGCCGTCCTCGCGGTCGTCGGCGGCGCCACGTACATCGTCGTCGCCGCCCTCGTCGACACCGGCGACCAGATCGTCGCCTCGCTCCGGCAGGCCGCCGAGGACATCGCGAAGCACTTCGGCGCGGCCGGGACCTCCCTCGACGACCTCAGCAGGAACGCCGAGAGCCTCCTCAAGCGGTTCGGCGGCACCGCCGCCTCCGGGGTGATCTCCGGCATCAGCGTCGTCGGACAGCTCATCGCCACCGCCGTCCTCGCGCTGCTCCTCATCTTCTTCTTCCTGCGCGACTCCGACCGGGCCGCCGGGGCCCTGCGCTCCCTCGTCCCCCGCACGACCGGCGACACCGTCGAGGCCATGGCGCGCCGCGCCTTCGAGGCCGTCGAGGGCTTCATGCGCGGCACGACCTTCATCGCCCTCGTCGACGCCACCCTCATCGGCATCGGGCTGCTCGTCCTGCGCGTGCCCGGGGCGGTCGGGCTCGCGGCGCTCGTCTTCGTCACCGCCTACATCCCCTACCTCGGCGCCTTCCTCTCCGGCGCGGTCGCGGTCCTCGTCGCCCTCGCGGACCGCGGCTTCGTCATCGCCCTGTGGGCGCTCGGCGTCGTCCTCGCCGTCCAGGTCATCGAGGGGCACCTGCTCCAGCCCGTGGTGCAGAGCAGGACCGTCCACATGCACCCGGCGGCCGTCATGCTCGCGATCACGGCCGGCGCCTCCGTCGCGGGCATCCTCGGCATGCTCCTGGCCGTCCCCCTGACGGCCGCGGCCACGGGGGTGCTGGGGGAGCTGCGGAGCCGGTACGGGGCGGGGGACGGCCCCGACGCGCCGGACACGCCCTAGGGCGTGTGTCGCGCTCCCCGGGGGCCCGGCGGATCAGGGCCGGGCGGCGCCCGGGGCGGGCCCGGCGGGCCGTGGCCGGACACGTCCCGGGCCCTCCCCGCAGCAGCCCTCCGCCGCCCCCGGCTCGTTCAGCTCGAACCAGATCGACTTGCCCTCGCCGCGCGGGTCGACGCCCCACGCGTGCGCCAGCATCTCCATCAGGACCAGGCCGCGCCCGCTCGACGCCATCTCGCCCGGCCGGCGCCGGTGCGGCAGCTCGTCGCTGGTGTCGGAGACCTCCACGCGCAGCCGGCGGGCCTTCCCGTCGCAGGCGACCTCCGCGACCAGGAGCGCGTCGCCGTCCGTGTGGACGAGGACGTTGGTGACCATCTCGGAGACCATCAGGACCGCCGAGTCGAGCTGGTCCTCGTCCGCCCAGTCGTGCAGCAGCTGCCGCACCTGCTCCCGCGCCTCCGCGATCCGCTCCGGCTCCGCCTGGGCGATCGTCATCAGGGTGCGGCGCGGGGCCTCCCGCACGGCCCCCGCGGGGCGGCGGGAGAGCAGCAGGACGGCGATGTCGTCCTCGCGCCGGTCCGCGAGCGGGCCCGTGGTGTGGTGCGAGCCGGGGCCGTGGACGGCCTCCACGAGGGTGTCGGCCAGCTCCTCCAGGTCCTCGCCGTCGTGGGACTCCAGGATCTTCCGGACCCGCTCCCAGCCGGTGTCCAGGTCGTGCCCGCCGGTCTCCAGGAGGCCGTCGGTGCAGATCATCAGGGTCTCGCCGGCGTCGAGCGCGATCCGGGTGGTGGGGTAGTCGGCGTCGGGTTCGACGCCGAGGGGCAGACCGCCGGCCGTGGGCCGCAGCAGCACCGTCCCGTCGGTCGTCCGCACCGCCGGGTCCGGGTGCCCCGCCCGCGCGACGTCCACCGTCCCCGTCTCCAGGTCGACCTCCAGGTACAGGCAGGTCGCGAACCGGGGGCCGCTCTCGCTCTCCCCGTCGTCGCCGTCCGTGATCCCGTACAGGAAGCGCGAGGCCCGGGAGAGGACCGCGTCCGGCCGGTGCCCCTCGGAGGCGTACGCGCGCAGGGCGATCCGCAGCTGCCCCATCAGGCCCGCCGCCCGCACGTCGTGCCCCTGCACGTCCCCGATGACCAGGGCGATCCGTCCCGCGCCGCCCCCGTCGGGGCGCGAGGCGCCGCCGGGCAGCCGGATCACGTCGTACCAGTCGCCGCCGACCTGGAGCCCGCCGCCGGTCGGCACGTACCGCGCGGCCACCCGGATCCCGGGGATCCCCGGCCCCAGGACCGGCATCATCGTCCGCTGGAGGCCGAGCGACAGCTCGCGCTCCGACTCGGCCACGCCCGCGCGTGCGAGGGCCTGCGCCAGCATCCGCGCCACCGTGGCCAGCACCGACCGCTCGTCGGGCGTGAAGGCCACCGGGTGCTTGAAGGCCGCCATCCACGCCCCCATCGTGCGCCCGGCCACGATCAGCGGCACGAAGGCCCAGGAGCGGCGCCCGAAGCGCTGGGCGAGCGGCCAGGTGACGGGAAAGCGGCGCAGGTACTCCTCGGGCGACGGCAGGTAGATCGCCCGGCCCGTGCGGACCACCTCGGCCGCCGGGTAGTCGGTGTCGAGCGCCATCGACGCGAAGGGCCCCTCGTCGTCGTGGCTCTGCCCGTGGTGCCCGATGATCGTCAGCCGGTCGCCCGCGACCCCGAAGACCGCGAGCCCGTCCGGCGAGAAGCCCGGCATGGACAGGGAGGCGGCCACCCGCAGCACCTCGGCCGTCGACCGCGCCTCGGCGAGCGCCCGGCCCGCGTCGAGCAGGAAGGCCTCGCGGGAGCGGCGCCAGTCGCCGGTGACCGGGGTCCGGGAGGCGGCGCCGGGCGCCTGCCCGGCGACCTCCTGGAGGGTGCCGACGAGCTGGTGGTCGCCCCCCTCCAGCAGGGGCTTGGACCGGCTCCGTACCGTACGGACCACCCGTCCGTGCTCGTCCATGATCCGCAGCCGGGACTCGGCGAGGGTGCCCTCGGCGACGGCGAGGTTCACCACCCCGTCGATCTCGTTCCAGTCGACCGGATGGAAACGGGAGCGCACGGCCGCCTCGGTGAGCCGCACGGGCTCGGCGGGCAGCCCGAGCAGCCGGGCCGCCTCGGCGTCGAGCGACACGGTTCCGGACGCGTTGTCCCAGCGCCACAGGCCGGTCGCGATCGCGGCCAGGACGTCCTCGGTGCGCATTGCCCCACTTTATGAATATCGGACCGGGGGCCGCCACCGACGGTGTCCGGGGAGCGATCGCGGCCCGGCCGGTAGGCTGGGAAACCTTGACACCGTCAAGCCCTTCACCATCGATCCCGAAGACTGGATGAACGACGATGCATCGGTACAGGTCCCACACCTGCGGCGAGCTCCGCGCCTCTGACGTCGGTGCCGACGTCCGGCTGAGCGGCTGGCTGCACAATCGGCGCGACCTGGGCGGCATCCTCTTCATCGATCTGCGCGACCACTACGGCATCACGCAGCTCGTCGCCCGGCCCGGCACCGCCGCGTACGAGGCGCTCGACAAGCTGACCAAGGAGTCCGTCGTCCGCGTCGACGGCAAGGTCGTCTCGCGCGGCGCGGAGAACGTCAACGCCGAGCTGCCCACCGGCGAGGTCGAGGTCGAGGTGGCGGAGGTCGAGATCCTGGGCGCCGCCCAGCAGATCCCCTTCACCATCAACGCCGACGACGGCGTCAACGAGGAGCGGCGCCTGGAGTACCGCTTCCTCGACCTGCGCCGCGAGCGCATGCACCGCAACATCATGCTGCGCTCGGCCGTCATCGCCGCCATCCGCTCCAAGATGGTGGCCCTCGGCTTCAACGAGATGGCGACCCCGATCCTCACCGCGACCTCCCCCGAGGGCGCCCGCGACTTCGTCGTCCCGTCCCGTCTGAACCCGGGCAAGTTCTACGCGCTGCCGCAGGCCCCGCAGCAGTTCAAGCAGCTGCTCATGATCTCGGGCTTCGACCGCTACTTCCAGATCGCGCCCTGCTTCCGCGACGAGGACGCCCGCGCCGACCGCTCGCCGGGCGAGTTCTACCAGCTCGACGTCGAGATGAGCTTCGTCGAGCAGGAGGACGTCTTCCAGCCGATCGAGAAGCTCATGACGGAGCTCTTCGAGGAGTTCGGCGGCGGCCGCCACGTCACCTCGCCGTTCCCACGGATCCCGTTCCGCGAGTCGATGCTGAAGTACGGCAACGACAAGCCGGACCTGCGCACCTCGCTCGAACTGGTCGACCTCACCGACGTGTTCGCGCACTCCGAGTTCAAGGCGTTCGCGGGCAAGCACGTCCGCGCGCTCGCCGTCCCGGACACCGGCGACCAGCCGCGCAAGTTCTTCGACGGCCTCGGCGACTACGCGATCTCGCTCGGCGCGAAGGGCCTGGCCTGGATCCGCGTCGGCGAGGGCAACGCCCTGACCGGCCCGATCGCCAAGTTCCTCACCGAGGAGAACGTCAAGGTCCTCACCGAGCGCCTGGGCCTGGAGCCCGGCCACGCCGTCTTCTTCGGCGCCGGCGAGTTCGACGAGGTCTCCAAGATCATGGGCCCGGTCCGGGTCGAGGCCGCCAAGCGGGCCGGCCGGTTCGAGGAGAACGTCTTCCGCTTCGCGTGGATCGTGGACTTCCCGATGTACGAGAAGGACGAGGAGACCGGGAAGATCGACTTCTCGCACAACCCGTTCTCGATGCCGCAGGGCGGTCTGGAGGCCCTGGAGACGCAGGACCCGCTGGACGTCCTCGGCTGGCAGTACGACATCGTCTGCAACGGCATCGAGCTCTCCTCCGGCGCGATCCGGAACCACGAGCCCGACATCATGTTCAAGGCCTTCGAGATCGCGGGCTACTCCCGCGAGACCGTCGAGACCGAGTTCGCGGGCATGCTCCGCGCCTTCCAGTTCGGCGCCCCGCCGCACGGCGGCATCGCCCCGGGCGTGGACCGCATCGTCATGCTCCTCGCGGACGAGCCCAACATCCGCGAGACCATCGCCTTCCCGCTCAACGGCAACGCCCAGGACCTCATGATGGGCGCCCCCACGGAACTGGAGGAGGCCCGCCTGCGCGAGCTGAACATCCAGCTCCGCAAGCCGGTGGAGCCGAAGGTGGTGGAGGGGCGTCCGGTGACGGAGGCCGTGCATCCGGATGCGGCGCGGTAAGCGGTAGGCCGTACTGAGGAGGGGCCGGGATCTTCGGATCCCGGCCCCTCGTGCGTTCCGATCGTCACCGTCCGGCCCCATCTATCGAAGGTGCTGCACGACGATCCAGTACTCGTATTCCTCTTCTGTCACGGCACACACCACTCGCCCGTCCACTGACATCGCGACAAAGTCCAGCCCTTCCTCGGCCCTCGCGAGCCGTGGTGCCAGCTCCGCTCCGGGAGACCACTTCACCATGGCCCACCCGAATTTCCTTGAGCCAGCCCCGGAGACGCTCAGGAGAAAGGAGCCGTCATTGCCGAAAAGCCCGTTCCGTGCAGCGTGCGCGTGCCAATTTTGGTCCACCTCTTGAAGAGCGTTTGCGTGGTCCAAGGGCACTGTGGAGGTAGGTTCGACCTCCCAGTTCGAAACGCTCAGCATTGCTTCGCGAACGGGGGGCACGTCGCTGGGTGCCGGATCGCTGGAGATTGTAAGGCCGGTGCTTGCGATGCGGCTCAGCCATTCTTCCTTTGCTGAATCAGTCATTCGGTCCAACCTCATTCATTATAGAAAAGATGGTGATCCCCTTCTGGCTTGTTGATCTTTCCATACCTTTCCATCGCCCTGTAGTTACTGTTGTCCCAGCCGAAGTTCACGAATGTGTTGTTTTGGCTGTCCTTAGCCTTTCCGGCATGGAAATGAGGTCCGGCCGGATCATGTGTGTGTTCTACCACGACGCGCGAACCCTGAGGTGTCTCGTACTGCCTGAAAGTCCCCCAATGCGTCTCGTTGGATGAATACACGTAACCCGGACTGTGCTTTCTGGTGATGTCTGGGCCGACCTCCCATTCGGCCCAAAATTCTGCCTCACCCGGCTTGATTCCGGCCAGTTCGTAAGCTGCTTTCCTGGCTTCGTCGCGAGTTTCAAACGGGTTGGATTTCTCTCCCTTGGGCGGGCAAGGTTTCAGCCCGAGGGGATCGCTCCACGTATGCGGGTTGTGGACATACGTCACCGGATTCGGTGCCGGCTCCAACCCCAACGGATCCTGGCTCAGATAACGCGCCGACTCCGGGTCGTAATACCGGAAGTAGTTGTAGTGCAGCCCCGACTCCGGGTCGAAGTACTGGCCCGGGAAGCGGAGCGGGGTGTATGCCGTGGCGTCTCGGGTCCAGGTCGTCGTGCCCCAGAGGGTGGAGCGGGTGCGCCAGGCCAGCTCTCCGGACTCGTCGACGAGTTCGGTCGGGGTGCCGATCAGGTCGGTGACGACGGCGAAGAAGCGTTCGTCGTCCGTGTCCGTGCGGCGCTCGGTCTGGGAGAGGGGGCGCAGGCCCGCGTGGTCCCAGGTCAGGACCACGTTCGCGGTGGTCTGCTCGCAGAGGTTCGTGCCGTCCCAGGTGAAGTGGGTCGTTTCCAGAGCTGATCGCTTGGATATGCGACGGCCCAGCGGATCGTACGCATAGCTCCAGACCGTGCCGTCCGGCGTCGTCACCGACCTCAGCCGGTCCTCCGCGTCCCACGCGTACCGCCAGGTGTCCGGCTTCCGGGAGAGGCGGGTCTTCCGGCGCAGGACGATCCGGCCCTGCTCGTCGTGCTCGTAGCGGACCGCCCCCGCCCGGGTGATCCGCGTGCCCTCGTACGCGCGCGGACCCGTCGCCGAGTGGGCCGGGTGCCCCGACGGCCACTCCGCCTCCGTCTGGTTGCCGGCCTCGTCGTACGCGTACCGCTCCGTCCACCGGTCCGCCCGCACCGCCGTGACCCGCCCGGCCCCGTCCAGGTCGAAGCGGCGCGTCCCCGAGAGGCCGTCCGTGACGGCGACCAGGCCGCCGTCCGGGCGGTAGTCGTAGGAGCGGTGCTGGAGACGGCCGCCGCCCCGGGCCGACGCGACCTCCTGCGCCGTCAGCCGGCTCATCACGTCGTACGACGACGTCAGCGACACAAAGTCCGCGACCGTGCGCTCGACCTCACGCCCCAACGCGTCGAAGGAGAAGGCCAGTTCGCGCCCGGACGCCGTGAGCCCCGTCCTGCGGCCCGCCGCGTCGTACGCCCACGTGCTGACCGAACCGCCCGGCGTCGTCCTCCCCACCCGGCGGCCCGCCTTGTCGTACGCATACGACAGCGTCCGCCCGTTGACCGTCTCGGACACCAGCCGGCCGTAGCGGTCCCGGAGGCGTTCGAGCCGCGCGTCCGGGTTCGTCGCCACCGCCAGCTCGTCGAAGACGTCGTACTCGTACGTGCTGACCGCGCCCTCGGCGTCCTTGCGGACGATCCGGCCGAGCACGTCGCGCTCGAAGCGCACCGTCTGGCCGAGACCGTTCGTACGCGCCACCAGCCGGCCCGCCGCGTCGTACGCGTACCCCAGCGTCCGTCCGTCGAAGTCCGTCTCGGACAGGGTCCGGCCCGCCGGATCGTAGGCGTAGTCCCAGGTCAGACCCTGCGGATTCGTCACCCGCGTCAGCCGCAGGTCCGTGTCGTGCGCGAACGCGTACCGCACCCCGTCCGGATCCGTGCGGGAGGTCAGCAGGTCGAAGTCGGTGTAAGTGAAGCGGGTCGTGCCGCCCATCGGGTCCGTGTGGCTCAGGCAGTTGCCCTCGCCGTCGTACGTCCAGGACTCCACCGTCCCGTCGGGCGCGACGCGCCGGGACGGCAGGCCCTCCACCGTCCACTCCAGGCGCGTGACCGCGCCGAGGGGGTCGGTGATCCGGACCGTGCGGCCGAAGGCGTCGTGCTCGTACCGGGTCGTGGCGCCCAGCGGGTCGGTGACCTCGACGGGCAGGCCCCGGGCGTCCAGGACGAGCCGGGTGGTCGCGCCGAGCGGGTCCGTCACCGAAGCGAGCCGCCCCGACCCGTCGTACGCGAACTCCGTCCGGGCGCCCGAGGGAGCCGTCACCGAGGTGCGGTTGCCGCGCGCGTCGAAGGTCTGGCGCACGGCGTTGCCGTCGGCGCCGACGATCCGTACGGGGAAGCCGTCCTCGTCGTACTCGGCCCGCGTCCGCCGCCCGTCCGGACGCTCCACGGACGTCGGGCGGCCCCGCTCGTCGTAGGTGGTGCTGCTGACGTGCCCCAGCGGGTCGGTGCGGGACAGTAGGCGGCCCAGGCGGTCGTAGGCGAAGCGGGTGACCGCGCCGAGGGGGGCGATCTCGGCGACGACCTTGGCGCGCCCGTCGACGACGAACCTCTTCGTGTGTCCCAGGCCGTTGGTGATGGACGTCGTCCTGAGGCCCGTCTCCGGGTCGGTGTCGCCCCAGGTGAAGCGGGATTCGACGTGGCCGTTGGCACCGGTCTGGTAGGTGCAGCGGTCCCGGTCGTCGTAGACGTAGTCGAAGCGGCTGCCGTTCGTGTCGGTCCACGACGTGATGCGGCCGTGCTCGTCGCAGCCGAAGCGCAGCGGGCGCCCGGAGGAGTTGACGACCTCGGTCAGGTGCCCGTCGGTGTAGCCGTAGCGCAGGATCTCCTGGTCGGAGCCGTCCGGGGCCGCGCCCGCGAGGTGGAGGGCGGTCACGCGGCCCTCGTCCGTGGTCAGCTTCAGGTGGTAGCCGCCGTGGTGGACGACCGCCGTCGGGGCGCCCGACCCGTCGTACTCGAAGGCGATCCGGTTCCCGTTGCGGTCGTCGATCTGGACCAGGAGCGCGAGCCCGTCGCCGTGGTCGGCGAAGTGTCGGACCGTGCGGGTGTCGGGATCGGTGACCGTGTAGCCGTCCCCGACCCGGTCCAGCGGCCATCGCCGGCCGTGGGTGGGCATGACCGGGACCCCGGGGGCCGGGTGCGGGTAGGCGAGGACGCTGCCCTCGTCGCAGCTGAGGACGACGCCCTCCGCGTCGATCTCCAGGCGCTGGTCCACCGTCGACGACCACGTCGGGCCGAACCAGCGGCCGGAGCGGTGCGAGGAGTCGAAGACGCGCTGGAAGACGAGGGGCAGCGCGCCGGGGAGGGCGATGTCCGTCTGCGGCAGCAGGACGCGGCCGGACGCCATGTCCACCGGGTCGCCGTCGCACACGTTCTCGCGGCACTTGTTGCTCTGGTTGTCCGGATCCTTCTCGTGGTCGCCCCGGCTGCCGCCCGGCTTCTCCGGTCCGCCGGGCTTCTTCCCGTCGGGTAGGTGCTTCGCGCCGTTCAGGCCGAGCCGCAGGCCGCCGCGTGCGAGCCCCGCGCCCTTGGTGCCGATCAGCTCCGGCACCAGCCGGCCGAGGAACTCCGACGGGTCGCCCTTCGCCGCGTCCCAGGCGTTCTTCAGGGCCCGGTCCGGGTTCGCCGCCGAGGACGCCAGGCCGGCGAGCGTCATGTTGACGCCCTTGTAGTACTCCGCGGGGTGGGTGATGTTGTACACGTCCATCGGGTTCACCGAGCGGACGAAGTTGACCAGACCGGCCGTGCCCTTCACGACGCCGCCGCCGAAGTGGGCCAGTTCGAAGCCCTGGGCCATGCCGTGGTCCATCAGTTCCAGCTCGGCCCGCTCGCGGCCCGTCGGCTCCTTCGGAGCGTGGGCGAGCGCGGCGCGGACCGCCGCCTTCGCCGTCTCCCCGGCCTCGTTGCGGGCCGTGCGCGCGTCGTTCAGGACCTCTTGGGCACGCTGCCGCTTGGCCGCGCCGGGATCGGAGTACGCCCCGGGGTGGGGCAGCGGGCTGTCCCCCTCGCGGGCCGCCTCGTAGGCGGCGGTCTTCTTCTGGTGGGCCTCCTCGGCCTCCTTGGTCTCCCTCTCGCCCTCCTTGTACAGGGCGATCGCCTCGCGCGCCTTGCCCTGCGCGCCCACGATCGCCCGGGAGTACGTTTCGAGCGCCTCGGCCGCGTTCTCCATCGCGTCCGCCGCGTGGAGCCAGTCCGTCGGCAGGGTCTGGAACCTCTCCCGGAACGCGTCGGCCGCCGCGCCCTTCCAGTGGCTGGGGTCCAGCTTCTTCATCCCGCCGCCGACCAGGTCGAACGCGCGCTGGAAGTCCCGGAGGTTCTTCACCGCCGCGGCGATCTTCTCCGGCTTGCCGTGGACGAGCTCGTCCGCCTCCTCGGTCTGCCCGAGCTGCTTCTCCCCGACCTGCGCGCCGAGCGAGGAGGCGGTCTCGTCGCCCCAGTCCTCGACCGAGTCGGCCCAGTCGTGCGCGCCCGCCCCGTCCAGGAGCCGACCGGTCTGGTCGGTCGCGAAGTCGACGCCCTCGCCGACGAGTTCCTTGCCCTTGTCGACGCCTTCGCCGGAACTTGTCGATGCCCTTGTCGACCAGGCCGCCCCAGTCCACCATCAGCGGTTCTCCCCCCACCGGGGCTGCTCGGCCTGCTCGATCGTCGCCCGGTCGGGACCGAGCGTCTCCTTGAGCTCCTCGTCCATCGCGTCCCGCAGCTCCGGGTCAAGGGCGCCCGAGCGCTCCATCGAGTCGAGGAGCGAGTCCTCAACGTCGTACGCGGTGTTCTTCCAGGTCTGCTCCACCTCCTGGTGGGCGCCGGTGAACGACTCCGGGCTCCAGTCGGCGCCGTCCCACGTGTGCTGGTCGCGGACGGTCTCCCAGCTCATCTTCCGGACGTCGTCCTCGGAGAGGTGGGGGTTGCCGTTGAGCGAGTTCACCCCGATCTTGAACGAGTCCTTGACGTACCGCTCCTGCTCGGCGAACGAGCCGGCCGACAGACCGACGGCCTGGGCGAAGCCGTTCCCCCGCGCGGTCAGGCCGCGCACGCCCCACTCCCACCGGTCGCAGAAGGTCTCGAACTCCGACGTCAGTCCGCCGTGCCCCAACTCGAGTCCCGAAAGGGCGAGGTCGGAGAACCCCCGGCCCACCGACGCCCGGCCGATCATGCCGAGTTCCTTCAGCTCGGCGTGCGCCAGGTCGATGCCCTTCACGATCTCCGCGAGCGCCGCCGTCGGCGCCGCGAGCTCGGGCTCGTCGCCGCTCACTGTGTCCCCGCCCCCCTGTCGGTCTCCCCGAGGTCCACCACGGACCCGTCCGGAACGATCCCCGCCACCGGCGGGAACAGCACCCCGTCCGCACTTCCCGCGTCCAGCGCGACCCCGCCCGGACCGGGCAGCATCGGCACCATCACGTCGAGGAGCCGAGCGCCGAGGACGGTCCGGTACGTCCACGCGCGCCCGGCCTCCCCGCGCGCGACCGCGAACCGCGCCAGCGCCTCCTCGTCCGAGAACGCGCAGATCCACCGCACCCCGTTGAAGTCCGCGGTCCACAGACTCTCCCGGTCGTCGAACGGCACGAGGACGGCGGTGCGCCGGAACTCCCCGAGCAAACGCGCAAATTCACGCCGTGCCGTCGCGATGAGGCTGTCCGGACCGTTGTGCGCGAACGTCGGCGGTACGACCGGTTCCGGTATGCCCACCGACTTGGTCGGCTTCACTGGATGAACCGGATCCGCCAACTCCGACAGCCTCGAAACTCGTCGAGGTTTCGATATGTCGTCCTCGTTCCGGTCCCCGTTGTCCCTCACGTCGGCATGCTGCCACGTGCTCGTTCACACGAGCAACGAACAGAAAAACGAGCTTGTCATGTCCGTCGGTCGGGCGGCGGTGACAGGGACCGTCCAGGAGGTTCGGGAGGCGGGACGGGAGAGTGTCGTTCCGGTGACCGCCGCACCGGCGGTGGCGCGCGGTGTGCGGGAGCTCGTGCCCGGTCCGGAGTGGGGCCCGCAGGGGCGGCCGTATGGAAAAGGGCCCGGGGAGGGCGTGCCTCCCCGGGCCCTTCCGTCCGCCCGACCGGACTACTCCTCCGCGAAGATCTCCTCCGCCGTGACGGCCGTGACGGCGCGGGCCAGCCAGCCGCGCAGCGTCTCGGGGTCGTCGCAGCCGGTGACACGGGCGCGGACGTCGTCGGACACGTCGAGGCCGCGCTGCTCCAGGACCAGCAGTATGGCGTCGGCGCTCGCCCGGGCGCTGCCCTCGGCTCGGCCTTCGTCCCGGATCTCTTCGGCGAGGTACGACTTGTAGAAGGAGAGGTCCACGGCCACCAGGGTCCTCCAGAGGTCCTGGGCTGGGCGCTTGCTCAGCCCTTGTGCGGTGAATTCGATGATCGGGTCGGCGACGTTCTCGGGAACGTCCCGCAGCGCGGTGGACAGTGCCTTCAGTATGGCACCGATGTCCGGATCACCCGCGTGCGTGACGGCCGACAGGGTGGCCAGCGCCAGGTCCTCGGCGGCCTTGGCCGGGTCGGTGATGACGGGCATGTTGTGCGGGCCCACGACGATCGGCCGGACGCTGAGGGTGGGCATGTAGGCGGGCCCGCTGGAGACCGGCAGACCGGCCCATTCCGCCGTGGCCCGGTCCTGGCAGACGACCAGCAGGACGGTCGGCAGCCCGTACTTCGTCCACAGGTAGGAGACGTAGTAGGCCCAGCTCGCCGGCTTGGACGGGTCCTTCCTGCCCTGCGCCTCGATGGCCAGGAGGAGGGAGCCGTCCCGGGCGCTGTCGAGTCGCAGGAGGGTGTCGACGCGGCGCTCGACCGGCCGCGTCTCGGTGAGGTCGTTCGGCAGGACGACCGCCTCGACGGCGTCCGGGAGGGGGAGGCCCAGCACGTCCTTCAGACGGCTGAAGAGGTGGAGGTCGTGCCGGAAGATGTGGTGCATCGCTTCGTGCGGTGGGTTGACCATGAAGTTCCTCGGGGTGTGGTGTCGCGGAGGACCGTCAGGTGCGGCAGGCGCCGCAGGCGCCGGGTTCGGGAGCGCGGTGGGCCCGGTCGCAGACGTCGCAGTTCTGGAGCGGGTGGAGGACGGAGAGGGCCCCGGGCACGCGGAAGGGCGGCAGGGGCGGGAGCCGGTCGGCGAGGCGGTGGGCCAGGAGGGCGGCCGGGCGGTGGAGGGGCTCCGACGGGAGGCCGGTGGTCAGGGCGCGGTGGACGGCCTCGGGGGCGAGGTCCCGCTCCAGCCAGGCGGCGACGCCCGGGACGAGGTGTTCGGCGTCCGTCGCGGAGATCAGGAGTCGGGGGTCGGTGCGGCGGAGGCCCGAGAGGACCCCGAGGGCGGTCGCGAGCAGGTCGGGGGCGGGGTACGCGGGCTGCGGGACGGCGGGCAGGAGCCGGGGCCCGGGCGCGCTCTTCCGGCGGGCGGGGCGCCGGGGCTTCGGCTCCTCCGGGGCGTCGGCCCGGCCTGGCTGGTTGCAGGACACCGTGCGGGTGACGACGCGCCCGTCCTTCGTGCGCTCGCGGGTGCGGCGCAGGTAGCCGTGGGCCTCCAGTTCGCGCAGGGCGCCGGCGATCCGGGTCGTCCCCTCGGGGAACCGGGCGGCCAGGCTCCTGATGTCGACGGACGCGCCGCCGGGGAGCGACTGGATGTGCACGCCGAGGCCGATGGCCAGCAGCGACAGCTCGGGGTGCTGGGCGAGGTGGTTGCCGATCACCGTGAAGCGGGTGGTGTGGCGGGTGTTGTCGTGAACGACCCCACCGCAGACCGCGGCCGTACGGGGACGCGAGGAGCGCTTTTTCCAGTCGTTACGGGACGGGGCGTGCGGGCGCGCGTTAGTGTGCTGGGTATCCATCGGGAAGCCTTACTTCCTCGGTGGTCAGGCCCTCGCCTTGGGATTGCCCTCCCGGCGGGGGCCGACGCATGTCTGAAGGGGGCAGTCATATGCCAGTCGGGCAGAGCGTAAGACAGGCAACCGGGCTCAAATCCAGCTCTGTTGGTGTTTTTCACCCGAGCGAGTGAGTGTCTGCCTGAGCGGGGAGTGGGGTGGGGCTTGGTGGGTTTCTTTCTCTCTCGTCGTTCCTTGAGGAGACGGTCCGCCCCACCGAGGGCCGGGTTCCTGGACGCCGGTGTCTGTGTCGTTGGAGCAGGTCAGGGGCGCGGGAGATCGAGTTCGGCCCATACGGTCTTCCGGGGTGCCGGGCCGGGCTCGACGCCCCACCGGTCGGACAGCGCCTCGACCAGGAGCAGTCCGCGTCCCGAGTCGCCCTCGGGGAAGGCCGGTCGGACACACGGCAGTTCCTCGCTCCGGGTGTCCGTCACCTCGATCCGCAGGACGCTCCCGTGGTCGAGGAGCCCGAGCCGGAAGCTGCGGCCGGCGACCCGGCCGTGCGCGGCGGCGTTCGCGGCGAGTTCGGCGACGACGTGGGTGGCGGACTCGGTCACGCCGTACGGGATCTCGTGGTCCCGCATCCACTCGACGGCGAGCAGCCGGGCGAGCCGGGCCCCACGGGGTGTGGGGGACAGGAGGACGCCGAAGTGTCGCGCGGGCGCATGGACTTGGGTGGTGTTCTGCTGGTTCACGTCACCGAGCGTGGCGGCCCCGGGCTACCGTGAACAGTGACGGCGCCGATGCGTAGAGTCACTGTCCGGAGCTTGTCCACTGCTGTCCGGGCTGTCCGGACCTTCCGCAGGGGTAGGGGCATCGCGCCACGAAGGGGCGAGGGAAGGGTGCGGGTATGTCGGTGGACGGTGGGGCCCAGCGGCTCAGGACCGAGGCGGACGAGCCGGGGTGGGAGGTCGATCCCGACGATGACTGGGGAGTGGCCGTCGTCGCCACCGTGGGGCGGCAGCTGAGGCTGCGGCGGGAGGCGTTGGGCATGCGGGCCGCCGAACTCGGTGAGGTCACCGGGTACGGCGAGGACATGATCTACAAGATCGAGGGCGGGAAGCGGATCCCCCGCCCCGAGTTCCTGGACAAGGCGGACGAGGTACTGGCGGCGGGCGGGCTGCTGTCGGCCATGAAGGAGGACGTGGCGAAGGTTCGATACCCGAAGAAGGTGCGGGCCTTGGCGAAGATGGAGGAGAGGGCGGTCGAGATCCAGCTCTACGACCCGCTCAACATTCACGGCCTCTTGCAGACGCCGGAGTACGCGCGTGGGCTGCTGTCGATGCGACGGCCGGCGTACACGCAGGGCGAGGTGGAGCGGATGGCCGCTGGTCGTATCGCCCGGCAGAGCATCTTCCTGCGGGACCCTGCCCCGGAGATCAGTTTCGTCCTGGAGGAGTGGACGCTTCGTCGCCCGCTCGGTGGGTGGGCGTTGCGACGGGCACAGTTGGAGCGTCTGCTGGAGGTGGGACGATTGCGGAACGTCGAGCTTCAGGTGATGCCGATGGACCGTGAGGAGCACGCCGGTGTGGACGGCGGCATCGAGGTGCTGAAGTTCAGTGACGGATCGGCGGTGGGGCGCTCTCCGGTAGTGGCCAACGGGCGACCCGTGACCGAGCGGAAGCAGCTCCATATCCTGGAGTTGCGGTATGGCATCATCCGGGCTCAGGCACTCGCTCCGCGTGAGTCGACCGCCCTCATCGAGCAACTGCTGGGAGAGACATGATCCGCAACACCTCGGCCGGGGACGCCTCCGAACTGGCCTGGTTCAAGAGCAGCTACAGCAGCGGCAGCGAGGGGGACTCCTGCGTCGAGGTCGCGGCCGCCCCCGGCGCGGTCCACGTCCGCGACTCCAAGTGCGCCGACGGCCCGCAGCTCGCGCTGACGCCGGGAGCGTGGGCGGGCTTCGTGTCGTACGCGTCCGACTGAGACCGCGCCGTGTGCGCCCCGCGCCGGGTGTTCGAGGAGGCGGAGCCGCGCCGGTGCCGCGTTGCACGGCGGGCCTCCTGTGCGGTCGCGGGGAGACGGGTACACCGAAGGCCGCCGCCCCGTGCGTAAGGGGGTGGCGGCCTTCGGTACGTCATCGGACCGTCAGTCCTTCTTCGGCTCCTCCAGGCGCGGGAACAGCACCGCGCCCTTCGTCACCGTCGCGCCCGCCGGGAGCTGACCCCACGTGGCGGAGGACTGGACCGGCTGCGCGGCCAGGGCGCCCAGCGACGCCTCGGCGCCCAGGGAGTCCCAGAGGGCCTGCGAGGTCTCCGGCATGATCGGGTTGAGCAGGACGGCGACGGCGCGGAGGGACTCGGCGGCCGTGTAGAGGATCGTCGCCAGGCGGGCGCGGCCCTCCTCCGACTCGTCCTTGGCGACCTTCCACGGCTCCTGCTCCGTGATGTAGCCGTTGACCTGCTTCACGAAGTCGAAGATCGCCAGGATGCCGGCCTGGAAGTCCAGTTCCTCGCCGATCTTCAGGTCGGCCGTGGCGACCGCTGCCGCCAGGCCGTCCTGGACCGCCTTCTCCGCGTCGCCGTCCGCCGCCGACGCCGGCAGCTCGCCGCCGAAGTACTTGCCGACCATCGCCGCCACGCGCGAGGCGAGGTTGCCGTAGTCGTTCGCCAGCTCGCTCGTGTAGCGGGCGGTGAAGTCCTCCCACGAGAACGAGCCGTCCTGGCCGAACGCGATCGCCCGCAGGAAGTACCAGCGGTACGCGTCCACGCCGAAGTGCGAGGTCAGGTCCTGCGGCTTGATGCCGGTCAGGTTCGACTTCGACATCTTCTCGCCGCCGACCATCAGCCAGCCGTTGGCCGCCACCCGGCCCGGGACCGGCAGGCCCTGCGCCATCAGCATCGCCGGCCAGATCACCGCGTGGAACCGCAGGATGTCCTTGCCGATCAGGTGCACGTCCGCCGGGAACGTCTCGTCGAACTTCGCCGGGTTCTCGTTGTAGCCGACGGCCGTCGCGTAGTTCAGGAGCGCGTCGATCCACACGTAGATGACGTGCTTCTCGTCCCACGGCACCGGGATGCCCCAGTCGAACGTCGAGCGCGAGATGGAGAGGTCCTCCAGGCCCTGCTTGACGAAGTTCACGACCTCGTTGCGGGCCGACTCCGGCTGGATGAAGCCCGGGTTCGCCTCGTAGAACTCAAGGAGCTTCGGGCCGTACGCGCTCAGCTTGAAGAAGTAGTTCTCCTCCTTGAGGATCTCCACCGGCCTCTTGTGGACGGCGCACAGCTTCGTGCCGTCCTCCGCCTCGACGAGGTCGCCGGGGAGCTTGAACTCCTCGCAGCCCACGCAGTACGGGCCCTCGTACCCGCCCTTGTAGATCTCGTCCTTGTCGTACAGGTCCTGCACGAACTCCTGGACGCGGTCCGTGTGACGCTTCTGCGTGGTGCGGATGAAGTCGTCGTTCGCGATGTTCAGGTGCTCCCAGAGGGGCTTCCACGCCTCTTCCACGAGCTTGTCGCACCAGGCCTGCGGCGAGACGTCGTTCGCCTCGGCCGTGCGCATGATCTTCTGACCGTGCTCGTCCGTGCCGGTGAGGAACCACACCTTCTCGCCGCGCTGACGGTGCCAGCGCGTGAGCACGTCGCCTGCGACGGTCGTGTAGGCGTGGCCCAGGTGAGGAGCGTCGTTGACGTAGTAAATGGGGGTCGTGACGTAGTACGCCTTCGCCCCCTGCTTCTCGGATCCAGTGGCCGCCATGGTCGAAATCCTAACGGCCCCGCGAAGATCCACTCACATCCTTAAACCCGGGGAGGGGGTGGGGCGGGGGCTTCGGGAAGATGGGGGGATGCGTGTACTGGTAGCCGAGGACGAGCGCGTCCTCGCCGGGTTCGTCGCCACCGGCCTGCGGCGGGCCGGATTCGCCGTCGACACCGTCCACGACGGCGAGGACGCCCTGGAGCGGCTGGACCTCCACGCGTACGACGTGCTCGTCCTCGACCGCGACCTGCCCCGCGTCCACGGCGACGACGTCGCCCGCCGCCTCGTCGCCGGCGGATCCCGCACCCGGATCCTGATGCTGACCGCCGCCACGGCCGTCGAGGACCGGGTGGAGGGGCTCGACCTCGGAGCCGACGACTACCTCGGCAAGCCCTTCGAGTTCCCCGAGCTGGTCTCCCGCGTCCGCGCCCTGCGCCGCCGCTCCGCCCGGCCCCTGCCGCCGCTCCTCGAACGGGACGGGCTGCGGATGGACACCGTCCGGCGGACCGCCGACCGCGACGGGCGCGACCTCGACCTCTCCCCCAAGGAGTTCTCCGTCCTCCAGATCCTCCTGGAGGCCGACGGCGCCGCCGTCTCCGCCGAGGAACTCCTCGAACGCGCCTGGGACGCCCACGCCGACCCCTTCACCGGAGCCGTCCGCGTCTGCATGAGCAAGCTGCGGGCCAAGCTGGGGGAGCCGGGCATGATCCGGACCGTGCAGGGCGTGGGGTACGTGCTGTGAGCGCCTCCGGGACCGGATGCCTCGGGGCCGGGTCCACCATCAGGACCCGGATCGCCCTCGTGTACGGAGGGGTCTTCCTGGTCCTCGGCGCCCTGCTGCTGCTCGTGGTGAACCTGCTGGTCAGGGCCGGTACGGACGGGGAGACGGAGGCGATCGTGGCGCGGGCCGACGAGGTCGCCGTCGTGGAGGCGTACCGGATCGGGGACGACGTCGGCCGGGCCGCGCACCAGCAGATGCTCATGTGGTCCTGCATGTCCCTGCTCGTGATCGCCTGCGGCGCCGTGGCCGTGGGCTGGTGGACGGCGGGGCGCGTGCTGCGGCCCGTCCACGAGATGACCGCCCGCGCCCGGCGCCTCTCCGAGCGGGACCTCGGCGGGCGGCTCGCGGTGCGCGGGCCCGACGACGAGCTGAAGGAGCTCGGCGACACGATCGACGCGCTGCTCGGGCGCCTGGAGACCGCCTTCGACAGCCAGCGGCGGTTCATCGCCAACGCCTCGCACGAGCTGCGCACCCCGCTCGCCACCCAGCGCGCGGCCCTCCAGGTCGGTCTGGACGAGGACTGCGAGGTCCGGCAGGTCCTCCTCGACACCAACCGGCACAGCGAACGCCTCCTCGACGGCCTGCTCCTCCTCGCCCGCAGCGAGCGCGGGCTCGCCGAACGCGAGGACGTGCCCTTCGCCGAGATCGTCGCGGAGGAGTACGCGGACGCGGCCGTCGCGGAGGGCGGTGTCGTACGGGGGAGCCGGGTGCTGCTCCGGCAGCTCGTGCGGAACCTCGTCGCGAACGCGGTCGTCCACAACGTACCGGGGGGCTTCGTGGACGTGCGGGTGGCGGGCGGCGTGCTGACCGTGGTCAACACCGGGCCCGTCGTTCCGCCCGGCGAGGTCGAGGCCCTCTTCCAGCCCTTCCGGCGCGGCGAGGGGCGCGACCGCACGGGGCCCGGCGCCGGGCTCGGACTCTCCATCGTGCGGTCGATCGCCGTCGCCCACGGCGGGAACGTGGCGGCGGTGGCGCGGGGCGCGGGGGAGGGCGGCGGACTCGTGGTGACGGTGACCCTGCCGGTCACCGCCACCCGGCTCTAGGACCTACAGCTCCAGGCCTTCGAGCAGACCCCGGTAGAAGGCGGCGTGCGCCGTCCCGGCCGGGGCCGCGCCCGGGAAGTACGCGGCGGTACGGGGCGTGCCGCCGAGCTTCCTGAGGTAGTCGAAGGCCTTGTTGTCCGGCTCGCCCCAGGCCACGAACCGCCAGTGCAGCGGGCGGTCCGCCGCCCCGGCGAGCGCCTGCGTGGCGGCCGTCTTCGCGTCCGGAGCGCCGTCGGTCTGGAAGACGACCAGGGCCGGGCGGGCGGGGTCGGTCTTCTCGTGGTGGGCGAGGACCTCCTCCACGGCGCGGTGGTAGTGGGTGCGGCCCAGGCGGCCCAGACCGGCGTTGATCTCCTCGACGCCGGTGGGGGAGAGCGTGGCGGGGGTCAGCTCGGCGGTGCCGTCGATGTCCGTGGAGAAGAACACGGCCGTGACGGCGGCGTCCTCGGCGAGGTGCGCCGCGAGCGCCACCGTCTGCTCGGCGAGCCGCTGCACGGAGCCGTCCTTGAAGTACCCGCGCATCGAGCCGGACCGGTCGACGACCAGGTACACGGCGGCCCGCGCCCCGTCGAGCCCTTGCTTCTTGAGCACGGTCCCGGCGGCCTTGTACGCGTCGACGAGGTGCGGGGCGACGGCCTTGACCCTGGCGAGGGAGAGGGCGGGACCGGCGGTCGCCGGGGCGGGAACCCCGGGGGTCTCGGAAGCCTCGTGCGTCGCCGGAACCTCGGGCTCCAGGGCGGTGATCACGGGGGCTTCCGGGGTGGGCACGGGGGCGGTGGCCTCCGGCACGGGGGTGGTGGCGGGGGCCTCCGGCTCCGGCTCCGGGGCGGGGGCGGGGGCGGCCTCGGGGGCGGTGGCTTCGGCGGGCTCGGGCTCGGCCGGGGTCTCGGAGGCGGCGGGCTCGGGCCGGGCCTCCGGCTCGGCCGGGGTCTCGGGCTCGGCCGGAGTCTCGGACTCCGCCAGGGTCGCGGGCTCCGCCGGGGCGGCTTCCCGCGCCCGGGGCTCGTCGGTGTTGTCCGTCGGCTGCGCCGCCACCTGCTCCTCCGGAGCGGGAGCGGCGGCGGGCTCGGCCGGGGCCTCCGCCTCCGCCTGCGGCTCGGCGTCCGGGGCCTTCTCCTCGGCGGTGGTGGCGGTGGTGGCGGTGGCGGTGGTGGTGGTCGGCTCGGCCTGAGGCTCCGCCTCCGGAGCCTCGGCCTCGGTGGTGGCCTCCGGCTCGGCCGGGGTCTCGACCGCCGTTCCGGCCGGCTCGGCCGGAGCCTCGACGGCGCTCGCCCCGTGCTCCTCCGCCACCTGCTCCTCCGGAGCCTCGGAAGCCGTCCCGGCGCCGGCCGCCTCGGGCTCCTCCGGAGCCGGAGCCGTCGCGGGGGCGTTCTCGGTCGTGGCAGCCGTCTCCGGCTCCTCCTGCCCGGCCGACTCGGCCGGAGCACCGGCAGCCGTCCCGGGCTCCCCCTGAACGGGGGCCGTCCCGGTGGCCGGTTCCGTCACCGCCTCCGGCTCCGCGGGAGCGACCGGCGCCGGCTCCTCCACGACGACCGGTTCCGGCTCCGCCTTCCGGGCCTTCGGGACCTGCGGGTTGTCGAAGGACGCCGCCACCAGGTCGTCCGCCGCCCGGCGGGCCTCCTCCTCGGTGGCCTCGGGAGCCGCGGAGGCCTCCGGGGTCACCGGAGCCGTCGGGGCGGCCGACGTGACCGGATCCGACGTCTCCGGGGCCTTCACGGCCTCCGCCGTCTCCACCGTCTCCTCACGCGACTGGGGCGGGACGGAGGTTGCCGGGGAGTCCTCGCGGTCCCGGCCGAACACCTTGCGCAGCATGCTCCGAATACCCATGGGCGAACCCTTTCGCATGAGTGGGGGTGCAGTGTGAATGTCCGTACTGGGTGTTTCGGGACTTTCATCCCTGGCCAGGGCGGATACGTAAGGTTAGCGGCCACTTCCCGCCACCTCCGTGCCCCGGTCGCCCTCGGACGCCCCGCATTCATCCGGCGTTCATTCCGCCGCCGCTCCCGTGCAGGGACCCGCACCTAGCGTCACCGCCGAAGACATCCCGACACCATGTCGGCGCAGTGCTGCGCCGGAGGAGGACGAAGTGCGCAAACTGCTGCCGCTCCTGAGCACGAACCCGCACGGAGGCGGCCGTTCCGCTCTCACCTGCCGCTACCGCTGCGGAGACGCCTGCTTCCACGAGGTGCCCAACACCAGCGACAACGAGTACGCCGGCGACCTCATAGCCGGTGTCCTCTCCCGCCGTTCCGCCCTGCGCGCCGCCGCCGTCGTCACCGTCGCCTCCGCCGTCGGCGGCGCCGCCGTGCTCGGCGAGGCCCCGGCGGCCGAGGCCCACGGCGGTCACGGCCACGGGCACCCGCCCGTCAAGGCCGACGGCGCCCGCGGCCTCCGCTTCGCCCCCGTCGCGCCCAACACCGCCGACAAGGTCACCGTCCCCTCCGGCTACTCCCAGAACGTGGTCGTCCGCTGGGGCGAGCCCATCCTCCGCGGCGCCCCGGCCTTCGACGCCGAGAAGCAGACCGCGAAGGCCCAGGCCGGCCAGTTCGGCTACAACAACGACTTCCTCTCCCTGCTGCCGCTGTCCGGGGAGCGCGACCGCCAGGTCCTCGTCGCCAACCACGAGTACACCGACGAAGTCCTGATGTTCCGCGGCTACGACCCCGAGAACCCGACCCGCGAGCAGGTCGAGATCGCCTGGGCCGCGCACGGCCTGTCCGTCGTCGTGGTCGAGGAGGAGCGCCGTACGGGCAGGCTGACGCCGGTCTCCCGCCACCACCTCAACCGGCGGCTGCACACGACCAGCGAGTTCCGGGTCACCGGCCCCGCCGCGGGCGGCGACCTGCTGAAGACCTCCGCCGACCCGACCGGCCGCAAGGTCCTCGGCACGCTCAACAACTGCGCCGGCGGCACCACCCCGTGGGGCACCACCCTCCACGGCGAGGAGAACTTCAACCAGTACTTCGCCAACGGCTCCAGCGCCACCGACAAGCGCTACGGCGTCGGCTCCGGCGCCACCGAGCGCAAGTGGGAGCGGTTCGACAAGCGCTTCGACCTGAAGCAGGAGCCCAACGAGGTCCACCGCTTCGGCTGGGTCGTCGAGCTCGACCCGTACGACCCCGACTCCACGCCCCGCAAGCGCACCGCCCTCGGCCGCTTCAAGCACGAGGCCGCGCAGCCCCGCCTCACCGCCGACGGGCGCCCGGTCGTCTACATGGGCGACGACGAGCGCTTCGACTACTTCTACAAGTTCGTCTCCTCGAAGCGGATGAGGAAGGGGAGTTCGCGGGCCGCCCGCGAGCACAACCTCACCCTCCTCGACGAGGGCACGCTGTACGTCGCCAGGCTGACCGGCGACTCCCCGGCCGCCGAGGTCGACGGCACCGGAAAGCTCCCGAACGACGGCGAGTTCGACGGCTCCGGCGTGTGGATCCCGCTCGCCACCGGGAACGTCTCGCACGTCCCCGGCATGACCGCCGAGGAGGTGTACGTCTTCACCCGCCTCGCCGGCGACAAGGTCGGGGCGACGAAGATGGACCGCCCCGAGGACGTCGAGCCGAGCCCCCGCACCGGCCGCGTGTACGTCGCGCTCACCAACAACACCGACCGCGGCAAGGCCGGCAAGGCGGGCGCGGACGAGGCCAACCCGCGCAACCTCAACAAGCACGGGCAGATCCTCGAGCTGGCCGAGCACTGGGACGACCCGTCCTCGGACGGCTTCGCCTGGCGCCTCTTCCTCGTCGCGGGCGACCCGAACGACCCGGCGACCTACTTCGCCGGCTTCCCCAAGGAGAAGGTCTCCCCGATCTCCTGCCCGGACAACGTCGCCTTCGACCCGCACGGCAACCTGTGGATCTCCACCGACGGCGCCCAGCTCGGCTCGCACGACGGCCTGTTCGGCGTCGCGGTGCAGGGCGAGCGGCGCGGTGAGCTGAAGCAGTTCCTGACCGTGCCGAAGGGCGCCGAGACCTGCGGCCCGATCGTCCAGGACCGGCGCGTGCTCGTCGCCGTGCAGCACCCGGGCGAGGTCGACGGGGCGTCGGTCGAGAAGCCCGCGTCGACCTGGCCCGACGGTCCCGGGAAGATCGTCCGGCCGTCGGTCGTCGCCGTCTGGCGCACGGACGGGCGCGACATCGGCGTCTGACCGGAGCCGTACGGCGGAACCGGTCTCAGTCGCGGACCTGGGGGCACTCCACCCCCAGGCCCTCCCTGAACCGGGTGAACTGCTCCTCCGGGTCCCCCGTGTACGCCCACGGCACCCACGCCGCCCGCCGCCCCAGCATCCCGAGCAGCTCCCTGGCGATGTCCACCTGGCCCGCGTAACAGGCCGCGTGCGCGAGGAAGTTGAGGTCTCCGACCTCCTCGGGCGCCACCGGGAGCGCCGGGTCCCGGCCGCCGACCCAGCGGGCGTGCGTGCGGCGCAGCTCGGTCACCGCCAGCTCGTGCTTCCAGTGCTGGTCGAAGCCGCGCACCGGGCCCCGGCCCAGGGCGCCGTCCGCGATGTAGCGGTACTCCTCGACCCGGGCCACCTGCACCAGGACCGGCAGCGGGGAGCCGGGCGGCGCCACGCCCGCCGCGTCGCGGGCGAAGTCGTACATGCTGCCGTGGGTGCCGTGCCACCGCGCCGACCAGTACCGCAGCACCTGGATGTGCCCCTCGGTGTTGTACGGGTCGCGCCGCCGCAACTCGTCGAACCAGTGGCGCAGTTCGCGGCGCGGCACCCCGCCCTCGTACAGCCTGGCCACCGACAGGAGCGACACCCACGGCATCGGGTCGGCGGGCGCCGCCTCGGCCGCGCCGCGGCAGGCGTCGACGGCCGCGTCGATCCGGCCCCGGTCGACGGCCGCGCCCCGGCCGGCCGCGATGGCCGCGTCGAAGACCCGCACCACCTCGGTCGCGGCCCGCAGCACGGCGGCGTCCGGGTTGCCCGGCTCGGCGCCCCGCCAGGTCTCGGCGGTGGAGCTGCCCGCGGCGGCGTGCGAGAGGAGCCGGACGCGGTGGGTGCGGCGCGCCCAGTCGTCGCCGGTGGCGGCGAGCAGGTCGCGCACGCCCTGCCAGCGGCCGATGACGATGTCGTGGCGCGCCTCGGTCAGGGCCCGGTCCCCGAAGTCCGGGTCGAAGTCGGGCACGAAGCGCTCCGGGCGCGGCGGCCGCGCGGAGCGGCGGCGTACGGCCATGCCTGGTCCTCCCTCGGGTTCGCCCGCCGCCGTCCGGTGTCCGGCCGTCCGGCGGCTGCCGGACGGTTCAGAAGTCTGTCGCGTAGCTCTTGTCCCGGTCGCCCGTGCGGGCGCCCGGGGTGGCCGCCCCGGCGGCGGCCGAGGCGGCGAGGGCGCGGACGGCGTCGAGGCGGGCCGGGCGGCGGTAGTAGTCGCTGCCCCTCCTGGCGTACACGGTCAGCGGGACCACGCCGAGGAGCAGGCCGCCGAGGCCGATGGCGAGGGCGGTGGTGGAGAGTTCGCCCAGCGACTCGACGAAGGCCCACAGCATGAACGCCGAGCCGAGCAGCGGCCAGAGGCCGCCGACGACCAGGTTCCTCACGGAGCGCAGCAGCAGGCCCTTGTAGGCGACGACGGCGGCGATGCCCGCCAGGCCGTAGTAGAAGGCGATCTGGAGGCCGATCGCGGAGACGGCGTCCCGGAGGATCTGCTGCACGGAGCCGGCCACCGCCGCGGCGGCGAACAGCAGCAGCGCCGCCCCGCCGACCGCCGCGATCGCGATCCACGGGGTGTTCCAGCGCGGGTGGACGGTGCCGAGCGCGGCCGGCAGGGTCCGGTCGCGGCCCATCGCGAAGAGCGAGCGGGTGACCTGGATGAGGGTGGTCTCCAGGGTGGCGACGGTCGACAGGAGGACGGCCGCGACGAGCAGCTTGCCGCCGACGCCGGGCCACACCTCCTGGCCGACGACGGCGAGGACGTTGGGCCCGGCGCGGTGGATCTCCTCGGAGCTCAGCAGCACGTTGACGGCGACGGTGATGGCCTCGAAGAGGACGAAGACGAAGCCGACGCCGACGAGGGCGGCGACCCCGGCGGTCCGGCGGCTGTTCCGGGTCTCCTCGCTGAGGTTGCTGGTGACGTCCCAGCCCCAGTAGTAGAACGCGGCGATCAGGGCGCCGGCGGCGAAGCCCCCGGGCCCGTCGAACTGGGCGAGGCCGAACCAGGACCAGTCGAAGGCGGTGGCGTGGCCCCGGTGGGCCACGGCGGCGAGGACGAAGCCGGTCAGGATCAGCATCTCGATCCCGGACATGATCAGTTGCGCCCGTACGGTGAGCCGGGCGCCGCCCAGGACGACGAGCAGCATCACCAGGAACCAGCAGGCGCCGACGGCCGCCGCGAGCGCGGTGTGGTCGGCGAGGCCCGGGGCGACCAGGGAGAGGGTGAGGGAACCGGCGGGCAGCGAACCGGCCACCATGAAGACCGTGGTGGAGAAGACGAGCGCCCAGCCGGAGAGGAAGCCGAGGAAGGGGTGGAGCGTGCGGCCCACCCAGGAGTACGCGGCACCGGCGTTGACGTCGATCCGGCCGAGCCGGGCGTACGCGAGGACGATGCCGAGCATGGGTATCGCGCAGTACAGCAGGGCGGCGGGGCCGCCGACGCCGACCGCGCCGAAGAGGACGGCGGTGGTCGCGGCGAGCGAGTAGGCGGGGGCGCTGCCGGCGACGGCCATCACGATCGTGTCGAAGGTGCCGAGGACATTGGGCTGGAGCCCTCTGCTGGTGGTGGTGCGCATGGTGGATCCTCGGGGCGCGGGGGGTGAGGCAGGGCGAAGTGGCCCGCCCGCCGAGCCGGTTGCCGACGGCGGCGGGCGCGGATCACGGTGAATCGAGCGCATCGTAGTCGCCGGGACGGCTTCCGGTAACGGCGGCGGGGAGGGTTCCGTTCCGTGACCGCCGGTAAGTTCTCCCGTGCGCCCCTCGGAGGGGGGTTACCGCAGGTCGGGACCGGCGATGGCACGGGCCGCGCGGACCTCCTGGCGGAGCGGTTCGAGCACTCCGTTCTCGTCCCCGGGCAGCTCGGTGCGGACCTCCGCGAGGGTGTCGTCCGCGCGCAGCCCGTCGGCGAGTTCGCGCAGTTCCCGCTCCACCTCGGCGGCCTCCTCGGGCGCGGGCGCGGGGGCGCCGTGGTCGACCCGGATGCGGGCGGCGGTGGTGGCGTCCACGATCCGCTCGACGGCGACGACCAGCGGCCACCAGGCGGCGGCGCGGGTGCCGGTCGGCGGGGGCTCGGTCAGGGCCCGCTGGAACTCGGTGCGGACGGTCGACAGGTCCCGGTAGAGCGCCCGGCGGGCCCGCAGCCGGGCGTGCTGGTCGGTCCGCCCGCCGTCCGCGAACGCGCGGGCCACGTAGTCGGCGGCGTCGGAGACGGCGTCCGCGAGCCGGTCCCCGATCCGGGTGTGCCAGGACTCGGGCCAGAGCAGGTAGCCGGCGACGAGGGCGATGCCGCAGCCGATGAGCGAGTCGTAGAGGCGGGGCAGGACGAGGCCGAAGCCCTGGTGGTTGAGGGTGTCGGAGAGCAGCAGGATCACCGGGGTGATGGCCGCCGTCTGGAAGGCGTACCCCTTCGCGGAGAACGCCGGGATCAGGGCCGCGAGCACCGCCAGCACGGGCACGTCCCACCAGCCCCGGGGCACCTCGGCGAGGACGAGGGCGGCCAGCAGGATGCCGAGGGCGGTGCCGAAGGCGCGGAGCACGGCCCGGGAGAAGACCGAGCCGAAGTCGGGCTTCATGACGAAGGTGACGGTGAGGGCGACCCAGTACGAGCGGGGCACGGCGATCAGCGACACCAGGGCCTGCGCGAGGCCGATGCAGAGCGCGAGCCGCAGGCCGTAGCGCCAGGAGGCCCCGGAGAGGAGGACGGCGCGGGTGGAGCGGCGGATCCGGACGCGGAGGGCGGCGGGGCGGCCGAGCCGGTCGTCGACGTTGTACCCGTCGGGGTCCGTCTCGTGGACGACGTGCGCCGCGTGCCGCAGCGCGTGGTCGACGGCCTTCTCGGAGGGCCGCTCGGGAGTGGGCAGGTCGAGGCCGGGGGCGCCGGTGCGGCCCTCCTCGACGGCGTCCGCGAGCTCCCGGACGGCGGCCGGGACCTCGGCGGGCGGCGGGCCGGCGATCCGGGCGCGCAGGTGGGCGGCGGGCGCGGCCTCGACGAGCGGGACGACGACGTTGAGCCGGGCGAGCAGCCGGACCGGGGCGGCGGCGCGGCCGTGCTGCCGGGCCCGGCGGGCCAGGACCAGGTCGTACGCGTGGTTCAGGGCGGCGGTGACGGCCTGCCGCCGCTCGTCGTACGCGGAGGTCCCCGCGGCCTCGTAGAGGTCGGCCACCGCGCGGTAGGTGGCGGCGACGGCGGCCTTCTCGGGCGCGTCGCGCCGCAGCGGCCAGCCGAGCAGGGTGAGGACGAGGACGACGAGCCCGCCCAGGGTGAGCAGCAGCGGCGCCGTCCACCACGGGTCGGGCATGGGCAGACCCGCGCCGACGACGGCGTTGAGCAGCAGCAGGAGGCCGGAGACGGAGGCGACCGCGCCGATCGAGGAGATCATCCCGGAGACGAGCGCGACGCAGGTGAGGACGGCGACGGCGGCCCAGCCGTACCCGAAGACGAGGGTGCCGAGGGTGACGCCGACGGCTCCGAAGAGCTGCGGCACGGCGATGTTGAAGACCCGCATCCGGTAGGCGTCGGCGGTGTCCCCGATGACTCCGGACAGGGCGCCCATCGACACCAGCGCCCCGTACGCGGGCCGGTCGACGGCCAGGCCGACGGCGAGCGGCGCGGACAGGGCGACGGCGGCGCGCAGGACGGCGGCCCACGGGACCGGCGCGGGGGCGGGCCGCATTCCTGCGGTCAGCCAGGCGGGCGGGGTGAGCCGTCCGGCTCCTTCGGATCGCGCCATGCCCACCAACGTACTGGCGGGGCGCCCGCGCCGCCGCGTCCGCGCCCGGCCCCGGGCCGTCGCGCGGGCGCGCCGGGGCGCGTCGCACGGGCTCGCCGCGGGCGCCTCACACGGGCTCGACGAACGCGGCCCGCCACGCGGGGCTCGGGTCGGAGCCGGGGCTCGCCCAGTACTCCGTGCCCCGGACGATCCGGCCGTCGCGGACGGTCCGGAACGACACCGCGCGGAACACCCCGACGCCCTCGTGCGGGACCTCGACCCCGGAGACGGCCCCGCCGTCCCCGGCCACGATCCGCGGCACCCGGATCGACCGGCCCTCCGGGTACGCGCGGTTCACCGCGACGTGGTCGTCCCGGCCCGTGATCCGCTCGCCGCTGACCGGCCACTCGACGACGGCGTCCTCCGCGAACAGGGCGGCCGGGCCGTCCCGGTCCCGCGCCTCCATCCGGTCCCACAGCGACTCGACCACGCCCGACGGCTCCATGGCGCGCACTCTGCCGGAGGGGTCCGACAACGGGCCCGAGAGCGGGCTCAGTTGCGGTACGACTCCACCTCGGCCGCCGGGCGGAGGGTCGCCGTGTCCGGGTCCTCGCCGAACTCGGCCTTGGCGCGGCGCTGGCGCAGCAGGTCCCAGCACTGGTCGAGGCGCACCTCCAGTTCGGTCAGGCGGGCGCGCTCCTCGGGCAGGAGGCCGCCGGTGCGCTGCCGCAGGGCGCGCTCCTCCTCGACGAGGGCGCCGATGTCGTCCAGGATCTCCTCGTTGTCCATGCTTTCCAGCGTGGCCGATCAGCGCTCTCCCCGCAGGTCGAGATCGGCGAGGACGGCGGCGGTGAACGCGAGGCCCCGGGGGCGGCGGCGAGGGCGGGGCCGGAGTCCACGCCGTCCGGTGTCGCGGGATCCGCCCCGGTCCGGCCGGGTCCGGCTCAGTGCCGCAGGGCCCGTCCGATCTCCGCCTTCGTCACGCCCGAGAGCTGCCGATTGCTGCGCGCCGTGCCGGACTTGGACTTCCCCGGTGCCACGGCGTCGATGTTCAGGACGACGGAGTCGAGCAGTCTCCCCTCGCCGTCGCGGAAGTTCACCAGGACCGTGTAGTCGGCGTTCGCGTCCTCCGGGTTGGTCGCGGTGACCTCCGTGACCGTCCGGTCGCCGTCGGCGCGGGGCTCCCCGGCCCTCACGTCGCCCTTCGCGTCCACACCGTCCCGGACCTCGTTCATCTCCCGCTCGGCGGCCGAGGCGACCGCCGCCGTCGCGGACGAGACGGCACCGCCGGCCGCGTCCTTGGCGGCGTCGCAGCCGGTGGTGAGGGCGAGAGCCGCCGCGAGGACCGCGGCGGCTCCGGCGGTGCGTCCCACGTCCCTCAGTACCTCTCGTCCGGGCCGTACGCCTCGTCCGTGGCCAGCGCCCAGATCACGAAGATCGAGACGGCCATGGAGAAGAGCGCCCACCAGGGCTGGTAGGGCAGGGAGAGGAAGTGGAAGAGCACGTTGAGCGAGGCCAGCGTGATGCCGGCGACCCGGCCCCACTCGGCGCCCTTGAGGATGCCGGAGCCGGCGATGACGAGGATCACGCCGAGGATCAGGTGGATCCAGCCCCAGGTGGTGAGGTCGAACTTGAAGACGTAGTCGCCGACCCGGGTGTAGACGTCGTCCTCGGCGATGCCGGCGATGCCCTGGAAGACGTCCATGAAGCCGATGACCAGCATGAGGACGCCGGCGAAGAGGGTGCCGCCGGAGGCCCAGGCACCGGCGGTGCTCTGCTTGCGGGGCGGCGCTGCGTTCGGGTTGCGGGGCGGCGCTGCGTGCTGGCCCTGGCTCTGGCCCTGGCCCGGACGCGCGGTCCCGTCGTCGTTCTGGCTCATGGACCCATCGTGGGAGCGTTCGCCCGCCGGCGAACCCTCAAGCGGTCCGTTCGAGTGAACGCAGGAACGCCTCCAGGGCCGCGTCGAACTCCTCGGGCCGCTCCAGGTTGGGCAGGTGCGCGGCCCGTTCGACCACGGCGAGCGTGGAGCCGGGGATCAGCGCGTGCGTCTCCTCCGCGTCGGAGACCGGGGTGTACGCGTCGTCCCGGCCGACCACGACGAGCACGGGCACGGTGGCGGCGGCGAGCGACTCCCGGTAGTCGGGCCGCTCGGCCCGGCCGCGCAGCGCGGCTGCCGCCGCCACGGGGTCGGTGTCGCGCATCATGCGGTGGACGTGGGGCGCGGCGTGCGTGTTGTACGGGGCGACCATCAGGTCGAGGACCTCGTCGGCGTACCCCCGCATGCCCTCGGCGAGGAGCC
Source organism: Streptomyces sp. NPDC092045 (assembly GCF_044756005.1). Taxonomy (NCBI): domain Bacteria; kingdom Bacillati; phylum Actinomycetota; class Actinomycetes; order Kitasatosporales; family Streptomycetaceae; genus Streptomyces; species Streptomyces sp. NPDC092045. The sequence goes on along the minus strand of NZ_JBIVSC010000005.1, from coordinate 108,948 downwards.
GGTCGGCCATGGTGTTCCGGGCGGCCCTGCCCTCCTCGGTCTCGGCGGCGGGGAAGGTGTCCGCGAGGACCAGGCCCCGGACGCGGCCGGGGTGGCGGCGGTGGAACTCCATGGCGATCTGGCCGCCCATGGAGAGCCCGGCGAGGACGCAGTCCTCGACGCCGAGGCCGTCGAGGAGGGCGGCCAGGTCTTCGGCGAAGACGTCGAGGCCGACGGCCGCGGCGTCCGTCGCGAGCGGGGTGGAGCCGTAACCGCGCAGGTCGGGGGCGATCACCCGGTGCGTGCGGGAGAAGCGGTCGAGCTGGGGCCGCCACATGGTGTGGTCGAAGGGGTGGCCGTGGACGAGGAGGAGGACGGGTCCGGAGCCCCGGTCCTCGTAGAAGGTCTCGGTACCGGCTGTTCGGGAGACGGGCATGACGGCAGGCTAGGCAGCACCGACTTCTCGGTGCAATGAAAACTTTGCCCTCGGTGCAATGGGAGAGGGGTGCCCCGTGGAGGAGTACCGGAGGATCGCGGACCGCGTCGAGGCGGCCGTGCGGGACGGGCGGCTGCGGCCCGGCGACCGGCTGCCGCCCCAGCGCGTCTTCGCCCGGCGGCACGGGATCGCGAACTCGACGGCGATCCGGGTGTACGGGGAGCTGGCCCGCCGGGGCCTGGTCGTCGGGGAGGTCGGGCGCGGCACCTTCGTCCGGGCGGCGCCCCCGTCGCCGGGGCCCGCGCTCGTCGAGGCGACCGGGGCCGCGCCCGTCGACCTCCAGCTCAACTACCCGGTCGCGGAAGGCCAGTCGGAGCTGATGGCCCGCGCCCTCACGGCCCTCGCCCGGCCCGGCGTCCTCACCGGGGCCCTGGTGCGGCCGGCCGCCGCCGACGGCACCCCGGAGGCCCGCGACGCGGCGGCGGCCGTGCTCTCCGGGACCGGCTGGGCCCCGGACCCCGGGAGCGTCCTCTTCGCCGGGAGCGGCCGCCGGGCCGTCGCCGCCGCGCTCTCCGCGCTCGTGCCGCCCGGCGGGCGCCTGGGCGTCGAGGAGCTCACGTACCCCCCGCTCAAGGCCGTCGCCGAACGGCTCGGCATCCGGCTCGTGCCGCTCGCCCTCGACGCGGAGGGGGTGCGGCCCGGGGCGCTCGCGGCGGCCCACCGGACGGCGCCGCTCGCCGCCGTCTACCTCCAGCCGACCCTGCACAACCCGCTCGCCACGACCGCAGGGGAGGAGCGGCGGGCCGCGCTCGCCGAACTCCTGCGCGGGCTCGACCTGACGGCGGTCGAGGACACCACCTGGGCCTTCCTCGACCCCGCCGCGCCCGCCCCGCTCGCCGCGCACGCGCCCGAGCGCGTCGTCCTGGTGGACAGCCTCTCCAAGCGGCTCGCCCCCGGCCTGACCGTCGGCTACCTCGTCGTCCCCGGCCGGCTGCGCGCGGCGGTCGCGGAGGCGCTGCGCTCCGGCGCCTGGACGGCGGACGGGTTCGCGCTCGCCGCCGCGACCCGCTGGGCCGGGGACGGGACGGTCGCGGCGGCCGTCGCCGCCAAGCGGGCGGACGTGACCGCCCGGCACGCCCTGGTCCTGCGGCGGCTCGCCGGACAGGCCTTCCGGACCTCCCCGCACGCCTACTTCTGCTGGTGGGAGCTGCCCGCACCCTGGCGCGCCGAGACCTTCGCGGCGGCCGCCGCCGCACGCGCGGGCGTGGCGGTCACCCCCGGCGGCGCCTTCGCGACGGGCCCGGGGGCGGCGCCCGGCGCGATCCGGGTGGGCCTGGCCTCGCCGCCGCACGCCGTGCTCGACGGGGCCCTCGCCCGCCTCGCGGACCTCGCGGCGTCCGGCCCCGGCTGATCCACTTGCGGCGCACCGGCCGCGGGTGTGCCCTGGAGGGTGCGGGAACCAGGGGGTGAGAGGCGCCGGAGGCGCCCGAGACGAAGGAGCTCCTGCCATGGCCGCACACGCAGCGGTGCCCGCCCGGCGGCGCGGGATCGACACGCACGGCTGGGCCGGCCCGATCGCGATCGGCGTCCTGTACGGCCTCTACGCCTCGACGGTCGCCCGCCACGGCGGCCCCGCCACCCTGAACCAGCTGTGGCTCGGCCTCGTCTCCGCCGTGGTGCTCGCCGCGGGGATCCACGTGCTCCACCACCAGGGCACCTCCCTGCGCCGCGAACTGCGCGCCCCCGCGTGGGGCGTCCTGGTGGGCGGCGCGGTCGGCTTCCTCTTCAGCCTGTCGAACGCCAGCGTCCTGTCGTCGAGCGGGCTCGGCCTCGCCGCCTTCGCGGTCACCACGGTCGCGGCCTACTACTCGTTCTACACCCACGAGGACGCGGCGGGCCGCCCCGCGCCCCGCTGACCGGAGCCCCGCCGACGGGACGAACGGGGACGACGGAGGAACCGCATGACCGACCTCGCCATCGAGACCGAGGGCCTGGTCAAGGTCTTCGGCACCAACCGGGCCGTGGACGGCGTCGACCTGCGGGTCCCCGCCGGAACCGTCTACGGCGTCCTCGGCCCCAACGGCGCCGGCAAGACGACCGTCGTCAAGGTGCTCGCCACCCTGCTCCGGCCCGACGGCGGCCGGGCCGGCGTCTTCGGCAAGGACGTCGTCGAGGACGCCGACGCCGTGCGCGGGCGCGTGAGCCTCACCGGCCAGTACGCCTCCGTCGACGAGGACCTGACCGGCACGGAGAACCTGGTGCTCCTCGGCCGGCTGCTCGGCCACTCCCGGCCCGCCGCCCGCGAGCGCTCCGAGCAGCTCCTCGCCGCGTTCGGGCTGTCGGAGGCGGCCGACCGGCAGATCAAGAACTACTCGGGCGGCATGCGGCGCCGCATCGACATCGCCGCGTCCATCCTCAACACCCCCGAACTGCTCTTCCTCGACGAGCCGACCACCGGCCTCGACCCGCGCAGCCGCAACCAGGTCTGGGACATCGTCCGCGCGGTGGTCGCCCAGGGCACCACCGTCCTGCTGACCACGCAGTACCTGGACGAGGCGGACCGGCTCGCCTCCCGGATCGCCGTCATCGACCACGGCAAGGTGATCGCGGAGGGCACGAAGGGCGAGCTGAAGGCCTCGGTCGGCTCGGGCTCGGTGCACGTGCGGCTCCGGGACCCCGAGCGGCGGCGGGAGGCCGAGCGGGTCCTGCGCGGCGCGCTGCGGGCCACCGTCCAGCTCGACCCGGACCCGGTCGCGCTCACCGCCACCGTCGACGGCCACGGGACGGACCTCGGCGCCGCCGAACAGGCGGCCCGGGCGCTCGCGGAGCTGGCCCGGTCCGGGATCACGGTCGACAGCTTCGCGCTCGGCCAGCCCAGCCTCGACGAGGTGTTCCTGGCGCTGACGGACAGGAAGGGAACGGCGGCATGACCACCGTCACCACCGGCAAGGACACGAAGGGCACCGACACCGCCGAGTTCACCGGCGTCAGGGCGGAGGAGCTCACGAAACTGCTCGCCGGACGGTCCCGCCCGCCCCGTCCCGGCGCGCTCTCCGCCTCGATGACGTTCGGCTGGCGGGCCATGCTGAAGATCAAGCACGTGCCGGAGCAGCTCTTCGACGTGACGGCGTTCCCGATCATGATGGTGCTGATGTACACGTACCTCTTCGGGGGCGCGCTGGCCGGTTCGGTCTCCTCGTACGTCCAGTTCCTGCTGCCCGGCATCCTGGTGATGAGCGTCGTGATGATCACGATGTACACGGGCGTCTCGGTCAACACCGACATCGAGAAGGGCGTCTTCGACCGCTTCCGCACGCTGCCGATCTGGCGCCCGGCGCCGATGGTCGGCTACCTCCTCGGCGACGTCGTGCGCTATCTGATCGCCTCGGCCGTGATGCTGACGGTCGGCGTGATCATCGGCTACCGTCCGGCCGGCGGGTTCCCGGGGGTGCTCCTCGGGGTCGCGCTGCTCATGGTGTTCTCGTTCGCCTTCTCGTGGATCTGGACCATGTTCGGCCTGCTGCTGCGCAGCGAGAAGTCCGTCATGGGCGTCTCGATGATGGTGATCTTCCCGCTGACCTTCCTGTCGAACGTCTTCGTCGACCCGAGGACCATGCCGGGCTGGCTCCAGGCCTTCGTGAACAACAACCCGGTGACCCACGTGGCGAGCGCGGTCCGCGAACTGATGGCGGGCGGCTGGCCGGGCGTGGACGTCGCCTGGTCCCTGGGCTGGTCGGCGGTCTTCGTCCTCGTCTTCGGCTGGGTCACGATGCGGCTGTACAACCGCAGGTAGCGGTGCGTCCGGCGGCCAGGAGCCGGCGGCTAGGAGGCGGCCGTGCGCGGAACGGTCTGCTGGACCGACCAGCGGTTGCCGTCGGGGTCGGCGAAGTACACGAAGGAGCCCCAGGGCAGGTCGTCGATCTCGCTGACCTCGACGCCGCGCGCGGCGAGGTCGTCGTGGGCCTCCTGGACGTCGGCGACGACCACCTGAAGGTTGTCCAGGGAGCCCGGCTCCATTCCGGTGACGCCCCTGCCGAGGGCGATCGAGCAGGCCGAGCCGGGCGGGGTGAGCTGGACGAAGCGCACGTCCTCGCTCACGGTGACGTCGTGGTCGGCGTGGAAGCCGACCTTCTCGTAGAAGGCCTTGGCCCGGTCGACGTCGGTGACGGGGACGCCGATCAGCTCCAGCTTGATGTCCATGACGGGCTCCTCACGGGCGGAGCCGCACCGCGCGGCCCCACCGGCATCATGCGCCGGGAGGCCGCGCGCCGCCGCTCGGGGAGGCCCGACGGCGGGGTCCTACTCGCCCCGGACGACCACGACGGGGCAGGGCGCGTGCTGGGCGACCTGGGTGGAGACCGAGCCGAGGACGGCGGCCCGGAAGCCGCTGTGGCCGCGGTCGCCGACGACGAGGAGGCTCGCGCCCTTCGCCGCGTCGACCAGGGCCTGCGCGGCGTTTCCGCCGACCACCGTGCGGGTGGCGTCGGCCGCCGCCTCCGGGGCGAGCGCGTCGGCCAGGGCCTGGTCCAGGATCTGCGCGGCGAGCCGCTCGGGGTCGAACTCCGCCGGCACGCCCGGCATCAGCGTCGCCCAGGAGGCCGGGTACTCCCAGGCGATGACCGCCTCCAGGGAGTCCCCGGTCAGGGCGGCCTGCCCGGCCGCCCACTTCAGGGCCTTCAGCGCGGGCTCCGACCCGTCCACGCCCACCACGATCCTGCCGGCCATCGCCGACCTCCGTCCGTCGTACGGCACATCTGTGCGATCCGCATCCAACGTAACAAATCGGTTGGACCGGCCGGTCAGTCGAGGCGCAGACCTGCCAGTTGGCGTGCGAACGGCACGACCTCGTCCTCGTCCGCCTCCCGGGCCGGCCGGGCCGCGACCGCGTCCGCGAGCTCGTGCCCGGCCCGGTTGATCCTGGCGGGCAGGCCCTCGCCCCCGAAACCGGTCGAGGAGGCCTCGCCGCCGCCCGAACCCCAGTCCTCCGAGGCCGCGTAGACGGCGGTCGGGACGGTCGGGGCCCGCAGGTGGGCGAAGAGCGGCCGCAGGGCGTGGTCGAGGACCAGCGAGTGGCGGGCGGTGCCGCCGGTCGCCCCGATCAGGACCGGGACGCCGGTCAGCGCGGCCGGGTCGACCAGGTCGAAGAACGACTTGAACAGACCGCTGTACGAGGCCGCGAAGACCGGGGTCACCGCGATGACGCCGTCCGCGCCGGTCACCGCGTCGAGCGCCTCCCGGAGCCTCCCGGAGGGGAAGCCGGTGACGAGGTTGTTCGCGATGTCGACGGCCAGGCCGCGGAGTTCGACCACCTCGACGTCGACGGCGTGCTCCTGCTCGGCGAGCCGGTGGCGGGCCGCTTGGAGGAGCCGGTCGGCGAGGAGCCGGGTCGAGGAGGGGCTGCCGAGACCGGCCGAGACGGCGACCAGCTTGAGCGTGCGCATGACGGTTACGCCTCCTTGGCGGCGGTGACGGCGGGGTGGAGCGGGGCGGTGGCGGGGACGCCGGCCGGGCGCAGGTTCGCGAACTCCTTGCGCAGCACCGGGACGACCTCCTCGCCGAGGACGTCGAGCTGCTCCAGGACGGTCTTCAGGGGCAGTCCGGCGTGGTCGACCAGGAACAGCTGGCGCTGGTAGTCGCCCACGTAGTCGCGGAAGGACAGCGTGCGCTCGATGACCTCCTGCGGGGAGCCGACGGTCAGCGGGGTCTCGCGGCTGAACTCCTCCAGGGAGGGGCCGTGGCCGTAGACCGGCGCGTTGTCGAAGTACGGGCGGAACTCCCGTACCGCGTCCTGCGAGTTCTTGCGCACGAACACCTGGCCGCCGAGGCCGACGATCGCCTGCTCGGGCGTGCCGTGGCCGTAGTGCGCGTACCGCTGCCGGTAGAGCCGGACCATCTTCTCGGTGTGCTGCTTGGGCCAGAAGATGTGGTTCGCGAAGAAGCCGTCGCCGTAGTAGGCGGCCTGTTCGGCGATCTCCGGGGAGCGGATGGAGCCGTGCCAGACGAACGGCGGGACGCCGTCGAGCGGGCGCGGGGTGGACGTGAAGCCCTGGAGGGCGGTGCGGAACCTGCCCTCCCAGTCGACCACGTCCTCCCTCCACAGCCGGTGCAGCAGCGCGTAGTTCTCGATGGCGAGCGGGATGCCCTGGCGGATGTCCTGGCCGAACCACGGGTAGACCGGGCCGGTGTTGCCGCGGCCCATCATCAGGTCCACGCGGCCGTCGGCGAGGTGCTGGAGGGTCGCGTAGTCCTCGGCGATCTTCACCGGGTCGTTGGTGGTGATCAGGGTCGTGGACGTGGACAGGGCCAGGTTCTCCGTGCGGGCGGCGATGTGCCCGAGGAGGGTGGTGGGGGACGACGGGACGAACGGCGGGTTGTGGTGCTCCCCGGTCGCGAAGACGTCGAGCCCGACCTCCTCGGCCTTGAGCGCGATGGCGACGGTGTTCTTGATCCGCTCGTGCTCGGTGGGGGTGCGGCCGGTGGTGGGGTCGGTCGTCACGTCGCCGACGGTGAAGATCCCGAACTGCATCGTGCTCACCTCTCGCGTTCCCGGGTGCCTTTCCCGGCTAGTGGTTGAATCTTAAACCATCACGTCCAACGGTGCGACCCCCCTCGCTATTCCGGGCCCCGGCACCCGGGCGGCGGGCCCGTACGCCGGAGGGCGTGACCGGCACCGGAACCGGAACCGGCACCGGAACCGGCACCGGAACCGGCACCGAGCGCTGGAAAGAACGCGGCGTGATGCTCCGCGTCTTCGTGTGCGTCTTCGCCGCGCACGCCTTCGCCGGCTTCGTCCGGATCCTCTTCCACGGGGGGCAGAACGCCCGGGAGCAGCGCCCGGGAGCAGCGTCCGGAAGCGAGGACGGCCGGGGGCGCGGGGACGCGTACGGCGCCGGTGCGGGGCGGTCACGGAGTGAGCGCGGGCGCCGGTGCGGGGCGGGCTCGGCGGCCGGTGAGGGGCGCCGGGAGTGACGACGCCCACGGAGAGGCGGAACCCCGGGCTCCCGTAGAGTTCGGCGGCGTGAACGGTGCGGGTGTGAACGGTGCGATATCGGTCGTCGGGATCGGCGCGGACGGCTGGGACGGGCTTCCCGGAGCCTCCCGCCGCGTCCTGCGCGCCGCCGGGGTCCTGATCGGCGCCCCCCGCCAGCTCGACCTGCTGCCCGGCGGCGACTGCCCCGGCGAGCGGATCGCCTGGCCCTCCCCCCTCCGCCCGGCCGTGCCCGGCCTGCTCGCCGCCCACGCGGGGCGCGCGATCGCCGTCCTGGCCAGCGGGGACCCCTCCTTCTACGGCATCGGCCGCACCCTCGCGGAGGCCGTCGGCGCCGACCGGCTCCGGATCCACCCGCACCCGTCCTCCGTCTCGTACGCCTGCGCCCGGCTCGGCTGGCCCCTGGAGGAGACCGAGACGGTGTCCCTGGTGGCCCGGCCGCTCGCCGCCCTCGCCGCCGCCCTGCACCCCGGGCGCCGGGTCCTCGTCCTCGGCGAGGGCCCCGGGACCCCCGCCGACGTGGCCGCGTACCTCCGCGACACCGGCTGGGGCGGCACCCGGATCCGGGTCCTGGAGCAGCTCGGCGGGCCCCGCGAACGGCTCCTCGACGCGACCGCCGACGCCTGGCCGCACGAGCGGACCGACGCCCTCCACGTCCTCGCGCTCGACTGCGCGCGCGACCCGGACGCGCTCCGGCTCGGCGCCGCGCCGGGCCTGCCGGACGAGGCGTACGAGCACGACGGGCAGCTCACCAAGCGGTACGTGCGCGCCGCCACCCTCGCCGCCCTCGCGCCCGCCCCCGGCGAACTCCTCTGGGACGTCGGCGGCGGCTCCGGCTCCATCGGCATCGAGTGGATGCGGACCCACCGCGCCTGCCGCGCCGTCGCGATCGAGAAGAGCCCCGAGCGGGCCGCCCGCATCGCGCGCAACGCCGACGCGCTCGGCGTCCCCGCCCTGAGGGTCGTCACCGCCCCGGCGCCGGAGGGCCTGGCGGGCCTCCCGGCCCCGGACGCGATCTTCGTCGGCGGCGGCCTGACCGCCCCCGGCCTGCTCGCGGCCTGCTGGGACGCGCTGCCCGCCGGCGGCCGGCTCGTCGCCAACACCGTCACGCTCGAATCCGAGGCGCTGCTCGCCGAGGCCCACCGCCGCCACGGCGGGGAACTCGTCCGGCTCGCGGTCGCCACCGCCGTCCCCGTGGGCGGCTTCACCGGCTGGCGGCAGGCGATGCCGGTCACACAGTGGTCCGTCACGAAACGGTCCGTCATGGAGGGGCCTGTCATGGAGCGGTCCGTCACGGAGGGGTCCGTCACCGAGGGGCCCGTCACGGAGGGGTCCGTCACCGAGGGGCCCGTCACGGAGGGGTCCGTCACCGAGAGGCCCGTCACGGAGGGGTCCGTCGCGCGGCGGCCCGTCACGAAAGGTTCTGAAGAGGGATGACCGTCTACTTCATCGGCGCGGGCCCCGGCGCGGCCGACCTGATCACCGTGCGCGGCGCGCGGACCCTGGCGACGTGCGGGGTCTGCCTCTACGCCGGCTCCCTCGTCCCCGTCGAGCTGCTCGCCGAGTGCCCGCCGGACGCGCGGCTCGTCGACACGGCCCGGATGGACCTGGACCAGATCGTCGCGGAGATCGCCGCCGCCCACGAGGCCGGGCGGGACGTGGCCCGGCTGCACTCCGGCGACCCGTCGGTGTTCAGCGCGGTCGCGGAGCAGATGCGCCGCCTGGACGCGCTCGGCATCCCGTACGAGGTCGTCCCCGGCGTCCCGGCCTTCGCGGCGGCGGCCGCCGCGCTGAAGCGGGAGCTGACCGTCCCCACGGTCGGCCAGACCGTCATCCTCACCCGGATCGCGCAGCAGGCCACGCCGATGCCGGAGGGCGAGGACCTGGCGACCCTGGGCCGCAGCGGCGCCCTGCTCGTCCTCCACCTCGCCGCCCGCTACGTCGACCGGGTCGTCGCCGAACTCGTCCCCCACTACGGCACGGACTGCCCCGCCGCCGTCGTCGCGATGGCCAGCCGCCCCGACGAGGTCGTCCTGCGCGGCACCCTCGACGACATCGCGGCGCAGACGAAGGCGGCCGGGATCACGAAGACCGCCGTCATCATCGTGGGCCGCACCCTGGCGGCCTCCGAGTTCCGCGACAGCCACCTGTACGACCCGGCCCGCGACCGCCACGCCTGCTGACGCCCTCGCACGCGGAGGGGCCCCGGGGAGATCCCCGGGGCCCCTCCGTCACCACGGACCGGCTCAGGTGTTCGGCCGCTTGCCGTGGTTCGCGCCCTTCTTCTTCCGGGCCCGCCGCTTGTTGCCGCGCTTCGACATGAGACTCCCTCTCGATCGCTCGTCGGGTGTTCGCGGCCCAGCCTAGGGGCGGGCCCCCCGGTCCGCACGTCGTGCCGGTCTCACGCCCCCGGCCCCCTCACCGAGGACCGCCCCACCACCGTTCCCGCGCGGTCGACGCAGATCACGTCCACCGCGACCGGGGCGCCGCGCAGGACCGCCAGGGCCTCGTCGCGGGCGCGGGCGGCGACCAGGTCGCCGAGGGGGACGGCGGCGGCCTCGCAGAGGCGGAGGGCGGCCAGACCGGTGTTCGCGGCGGCGATCTCCGCCGCCAGGGACTCGGACGCGCCGCCCGCGCGGGCCAGGTCCGCCAGGAAGCCCTTGTCGACCTGGGAGCGGGCCGAGTGCAGGTCCAGGTGGCCCGCCGCCAGCTTGGAGAGCTTCGCGAAGCCGCCGCAGACCGTCAGCCGGTCCACCGGGTGGCGGCGGACGTACTTGAGGACCGCGCCCGCGAAGTCGCCCATGTCGAGCAGGGCGATCTCCGGCAGGTCGTACAGGCCCGTCACCGTCCGCTCCGAGGTCGAGCCGGTGCAGCCGGCGACGTGCGTGAGGCCGCCCGCGCGGGCCACGTCCACGCCCCGGCGGATCGAGTCGATCCAGGCCGAGCAGGAGTACGGGACGACGACGCCGGTCGTGCCGAGGATCGACAGGCCGCCGAGGATGCCGATCCGGGGGTTCCAGGTGGAGCGGGCGATCTCGGCACCGTCGTCGACGGAGACCGTGATCTCGACGTCCCCCGTGCCGCCGTGCGCGGCGGCGACCCGCGCCACGTGCTCGCGCATCAGCTGCCGGGGCACGGGGTTGATCGCCGGCTCGCCCACGTCGAGCGGGAGGCCCGGCAGGGTGACCGTGCCGACGCCCTCGCCGGCCCGGAAGACCACGCCCGAACCCGGCGGCAGCAGCCGCACCGTCGAGCGGATCACGGCCCCGTGCGTGACGTCCGGGTCGTCGCCCGCGTCCTTCACCACCGCCGCCATGGCCGTGTCCCCGGTGCGCTCCTCGGCCGTGAGCGCGAACGCCGGCGTCTGCCCCTTCGGCAGCGTGATCGTCACCGGATCCGGGAAGTCCCCGGTCAGGAGCGCCGTGTACGCGGCCGTCGTCGCCGCCGTCGCGCAGGCACCGGTCGTCCAGCCCGGGCGCAGACCGGTGTGCTTGAGTTGGGCCTCGCGCCCGCCGTCCGAACTCACGAAGGGGCTCCTGTGCACGTACTCGTTCTGGGCGGGACCACCGAGGCCCGCGCCCTCGCGGGACTGCTCCACCCCCGCGTCCGGGTCACCAGCTCCCTCGCGGGACGGGTCGCCCGGCCCCGGCTGCCCGAGGGGGAGGTCCGGATCGGCGGCTTCGGCGGCGCCGACGGGCTCGCGGCCTGGATCGGCGCGCACGCGGTGGACGCGGTCATCGACGCCACCCATCCCTTCGCCGAGCGGATCAGCTTCAACGCGGCCCTCGCGGCCGCCACCGTCCATGTTCCCCTGCTCGCCCTGCGCCGTCCCGGCTGGGTGCCGGAGGAGGGCGACGACTGGCGCGAGGCGGGCTCCCTGGCGGAGGCCGCCCGGGCCCTGGACGACCTCGGCGACCGCGTGTTCCTGACGACCGGCCGCATGGGCCTCGCCGCCTTCGCCGACCGCCCGGAGTGGTTCCTCGTCCGCTCGGTCGACGCCCCCGGGGCCCCGCTGCCGGCCCGCACCGAGGTCCTCCTCGACCGGGGGCCCTTCACCCTCGACGGCGAACGCGAGCTGCTGCGCCGCCACCGGATCGACGTCCTGGTCACCAAGGACAGCGGCGGCGCGGCCACCGCCCCGAAACTGACCGCCGCCCGCGAGGCCGGCGTCCCGGTCGTCGTCGTCCGCCGCCCGCCGGTCCCGGAGGGCGTACCGGTGGCGACGACCCCGGAGGAGGCCGCCGCCTGGGTACGGGACGGATCCTAGCCGTACCGGCGCGGCGTCCAGGCGATCGTGCGGCCGTCCGCCCGCTCCACCGCCCTGGTCTGCGAGGAGCCGATCAGGAGGAGGGTGCGCATGTCGACCTCGGAGGGGTCCAGGGTCTTCAGGGTCAGCACCCGGACCGACTGCTCGGGGCCGCCCACGTCGCGGGCGACGACCACCGGGGTGTCGGGGGAGCGGACCTCCAGGAGGAGGTCGCGGGCGGCCGCCACCTGGTGGGTGCGGGACTTGGACCCCGGGTTGTACAGGGCGAGGACCAGGTCCGCGACGGCCGCCGCGCGCAGCCGGTCCGCGATGACGTCCCAGGGCTTGAGGCGGTCGGAGAGCGAGATCGTCGCGTAGTCGTGGCCGAGCGGGGCGCCCGCCGCCGCCGCGGCCGCGTTGGCGGCGGTCACGCCCGGCAGGACCCGTACGGGCACGTCCGCGTACTCCGGTTCCGACGCCACCTCCAGGACCGCCGTCGCCATCGCGAAGACGCCCGGGTCGCCGCCCGAGACGACCGCGACCCGGTGCCCGCGCCGGGCCAGGTCGAGGGCGAACTCGGCGCGCTCCGACTCCACCTTGTTGTCGGAGCCGTGGCGCCGCTGGCCGGGGCGCAGGACCGGCACCCGGTCCAGGTAGGTGGTGTAGCCGACCAGGTCGTCCGCGTTGACGAGCGCGCCGCGCGACTCCGGCGTCAGCCAGGGCGCGCCCGCCGGGCCCGTGCCGACCACGACGACCTCGCCGCGCTCCCGCACCGGCGGCTCCTCGTCGACGCGGGAGGGCAGGACGGCCACCGAGAAGTACGGGACGGACTCCGGGTCCACCTCCGCCAGGCGCCCGGTCCGCTCGCCCGCCATGAACGCCCGCTCCACGTACCGCGCGTCCTCCAGGCGCCCGGCCCGCTCCAGGGCCCGTCGCACGGTGGGGAAGGTGCGGCCGAGCTTCATCACGACCGCCGAGTCCGTGCCCGCGAGCCGGGCCGTCAGCTCGTCCTCCGGCAGCGTGCCCGGGACGATCGTCAGGACCTCCTCCGCCTCGCACAGCGGCTCGCCGAGCCGGGCGGCGGCGGCGCTCACCGAGGTGACGCCGGGGATGACGGTCGTGTCGTAGCGGTGCGCGAGCCGCTTGTGCATGTGCTGGTACGAGCCGTAGAAGAGCGGGTCGCCCTCGGCGAGGACCGCGACCGTGCGGCCCGCGTCCAGGTGGGCGGCGAGCCGGGCCGCCGCCTCCTCGTAGAAGTCGTTCAGGGCGCCCCGGTAGCCGCCGGGGTGGTCCGTGGTCTCCACCGTGAGCGGGTACGTCAGCCGCTCCTCGACGTGGTCCTCGCGCAGGTGCGGGGCCGCGATCGAGCGGGCGATGGAGCGCCCGTGGCGGGCCGAGTGGTAGGCGATCACGTCGGCCTCGGCGATGGCCTTCACGGCGGCGAGGGTGAGGAGGTCCGGGTCGCCGGGCCCGAGCCCCACGCCGTACAGCTTGCCGACGGTGTTTCCGGCCGGGTTCCCGGTCACTGCTGGATCTCCGCTTCGTGCGCGAGGGCGTTGATCGCGGCGGCCGTCATGGCGCTGCCGCCGCGCCGGCCCCGGACGACGAGGTGGTCGAGGCCGAGGGTGTTGTCGGCGAGGGCGTCCTTGGACTCGGCGGCGCCGATGAAGCCGACCGGTATGCCGAGGATGGCGGCGGGCCGCCCCGCGCCCTTCGCGACCATCTCCAGGAGGTGGAAGAGGGCGGTGGGCGCGTTGCCGATGGCGACGACGGAGCCTTCGAGGCGGTCCCGCCACAGTTCGAGGGCGGCGGCGGAGCGGGTGGTGCCGAGCTCGGCGGCCAGGGCCGGGACGGCCGGGTCGGAGAGCGCGCAGAGCACCTCGTTGTCGGCGGGCAGCCGCTTGCGGGTGACGCCGCTGGCGACCATCTGCGCGTCGCAGAGGATCGGCGCGCCCGCCCGGAGCGCGGCGCGGGCGCTCGCGACGACGCCCGGCGAGTACGCGATGTCCTGGACGAGGTCCGTCATGCCGCAGGCGTGGATCATCCGGACCGCCACCTGGGCGACGTCGGCGGGCAGGCCCGTGAGGTCCGCCTCGGCGCGGATCGTGGCAAAGGAGCGGCGGTAGATCTCCGTGCCGTCCTTCTCGTAGTCGAACATCCTGTTCTCGCTCATCTCGTTGTGCGGGGCGCGGTACGGGCCGTGGTGACCGCGGGGGCCAGATCGGTGCGGGGGACGGGGGCGCCGTCGACCAGGTAGCCGCCGCCGGGGGCGGCGAGGACGTCGACCCAGTCGCCGTGCGGGTGTCCGCAGCGGCGCTCGCACCCGGAGTAGTGGACGGGCAGGCCGGGGCGGCCGGGGACCGCGTCCGCCCGGACGTCCGCGAGGGACTTGGCGCAGCCGGGCCGCCCGGTGCAGGCGCTGACGCCGGCCCAGGGGGAGTCGGGCCGGGTGATCAGTCCGGCCGCGTCGAGCGCGGGCGCCCGGTCGGGTCCGGCTCCGACGACTACGGCTCCGCGCCAGGGGGTGAGCCGGACCTCGTCGGCGGGCAGCAGGGCGCGGAGCTGGGCGGCGGTGAGGCGGCCGAGGGGGGCGAGCACGTGGAGGGCGGCGGGCCCGAGGGGGCCGGGGGCGGGCGGCGGCCCCTGCGGCAGGACCGGCTCGGACACCTCTTCCGCGGCGAGCGCCTCTCGTCCGTCGCGCCTTGCGTCTCGTACGTCGCGCACGTCTCGTACGTCTCGTACGTCGGGCCCGGAGCCCTCCGGCAGCTCCCGCACGCGCCAGACGCCGGTGCCGGCCGCGCGGGCGGCGGAGAGGAAGACGTGGGCGGCGGCGAGGGCGGCGCGGGGCGCGTCGGCGGCGGCGACGCGCACGGCCCGGCCGCCCAGGTGCAGGAGCGCGGTGCGGGGGTCCACTGCGACCAAGGTCACATCCCCGCCGAGGCCGGTGACGTCGCCGCGGCCGTCGTCCAGGACGAAGAGGAAACGGCCCGAGAGCGCGGCGGCCCAGGGCGCGGCGCAGAGCCGTTCGTCCAGCTCGCGGGCCCACAACTGCACGTCGGCCGCGCCGAGTCCGTCGAGGCCCGCGGCCGGGGAGGCCACGATGTTGCGGACGCGCTCGTGGGTGGCCGAGGGCAGCAGGCCCGCCTCCGCCAGGAGCGCCGCGAGCTCCGCCCCGCAGCCGTCCGCGAGGCCGCGCAGCTCGGCGTTCCCGCGCGAGGTGACGCTGATCCGCCCGTCCCCCAGGGCCTCGGCGGCGTCCGCCAGGACCTCCACCTGACGTGCCGTCAACCTTCCTGCGGGCAGCCGCAGTCGGGCCAGGTGCCCGTCGTCGGCGGAGTGCAGCCGCAGCGCCCCGGGGCAGGCGTCGCCGCGCTCCCGCACACGGGGTGCGCCGGGGGCGGGCTTCGGGGTCGGGACGGGCGGCATGGCGGCGAGCATACCCACGGGAAAACCGGCGGCCGGCGGGGTGTGACCGGCCTGACTCCGGGTGCCGCGGCGGGGGCACGGGGACCGGCTCCCCGGGAGCAGGCGGGGGCACGGGGATCGGCTTTCCACGAGCCGGACGGGTGTGAGCCGGCACGCCCCGGCCCCGCTCCGGTGTGATCCGCCCGACCCTCCCGCTCCCTCCGGCGTCCGGAGTTCACGATCTAGGATGCAAGCGGCATGGGGTCCCAGGACCCCGGGGAGGAAGCCCGGTGAGATTCCGGCGCGGTCCCGCCACTGTGAGCCGGCCCGGCACCTCCGGGCCGGTGAGTCAGGAACTCCTGCCGTCCACACGACCACCCGGGGCGCGGACAACCCCGAGGAAGGCCTGCGCTCGCCATGCTTCTGCTGCTGTCGCACTCCGACACCGACCTGCTCAGTGCCCGCGCGGCCGGCGGACCGGTGGAGTACCGGTTCGCCAACCCGTCCCGGCTCCCGCTCGCCGACCTCGACGGGCTCCTCGACGGCGCCGAACTCGTCGTCGTCCGGCTCCTCGGCGGCCTCCGCTCCTGGCAGGACGGGCTCGACGCGATCCGCGCCGCCGGGAAGCCGGTCGTCGTGCTCAGCGGCGAACAGGCGCCCGACGCGCAGCTCATGGAGGCGTCCACCGTGCCCGTCGGCGTCGCCACCGAGGCGCACGCCTACCTGGCGCACGGCGGCCCCGCCAACCTGGAGCAGCTCGCCCGCTTCCTCTCCGACACCGTCCTGCTCACCGGCCACGGCTTCGAGGCCCCGGCCGCCGCCCCGACCTGGGGCCCGCTGGAGCGCACGCCGAAGGCCACCGAGGGCCCGACGATCGCCGTGCTCTACTACCGCGCCCACCACATGAGCGGCAACACCGGCTTCGTGGACGCCCTGTGCGAGGCGATCGAGGACGCCGGAGCCCGCGCCCTCCCGCTGTACGTGGCCTCCCTGCGCGCCCCCGAGCCGGAGCTGCTCGACACCCTCCGCACCGCCGACGCCATCGTCACCACCGTCCTCGCGGCGGGCGGCACCAAGCCCGCCGAGGCGCAGGCCGGCGGCGACGAGGAGGCCTGGGACGCGGGCGCGCTCGCCGCGCTCGACGTGCCGATCCTCCAGGCCCTCTGCCTGACCGGCTCGCGGTCCGCGTGGGAGGAGAACGACGAGGGCCTCTCCCCGCTGGACGCCGCCAGCCAGGTCGCGGTCCCCGAGTTCGACGGGCGCCTGATCACCGTCCCGTTCTCCTTCAAGGAGATCGACGAGGACGGCCTGCCCGCGTACGTGGCGGACGCCGAGCGCGCGGCCCGCGTCGCCGGGATCGCCGTGCGGCACGCCCGCCTGCGGCACATCCCGAACGCCGAGAAGAGGCTCGCGCTCGTCCTCTCCGCGTACCCCACCAAGCACTCCCGCATCGGCAACGCCGTCGGCCTCGACACCCCCGCCTCCGCCGTCTCCCTGCTGCGCCGGCTGATCGAGGAGGGCTACGACTTCGGGCCCGCCGAGGACCTCCCCGGCCTGGTCTCGGGCGACGGCGACGAGCTGATCTACGCCCTCATCGAGGCCGGCGGCCACGACCAGGACTGGCTGACCGAGGAGCAGCTGGCCAGGAACCCGGTCCGCATCCCGGCCGCCGACTACAAGCGCTGGTACGCGACCCTCCCCGAGGAGCTGCGCACCCACGTCGAGGAGCACTGGGGCCCGGCGCCCGGCGAGATGTTCCTCGACCGGTCGCGGAACCCGGAGGGCGACATCGTGCTCGCCGCCCTGCGGCGCGGGAACCTCCTCGTCCTCATCCAGCCGCCGCGCGGCTTCGGCGAGAACCCGATCGCGATCTACCACGACCCCGACCTCCCGCCGTCCCACCACTACCTGGCCGCCTACCGCTGGATCGCGGCCCGCGCCGAGGACGGCGGCTTCGGCGCCGACGCCATGGTCCACCTGGGCAAGCACGGCAACCTGGAGTGGCTGCCCGGCAAGAACGCCGGCCTGTCCGCCGCCTGCGGTCCGGACGCGGCCCTCGGCGACCTGCCGCTGGTCTACCCGTTCCTGGTCAACGACCCGGGCGAGGGCACCCAGGCCAAGCGGCGCGTGCACGCGACCCTGGTCGACCACCTGGTGCCGCCGATGGCCCGCGCCGACTCGTACGGCGACATCGCGCGCCTGGAGCAGCTCCTCGATGAGTACGCGCAGATCTCCTCCATGGACCCGGCGAAGCTGCCCGCGATCCGCGCCCAGATCTGGACCCTGATCCAGGCCGCCAAGCTCGACCACGACCTCGGTCTGGAGGAGCGCCCGGAGGACGACGGCTTCGACGACTTCCTGCTGCACGTCGACGGCTGGCTGTGCGAGGTCAAGGACGCCCAGATCCGCGACGGCCTGCACGTCCTCGGCGGCGCCCCGGCCGGCGAGGCCCGGGTCAACCTGGTCCTCTCCATCCTGCGCGCCCGCCAGATCTGGGGCGGCACGCAGGCGCTGCCCGGTCTGCGCGAGGCCCTGGGCCTGGACGAGTCGGCCGCGACCCGCACCACCGCCGACGAGGCGGAGGCCAGGGCGCGCGAGCTCGTCGAGGCGATGGAGGCCGCCGACTGGGCGGTGGACGCGGTCGAGGCGGTCGCGGCCGACCACGGCCCCGACGTGCGGGCCGTGCTGCGCTTCGCCGCCGAGCAGGTCGTGCCGCGCCTGGCCGCCACCACCGACGAGCTGGCGCACGCCGTGCACGCGCTCAACGGCGGCTTCGTGCCGGCCGGTCCGTCCGGCTCCCCGCTGCGCGGCCTGGTCAACGTCCTGCCGACCGGCCGCAACTTCTACTCCGTCGACCCGAAGGCCGTCCCCTCCCGCCTCGCCTGGGAGACCGGACAGGCGCTCGCGGACTCGCTCCTGGAGCGCTACCGCACCGACAACGGCGAATGGCCGACCTCCGTGGGCCTCTCCCTGTGGGGCACGAGCGCGATGCGCACCGCCGGCGACGACGTCGCCGAGGCCCTCGCCCTGCTCGGCGTCCGCCCGCTGTGGGACGAGGCCTCGCGCCGCGTGAACGGCCTGGAGCCGATCCCGCTCGCGGAGCTGGGCCGTCCGCGCATCGACGTCACCCTGCGCATCTCGGGCTTCTTCCGCGACGCGTTCCCCCACGTCATCGGCCTCCTCGACGACGCCGTACGCCTGGTGGCCGGCCTTGAGGACGAGTCCGCCTCGGACAACCACGTACGGGCCCACGCGCAGGCCGACCTGGCCGAGCACGGCGACGAGCGGCGCGCCACCACCCGCATCTTCGGCTCCCGGCCGGGGACGTACGGCGCGGGCATCCTCCAGCTGATCGACTCCCGCGACTGGCGCACGGACGCCGACCTCGCCGAGGTGTACACGGTGTGGGGCGGTTACGCGTACGGGCGCGGGCTGGAAGGGCGCCCGGCGCGGGCCGAGATGGAGACCGCGTACAAGCGGATCGCGGTGGCCGCGAAGAACACGGACACGCGCGAGCACGACATCGCGGACTCGGACGACTACTTCCAGTACCACGGCGGCATGGTGGCGACCGTGCGCGCGCTCAAGGGCACGGCCCCCGAGGCGTACATCGGCGACTCGACCCGCCCGGAGACCGTCCGCACCCGCACCCTGGTCGAGGAGACCTCCCGGGTCTTCCGGGCCCGCGTGGTCAATCCGCGCTGGATCGAGGCGATGCGCCGCCACGGCTACAAGGGCGCGTTCGAGCTGGCGGCGACCGTCGACTACCTCTTCGGGTACGACGCCACGACGGGCGTGGTGGCCGACTGGATGTACGACAAGCTGACGCAGGAGTACGTCCTCGACCCGGAGAACCAAGCCTTCCTGAAGGAGGCCAACCCCTGGGCCCTGCACGGCATCGCGGAGCGCCTCCTGGAGGCCGAGTCGCGCGGCATGTGGGAGAAGCCGGACCCGGAGACCCTGGCCGCGCTGCGGCAGGTGTTCCTGGAGACGGAGGGCGACCTCGAAGGGGACGTGGACGGCTCGGACGACTGACGCGCGACCCTGCCGCGCCGTCGCGTACGGCGTCACGGCCCGGCCGACCACTCGGCCGGGCCGTTCCGCGTTCCCGTGCCGGTGCCGTGGCCGCCCCTCCCGTGGTGCGGTCAGGCGGAGGCTATGCGCAAGACCAGGGCGGCCGCCGCGAGGAGGGTGAGGACCGCGACCGGGGCCACCGCGTGGTCCTTCGCGCGCAGGTGGGTGACGAGGGCGCCGAGGAAGTAGAGGACCACGCCGATCGCCGCCGCCACGCCGAGCGCGGGCACGGCCAGGCCCACGAGCAGACCGATCGCGCCGGCCGCCTTCGCGGTCGCGAGCCACGGGAACCAGGATTCCGGGACGCCGAGCTTCGTCATGCTGCCCGTGATCTGCGGATTGCGCGTGAAGGTGAGGAAGACGGAGCCGGAGAGCGCGAGGGCGAGCAGCACCGCGACGACGGCATGGGCGATGAACATGGGAGCACTCCAACGGTAAGTCAGCTTCAATCGTTGAACTGTATCAACGATTCATGGTGCTCCACAATAGGGCCGCTGTTACGGTGGAGGGCATGGCAGCAGCCCTCCCGAACGACCGCCTCGGCTTCCTCCTCTCCTTCCGCGGGGAGCTCACCGGCGCGCGCATCCGCGCCGCCCTGGGCGTCGCGGGGCTGCACCCGAGGAGCGTCATGACGCTCATGCAGCTCGCCCCCGGCGCCATGGGTCAGCGGGACCTGGCCGCCGCCATGGAGGTCGACCCCAGCCAACTGGTCGCGATCCTCAACGAGTTGGAGGACCAGGGGCTCGCGGAGCGGCGGCGCGACCCCGCCGACCGGCGCCGCCACATCGTGGAGATCACGGAGGCGGGCGCGACCGCCCTGGAGCGGGTCGACACGGCGGTGAACGCGGCGGAGCGGGAGCTCTTCGGCGGCCTCACCGACGCCGAACAGGCCCTGCTGCGCAGCCTGCTGGACCGGGTCGTGGTCGACCCGGCCGACCACGACTGCGGGGCCGGGTAGCCCGGGGGGCCGCACCGCCGACCCTCCGCGCCCTCCGGTCCCCCCGCGCCCTCGGCTCCTCCCCACCCTCCGGCCCCCCGCGCCCCGCGCCCCGCGCCCTCCGGCCCCCGCGCCCCGCGCCCTCCGGCCCCCGCATCCTCCGGCCCCGCACTCTCCACCCTCCGGCCCCGCACCCTCCGCCGCACCTGCCTGGCCGACCCTTCGAGGGCGTGGTGAAGGGTGGTCAACGGCGCCTGAAAACCTCCCCTTTGCGCTGATCCGCTCCGTTCGGCGGACGATTCGTGCTGCCCGAGGCCCTCCCCGAAGCCACTTGTTCTAGTAGAGTGCGAACAAGGGAGGTTTTCATGAACCGTGCAACACCTCGTCTCCGCGCACTCGCCGCGCTCCCCTTCGTCCTCGCGACCGTCGCGTACCTGCTGGTGCTCGCCCTCTGGTACGACCGGCTCCCCGACCCCCTCGCCACCCACTTCGGCCCCGACGGCGGGGGCCGCGCCGACGGCTTCACCGGCCTCGCCGCCTACGCCCTCGTCAGCACGGGCCTGCTCCTCGCCGCCGCCGTCGGCTGGAACCTCTTCGTCCGCCGCACCGCCCTCTGGGGCGCCTGGGCCACGGTCGGCTTCACCGGAGGGCTGCTCGTCCTGATCCTGCGGGACAACCTGGACGCCGCCGACGCGGCCGAGGTCGTCTCCCCCCTCTCCAACCTCACCGTCGCGGCCGCCGTCGCCGCCGTCCTCGCCCTCGCGGGCCTGGCCCTGACCCGGCTCGTCCCCCGGGAGGAGCCGGCCCCCGGACCCGGCGCCCCGGACGGCCCCCGGCTCCCGCTCGGCCCGAGCGAGGTGGCCGGCTGGTCCCGCTCCACCGGCTCCCGGACCCTCACCGTCCTCGCGGTGCTCGCCCTCGCCGCCGTCCCCGCCACCCTGCTCCTGGCCCCCTGGCCCGAGGCCTGGCTCGCCCTCCTCGGGCTGGTCGTCGGGGTGCCGGGCCTCGCCCTCGCCCGCGTCCGGGTCACCGTCGACCGGCGCGGCCTCACCGTCCGGCCCGCCCTCGCGCCCCGGCCCCGGGTCCGCGTCCCGCTCGACGAGGTCACCGGCGCCGGCGTCCGCGACGTCGACCCCGTCACCGAGTTCGGCGGCTGGGGCTACCGGGTGTGGCCGCAGCGCACGGGCGTCATCCTGCGCTCTGGCGAGGCCCTCGTCGTACGGCGGGACGGCGGGCGCGAGTTCGCCGTCACCGTGTCCGACGCGCGCACCGCGGCCGCCCTCCTCAACACCCTCGTCGAACGGCGTGGGAGGCTCTGACCGTGCTCTTCCGCGTCGACCCGGCCTCGGCCGTCCCCCTCGGTGACCAGATCGCCGCCTGCGTCCGGGGAGCGCTCGCCGACGGCTCGGCCGCCCCCGGCGAACGGCTCCCGGCCGCCCGGGAGCTCGCCGACTCCCTGGGAGTCAACGTCCACACCGTCCTGCGCGGCTACCAGCGGCTGCGCGAGGAGGGGCTGATCGAACTCCGCCGCGGACGGGGCGCCATCGTCGTCCCCGGCGCCACCGCCCCCGACCGCGCCCGGCTGGTCTCCCGGCTGCGCGAGGCGGCGGCTGAGGCCCGCGGACTGGGCCTCACGGAGCAGGAGTTCCTGGACCTGGCGCGGACGAGCCTGGGATAGGAGGAACCCCGCGCCCCGGGCGGGCCCGCGCCCCGGAAGCGTCACGCACCCCGAACGCCCCCGCACCCCGAACGCCCCCGCGCCCCCGAAGCGTCCCGCGCCTCGGCCGGGCCCGCACCCCGTGCGGGCCCGCGCGTCAGGCCAGTTCGCGGACCGGCGAACCCGCCAGGAACGCCTCGACGTCCTCCACCGCCTGCCCGAAGTACCGTCCGTAGTTCCCCTCCGTCACGTACCCGAGGTGGGGGAGGGCCAGGACGTTCGGCAGGGTCCGCAGCGGGTCGTCGACGGGCAGCGGCTCCGTGTCGTAGACGTCGAGGCCCGCCCCCGCGATCCACCCCTCGCGCAGCGCCCGCAGCAGCGCCCCGCCGTCGACCAGACCGGCCCGGGAGGTGTTGACGAGGTACGCGGACGGGCGCATCGCCCGCAGTTCGGGCTCCCCGACCAGGCCCCGGGTGCGGTCGGAGAGCACCAGGTGCAGGGAGACGAAGTCGCCCTCCGCCATCAGCTCCCGCCGGTCCGCCACGAACCGCACGCCGTGCTCGGCCGCCCGCTCCTCCGTCAGGTTCGGGCTCCAGGCGGCGACGTCCATGCCGAAGGCGAGGCCGATCCGGGCCGCCTTGGCGCCGATCTTCCCGAGGCCGACCAGCCCCAGGGTCCGGCCGGCCAGGTCGGTGCCGACGGTGGACTGCCAGGGCCCGCCCTCCCGCACCGCCCGCGCCTCGGCCGGCACGTGCCGCGCGAGGCCGAGGATCAGCGCCCAGGTCAGCTCGGTGGGCGGCTCGGAGCTGCTGGCCGTGCCGCAGACGGTGACGCCCCGGGCGCGGGCGGCGGCGACGTCGATCGAGGCGTTGCGCATGCCGGAGGTGATCAGGAGCCGCAGCCGGGGCAGCCGGTCGAGGAGCGCCGCGTCGATCGGCGTCCGCTCCCGCATGACGACGAGGATCTCGCAGTCCCCGACGGCGTCGACGAGCGCGTCCCGGTCGGTGAGGTGCTCGCGCAGGACGCGCACCTCGACGCGGCCGTCGAGCGGACTCCAGTCGGCGGAGGAGAGGGCGGCGCCCTGGTAGTCGTCGAGTACGGCACAGCGCAGCTTCATGGGTCCATGATCGCGTACGGGCTCCGCCGGGGGAAAGGGCCGGGCCTGCTCCGGGACCTCCTCGCCCGGCCGGGGCCAAGGGGCAGGACACCCAAGGACCTCCTCGCCCGCCCCGGGGCACCGGTCATGCCTCCCCGGGCCCCGCCTCCCCGGGCCCCACACCCCGGGGCCCCGCCCCCTCCGGGACACCGGCGTCGCCCCTCCGGGACACCGGTCAGGCCGCCCGGGGCTGCCCGTCCACCCCGGGACACGGATCAGGCTCCCCTCGGGAACTCCTCGTCCACCCGCCCCGGAACGAGCGCCGCCCCCGCGATCAGGCCCACCGCGATCGTCGTCACGATCGTGACGAAGTCCATGAGGTCGTGGAAGCCGTGCAGGACGTGCCCGCCCGCCAGGGAGGTGAGCGCCCGGAGGCCCAGCGAGCCGGCGGTGAGGGTGAAGAAGCCGCCCAGGAAGAGCACCAGCCGGGGCGGGCGTCCGGGCCGCCGGGAGAGGAGGTCCGCGACGGCGGCGAGCGCCGTCGCCGCGACGAAGGTGCCCGCCACCTCCCCGACCAGGGCCGTGCCCGCCGCCTGCACCCCGAGCGCCAGGTACACCAGGCCCGTCAGCCACCCCGCGGCCCGCCACGGCACCCCGAAGGCGAGGACCAGGCCGAGCGTGAACACCGCCCAGCTCGCCACGATCACCCACCGGGACAGGTCCGGGTCTCCCGTGGTGTCGAGGAGCGCGGTGGTCGGGGTGCCCGTGACGGCCACGCCGAGCAGCACGCCCGCGTACAGCTGGAGGAGCAGGACGAAGGCGTAGACGAGGCGGACGGCGCCGGTCGTCAGGAATCCGCCGACGAGTTCGGCGGCGGCCGCGCTGAGCAGGTCGCCGGGCACGAAGAAGAACAGCGCCGGAAGCATGATCATCACCGGTCCGCCGTGGCCGGCGTCCGGCCGGAGCACTCCGAGGGTCACCAGCGAGACCAGGGTCGCGGCGAGCAGCGGCAGGACCCGGGCCAGGCGGGGGTGTCGCTCGGAGAGGACGGTGAGGGCCGCGACCAGGGCGGCGAGCAGGGCGGTGGTGCCGATCTCGTACCAGGTGGGCTGTACGGCGGGCGCGAAGCCGACGGCGAAGAGCACGATGCCGAGGAACCGGGCCCAGCGGGGCACGGGGGAGGGCAGCGTCTCGATCCGCCGCAGCCCGGCCGCCGCCCCGGGCAGGGCGGGCCGCTCGGTCCGCAGGCGCTCGACGAACTCCTTGAGGGCGACGGCCCGGTCGAGCCGGGCGACGTCCGGGAAGGCCGTGACGGCGGAGGTGAGGGTGCGGCCCCCGGCGGTCACCGACAGCACGGCGCCGTCCGCGACGACCACGGTCTCGGCCCGTCCGCCGTACGCCCCGGCGACGCCCCGGACGATCCGGTCGACCCCTTCGGCGCCCTCGCCGCTGAACCGCAGCATGAAGCGGGCGAGTTCGCGGAGGAAGTCGTGGAGGGCGTCCGGGTCGGGGGCGGGCGGCGGGGAGGACGGCGGGAGGGGCGGTTCCTCGTGGCCCGCCGACGGCGTCCCGCCGCCCGTCGGCGTCCCGCCGCCCGTCGGCTCCCCGCCGCTCACCGCCCCCCGCCCCTCACCGGCGTACGGTGCCGTCGGTCTTGAGGTCCGCGAGCTCTTCCTCGAATTCGTCGAGCTTGTCCGGGCAGTAGACCTTCAGGACGATCCGCTCGGCCTCGACGGCCTTGTCGTCGGAGATGACGGGCCGCTGACCGGGACCGGTGGCGCCGTTGGACTGCTGGATCTTCCACAGCGCCGTCTTCAGGGCGTTGCCCGGAGCCTCGCAGACCTGCCCGCCGTCCGTGCCGAGCAGCCGCTCCACGGTGTCCGTGTCGGGGGACGGGTATCCGGCCCTGACCAGCTCCTCCTGGAGCTGGTTGGCCTTGGACAGCGTCTCGTTGTTCCGCTTCACGGACTCGTAGCGGATCAGGCCGGTGACGACGAGGGCGACCAGGATCAGGATCGCGCCCCAGTAGATCCACCGGTGCTCGGAGGCGAAGCGGGTGGGGCTCATGCCTGCTCTCCCTCGGTCGCGTCCGGTCCGTCGGCGGCGGCCGTGCGCCAGTCCGGCTTGCGGAACTTCAGGAAGAGCGCCGGGATCAGCAGGCCCAGGACCACCAGACCGCCGCCGATGACGAGCACGTACGACCAGACGCTGCTGCCGCCGAACTGCGACGGCGGGACGAAGCCGATGGCGAGGGCCGCGAGGGAGGCGAGCAGGCCGACCGAGCACAGCAGGCCCAGGGCGGGCGCCCGGTAGCCGCGCGGATGGTCCGGCCGGGTCTTCCGCAGGCGCATCGCGGCGACGAACATCAGCAGGTAGACGATCAGGTACACCTGCGTGGTGATGGTGGAGAAGATCCAGTACACGCTGGACACGTTGGGGATCAGGGCGTAGAGCAGCGCGATGACCGAGGTCACGACGCCCTGCGTGACCAGGATGTTCTGCTGGATGCCGTACTTGTTGAGCTTCTGGAGGAACGGCGGCAGGTAGCCCTCGCTGCGGGAGATCTCCAGGAGGCCCTTGGACGGCCCGGCGAGCCAGGTCAGCATGCCGCCGAGGGAGGCGGAGATCAGCATGACGGCGGCGATCGGGGTCATCCAGCCGACGTGGAAGTACGAGAAGAAGGCGTTGAAGGCCTGCATCACGCCGGCCGTCAGGCTGAGCTGGTCGGAGGGGACGACCCAGCTGATCGCGAGCGCCGGCAGGATGAAGATCAGCAGGACCAGGCCCACCGCCAGGAACATCGACTTCGGGTACTCCTTCGCCGGGTCCTTGAGCGAGGAGACGTGCACGGCGTTCATCTCCATGCCGGAGTACGACAGGAAGTTGTTGACGATCAGGACGAGGCTGGCGAGGCCCGTCCACTGCGGCAGCAGGTGGTTCGCGCCCATCGGCGCGGCCGACGCGTTGCCCTGCCCGAGGAAGACCATGCCGAGGACGACGAGGACCGTGCCGGGCACGAGGGTCCCGATGATCAGACCCCAGCTGGAGAGCCCGGCGAGGGCCTTCGTGCCGCGTGACGAGACCCACACGCCGGTCCAGTACAGGACCATGATGACGATCGCCGTGTAGACGCCGTTCGAGGCGAGGGACGGGTCGATGACGTACGCGATGGTCGAGGCCACGAAGGCGAGCAGGCTCGGGTAGTAGAAGATCGTCATCGCGAACTGGCACCAGACCGCGAGGAACCCGAGCGGCTTGGAGAGGCCCTCGGACACCCAGCGGTAGACGCCGCCGCTCCAGCCGGAGGCGAGCTCGGCGGAGACCAGGGCCGTGGGCAGCAGGAACACGATGGCCGGGACGAGGTACAGGAACACGCAGGCCAGGCCGTAGACGGCCATCGTCGGCGCGGCCCGCAGGCTCGCCACCGACGCGGTCGTCATCAGGGCCAGCGTCACCCAGGTGAGGGTGGTGGGCGCGGGCCGCGTCGCCGCCGCCCGTGGTCGGGGGACGTCGGCCGGGGTGTCGATGCTGCTCATGGGCCCTCCGGGCGTGGGCGTCGGCGTCGCGCGTCGGACGATCGATCTCCTCACGCTCGAACGGCCCGGGTGGTACGGCAAGGCGGGGACGCCCGGAAGAGCTAACCGCGCCCGCTCCGCCCCGCTCCGTCGGCGCCGGGGCCGGTTCCTGGGCGGTGTGTCCCGGTGTCCGCCCGGCCGGCCCCTCCGGCCGACGCCCGCGCCTACTCCTCCGCGGCCCGTTCCGCCGCCCGCCGGTACTCCGCGTTGATGCGCTGGGCCTCCTCCAGCTGGTCCTCCAGGATGACGATGCGGCAGGCCGCCTCGACCGGAGTGCCCTGGTCGACGAGTTCCCGGGCGCGGGCCGCGATCCGCAGCTGGTAGCGGGAGTAGCGGCGGTGGCCGCCCTCGGAGCGGAGCGGGGTGATCAGGCGGGCCTCGCCGAGCGCGCGCAGGAAGCCCGGGGTCGTGCCGAGCATCTCGGCGGCCCGTCCCATGGTGTAGGCCGGGTAGTCGTCGTCGTCGAGCCGGCCGCCGAGCGGATTGTCCGCTGTCATCTGCACCTCTTCCGGGGAACGCTTCGGGGCCCCGGTGCCGCACGGCTTCGGGGCCCCGGGGCGCATTCAACCACCGGAGGGCGCGCCGCCTAGAATCGGCTCTCATGTCGAAGCCTGACGAACTGCTGATTGACATTGCCGCCACGGTGGAGTCCGGGCAGAGCAATCAGATGTCCCTGACCGTGGTCGCGGGGGGCGTGGTCATCACCGGGCGCCTGGCCCCCGAGGCCCTCTGGAGAGAGCGGGTGTCGGAGGTCCTGACGGACTCCGCCCGGCTGGGCGAGTTCTCCGGGGTCTTCACGCCCTCCGCACAGAAGGGCGGCGAACGTCCCACGCACCTCCACTTCCACCTGGCCCGGATCCTCCAGGGCACGGTGGGCATCCCCGAGACCGGCGGCATGTACCGCGTCGCGATCGCGGACGTCAGCGCGTGGACGGTGGGCGACTTCCGGTACTCCGACCACTGAGCCGCCGCCGGACGCACGGCGAGGGCCCCACCGGAACGTTCCGGTGGGGCCCTCGCCGTTCCCCGGGCGTCCGGGGCGGGGTCAGCCGGTCCCGGCGGCCGTCTGCACGGGGAACGTCCCGCAGGTGAAACCGAGGCGGGTCATGGCCCGCACGACCTCGCCGACGCTGAAGTCGCGCCGGTCCTGGCGGGTGAGGACCTCACCGACCTGCTTCGCGGGGTACTGGCGGCGGCCGATGGTGACGAACTCGCCGGTGCCCGGCTCGGGCTTGACGCCCTTCATCGACTCCAGCACGCCGCTCTTCGTCAGGTCGAAGGGGAAACGGGCGATGACACAGCGCATGATGCCTCTCAGGGGGTGGTGGGGACGTCGGGCGAAGGGGTGTTGCGGCGGGCGGGGCGACCGGTGCTCCGGGCGTTCCGGTCCGCCGGGCGCGCCTCGGCGTGCGCGTGCGGAGCTCCTACGCGGCGTCGCGCGCGGCGGGCCGGCGGTCGGTCCGGTGGGGGCGGCGGCCGCGGCGTGAGCGGGCGGGGGCGCCGTCGCGGCGCCGTTCGGCCGCCGGGGGCGCGATGACGACGGGGACGCCGGACGGGGCCTGCGCGCCGGTGATGCGGCGCAGTTCGTCCCCGCCGGAGCGGACCTCGGTGACGCGGGGCCGGATGCCCGCGTCCGCCATGAGGCGGACCATGCCCCGGCGCTGGCCCGGAGTGACCAGGGTGACGACGCTGCCGGACTCGCCCGCGCGGGCGGTGCGGCCGCCGCGGTGCAGGTAGTCCTTGTGGTCGGCGGGCGGGTCGACGTTGACGACGAGGTCGAGGTGGTCGACGTGGATGCCGCGGGCGGCGACGTTCGTGGCGACGAGCACGGACACGTGCCCGGTCTTGAACTGCGCCAGGGTGCGGGTGCGCTGCGCCTGCGACTTCCCGCCGTGCAGCGCGGCGGCCCGTACGCCGCTGAGGAGCAGGTCGCGGGTCAGCCGGTCGACGTCGTGCTTGGTGTCGAGGAACATGATCACGCGCCCGTCGCGAGCGGCGATCTCCGTCGTGGCGGCCTGCTTGTCGGAGCCGTGGACGTGCAGCACGTGGTGCTCCATCGTCGTGACCGCGCCGGCGGACGGGTCGACCGAGTGGACGACGGGGTCGTTCAGGTAGCGGCGGACGAGCAGGTCGACGTTGCGGTCCAGGGTGGCCGAGAACAGCATCCGCTGCCCCTCCGGCCGCACCTGGTCGAGCAGCGCGGTGACCTGCGGCATGAAGCCCATGTCGGCCATCTGGTCGGCCTCGTCGAGGACGGTGGTCGCCACGTGGTCGAGCAGGCAGTCGCCGCGGTCGATGAGGTCCTTGAGGCGGCCGGGGGTCGCGACGACGACCTCGGCGCCGGCGCGGAGCGCGTGCGTCTGGCGGCCGATCGACACCCCGCCGACGACGGTGGTGGTCCGGAGCCGGAGCGGGCGGGCGTACGGGGCGAGGGCGTCGGTCACCTGCTGGGCCAGCTCGCGGGTGGGCACGAGGACCAGGGCGAGGGGCCGCCGGGGTTCGGCGCGCTTCCCGGCGGTCCGGGCGAGCAGCGCCAGGCCGAAGGCCAGGGTCTTGCCGGAGCCGGTCCGGCCGCGGCCCAGGGCGTCGCGGCCCGCGAGGGTGTTCGGCAGGGTCGCGCCCTGGATCGGGAACGGCACGGTCATGCCCTCGGCGGCGAGGGCGGCGAGCAGCGGGGCGGGCAGGTCGAGCGCGGTGAATGTCTCGACGGCCGGCAGTGCCGGGGTGACCGTCCGGGGGAGCGCGAACTCGGCCGGCGGGCCCGAGGGCGTCCGGCCCCCGCCCGTGGGACGGGTGCGGCCGCGGGGCTGCGAACGGGCGGAGCGGGTGAAATGCGTGTGCGTGCGCGTGCGGTTCATGGCGAACCTTCCTCGATGCGGCACGTATCAAGGAATTTCCGCAGCAGAAATGCAGCACGGACAATTGCGAGACAAGCCGGACCGAAATCGATGGGTCCTTCTATGCAAAGAGCTGGGGCCCGCACCCCAAGGTGCGGGCCCCAGCTCGTGCCGCGCGCAGCGCTTCACGGAGAAGCGCTGCGCGACAGCGACAGCGTCAGGCGGAGACGATGTTCTCCGCGGTCGGGCCCTTCTGGCCCTGCGCGATGTCGAAGTTCACCTTCTGGCCTTCCTGGAGCTCACGGAAGCCCTGCGCGGCGATGTTCGAGTAGTGGGCGAACACGTCGGGGCCGCCACCGTCCTGCTCGATGAAGCCGAAGCCCTTTTCCGCGTTGAACCACTTGACGGTACCGGAAGCCATATCAATTCTCCTTCGGGGCAGTGCCCGGAAATCCACACCGTGCGGATTCCGCGTCGCCGCGATGATCGCCCCAGCCGGAAAAGACCGGCAATTCTCATGACCGTTGATGCTCATGCTTCGGGAACCACAACTGCAACTGCTCACGACAGTAGCACGGTGGATGGCAGGATGCGTGGTGAATAATTCTTTCCGCGTGGTCCGGTGAGAAATTCTCCCGGCGCGTGGTGTCGAATTCTCACTTCGCGAACACAGATTTATTCGTCCGGCGCGCCGCCTCTTCGCGCCAGGCCCGCGGCCTCTTCACGCTCGGCCCGTCACCCCTTCACGCCCGAGACGACCAGGAACGGCGGGTGGTCGGCCTCCGCCGGGCGACTGCCCAGGAGGGACGAGTGCCGGGGGAGCACGGGCTCGTGGACGTCCAGGTCGGTGAAGCCGGCCTTGCCCAGGACGTCGAGGTACGTCTGGCAGGGCCAGTGGTGGTCGGCCAGCTCCAGCGGGGCGCCGCCGCCGGGCCGTTCGAGGAGGGTCGGCCGGAGTTCGCCCTTGGTGTAGACGCGGCCGGGGTCGCCGGTGCGGAAGGTGGAGAAGCGGACGCCGGTGCTGCGCGGGTTGGCGTCGAGGACGGCGTACCGGCCGCCGGGGCGCAGGACGCGGTGGACCTCGGCCGCGATGTCGTGCAGCCCCTCGATCTCCCCGACGGTGACGTAGACGAAGCAGGACATGGCGGCGTCCACGGAGCCGTCGTCGAGGAACGTGAGGCGTCCGTCGTCCTCGATCAGCCGGTGGTCGACCCTCGGGTGCGGATGCCGTTCGCGGGCGACGGCCAGCATGTGCGGCGAGACGTCGGCGGCCACGACGCGCGCGCCGGAGGCCTCGACGACCCGGACGGCGACCTTGCCGGGTCCGCAGCCGTGGTCCAGGACGGTGCGGACGGCGGAGGAGCCGATGCCGAGGGCGTGGAAGACGGCCGGGTAGCCGATGAGGCGCTCGGGGAGGTCGTCGTAGGAGTCGTAGCCGTCGGCGATGTCGCCGGCGTCCTTCCATGCGGTGCTGCTGCTCATGCGGGGTCGCCTTCCGGCCTCGGCTGACAGGGAAACGTCATCGGTGATCCACTTCTCCCGGAACGTACTGCTTGTCCCGTCGTGCCGGTATCCGCCCGATCGGCCGTGTCGTCCTCCCGTGGAAGAGGTGTTCGCGCAGGTCGGAGCGGGTGTGGTGGGTCCGCCGGGGTCCCGGCGGACCTTTCCTTCACCCGTCCAACGGGTGAACCCCCGGTGCGGCCCGTCGTGCGGAACCGCAGGTCAGCGGCGGTGTACGCGTCAAGGCGACGGCGAACGGGCGGCCCGCGCCCGCCCCTCCCTCACCCGCCCGGGCCAACGCCCTTCCCCGCTGCCGGGCGCCGCCCCGCCCCCCGTGGGTTGATGGGGGCACGGGTCCGTCCGCGGTGGGCGTGCCGTCGAGCTGTCGAGCTGTCGAGTGAAGGGGAAGCCGTGGCGCTCCACGAGATGAAGGCCCCGACGAGCACTGACGCGAGGACGGACGTGTTCGCGTCACCGCTCAGCGAGCGGGTCCTGCCGAAGTACCGCATGCCCGAGGAGCCCTCCATGCCGGAGGCCGTCTACGCGATGCTCCACAACGAGCTGCTGCTCGACGGCAACGCGGCGCAGAACCTGGCGACGTTCTGCACGACCTGGTCGGACGACGAGGTCCGCCGGCTGATGGACGAGTGCCTCGACAAGAACATGATCGACAAGGACGAGTACCCGCAGACCGCCGAGATCGAGGCGCGGTGCGTGAACATCCTGGCCGATCTGTGGAACGCCCCCGAGGCCGGGGGCGGCCGTGCCATGGGCTGCTCCACCACCGGTTCCAGCGAGGCCGCCATGCTGGGCGGCCTGGCGCTGAAGTGGCGTTGGCGGGAGCGGCGCCGGGCCGAGGGCAAGCCCGTCGACCGGCCCAACATCGTGGCCGGGCCCGTGCAGATCTGCTGGGACAAGTTCGCCCGCTACTTCGACGTCGAACTGCGCCAGGTCCCCCTGGAGGAGGGCGCGACCGGCCTGCGGCCGCACCAGCTCCGCGAGTACGTCGACGAGAACACGATCGGCGTCGTCGCGATCCTCGGCGTCACCTTCACCTGCGACTACGAGCCGGTCGCGGAGATCGCCGCCGAGCTCGACCGGATCCAGCGGGAGACGGGGCTCGACGTTCCGATCCACGTGGACGCCGCCAGCGGCGGCTTCGTCGCCCCCTTCCTGCACCGCGACCTGGTCTGGGACTTCCGGCTCGAACGGGTCTCCTCCATCAACTCCTCCGGCCACAAGTACGGCCTCGCGCCCCTCGGCGTGGGCTGGGCGGTCTGGCGCAGCGCCGACCTGCTGCCGAAGGACCTGGTGTTCGACGTGAACTACCTCGGCGGGGACCTGCCGACCTTCGCCCTCAACTTCTCCCGCCCCGGCGGCGAGATCGTCGCCCAGTACTACAACTTCCTGCGCCTGGGCCGGGCCGGCTACCGGCGGGTCCAGGGAGTGTGCGCGGAGACGGCCCGTTACCTGGCCGGTCAGGTGGCGGAGATGGGCCCGTTCACCCTGCTCTACGACGGGCAGGGGGCGCTGCCGGCCGTCTCGTACACCCTCACCGATCCGGCGGGCGCGGGCTTCAGCCTGTACGACCTGTCCGACCAGCTCCGGATGCGCGGCTGGCAGGTCCCCTCGTACCCGCTGCCCGCCGACCGGCAGGAGACCGTCATCCAGCGGGTCCTGATCCGGCACGGGGTGGGCCGGGACGAGGTCGACCTGCTCGCCCGGGACATGCGCGACTCCCTGGAACGCCTGAGGAAGGGCAAGCCCGCGGACTCGGAGCGGGCGGGCTTCCACCACTGAGACGGGGCCGGACCCGCGTCGGGCCGGAGACCCGCGTCGGGCCGGAGCCCGGCCGGCGCCGGTCAGGATTCGAGAAGCGGCGCCCGGCAGGGCGGGGCTAGCGTGATGTCCATGGACCTCACCATCCACACCACCTTCCTCCCGCACGACGACCCGGACGCCGCCGTGGCCTTCTACCGCGACGCCCTCGGCTTCGAGGTGCGCGGCGACGTCGGGGAGGGGGCCATGCGCTGGATCACGGTCGGCCCGGCCGGGCAGCCCGGCACGTCGATCCTGCTCGCGCCGCCCGCCGCCGACCCCGGCGTCACCGAGGACGAACGCCGCGTCGTCACCGAGATGATGGCCAAGGGCACGTACGGCTGGATCCTCCTCGCCACCCGCGCGCTCGACACCACCTTCGAGAAGGTGCGGGCCGCCGGGGCCGAGGTCGTCCAGGAGCCGACGGAGCAGCCGTACGGCATCCGCGACTGCGCCTTCCGCGACCCGGCGGGCAACCTGATCCGCGTCCAGGAACTCCGCTGACCCGCCGGAACGGAAGGGGGAACCCGTCATGTGCCACCCCGCGTGGGCCCGTGCCCGCACCGAGGCGCGGCGACCGGAGGACTCGGGGGAGGGGGCGACGGCCGCCGGGCCCCCGGAGGAGGCCCCGCCGCACCCTCCGGGAGAGCGGCGGGGCCGGCGGCTCAGGCCCCCTCTTCCTCCCGACGACCCTGGCGCGCCAGGACCTCCGCGACCCGTGGCGGCCGGTGCCGGTGCCGAGGCCGAAGGCCCGGTGGAACTCGCGGACGAGGTCCTGCGGGGTGGGGGCGGTCATGAGGTCTTCCTCTCGTGCAACTCTCTTTCTTTCCCAGGTGGTTGAATTCCTCTGAAGTGAAGTGAAGTGAAGTGCCGGGCCGGTCCGGGGGAGCGAAGTGAAGTGCCGGGCCGGGGGCGGGAATTCGAGGCCCTGCCGCTTTTCCCCGCACGCGATGGAATCGCACCCCGTCGGGGGAGGGGAGCACGGGGCTTCGGAAGGTTACGGGGGCCCGGACAGGAACAATCGCGTCGCGACGCACGAGCACGGCCGACCGGACCGTTCCGGCCCGCGGTCGTGGAAACCGTCCGGAGCGGAGGTCCGTCCCGCGCAGTGTCCAGGACGACTGGGGGGACCGTCGACCGCGACCGCTGGGTCGCCCGGCCCGACGAGGCCGTGGGACCACGCGGCGACCCTGGTCGCCCGCCGCTCCGGAGCCGTACTGGAGCGACGCCCGGCCGCCCCGGCGCCGGGGACCACGGGAAGTCCGCCCAGTAGTCGGCGAACGTCCAGGACGGACCGCCCCCTTGGGCCCACCGGGAAGAAGGAGGAGCCGAAGAGATGAGCCGATCCCGGGGACACGGGCCCCTCCCGCGCCTGTGGGAGGACTTCGCGCTTCCCGCCGAGGACGCGCTCCACTACGCCGACGGACGCTCCTACGGCGTCGTCCTCGACCCCGCCGCGCCGGGGGGCTTCGCGGTGCTCGCCCCCTTCGACCTCGGCGAGGTGCTGGAGGCCGATCCCGCCCGGGTCTCCTCGGTCGACGGCCTCGCCGTCGCCGACCTGGGAGAGGGGGGCCTGCTGTGGGGCGGCGAGGGCTCCCACGGATCGGAGGGGTTCCTCGCGCGCCTGACCACCGACCGCGCGCTGGTCTGGGCGGTGTTCTTCTCGGAATCCAATCCGTTCTCGCGCGTCCGGCTGTCCGGGAGCGTCGCCGCCTTCACCTCCACCTCGGGCTTCGAGGTCACGGTCGACATCGACGATCCACGGGCCCCGCTCCCCGTGCGGAACCGGACGGTGTGAGGAGGGAACGGCCCGGTCGCACGGAGGCCTCCCCGGCCCGGACCGGCGGCCTCACGAGCACCGGGTCCGCCACCGTGCGCGCGCCGCAGACGCGGAGGAGCCGGCGCAGGTCCTCCCAGGCGAAGAACGGCTCGCCCCAGGTGTCCGCCCGGAGCCGCAGCCGGTCCTCCCCGGCGAGGCTTTCGACGTCATGCGGCATTTCCCGCCCGGTTCCTCCGGCCCACGTCGCTTCCGTCGCTCACGTCTCCCGCTGCTCACGTCGCTCACGGCCCGAGCGGCCCCTTACGGAGAGCTCGACGGCCTGGAGCGCCCCGGGCGCACGGACCGCCGCGCCGGGGAAGGTCCGTCGGCGCGCCGGACGGACGCGTCTCAGGCGGAGGCCGGCGGCTCGGCCGATCCGGTGGCGCGGCGGTACTCGGCGTTGATGCGCTGGGCTTCTTCGAGCTGGTCCTCCAGGACGATGATGCGGCAGGCGGCTTCGAGGGCGGTGCCCCGGTCGACGAGTTCGCGGGCGCGGGCGGCGATGCGCAGCTGGTAGCGGGAGTAGCGGCGGTGGCCGCCCTCGGAGCGCAGCGGGGTGATCAGGCGGTGTTCGCCCAGGGCGCGCAGGAAGGCGGGAGTGGTGCCGAGCATCTCGGCGGCCCGGCCCATGGTGTAGGCGGGATAGTCGTCGTCGTCGAGACGCCCGCGTGTGTCGTCCGCTGTCATCTGCACCTCTCTCTGGAACGCGTCGAGGGGCCCTGGTGCCGTACGGCACCAGGGCCCCGAAGGAACTACTACACCACCTGCCGGCCCTGATACTGCGCCGGCCTCATGTGTCCGCGGGCCCGGTACGACTGCTCCCGGGGCCGCGGGGATCGCGGTTGCTCGACCGGAGACCACCTCACTGACGATGTCCTGCGGTACCCGGACGGGACACTTCCGTCCGGGCGATCCCGATGGCGCTTCGCTCCTCCGTTCTCTTCTCGGTGATCAACTGCTCACTGCTGAAATACCGCTCACCGGCTTCACCGCCGGGTACTGCGTCCACGAGCACCGCGTCTGTCACGACCGCGATCCCGTGCCGGCGGCCCCTGATCACTGCGGGCCACCCGGTCCGGCCGTCAGTCCCGTCGCCGTCCTGCGAAAACCCTGGCTTCGGGACTCCACCGCCGTACCGTCCTGCGACTGCGTGCACTGCTGATACCGCTCGCCGGCAGTTCGTCTCTGCCAGGCCTGTCGTCTTTCTCGGTTACGAGAGAAAACATATCTCCACCCACGCCCAATGTCTACTGTGGCCGTGACAGATTTTCGCGAGCCGGAAGGTGAGGTAATCGGGTACGGACGGTGACGCGGGGGCGTGGAGCGGGTGGGACCGGGTAACGTCCTCGTCGTGTTCTTCCAGCAGCCGGTTCGGGGACGAGGGCGTGACGGGCCTCCGCTGAACACCTTTCGACACCACCGCGTCCGTCCCTCGCCGACGCGCCCTCGGACCACTTCGCACCACCACCGGGAGAACCCGTGACCGACAGCAAGAACATCAACAACCCCGTGGGCCAGGGCGGCGGCCAGCGCAAGAAGCTGTCCCGCGCCGAACGGCAGGACAACGGACCGCACCGCAACCTCGACCGCCGGAACGCGGCCGAACAGAAGGCGGAGCTGGTGCGCAAGATGCGCGAGAAGACGCACACGGCCGAGGACGCCGGACAGACGGGCGACGACACCGCGCGGAGCTGACGCGTCCGGATGCTCCGCCGCGATGCCCGTGACGCACGGACGTGCCGTGGTGGCCGCGGCGGGACATGGCGGTGACGACGTCCAGGGTCTCCTCGGCCCAGCGGCCGCCGAACACCGTGAACGGGTGGGTGGACGTCCCCGTCGTCGGATGCTCGGCGCCGGCCATCGGGAAACGGGTTCCCGTGGCGAGCGCGCAGTGCCTGTCGACGACCAGGCGCTGGGGTCCTAGGCGTAGAGGACGTTGCGGCGCCCGAACTCCGTGGTGCCTGTCGCGGGTCACCGGCGGCGAGCACGTGGGGGACGGACGGCGGACGACGACCGCACCCCGCAAGGGGTGCGGTCGTCGGGGGACGCGGTTACGAGGGCCAGCCGCCGTACGGCACGGTGATGAGCTCCATGGCGTGACCCGCCGGGTCCATGAAGTACACGCCGCGGCCGCCGTCGTTGTGGTTGATCTCGCCGGGCTGCTTCCGCCGGGGGTCGGCGTAGTGCTCGATGCCGCGCTGCCTGATCTGCGCGTACGCCGCCTCGAACTCCTCTTCGGAGACCAGGAAGGCGTAGTGCTGGGGGGTGATGTCGTCCGCGGGGACGGTGGCGAAATCCAGGGTGACGCCGTTGGCCAGGCCGACCGCGACGAACGGACCCCACTCGGCGGTGATCTCAAGACGGAGAAGGCCCGCGAAGAACTCGGCGGACTCCCGGTTGTCCCGGGCGTGGACGATCGTGTGGTTCAACTCGACTGACAAGGAATGCCTCCGAAGGCATGTCCCGACACCTCCATGTCTCACCCAGCCGGTGACCGACACGCGATGTCGCCGTAGACCGTAACCACGTCTACCCAGCGGGTCAAGGATGGTTGAGGCGGTCCGCGACTGTGCCGACGGAGGGGAGAGCACCGGCCCTCGCCTTCGCGGCGGCGGTGCGGGCGACGGCATGCGACCGGCCGGGATGCCGGACCGCGGGTCGACGCGCAACGACGAAGGCCCCGGTCTCCGACCGGGGCCTTCGCAGAAGAGCGGATGACGGGAATCGAACCCGCGCTATAAGCTTGGGAATCACCGTCACTCGACTTGGCCAACCCTGGCTCGAGCTGCGAAAACATGCTCCGAGACGGCTTTTCGAATGCTCTCGAACACTCCCCGAGCACCCCAGTTGACCGCTGTTCACCGCCTTGAAGGGCACGGCCGGGGCACGGTGCCGGAGGCGAACGGGACGCGGCGGCCGGACGGCTTCCCGACAGGGGGCGGTTCGGCGGCGAGATCGCGCGAGTACGGCCACCGGGCGCCGTCCGGCGGGCCGGCCGGGGAGGCTCGCGGTGCCGGCACCGGGCGTGCCGGGCGGGTGGGAGGTAGGTGCCGGTCATGAGGCCGACCCGTCCCCGGGCTTCCGTGAGGGGTACGTACGAGGCGCTCCGGGCACCTCCGACGCACTCCGCGCAGGAGCCCGGCGAGGGCGTACGACCGGGTCCCTCCTCGCGGCCGCGCCGCCGGACACGAGGGGTTTCCGTCATCCACGCCATTCGACGAGGACGAGCGTCGCGTCGTCGGTGGTGGCCCCGTCACGGGCGCGTACGAGCGTGTGGGACAGGTCGCGCGCCACGGCACGGACGCTCCGGTCGGCCCGGTCCAGTCGGTGGACGCAGTCGATCAACCGGTCCTCGCCGAACTGTTCCCGTCCGCTCTCGTGCTCCTCGACCAGGCCGTCGGTGAAGCAGAGGACGCGGTCGCCGGGTTCGAGCGTCACTTCGCCGATCTGCGGCTGGTCCCCTCCGAAGCCGACGGGGAGGGTCGTGGGACTGTCCAGGCGGCGTACGACGCGGTGCTCGCGGACCAGCATGGGGGCGGGATGCCCGGCGTTGACCCACTGGAGGCGGCCGGTGTCCGTGTCCAGCCGCATCATCTGCGCGGTGACGAAGTGGTCGGGGGCGAACTGCTCGGCCACGGCCCGGTCCATGAAGAGGTAGATCTCGGACAGCTCGACGCTGATCCGGCGGGCGTGCCGGTACGCGCCGATGGCCACGGTCGCCATGGTCGCCGCGTCCAGGCCGTGTCCCATCGCGTCGATCACGGCGAGGTGGAGGGCATCGCCGTTCAGGGCGTAGTCGAAGCTGTCGCCGGCCACGTCGTAGGCGGGTTCCAGGACCCCGGCGACCGCGACGCGGGGCATCGACATGGCCAGCGGCGGCAGGAGCGACCACTGGATCTCCGCGGCGACGCTCATCGGTTCGCCGCGGCGGGTGCGGAAGAAGAGGTCGGTGTAGCCGTTCTTGGTCTGCAACAGGTCGGCGACCAGACCCGCGACCCTGCGCAGGATGCGGCGGTCGTCGTCGTCGACCGCGTCCAGGGTGACGGCCAGGACCCCGGCCTGGTCGCCGCCGTCCAGCAGGGGCAGGTGGACCCGTACCCCCTCGGCCGACGCGGTCTCGACCGGGCGTGAGGTGAGGAAGCACCGGCCGGCATCCGAGTGGTCGACCGGCAGCGGCTCGCCGCCCGCCAGTCCTTCCCCGGGAAGGGGCACCAGCCTCTGCTGCCCGTAGTCCTGGAGCAGGATCTGCGACTCCCGGCCCCCGAGCCGGGCCAGCAGGTCGGCGACGGCGGGTCCGACCCGGTCGGGCGGCAGCTCGTGCGCGCGGTCCAGGAGCCCGCCCAGCAGCGCCTCCCCGAAGCCTTCCGAGCGGTCGGGGCCCCCGTGCTCGTACCGTCCGACGGTCATCCGGGGCCTCCAGACGGGCGGCGGGGCGACGACCGGGGCCGGTGCCGGCACGCCGATCCGGCGGCATCGTGGTGCGGCTTCCAGGATGCTGCACGGCGGCCGGGGCCGCCACGCGTATCCGTCGGGGGGAGGACGTCGTACCGTCCTGCCGTCGGGAACCGGTCAGGGTTCCTCGGAGTGGGGGCCGGTGCCGCTCGGGGGCCTGCTGGTGGAGAGCCAGGACCGGGCCGGGCCGGCGGTGCGAGTGGTGTCGACGGTGAGGTGGAGGCGGACGCCTCCGTCCGGAGCGGGGTAGCTGCGCTGCTCGCCGCCTGCGAAGCAGTGGCGGAGGACCTCCGCCACCGCGCGGGCGGCGTCCGGGGTGGCGGCGACGACGCGCACCTCGGCGTGTCCGGGGGCCGGCAGGGCTTCGGGGTCGTTGTGCTCCACGGCGGGCACCGTCCTTTCACCCGGGACGCGTCCGCGAGCGCCCGGAGCGGGCCCGGCGCGCTTCCCGGTACGTCCACCGTACGTCCCCGGTGGTGCCGACCTCCTGCGTCGACGGAGCGGCGCACGCGCGGAACCCCCGGAGTACGGTGAAGGAAACGAGGCCCCGCACCGCCGGTCCGCACCCGTCGCGGTCACACCCCGGGCGGCAGCGACCTCCTGCAGACAGGCGGACCGGTCATGACCGACGCAGGCACTTCCCCCACGTCCCCGCTCCTCCTGCCCGACGAGGCCCACCGTGCCGTCCGGCCGGGCACCGCCCTGCTCCGCCTGGAGACGACGCGGTCCCGGCAGGGCCTCCTCGACGGCGCGTGGTGGCCGCGCACGCGCGACGTCGAACGGGAG
Organism: Streptomyces sp. NPDC092045; assembly: GCF_044756005.1. NCBI lineage: Bacteria > Bacillati > Actinomycetota > Actinomycetes > Kitasatosporales > Streptomycetaceae > Streptomyces > Streptomyces sp. NPDC092045. The sequence continues at coordinate 69,343 of NZ_JBIVSC010000005.1, read as the reverse complement.
TTCCCGCCCTTGGTCACCGCCCTGACCGAGCACCTCGGCCCCCTCACCCGGGTCGGCCTGGACGCCTCCGCCTGGAACGGCATCCCGACCCGTCTGACCGTCGACGGCCGGGTCGTCCACTTCGACTCCTTCCCCGTCGGCGACGACACCGTCCTCATCACCCGCGGCGACGAGGACCACTTCGCGCTGATGGTGGTGCCGCCGGACACCGAGCCCGAGGCCGCGCGCACGGCCATGGCCCGTGCGGTCCGTGCCGACAACGTGGCGCGGGCCGCCGAGATCCTCGTCGCCGTCCTTCCCTCCCCGACGACCGGGCCCGAGGAACCGTCATGACCCGGACCGCGAAAGGAAACCGGGCCCTGTGCTCCCGCCGCTCCGCCTGCCGTCACGCGGCCCGGTGACGGTTGGAGGGGTCCGGGTGGGGGCGAGACCCCGGGCCGCCCGACCCGGGGCTTCGTACGAGAGCGGACGAGGGCGCGCGACCGGTGCGCGTGCCCGTCGGCCCGGCCACGCGTCGCGCTCGGTCCGGGGGGCGGTGGGGAGAGGGCCTCAGTGCGCCGGGCGCCGGCGGTGCAGTACCGACCTCACGGCGAGGTAGAGGGCGCCCACGACGAGGAGGAGCGTGCCGATGGATGCCAGGTACAGCATCCCGTCGACGGCCGCGCCGATGACGATCAGCGTGATCGCGGCGATCAGCAGGAGAATGAGGAGGACCATGGTGTGCCTCGGTTCGTGGACACGGGAACCTCGCGGCGGCGGTCGTCACAACGGCCCCGGCGCGTTCACTACGCCAGGGCCGCCCTTCCGGATCGCCGCACGTGAGAGTGCTCGATCCTGGTTCCATTGCATGACTTCGGGTGGGTTGGTGACGAAAGGTGGAGCGGGCCGCCGGGCGGGTCGTCCCGGGTGCCGGATGCACCGCCCGCGGCCTTCGGCCGGAGGAGTGGTTCGAGGGTCAGGACCGGATGCCCGTGCGTCTGCGGCCGGGCGCCTGTCCCGACGAACTGCGGGTGCTGTGACCCGGTGGCCGGGCGACGGCCGGGAAGGGATCGCCGAAGCGGTGGGCCGCGATGCGCGCGTCGTGCTGGGCGTTGAGCCGGTGGATCAGGAACAGGCCGAGCACGATCAGGGCGGCTCCCGCCGCGAGCGTGATCAGGATCTCCACGTCGTCACCTCCGCACGTTTCCCGGCAAGGAGATCATCCGTGCCCCGACGACCGGGTGCCGGAGGGCCGGCGGGGCGGCCCCGCCATCGGTCTCCCAGGAGTCCTCGCGGCTTCGGGCGTCCCGTGCGCCGCGGCCGGCCACGGCTTCGCCGGACAGCAGTGCGCCGGCGGTGAGGACGCCGCCGGGGACGGTGGCGGCGGCCATGAGCCGGGCTGCCGCGGCGGGTTCGGTCCCGGGCGGGATCACCAGCAGGTCGCAGCGGCCGACGGCGTAGGAGAGCAGGATCATCTTGTCGGGGTCCTGTTCGGTGAACCAGCCCACGTGCACGGTGTGCCCGGTGGCGGGGACCTTGTGGGGGACGACGGGCCAGCGGGCGGGGTTCACCGTGACGCGCGTGATGCGCCCGAAGCGGTCCCGCACCGCGTCGACCAGCGACGGAAGCTCGACTGCCAGATCGCGTGAGCGGGGCCACCATGCGCCGTCCAACAAGGCGGGGGTGGTCCCCGGCGTCAGGGTCAGACGTGCCGGGAGCGGCGGAGCGACGGTGGTCATGATCGCGGACCCATTCCCGGGCCGCTCCGCGGAGCGGCCCAGTGTCTTGATCGCCGGAAACGACGTCCGCATGGCGGCGGATGTACGAGTTACTTCCGGTAATCCCAGCCTACTGCGCCCCGCGGCCGGACGAGTGGTTCCCGGCGAAAGGGTTTCCGCCAGGCGGTTCCCAGGCGTCCGCCCCGACCCGGCCGGTCGGCCCGACGCGCTTCGACGGCGGGGAGCCGCCTGCGGGGCCGGAGCTCGTCAAGCGGAGTGCCGCGGGGTGGGGTTCCGGGATCTCCTCCGGGCGGGCTCCTACGATGTGCACATGGTCGCCCGCGATCCCCGACGGACCGGTTCGGGACCGGAGGAGGCGGTGTCCCGAGATGGCGCCGAAGCCGGCAGTGGCCCTTCCGCACCGGCGGTCGTGGGGCACGGGCCGGCCGGTCCCGCCCCCGGACCGCGTCACGACGGTGCCGCCGAGGGCGCCCGTCCCGCCGCCGGTCCGGCCGAACTGGCCGCCGAGCTTGCGGAACAGGCCAAGCCGAGGCTGCGCGGCTGGCTCCACGCCGGCATGGTCCCCGTGTCGCTGGTGGCGGGCATCGTCCTCATCTGCCGTGCGGGGGAGCCGCGGGCCGTGCTGGCCTGCACCGTGTACTCCGCCACGGCCTGGCTGTTGTTCGGGACCAGTGCCGTCTACCACCTCGGCACCTGGGGGCCACCCGGCGAGGCCGTTCTGCGTCGCCTCGACCACGCCAACATCTTCCTGATCATCGCCGGCACGTGCACCCCGCTCGCCGTCCTCCTGCTCTCTCCCGACCAGTGGTCCGTCCTGTTGTGGACCGTGTGGACGGGCGCGCTGGCCGGCATCACCTTCCGTGTCCTGTGGGTCGGGGCTCCCCGTTGGCTGTACACCCCCTGCTACCTGGCCCTGGGTTGGGCACCCGTGGGGTACCTGCCCGACTTCCTGCGGGGTGGCGGGGCGGCCGTGGTCTCCCTGATCGTGACCGGCGGCCTTCTCTACAGCGCGGGCGCGGTCGTCTACGCCCTCCGGCGCCCCGATCCCTCGCCCCGCTGGTTCGGCTTCCACGAGGTCTTCCACGCGCTGACCGTGGCAGCCTTCGCCGCCCACTGCGCAGCCGTCTTCCTCGCCGTCCACCGGTCATGACGCTCCGTCGGGAGCCTGATCTCGCCCGTGGGCCCCGGTGCCGAAGCGTCCCGTCGGCGTACGAGGGCGACGACCGGGCGCACGGACGGCCGGGGGCGGACCTCGCGCGGGCACGCGGGCTCGAGGCGTCCTGTCCGGGGCCCGGATCGCGAGGGGTGGGGGAGCGGTGGCCGACCTCGACGGGGCGACGCGGGCGGTCCGCGAGAAGGCCGCAGGACGGACGCCACGGAGAGCGTGTGGCGCACGCGTGGTGCGCGGCCCCTGGACGGACTCGGACAACGAAGAAGCCCCGGGCCAGTGGTCCGGGGCTTCACGCAAGAGCGGATGACGGGAATCGAACCCGCGCCACGAGCTTGGGAATCACTCGGCAGTTGGATGGACCAAGGGCATCTGACCTGTGGGAATACTGGTTCGGTGAAAAATCGGGTGCGACCGGTTACCGCAGTGGTGTGGGGTACGGGGGATATGACGATCGTTTTGAACGAGCCCGGCGTCGACGAGCTGACCGGGGCCGTGGACGCGCTTCGCGCATGGCAGGACGACCGGACGCCGCTGCAGCTCCACCCGGGGGACCTCGGCTGGGCCTGGGCCCTGGGCGCGGAGAAGCTGGCGGGTGCCGTACGCACCTGGAGCGCGGACGGGCGGATCATTGCCGTCGGTTACCTGGACGGCCCCGATGTGCTGCGACTTACGACCGCGCCGGACCTGCGACAGAACGAGGCCCTGGCACGTCAGCTGCTGGCGGACCTCGATGATCCGGAGCGCAGGGTCCTGCCACCCGGGAAGGTCGGCCTTGAGGTCCCCGACGGAGCCCTGCTCCGCGAGGTACTCCTTGAGGCGGGCTGGAACCCGGACGAGCCGTGGACGCCGCTGCGCCGCGACCTCTCCAAGCCGGTGGAGGACTCTGGGCTGCGTATCGAGGTGGCCGGTCCGCGGACGGCGGCAACGCGGACCGCGGTGCACCGCTCGGCGTTCGGCAGCCCGGTGTTCACCGAGGAGGTCTGGCACGTCCTGGCGGCCGGGCCGGTGTACGCCGATGCCCGCTGCCTGATCGGCTACGACGACCAGGACAACGCGGTGGCCGCCGCGACGGTCTGGTCGGCCGGACCGGGAAGGCCGGGTCTTCTGGAGCCGATGGGTGTCCACGCCGACCATCGCGGTCGCGGCCACGGGACGGCGATCAGCGTCGCCGCTGCGGCGATGCTGCGCGAGATGGGTGCTTCCAGCGCGCTCGTCGCCGCCGAGAGCTCGAACGTCGGCGCCGTCGCCACGTACAAGGCGGCTGGATACGATCCGTCGCCCGAACGGCTGGACGTCGTCAGGCCCGCCTGAAAGCGGGCTGCGGCCCCGGGTCAGGGCCGCGTCGCTGACCTGGCCGGAGCCGAACGCTCTTTGGGGACATGGGGTCTCTGCGACAGCGACAGAGCCCGACACGGCAACACCGCCCCCCGTGTCGGCCGTCCTCGCCGTCCTGGTCGTGGGTGGGAACCTGCCCTCCGCCGGGTGGGCGGGCATCGCACGCGTCATCGCGTGCCCATGAGAAAGCCCCAGGTCGCCGACCTGGGGCTTTGCAGTGGAGCGGATGACGGGAATCGAACCCGCGCTATAAGCTTGGGAAGCTCATGTTCTACCATTAAACTACATCCGCACAGCGGCCCGATGATCTCTGCCGCATCGTTGCACACTGTACCCCATGTGCCACCCGAGGCGAAGTCGCCTTCGTTCCGGCGCGTGTGCGGAGTGCCGTCCCGGGGTGGGGTCCGCGGTCGCCTAATGTGGCTGTCTCGTTCACCGCATGTGTAGGGGAAGGGACTTGATGGGTTCCATGGAGCGCACCGTCGTCCGCTGTGCCGAGGGGCACGTGTTCAGTACCGCCTCGTTCCCGCTCCAGCAGCTCGGGGCCGGGCGGATCGGGCCCGGGCGGCTCATCCGGTGTCCGCGGTGTGCGCGGTTGCGGCACGCCGTGCCGGTGGAGCTCGAGCGGAGCTGAGCAGGAGGACCGGGGGCGCGGGGCCCCGCCGATTGGGGCGGGCCCGCGCCCCCTGCGTATCGTGGGGGCGTGCTTCTCTCAGACAAGGACATCCGGGCCGAGATCGACGCCGGACGGGTGCGCATCGACCCGTACGACGAATCCATGGTGCAGCCCTCGAGCATCGACGTGAGGCTTGACCGCTTCTTCCGGGTGTTCGAGAACCACCGCTACCCCCACATCGACCCCGCCACCGAGCAGCTCGACCTGACGCGCGAGGTCGAGCCGGAGGGCGACGAGGCGTTCATCCTCCACCCGGGCGAGTTCGTGCTCGCCTCCACCTACGAGGTCATCACCCTCCCGGACGACATCGCGTCCCGGCTCGAGGGGAAGAGTTCCCTCGGGCGGCTCGGGCTGGTGACGCACTCGACCGCCGGGTTCATCGACCCCGGGTTCTCCGGGCACGTGACCCTGGAGCTGTCGAACCTCGCCACCCTGCCGATCAAGCTCTGGCCGGGGATGAAGATCGGCCAGCTCTGCATGTTCCGGCTGAGCTCGCCCGCCGAGTTCCCGTACGGGAGCGAGCGGTACGGCTCGCGGTACCAGGGCCAGCGGGGACCGACGGCCTCCCGCTCGTACATGAACTTCCATCGGACCCAGGTGTGAGGCGGTCGCAGTCATGAGTGAAGTACGCGAGAACCTGACGTACGAGGGGTTCGGCCTCGCCGTCCGCGAGCTGGCGCAGACCGTCGCCGACGACGGCTACGAGCCCGACGTGGTGCTCTCCATCGCCCGCGGCGGCGTCTTCGTCGCCGGCGGTCTGGCCTACGCCCTCGACTGCAAGAACATCCACCTGGTGAACGTGGAGTTCTACACCGGCGTGGGGACCACCCTCGAGATGCCCGTCATGCTGGCGCCCGTCCCCAACGCGATCGACTTCAGCGACAAGAAGGTGCTCATCGCCGACGACGTCGCGGACACCGGCAAGACCCTGAAGCTCGTCCACGACTTCTGCGTCGACCACGTCGCCGAGGTCCGTTCGGCCGTCATCTACGAGAAGTCCCACTCCCTCGTGAAGTGCGAGTACGTGTGGAAGAAGACCGACGAGTGGATCAACTTCCCCTGGTCGGTCGAGCCGCCCGTCGTCCGGCGCGAGGGCCAGGTCCTCGACGCCTGAGCTGAGACGCCGGGCCCCGGGCCCCGGGACGTGGAGGAGGCCCCCGCCGGACGCCGGCGGGGGCCTCCTCCACGTCCGTGCGCGTTACAGCGTGCCCAGCTTGATCAGGCTCAGCAGCGCCACCAGCTGGATCGCCGACGCGCCCAGCGCCTTCGGCCACGGCAGGTCGTGGGAGCGGCTCACCATCACGGTGAGGAGCGCGCCCGCCGCCAGCCAGGTCAGCCAGCCGATGACCTGGACCAGGCCGTTCTCGCCGCCCAGGAAGAGCGCGAAGACCAGCCGGGGCGCGTCCGTGACCGACATGATCAGCATCGACAGGCCGACCGTCGGCTGCCAGGAGCCGTCGCCGCCGAGCTGGCGGGCCAGGGTGTGGGTGACCGCGCCCAGGATCAGTCCGCCGAGGACGAAGCCGAGGGCGGTCATCAGGACGTACGGGACCGCCGTCGACAGGGTCGCGTCGATCGCCTCGTCGCGGGCCTTGTCGAAGCCGAAGATCGCCAGCAGGCCGTAGAGGAAGGTGACGATCAGCGCCGGGCCCCAGACGGCGTGGTCCCGCGTCCGCAGGAACGTGTCGGCGGGGCGCAGCACGATGCCGCTCAGGAGGGCCTTCCAGTGGAGCCGGGGGCCCGTCGGGACGGGGGCCGCGCCGGCGTGGTGGTCCGTGGCCGGGCCGTACGGGTCGTCCACGCTGAACATCTGCGTGTGGCCCGGGTTGTTCGCCGTGGCCGCGTGCGGGTGCTGCTGCTGCCCGTACGGGTCGCCGAAGTACTCCGGCTCGCCGTAGGGCTGCCGGTCACCCTGATGGCCGCCCTGCTGCCCGTACGGCGCCCGGCCCTGGTCCTGCCGGGGCCACTGCTGCCGTGCGTGCGGCGGGGCCGCGTCGTACCCGTACGGCGCCTGCTGCGGTCGTTGTTGCGGGGAGCGGTTGTTCCGGCCGCGTCCGTTCCTGAATCCAGCCACGTCAATGAACGTACCCGCTTCCGCCGGTGGGGCGCTCCTTTGCGGCTGACCTGTGACATCCCCTAGGGGACGGTACGTACGGGAAAGGCCGCCCCGCACAGGACGTGCGGGGCGGCCTTTCCTTTCGTACGCGATGCCGTTACGCGGCGGGCTCCGGCTCCGGCTCGGTCTCCTCCGCCGGCTCCGGGTCGACCGGGTTCTTCACGGAGTCGAGGAGCAGCTGGGCGACGTCGACGACCGTGACGGACTCCTTGGCCTTGCCGTCGTTCTTCTTGCCGTTGACCGAGTCGGTCAGCATGACGAGGCAGAACGGGCAGGCGGTGGAGACGATGTCCGGGTCGAGGGACAGGGCCTCCTCGACGCGCTCGTTGTTGATGCGCTTGCCGATCCGCTCCTCCATCCACATCCGGGCGCCGCCGGCGCCGCAGCAGAAGCCGCGCTCCTTGTGGCGGTGCATCTCCTGCTGGCGCAGGCCGGGGACGGCGGACATGATCTCGCGCGGGGGCGTGTAGACCTTGTTGTGGCGGCCCAGGTAGCAGGGGTCGTGGTAGGTGATGAGGCCCTCGACCGGGGTCACCGGGATCAGCTTGCCCTCGTCGATGAGGTGCTGGAGCAGCTGGGTGTGGTGGATGACCTCGTAGTCGCCGCCGAGCTGCGGGTACTCGTTGGCGATGGTGTTGAAGCAGTGCGGGCAGGTCGAGACGATCTTCTTGGCCGACTTCGGCTTCTTCGTCGACTCGTCCACGCCCCCGTCCTCGTCGAGGGACTCGCCGAACGCCATGTTCAGCATCGCGACGTTCTCCTGGCCGAGCTGCTGGAACAGCGGCTCGTTGCCCAGGCGGCGGGGCGAGTCACCGGTGCACTTCTCCTCGCCGCCCATGATCGCGAACTTGACGCCCGCGATGTGGAGGAGCTCGGCGAAGGCCTTCGTCGTCTTCTTGGCGCGGTCTTCGAGCGCGCCGGCGCAGCCGACCCAGTACAGGTAGTCGACCTCGGAGAGGTCCTCGACGTCCTTGCCGACGATCGGGACCTCGAAGTCGACCTCCTTGGTCCACTCGACGCGCTGCTTCTTCGCCAGGCCCCAGGGGTTGCCCTTCTTCTCCAGGTTCTTGAGCATCGTGCCCGCCTCGGACGGGAACGCGGACTCGATCATCACCTGGTAGCGGCGCATGTCGACGATGTGGTCGATGTGCTCGATGTCGACCGGGCACTGCTCGACGCAGGCGCCGCAGGTGGTGCAGGACCACAGGACGTCGGGGTCGATGACGCCGTTCTCCTCGGCGGTGCCGATGAGGGGGCGCTCGGCCTCGGCCAGGGCGGCGGCGGGGACGTCCTTGAGCTGCTCCTCGGTCGCCTTCTCGTCGCCCTCCACGGTCTTGCCGCCGCCCGCGAGCAGGTAGGGCGCCTTGGCGTGCGCGTGGTCGCGCAGCGACATGATGAGGAGCTTGGGGGAGAGGGGCTTGCCGGTGTTCCAGGCGGGGCACTGCGACTGGCAGCGGCCGCACTCGGTGCAGGTGGAGAAGTCGAGGAGGCCCTTCCAGGAGAACTGCTCGACCTGGGAGACGCCGAAGACGGCGTCCTCGGCCGGGTCCTCCCAGTCGATCTCCTTGCCGGCCGTCGTCATCGGCTGGAGGGCGCCCAGCGCGGTGGAGCCGTCGGCCTCGCGCTTGAACCAGATGTTCGGGAAGCCGAGGAAGCGGTGCCAGGCCACGCCCATGTTGGTGTTGAGCGAGACGACGATCATCCAGACGAACGACGTGCTGATCTTCACCATGGCGGTGAAGTAGATGAGGTTCTGGAGGACGCCCAGGCTCAGGCCCTTGAAGGCCAGGACGAGCGGGTACGAGGCGAAGTACGCGGCCTCGTAGTGCTCGACGTGGTGGATCGCGCCCTCCAGGCCGCGCAGCACGTAGATCGCGAGGCCGATGGTGAGGATGACGTACTCGACGAAGTAGGCCTGGCCCGCCTTGGAGCCGGCGAAGCGCGACTTGCGGCCGGCGCGGCCCGGGAGGCTCAGCAGGCGGATCACGATCAGGGTCGCGATGCCGAGGATCGTCATCACGCCGATGAACTCGATGTACAGCTCGAACGGCAGGAAGCCGCCGATCACCGGCAGCGTCCAGTCGGCCTGGAAGAGCTGGCCGAAGGCCTGCGCCAGGGTCGGCGGCAGGGTCAGGAAGCCGACCGCGACGAACCAGTGGGCGAAGCCGACGACGCCCCAGCGGTTCATGCGCGTGTGGCCGAGGAACTCCCTGACCAGGGTCACGCTGCGCTGGTACGGGTTGTCGGTCCGGGTCCCGGCCGGGACGGGCTGGCCCAGCTTGAAGTACCGGACGAACTGGCCGATGGCACGAGCCAGCAGGGCCACGCCGACCACGGTCAGCGTCAGCGACACAATGATCGCGGCGAGTTGCATGACGGGCTCCTCGAGCGGGCCCGCTCAGTGCCTGAGCTGAGCCTACTAAGCGGTAACTTATTTAGTCCGTGCTGAGATTACCCGTTCGGGGCCCCCTGATGCAGGGGACCTCGCGGTGATCTGTGTCGCTCAGGCAACCCTTGCCGGAGCACGGGCGTCCCCCGCCACGGCCGGGACGGAGCCCGCCGGAGCCCGGGTGGCTCCCGCCGGAGCTCACGCGACCCTCGCCGGACGGCCCGCCACGCGGCCCGCCGCACGGCGTCTGCGCACTGCTGGAAGGGTACGCGCCAGGACGAGCAGGTCCGTCCCCAGCCAGTGGTGGTCCACGTAGTGGAGGTCGAGCAGCTCCCGCTCCTCCCACGGCAGGTCCGACCGTCCGCTGATCTGCCACGGCCCGGTGAGCCCCGGCCGCACGGAGAGCCGGCGGCGCCCCTCGCCCGCGCACTCCCGGTGGCCCGGGGTCAGGGGACACGGTCCGACCAGCGACATCCGGCCCGTCACGACGTGCAGCAGCAGCGGCAGCGCGGCCAGCGGGCTCCTGGTGCGGAAGGTCAGCATCGTGAAGGGCCGGCCCCCCAGGCCCGCCACCGTCCGGCGGCGCAGCACCCCGCGGCCGGGCACCGCCGAGCCGAGCGCGACGGAGAGGGCGACGGCGGCGAGCAGCGGGGACAGGGCGGCGAGGAGGGCGAGCCCGCCCAGGACGTCGAAGGCGCGCTTGGCCGCCGCTCCTCCGCCGACCGCCGCTCCCGCACCGGCTGCCATACCCCCACATCCTTCCGCGTGAGAATCATGGGATATTCGTGGAATATGCCCTCTTTGCCCGGGAAGGGGCACCCGGACTCTCTCATGGGTCGCCCTTCCGGGAGGGGGAATGACGCGCTTCCTCACCCCTCCGGACCGGGCCTTTGAGCGACCGGGCCGACGAAGAGTTGAGCCGACTCGACTCAGGTCTGTTGACTCGGTCCCCGGAGTCGTGCATCCTTGAGCCAGTACCACTCAAGTCAGTCAGCTGGAGGAATCGAAATGGCACGTGCGGTCGGCATCGACCTGGGCACGACTAACTCCGTCGTCAGCGTTCTGGAAGGCGGCGAGCCCACCGTCATCACCAACGCCGAGGGCGCCAGGACCACGCCGTCCGTCGTCGCCTTCGCGAAGAACGGCGAGGTGCTCGTCGGCGAGGTGGCCAAGCGCCAGGCCGTCACCAACGTCGACAGGACCATCCGGTCGGTCAAGCGCCACATGGGCACCGACTGGAAGATCGAGATCGACGGCAAGAACTTCAACCCGCAGCAGATGAGCGCCTTCATCCTGCAGAAGCTCAAGCGGGACGCCGAGGCCTACCTGGGCGAGAAGGTCGTCGACGCGGTCATCACCGTCCCGGCGTACTTCAACGACTCCGAGCGCCAGGCCACCAAGGAGGCCGGTGAGATCGCGGGCCTCAACGTCCTGCGCATCGTCAACGAGCCGACCGCGGCCGCCCTGGCCTACGGCCTCGACAAGGACGACCAGACGATCCTCGTCTTCGACCTCGGTGGCGGCACCTTCGACGTGTCCCTCCTGGAGATCGGCGACGGCGTCGTCGAGGTGAAGGCCACCAACGGCGACAACCACCTCGGTGGCGACGACTGGGACCAGCGCGTCGTCGACTACCTGGTGACGCAGTTCCAGAACGGCCACGGTGTGGACCTGGCCAAGGACAAGATGGCCCTCCAGCGTCTGCGCGAGGCGGCCGAGAAGGCGAAGATCGAGCTCTCGTCCTCGACCGAGACCACGATCAACCTGCCCTACATCACGGCCTCCGCCGAGGGCCCGCTGCACCTGGACGAGAAGCTCACGCGCGCCCAGTTCCAGCAGCTCACCTCGGACCTCCTGGAGCGCTGCAAGGTTCCGTTCCACAACGTCATCAAGGACGCGGGCATCGCCCTCTCCGAGATCGACCACGTCGTCCTCGTCGGCGGCTCGACCCGCATGCCGGCCGTCGCCGAGCTGGTCAAGGAGCTCACCGGTGGCCGCGAGGCCAACAAGGGCGTGAACCCGGACGAGGTCGTCGCCATCGGCGCCGCCCTCCAGGCCGGCGTCCTCAAGGGCGAGGTCAAGGACGTCCTGCTCCTCGACGTCACCCCGCTGTCCCTCGGCATCGAGACCAAGGGCGGCATCATGACCAAGCTCATCGAGCGCAACACCACGATCCCGACCAAGCGGTCCGAGATCTTCACGACGGCCGAGGACAACCAGCCGTCCGTGCAGATCCAGGTCTACCAGGGCGAGCGCGAGATCGCGGCGTACAACAAGAAGCTCGGCATGTTCGAGCTGACCGGCCTCCCGCCGGCCCCGCGCGGCGTTCCGCAGATCGAGGTCGCCTTCGACATCGACGCCAACGGCATCATGCACGTGACCGCGAAGGACCTCGGCACGGGCAAGGAGCAGAAGATGACCGTCACCGGCGGCTCCTCGCTGCCGAAGGACGAGGTCGACCGGATGCGCCAGGAGGCCGAGCAGTACGCGGAGGAGGACCACCGCCGCCGCGAGGCCGCCGAGTCCCGCAACCAGGGCGAGCAGCTCGTCTACCAGACGGAGAAGTTCCTCAAGGACAACGAGGACAAGGTTCCCGGCGACGTCAAGGAAGAGGTCGAGGGCGCTCTCGCCGAGCTGAAGGAGAAGCTCAAGGGCGAGGACACCACCGAGATCCGCACCGCCACCGAGAAGGTCGCGGCCGTCTCGCAGAAGCTGGGCCAGGCGCTGTACGCCGACGCCCAGGGCGCCCAGGCGGCCGGCGACGCCGGTGCCGCGGGCCAGGCGAAGGCCGACGACGACGTCGTCGACGCGGAGATCGTGGACGACGAGCCCAAGAAGGGTGGTCAGGCGTGACCGAGGAGACCCCGGGCTTCGAGGAGAAGCCCGACGTCCCCTCCGGCGCCACCCCTGACGACGCCGCCGAGGCCGTCGAGGACTCCGCCCAGGAGGACGCGACGGCCCCGGCCGGGGACGCAAGCAGCCAGAAGTCGGCCGCCGACGCGGGCCTCACGGCCCAGCTGGACCAGGTGCGCTCCGCGCTCGACGAGCGCACCGCGGACCTCCAGCGGCTCCAGGCCGAGTACCAGAACTACCGCCGCCGCGTGGAGCGGGACCGGGTCACGGTCAAGGAGATCGCCGTCGCGAGCCTCCTGTCCGAGCTCCTTCCCGTGCTCGACGACGTCGGCCGGGCCCGGGACCACGGCGAGCTCGTGGGCGGGTTCAAGTCGGTGGCCGAATCGCTGGAGACCGTCGTCGCCAAGATGGGTCTTCAGCAGTTCGGCAAGGAGGGCGAGCCCTTCGACCCGACGATCCACGAGGCCCTGATGCACTCGTACGCGCCGGACGTCACCGAGACGACCTGCGTGGCGATCCTGCAGCCCGGGTACCGGATCGGCGAGCGGACCATCAGGCCCGCCCGCGTGGCAGTCGCCGAGCCCCAGCCGGGCGCGGCCCCGGCCAAGGACGAGAAGAAGTCGGCCGACGAGGAGAGCGGTGCCCCCGAGGAGGGGTGACGCAACGATCGTCCGGAAGGAGGGACGTCGATGAGCACGAAGGACTTCGTCGAGAAGGACTACTACAAGGTCCTCGGCGTCCCCAAGGACGCCACCGAGGCCGAGATCAAGAAGGCGTACCGGAAGCTCGCCCGCGAGAACCACCCGGACGCCAACAAGGGCGACACCAAGGCCGAGGAGCGCTTCAAGGAGATCTCCGAGGCGAACGACGTCCTCGGTGACCCCAAGCGGCGCAAGGAGTACGACGAGGCCCGCGCGCTCTTCGGGAACGGCGCCCTCTTCAATCAGGGGGGCCGGGCCGGCGGTCCCGGGGGCGGCGGCTCGTTCAACTTCGACCTGGGCGACCTCTTCGGAGGCGCCCAGGGCGGTCCCGGCGGCTTCGGCGGCGGGGGCGGCGGAGGCATCGGGGACGTCTTCGGCGGCCTGTTCAACCGCGGCGGGGGCGGCGCCCGCACCCAGCCGCGGCGCGGCCAGGACATCGAGTCCGAGGTGACGCTCAGCTTCACCGAGGCCATCGAGGGCGCGACCGTGCCGCTGCGGATGTCCAGCCAGCAGCCGTGCGCGGCGTGTTCGGGCACCGGCGACAAGAACGGCACCCCCCGGGTGTGCCCGACCTGCGTCGGCACCGGGCAGGTCTCGCGCGGCAGCGGCGGCGGCTTCTCGCTCACCGACCCCTGCGTGGACTGCAAGGGGCGCGGCCTCATCGCCGAGACCCCCTGCGACGTCTGCAAGGGCAGCGGCCGGGCCAAGTCCTCCCGCACCATGCAGGTCCGCATCCCGGCCGGCGTGAGCGACAACCAGAAGATCCGGCTGCGCGGCAAGGGCGCGCCGGGCGAGCGCGGCGGGCAGAACGGCGACCTGTACGTCGTCGTGCACGTCGACGCCCACCCGGTCTTCGGCCGCAAGGACGACAACCTCACCGTCACGGTGCCGGTCTCCTTCACGGAGGCGGCGCTCGGCGGCGAGATCAAGGTGCCGACCCTCGGCGGCCCCGCGGTCACCCTCAAACTGCCCGCGGGCACGCCGAACGGCCGGACCATGCGCGCCCGGGGCAAGGGCGCGGTCCGCAAGGACGGCACGCGCGGCGACCTGCTCGTCACGGTCGAGGTCGCCGTGCCGAAGGAGCTGGACGACAAGGCACGCGAGGCCCTGGAGACCTACCGCGAGGCGACCGCCTCCGAGGACCCGCGGGCCGAGCTGTTCCAGGCCGCGAAGGGAGCGTGACCCGGTGGAAGGGCGCCGACGCAATCCGTACGAACTGACCGACGAGTCGCCGGTGTACGTCATCTCGGTGGCGGCCCAGCTCTCCGGTCTGCACCCCCAGACCCTGCGTCAGTACGACCGGCTCGGTCTGGTCTCCCCGGACCGCACGGCGGGCCGGGGGCGGCGCTACTCGGCCCGTGACATCGAACTGCTCCGCCAGGTGCAGCAGTTGTCGCAGGACGAGGGCATCAACCTGGCTGGGATCAAGCGCATCATCGAACTGGAGAACCAGGTCGCGGCGCTCCAGAGCCGGATCGCCGAGCTGTCGGCGGCGGTGGACGGCGCGGCGGCGGCGATGCGGCAGCGCGAGGCCCAGGTGCACGCCTCCTACCGGCGCGACCTCGTGCCGTACCAGGACGTGCAGCAGGCGAGCGCGCTGGTGGTCTGGCGCCCCAAGCGCGGCGAGTAGCGGCGCACTTCGCCCTCACCCCTCACGTCACGAGGCCCCCTCCGCACCCGCGGAGGGGGCCTCGCGCGTTCCGGGGTTCAGGGGATCAGCTCGGCCACGATGTCGCCGACCGTCTCCCACCAGGGGGCCGCCCCCGTGCCGAAGGCGGCGGCGAGGGCGGTGCCGACGGCGAGGTCGAGCGGTTCGGGGGCGCGGTCCGGCAGCCACTCGGCGTCCACGCGCCCGTCCCCGCCGGAGATCAGGGTGCCGAGCCGCCGGCCGTTCCGGGTCAGCCGGCTCTCCGCGTACGAGCAGGGGACGAGCCGGTGGCGGACCCCGCCGACGACGGCGTCCACCCGGTAGGAGCGGCGCAGCAGCCGTCCCCGGGCGGGGTGGAGGACGGCCGGGGCGCCGTCCACGGTGAGCGCGAGGAGGGCCGCCTTGCGGGTGCCGATCGGGACGTGGTCCACGGGCGTGGTCCCGGGGGTCCGCACGAGCTCCACGACGGGCAGTCCCGGCCCGGAGACGCGCAGGGTCCCGGCGGGCCCGTCGAGTTCGATCCGTACGTCCGCGTCCCTGCCCATGGAGGTGTTCACCGTGCTGGTTCGTCCTGTTCGAGGATGCCGGACTGGGCGATGAGGTAGCCGAGCTGGGCCCGGCTGCCGCTGCCGAGGGTGGCGGCGAGTTTGGCGATGTGGGCCCGGCAGGTGCGCACGTTCATGCCGAGCCGGCGGGCGATGGCCTCGTCCACGTGCCCCTCGACGAGGAGCCGGGCGATGGAGCGCTGGACGCCGCCGATGCCGTCCACGGACGGCTTGTAGGGGATCTCCTCGTCCCAGGGCACGCCGTGCAGCCAGAACTGCTCGAAGACGCCGACGAGGTACTGGACGAGCCCTTCGTGGCGCAGTTCCAGGGCGACCTGGCGGTCGCTGCGGGCCGGGACGAACGCCACCTTCCGGTCCACGATGATCAGCCGGTCGATGATCTCTTCCAGGGTGCGCAGGGCGAGCCCGTAGGGGGCGACCCGCTCGACGTAGGCCAGGGTGGCGGGGTGGTGCCGGGCGGTGTGCTGGTAGAGCGTGCGCATGCGGACGCCCCGGTCGAGCAGGGGTTCCATGCGGCGCAGGGCCGCTTCGAGGGTCTCGGGGCGCCGTCCGCTGCCCGGCTGGACGGTGAGGAGTTCCGTCGTGCACTCGTTGATGACGCGGTCCAGCGTGGCGTTGATGACGCTGAGGCCTTCGAGGACGGTGATCGCCTGTGTGGCGGAGGGGTCCGGTGTGTGGATCGCGAGAAACGGCTCGAACACGTCGGCCAGGGCGATGGCGTGCTGGCGGCGCGCCTGGATCTCCTGCTCTATGGGGTGGATGAGCTGGTTCAGGGCGATCGTGGGCGGGATCGGGTGCAGCCACTGGCTGTCGTCCGGGTCCGGGTGCAGGAGCGACAGTTCCTTCAGACAGGGGGCGGCCTCGGCCTCGGAACGGGCTATTCGGCCCGTGCGGAGGGCTTTCGCGTACAGGTCCTTGCCCACGGCGCACAGTTCCCCGTGACTGTGCTTATGTGCGGAAGCGTCACATTCAAGCCCCATTTACACCCCCTCAGGGTCATGCATTACAGGAACATGATGCCCGGCTTGGGTGGTGAAAAGGAGCTGGTGTGAGCCATCGTCTAAAGCGCGGGGGGGAGGTAGTGATCAAAAGAGGTGGAGATCGGCCATGACCAGGATGGTTCGTGCACTTGGCGCCATAGCCGTTGCGGCGGCTGCTCTCGGTGCGCTCGCCGTTGGCGAGCCCTCGTGGGAGACGCACCCGGCGCACTCGGTGGCGGGGCAGAACGAGCCCTCGTGGGAGACCGCCCCGGCGCGCGAGCTGCTCGCCAAGCCCGGTGAGCCCTCGTGGGAGACCGCCCCGGCACGTGAGGTGCTCGCCGAGCCGGGCGAGCCCTCGTGGGAGGTCGCCCCGCTGGAGGGCGAGCCCTCCTGGGAGATCGCGCCCAGGGGTGTCGGAGCGTGAGCGTCCCCCCGGACGACCGCAGGTTCCGCCGGGAGATGGCCTCGGCCTACCGGTCGGGCTGGCACTTCGTCGACCTCGCCACGGCCATCCCCCACCGTGGCGACTCGCTGAAGGTCACCCTCTTCGGAGAACCGATCGTCGTCGCGCGGGAGCAGGACGAGGACGTCCGCGCCTACCGGTGCCTGCGCCGGCCGCGCGGCGCCCCGCAGCCCATCCGCTGTGCCATCCGGTACGGCATGATCTTCGTCAACCTCGATCAGCGGGACCACCAGCTGATCGAACCCGAGACCATCACCGCCACCCCCCGCAGTGCCTGAGCGATCCCCCCGTCGTTGTAGGTCGCCCAGGTACTTCCCCCACACAGCGGCGCCATCGCGGACCTGAAACGCGATGGCGCCGCTGTGCTGCGCCCGTGTTCTCTCCGGGCGCCGCGCCTTCTTCCGGGGTCCTGGCGCCCCGCCGGTCCGAGAGCTCCGGCGGCCCCGGGCGCCCCGCCGGTCCGAGAGCCCCGGCGGCCCCGGGCGCCCCGCGCCCGTCTCAGGCGCGGCCCATCGCCCGCGTGAGGGCGATCTCGATCACGACCCGGTCCGGGTTCGGGGTCGGCGTGCGGCCGTAGCGCTCCGCGTAGCGGGCCACGGCGTCCTCGACGGCCTCCGTCTCCGTGCGGATCCGGGCGACGCCCTCCAGGGTGGCCCAGCGCCCCCTGTCGACCTGGCAGACCGCGACCCGCGCGCCCTCCGCGCCCGCCGCCAGGACGTTGGCGACCTTCCGGCTGTTCTTGTTGGTGATCACGCGCGCGTACCCGCCCTCGGGGTCGTACGTGACGCCGACCGCGACCACGTGCGGGGTGCCGTCCGGCCGCGGGGTGGTCAGGGTGCACATGTGGTACTCGCGCCAGAAGCCGAGGTACGAGTCGGTGGGGTTCCTGGGATCCGTTGCCATGCCCGGAAACTACCCGGGAGGGACTCCCTCCGTTAACTTGAGCGCAAGCGACTCAACTTTGTGTACTCTTGAGGAGTCACAGAAGTCATGGAGCGGATCCGGACGGATCCGCGAGGCACCCGCACGCCGAGGAGGAGCACCGCACATGGACGCCGAACTGACCCACAGGAGCCGGGACGCGATCAACGCGGCCACCGGCCGCGCCGCGTCCGGGGGACACCCGGACCTGACCCCGGCCCATCTGCTGCTCGCCCTCCTCGCGGGTCAGGACAACGAGAACATCACCGACCTGCTCGCCGCCGTCGAGGCCGACCAGGCGGCCGTGCGCTCCGAGGCCGAGCGGCTCCTCGCCGCCCTGCCGAGCGTCACCGGCTCCACGGTCGCGCCCCCGCAGCCCAACCGCGAGCTGCTCGCGGTCATCGCGGACGCCGCGCGGCGGGCCAAGGAGCTCGGGGACGACTTCCTCTCCACCGAGCACCTCCTCATCGGCATCGCGGCCGAGGGCGGCCGGGCCGGTGAGATCCTCGACCGGCAGGGCGCGAGCGCGAAGAGGCTGCTGGACGCCTTCGAGACGAACAGGGGAGGACGCCGGGTGACCACACCCGACCCGGAAGGGCAGTACAAGGCGCTGGAGAAGTTCGGCACGGACTTCACCGCCGCCGCGCGCGAGGGCAAGCTGGACCCGGTCATCGGCCGCGACCACGAGATCCGGCGCGTGGTCCAGGTGCTCTCCCGCCGCACCAAGAACAACCCGGTCCTCATCGGCGAGCCCGGCGTCGGCAAGACCGCCGTCGTCGAGGGCCTCGCCCAGCGGATCGTCAAGGGCGACGTCCCCGAGTCCCTGAAGGACAAGCGGCTCGTCTCGCTCGACCTCGGCGCGATGGTCGCCGGCGCGAAGTACCGCGGCGAGTTCGAGGAGCGCCTGAAGACCGTCCTCTCCGAGATCAAGGAGAGCGACGGCCGGATCATCACCTTCATCGACGAGCTGCACACGGTCGTCGGCGCGGGCGCCGGCGGCGACTCCGCCATGGACGCGGGCAACATGCTCAAGCCGATGCTGGCCCGCGGCGAGCTGCGCATGGTCGGCGCGACCACCCTCGACGAGTACCGCGAGCGGATCGAGAAGGATCCCGCCCTGGAGCGCCGCTTCCAGCAGGTCCTGGTCGCCGAGCCGACGGTCGAGGACACCGTCGCGATCCTGCGCGGCCTCAAGGGCCGGTACGAGGCCCACCACAAGGTGCAGATCAACGACTCCGCCCTGGTGGCCGCCGCGACCCTCTCCGACCGCTACATCACCTCCCGCTTCCTGCCCGACAAGGCCATCGACCTCGTCGACGAGGCCGCCTCCCGGCTCCGCATGGAGATCGACTCGTCCCCGGTCGAGATCGACGAGCTCCAGCGCTCCGTGGACCGGCTCCGCATGGAGGAGCTGGCCCTGAAGAACGAGACGGACGAGGCGAGCAAGCAGCGCCTGGAGAAGCTGCGGCGCGACCTCGCGGACCGCGAGGAGGAGCTGCGCGGCCTCACCGCCCGGTGGGAGAAGGAGAAGCAGTCCCTCAACCGGGTCGGCGAGCTGAAGGAGCGCCTGGACGAGGCCCGCGGCCGCGCCGAGCGCGCCCAGCGCGACGGCGACTTCGACACCGCCTCCAAGCTGCTCTACGGCGAGATCCCGGCCCTGGAGCAGGAGCTGGAGGAGGCCTCCGAGGCCGAGGCCCAGCAGGAGTCCTCGAAGGACACCATGGTCAAGGAGGAGGTCGGTCCCGACGACATCGCGGACGTGGTCGGCTCCTGGACCGGCATCCCCGCCGGCCGCCTCCTGGAGGGCGAGACGCAGAAGCTGCTGCGCATGGAGGACGAGCTCGGCAAGCGGCTCATCGGCCAGTCCGAGGCCGTCCGGGCCGTCTCCGACGCGGTGCGCCGCACCCGCGCCGGGATCGCGGACCCCGACCGGCCCACCGGCTCCTTCCTCTTCCTCGGCCCGACCGGCGTCGGCAAGACCGAGCTGGCGAAGGCGCTCGCGGACTTCCTCTTCGACGACGAGCGGGCCATGATCCGCATCGACATGTCGGAGTACGGCGAGAAGCACTCCGTCGCCCGCCTGGTCGGCGCGCCCCCCGGCTACGTCGGCTACGAGGAGGGCGGCCAGCTCACGGAGGCGGTCCGCCGCCGCCCGTACAGCGTGGTCCTGCTCGACGAGGTCGAGAAGGCGCACCCGGAGGTCTTCGACGTCCTGCTCCAGGTCCTGGACGACGGCCGGCTCACCGACGGGCAGGGCCGGACGGTGGACTTCCGCAACACCATCCTGATCCTGACCTCGAACCTGGGCAGCCAGTACCTGGTCGACCCGGCGACCTCGGAGGAGGTCAAGAAGCAGCAGGTCCTGGAGGTCGTGCGGGCCAGTTTCAAGCCGGAGTTCCTCAACCGGCTGGACGACCTGGTGGTCTTCTCGGCCCTCGACCGGGCCGAGCTGGGCCGGATCGCCCGGCTCCAGATCGACCGGCTCGCCAGGCGGCTCGCCGAGCGGCGCCTCACCCTGGACGTCACCCCGGAGGCCCTGGAGTGGCTGGCCGAGGAGGGCAACGACCCGGCGTACGGAGCCCGGCCGCTGCGCCGTCTGATCCAGACGGCGATCGGCGACCGGCTCGCCCGGAAGATCCTGGCGGGCGAGGTCCGGGACGGCGACACGGTCCGGGTGGAGCGCTCCGGGGGCGACCTGGTCGTGGGCCCGGCGGCCCGCTAGGGCGTGTGTCGAAAGTAGCGCCGTCTGCTCGGAGGGCGGGCCCGGCGGTGTCCGGTGCGTGCGATCGCAAGGCGGAGGGTCGCCCCGATACTGGTTGTATCGGGGTGATCCCGACAACGCGGCGAGCGTGCGTGCCGGGCGCCGCCGGGCAGGCGGGACTTTCGACACACGCCCTAGGCCCCGGTCAGAGGTCGAAGGCGACGACGCGTACGAGGGCGGTCCCCCCGTCCTCGTACGCGATCGAGACGTCCACGAACAGCACCTCGTCGTACGACGCCCGCACGCACGCGTCCGCCTCGCAGAAGGACTCGGGCTCCCCGGCCGGATAGGTCGCGGCCAGCCAGGCCCCGACCCCGGCCCGGTCCGTCCGGAACTCCGCCTCGACCCGCGTGTCCTGGAAGTGCGCCGCCGTGCACCGGGCGTCCCGGGCGTCCGCCGGGAGCGCCCCCCGGGCGAACTCCATGGCCTTCGCGCAGTCGACCCGCTGCGTCCGGCCCGTCTCGCTCCAGGCCGTGGCGCCCCAGGCCAGCAGGGCCGGCGGCCCGCCGCAGACCACCGTCGCCACGGCCGTCGCCCAGACCCAGGTCCACGGGCGCGCCCTCACCGGCTTCCGTTTCGGCACCGCTTCTTCCCCCATGCGCACCAGATCTTGTCAGCCCGCAGCGGATCGCGGGAGCGGGGGTTGCCACGGACCGGCAGGGATGGGGGAGGATGGCGAGCATCCGTACGAAGGGAAATACACGGTGAGCATCGACCCGTCCTCGATTCCGAATTTCGGGGGCCAGCCCCAGCCTCAGGCCGCAGGACCGGCGGGCCCCGTCGTCCCCGACCAGGACCTCGTCAAGCAGCTCCTCGACCAGATGGAGCTGAAGTACGTCGTCGACGACGAGGGTGACCTCGCGGCGCCGTGGGAGGAGTTCCGCACCTACTTCATGTTCCGCGGCGAGGACGAGCAGCAGGTCTTCTCGGTCCGGACGTTCTACGACCGCCCGCACTCGGCCGACGACCGCACGAGGATCCTCGACGCGATCGACGACTGGAACCGCCGCACCCTGTGGCCCAAGGTCTACACCCACCTGCACGAGGAGGAGGACGGCTCCGCCACCCTCCGCCTCATCGGCGAGGCCCAGATGCTGATCGGCACCGGCGTCGCCCTGGAGCACTTCGTGTCCTCCACGGTCAGCTGGGTCCGCGCCTCCATCGAGTTCGACAAGTGGATCGTGGAGCAGTTCGGCCTGGAGTCCCCGGAGGACAAGGCCGACGGCGACGAGGCCTGAGCCCCACCGGCACGCGAAGGAGCCCGGCCCCCCGCCACGGGGGAGCCGGGCTCCTTCGTCCTTTCCCCCGGGCTCTCCTAGGCCAGCCGCCTGAGCCGTGCCACGGCCTCCTCCAACAGCTCGACCCTCTTGCAGAAGGCGAAGCGGACGAAGGGGGCGCCCGCCTCGCGGTCGTCGTAGAAGACGGCGTTGGGGATGGCGACGACGCCGGCGCGCTCCGGGAGGGAGCGGCAGAAGGCGAAGCCGTCGGTGGCGCCGAGGGGGCGGATGTCGGTGGTGACGAAGTAGGTGCCGGACGGGCGGTAGACCTCGAAGCCCGCCTTCGCGAGGCCCTCGGCCAGCAGGTCCCGCTTGGCCGCCAGGTCGGCGCGCAGGCCGTCGAAGTACGCGTCCGGGAGCCGGAGCGCCTCGGCGACCGCGTACTGGAACGGACCGGAGGAGACGTAGGTGAGGAACTGCTTGGCCGAGCGGACGGCCGAGGTCAGCTCGGGGCTCGCGGTGATCCAGCCGACCTTCCAGCCCGTGAACGAGAACGTCTTGCCGGCCGACGAGATGGTGACCGTGCGCTCCCGCATGCCCGGCAGGCTCGCGATCGGCACGTGCTCGGCGCCGTCGAAGACCAGGTGCTCGTAGACCTCGTCCGTGACGACCAGCAGGTCCCGTTCGACCGCGAGCTCGGCGACGGCGGTCAGCTCGGCCCGGGTGAGGACGGTGCCGGTGGGGTTGTGCGGGGTGTTGAGCAGGATCAGCCGCGTCCGGTCGGTGACGGCGGCCCGCAGCTCGTCCAGGTCGAGGACGTAGGCGCCCTGGTGGGGCCGCAGGGTGACGGGGACGCGGGTGCCGCCGGCCATCGCGACGCAGGCCGCGTACGAGTCGTAGTACGGCTCCAGGGCGATCACCTCGTCGCCCGGCTCGACCAGGGCGAGGAGCGAGGCCGCGATCGCCTCGGTGGCGCCCGCCGTGACGAGGACCTCCGTGTCGGGGTCGTACTCCAGGCCGTACCGCTCCCGCTGGTGGTCCGCGATCGCCGTCCGCAGCTCGGGGACGCCCGGCCCCGGCGGGTACTGGTTGCCCCGGCCGTCCCGCAGGGCGCGCACCGCCGCCTCCCTGACCTCCTCCGGTCCGTCGGTGTCCGGGAAGCCCTGGCCGAGGTTGATCGCGCCGGTCCCGGCGGCGAGCGCGGACATCTCGGCGAAGATCGTCGTGCCGAACTCGGCGAGGCGGCGGTTGAGCGGCGGTCGTGTCATGCCCGCCATCCTGGGCCCAAGCTCTGGACTTGCTCAAGTGTGCTTTGGGCCGGGAACGGCGTGGGAATCCCCCTCGCACAGAAGAACGGGGGAAGTACTCATGGCACTCTTCATCGGCATCGTCCTCGTGGTGGCGCTCGTCCTCGTCGTCGTCCTCGTCGCCACCGCCGAGAAGCGGCGCGCGGCCGCCGCGCAGCGCGCCGCCATCCGCAGGTCCCTCGCCGCGTACCGCGTCGCGGCCGCCCGCTCCGGGAGCGCGAAGCGGAGCGGGCGGCGGAAGAACGGCAGCGACAGTGGCGGCAGCGGCGGCTGGGTCGACGGGGGCAGCTCCTGCGGTTCCGGAAGCTCCTGCGGTTCCAGCAGCTCCTGTGGTTCCAGCAGCTCCAGCTGCGGTGGCGGCGGCTGCGGCGGCAGTTGAGCGGGCGGGCCGCCGGCCACGGGGGTGTCGGCGGCCCGTCGGCACGTCCGCGCGGGCGGCGGTCCCGGGTGTGCCCGGGGCCGCCGGCGGCGCCGAGCACACGGGGCCGTCCGCCGGCGTGCGCCGGGCGATCGATTCCGGTTGAACAAGTGAACTGTGGGGTCCCCGAAGGGGTTGGAAACCACGGCAAGTTGGGTAAAAACGCTGCGAGTCGTCCGGCGTCCGTGGTTCTCTCGCTCCTGACAAGACAGCCCTCGGACCGTGTGTGGACCCGAGCCGGCGATTCCCCACTCCCGTTGAAACCCTTCACCGGGGCGCCCCCGGCCCACCCGTCAAACCGTGTTTGCGGAGCCGACCCATGCTCACCACCCTGAAGACCTCCTACACCGACACGCGCGCGGCCGACCTGGCCTGGGCGCTCGGGCGCGAGCCGCTGCCCGCCCTCGCCGTCCTCGACCTCGAACTCTCCGGCGCCAAGCTCCAGTTGAGGCTGCTCGGCGCCTCGCACCAGGTCCTCCTGGAGGAGGGGGGGCGCACCTGTTCGGAGACCGTGGCGTGCATGCCCGGCAGCAGCACCCCGCTCCCGCTCGGCGTCTCCAAGCGCGTCGGCGGCTGGGAGTACGAGTTCGCCGCGCGCGTCGAGACGCTCTCGGAGGGCTCCTTCGCGGGCCGCGCGCAGGAGTTGCTCGCCCTCGTCGCCGACCACCCCCACGGACTCGCCGGCACCTTCCCCGGCTCCCCGCACGCCTTCACCGCGATGCTGGCCCAGCGCCACGAGGGCCAGGTCCGCTGGCGCACCTGGCACGCCTACCCGCAGGAAGGGCAGTTGGTGGTGACCAGGACCAGGATCGGCGCGCGCATGCCCGCCGCACTCTGATGCGCCCCCCGAAAGCCCCCCGCGCACTCGCCCCGGTGACCGGGGGCGTCCGGGGCGTGACGTAGCGTTACGGCATGATCGAGCCGACCCTGACCGTGCCACCCGAGGAACGGGCACGGCGGGCGCCCGCGCGGCGGCCCGTCCGGCCGCGCGAGGCGGTACGGTTCCCGGTCCTCGCGGTGGTCTTCGTCTGCGCCGCCTGCGGCCTGGTCTACGAGCTCGAACTGGTGGCGCTCTCCTCGTACCTGATCGGGGACTCGGTCACCCAGGCCTCCGTCGTGCTCTCCGTGATGGTCTTCGCGATGGGGGTGGGCTCGCTCCTCGCCAAGCGGCTGCGCTGCCGCGCCGCCGTCGGCTTCGGCCTGGTCGAGGCCGCGCTCGCGCTGGTCGGCGGCTGCTCGGCGATGGTGCTGTACGCGGCGTTCGCCTGGCTCGGCGAGTCGCGGTACGTCGTCGTGGCGTTCTCGCTCGCGATCGGGGTGCTCATCGGCGCGGAGATCCCCCTCCTGATGTCGCTGATGCAGCGGACCGGGCGGAAGGCCGGGGCCGGGGACCCGGACGACGCGGCCGGGACGGTCGCCGACCTCTTCGCCGCCGACTACGTCGGCGCGCTGGTCGGCGGCCTCGCCTTCCCGTTCCTGCTGCTTCCCTGGCTCGGCCAGCTCACCGGCGCGCTCGTCACCGGAGCGGTGAACGCCGTCGCGGGCGGCGGGCTCGTCCTCTGGGTGTTCCGCCGCGACCTGACCGCCCGCTCCCGGGCCCTGCTCCTCGCCGTGAACCTGGGCGTCCTGGCCGTCCTCGCCACCGCGACCGTCCTCGTCGACGACTTCGAACAGGCCGCGCGCCGGGCCGTGTACGGGGAGGACGTGCGGGTCGCCGTCCACACCGACCTCCAGGAGGTCGTGGTGACCGGGGGCCCGGAGGGGCCGCCCGACCTGTTCCTCGACGGCCGGCTGCGGGTCTCGGGCCGGGACGAGTACCGCTACCACGAGGCGCTCGTCCACCCCGCGATGAACGGCCCGCACGCGCGCGTCCTGATCGTCGGCGGCGGGGACGGGATGGCCGTCCGCGAGGTGCTGCGCCACCCCGGCGTCCGGTCCGTGACCGTGGTGGAGCTCGACCCCGGGGTCGTCCGCCTCGCCCGCACCGATCCGGCGCTCGCCCGGCTCAACGCGCGGGCGTTCCTCGACCCGCGCGTCCGGGTCGTCCACGAGGACGCCTTCCACTGGCTGCGGGGCGCCGCCGACCGGGTGCGGGAACGTTACGACGTGGTGCTCTCCGACCTGCCCGACCCCGGGATCACCTCCAGCACCAAGCTGTACTCGGAGGAGTTCTACGGGCTCGTGGCCCGGGTCCTCGGCCCGTCCGGGCGGTTCGCCGTCCACGCCGGCTCGGTCACCGACCGGCCCCGCACCTACTGGACGGTCGACGCCACCCTGCGCGCCGCCGGGTTCGCGACCCGGCCCTACAGCGCGAGCGGCCGCACCCCCGGCTTCGCCGCCGGCCCCGACCGCGCCGACCGCTCCGCCGGTACGGGGCCGGGGCCCTGCGACTGGGGCTTCCTCCTGGCGGTCCCGGGCGACCGGCCGCCCGTCCTCGGTCTCGCCCCCGACGCGCCCCGGCCGCGCTCGCTCGGCGCGGACGCCCTGGCGGTCGCCGCCGCCCGCGCCGAACGCACCCGGGGCGCCGCACCGCCCTCCTCGACGCTGGTGCACCCGCGGTACGGCGACTGAGGGACGGGCCCGGGGCCTTCGACGCGGGGCGAACAGGCGACGCGGAGCCCCGGTCTGAGTAGGCTCGGCTCCCATGGAGCATGAGGTGTTCGTCCCGGTACCGGCCGAGGCCCTGCGCGCGACGCTCACGGACCCGGCCCGCGTGGTGCGCTGCGTGCCCGGTCTCCAGCGGGACGCCGACGCGGAGCCCCTGGCGGGCAGGCTCAGGGTCCGGGTCGGCGGTCACACCATCACCTACCGGGGCGCGCTGCGGATCGTCGAGCGGGACGGCGCCATCACCTACGAGGGCGAGGGCGCCGAGGTCCGGGGCGGGGGCGCGGCGGAACTGTCCCTCACCGTGGTCCTCACCCCGCTGGCCGAGGGCACGAACCTGAGCTTCACGGGCGCCCTGACGGCGACCGGCCGGCTCGCCGACGAGACGGACGCGACCAGGGCGGCGACGGGCACGCGGCTGCTCGAACGGTTCGTGGAGTCGCTGACGGAGGCCGCGGGGGAGGGGGCGGGCGAGAGCGCCGGTGCGGGCGTCGTCGCCGGTGCCGGTCCCGGGCTCGACGTGCCCGACGCCTTCGACGCCCTCGGTACCGAAGACACCGAAGACACCGGAGGCACAGGAGGTGCCGGGGACGCTGCGGGCGCCGCCGCCGCCGCCGACGACGACGACGGCGCCGCCGACGACGACGGTGTCGACGACGGGGTGGAGGAGCCCGCCGACCACGGCGCCGTCTTCGACGCCCCGGTGCCGCCGCCCGCCCTCGATCCCCTCCCCGACGAGGGCTTCGGGGACGCGCCGGTCGAGTTCCCCGCCCCGCAGCCCGCCGCCGAGGCCGCCCACGCGCGCCGGACCATGATCGGCCGGAGCGCCGAGGAGGTCGACCACGCCCCGCCGCGCGGCCGGTACGCCCCCGTTCCCGCGCCGGAGGCGACCAGCGCCGGGGCCGCCCTGCGCTGGATCGCCCCGGCCGCGGCCCTCGCGCTCGCCTCCGCCGTGGTCGTCGGCCGGGCCCTG
The DNA here is from genome assembly GCF_044756005.1 of Streptomyces sp. NPDC092045. Taxonomy (NCBI): domain Bacteria; kingdom Bacillati; phylum Actinomycetota; class Actinomycetes; order Kitasatosporales; family Streptomycetaceae; genus Streptomyces; species Streptomyces sp. NPDC092045. Next base: position 42,526 of record NZ_JBIVSC010000005.1, on the reverse strand, counting down.
CGGCGACGCCGCTGAGGAATCGCCAGGCGAAGCCGCCGGGGGCGCCTCGCGGAACGCTCCGGCGACGCCCCCGAAACGGTCGGCCGCGTTCCGTGCCGCGCGGGCTTAGGGTCGAAGCGTGAGCATGCAGACGCGACTGACGGCGGGCGACGCCGAGTTGACCATCAACCCCGACAACGGCTGCCGGATCGAGGGCCTGCGCATCGGCGGCACCGAGGTGCTGCGCCAGGGCGAGCGGTACGGAAGCTTCCCGATGGTGCCCTGGTGCGGGCGGACCGGGAACGGGCGCTTCCGCAACGGCGCCACCACCCACCGACTCCCGGTCAACGCGCCTCCGCACGCCATCCACGGCACCGTCCGCGACCTCGCCTGGAAGACCGCCCGCACCTCCGCGACCGAGGCCGTGTTCGTCTGCGAGCTCGGCGACCCCTGGCCGTACGGGGGCCGGGTCACCCAGGTCTTCGAGCTGGCCGAGGACTCCCTCACCCTCCGCTTCGGCGTCGAGGCCTACGACGACTCGTTCCCGGCCCAGGCCGGCTGGCACCCCTGGTTCCTGCGCAACCTGGGGCGGGGCGGCCAGGACGTCCGGGTCGACTTCGCGCCCGCCTGGCAGGAGGAGCGCGGCGAGGACCACCTCCCCACCGGCCGCCGGATCGACCCCCTCCCCGGCCCCTGGGACGACTGCTTCGGCATGCCCGGCGGCGTCGACGTCACCCTCACCTGGCCGGAGGAGCTGGAGCTGAGGGTCACCGGCCGCACCGAGTGGGTCGTGATCTACGACGAGCAGGCGGAGGCGGTCTGCGTCGAGCCGCAGTCCGGCCCCCCGAACGGCCTCAACACCCACCCGCGCCTGGTCACCCCGATCGACCCCCTGGAGATCGAGAGCACGTGGAGCTGGCGGCGCCTCTGACCGGCGGGCCCCCGGGCCCGACCGGCGGGCTCCCAGGACCTGACCGGCGGCCCCCCGGGCCTGACCGGCGGGCCGGGGCCGACCAGGCCCTAAGCTCAGGAGCATGACTGACGTACGCGCTGAGCTGCTCCAGCAGATCAAGGACAAGGCCGTGGTGCACGGCAAGGTGACCCTCTCCTCGGGTCTGGAAGCCGACTACTACATCGACCTGCGCCGGATCACGCTGGACGGCGAGGCCGCGCCGATGGTCGGTCGGGTCATGCTCGACCTCACGGCCGATCTGGACTTCGACTGCGTCGGCGGTCTGACCCTGGGCGCCGACCCGGTCGCCACCTCGATGCTGCACGCCTCCGCCGCGCGCGGGCAGCGCCTGGACGCCTTCGTCGTGCGCAAGGCGCAGAAGGCGCACGGCATGCAGCGCCGCATCGAGGGGACGGACGTCAAGGGCCGCCGCTGCCTCGTCGTCGAGGACACCTCGACCACCGGCGGCTCGCCGCTGACCGCCGTCGAGGCCGTCCGCGAGGCGGGCGGCGAGGTCGTCGCCGTGGCGACGATCGTGGACCGGGGCGCCGCCGGCGCCATCGCGGAGGCGGGGCTGCCGTACCTCACCGGCTACCAGCTCGGCGACCTCGGCCTGGCGTAACTGCCGCGAAGTCGTGACGTAGGGCCCGGGGCGGGGCGAGAACGGCCCTGACCTGCTCTTTCTTCCAGGGGCGGGGTGTTTCACGTGAAACACCCCGCCCCTCGGCGCGCAGGGCCCATGGGAGCCCGCACAAGAGTCTGGAAGGATGGGGGCGACGATGACGTCGCCCCCAGGTCAGGGACAGCAACAGCACACACCCCGCACATCACAAGGAGCGGACGAATGCCCATCGCAACCCCCGAGGTCTACAACGAGATGCTCGACCGGGCGAAGGCAGGCAAGTTCGCCTACCCGGCCATCAACGTGACCTCGTCCCAGACCCTGCACGCTGCTCTGCGCGGCTTCGCGGAGGCCGAGAGCGACGGCATCATCCAGATCTCGACCGGCGGTGCCGAGTTCCTGGGCGGTCAGTACAACAAGGACATGGTCACGGGCGCCGTCGCCCTGGCCGAGTTCGCGCACATCGTCGCCGCGAAGTACGACATCACGGTCGCCCTCCACACCGACCACTGCCCGAAGGACAAGCTGGACGGCTACGTCCGTCCGCTGCTCGACGTCTCCGCCGAGCGCGTCGCCCGGGGCGAGAACCCGCTGTTCCAGTCGCACATGTGGGACGGCTCCGCCGAGACCCTCGCGGACAACCTGGCCATCGGCCAGGAGCTGCTCGCGAAGGCCGCCGCCGCCAAGATCATCCTTGAGGTCGAGATCACCCCGACCGGCGGCGAGGAGGACGGCGTCACGCACGAGATCAACGACGAGCTGTACACCACCGTCGACGACGCCATCCGCACCGCCGAGGCCCTGGGCCTGGGCGAGAAGGGCCGCTACCTGCTCGCCGCGTCCTTCGGCAACGTGCACGGCGTCTACAAGCCGGGCAACGTCGTGCTCCGCCCCGAGCTCCTCAAGGACCTCCAGGCCGGCGTCGCCTCGAAGTTCGGCAAGGCCGACCCGTTCGACTTCGTCTTCCACGGCGGCTCGGGCTCCACGGCCGAGGAGATCGCCACCGCCCTGGAGAACGGCGTCGTGAAGATGAACCTCGACACCGACACCCAGTACGCCTTCACCCGTCCGGTCGTGGACCACATGTTCCGCAACTACGACGGCGTCCTGAAGGTCGACGGCGAGGTCGGCAAGAAGTCCACCTACGACCCGCGCACCTGGGGCAAGCTGGCCGAGGCTGGCATGGCCGTCCGCGTGACCGAGGCGTGCGCCGCGCTGCGCTCGACCGGCACCAAGCTCAAGTAAGCACGTCGTGAGCGAAGGGCCCGGCACCCCCGAGCGGGGATGCCGGGCCCTTCGTCCGTCGGGAGAGAACCGGGAAGAGAGGGACGAGAGGGCCTGATGTACGACTTCGACCGGGAGATCGACCGGCGCGGCACCTGGTCCGTCCAGTGGGACGGGATCGCGGACCGCTTCGGGGTGCCCGACCTGCTCCCCTTCACCATCTCCGACATGGACTTCGCCTCCCCGCCGGAGGTGCTCGCCGCCCTCCGCGAGCGCGTCGGCCACGGGGTCTTCGGCTACACGGACTGGCGGCTCGGCGACTTCCGCGGGGCGATACGCCACTGGTACGCCAGCCGCCACGACACCGCGATCGACCCGGACTCCCTGGTGTACGCCCCCTCCGTGCTCAACCAGCTCTCGCAGCTCCTGCGGATGTGGACGGAGCCCGGTGACGGCGTGGTCGTCCACACCCCCACGTACGACGGCTTCCGCAAGGCCGTCACCGGGCTCGGGCGCGAGCTGCGCGGGGTCCCGGTCGGGGACGCGGAGGCCCTGGAGCGCGAGCTGGCCCGGCCGGACAGCCGGATGCTGCTGCTCTGCTCCCCGCACAACCCGACCGGCCGGGTGTGGACGGAGGCGGAGCTGACCGCCTTCGCGGAGCTCGCCGAGCGGCACGGCGCGAGCGTCGTCAGCGACGAGATCCACGCGGACCTGACCGGCGAGGGCCACCGGCACGTGCCGTGGACCCGGATCGCGGAGCGGGGCCGGGGGCGCCGCTGGGCGCTGGTCACCTCCGCCACCAAGGCCTTCAACTTCCCCGCGCTCTCCGGCTCGTACGGGATCGTCGGCGACCCCGACGAGCGCGAGGCCTTCGTGCGGCGCATGGAGACCGGCGAGGGGCTCGCCTCGCCCGCCGTGCTCTCGCTGACCGCCCACATCGCCGCGTACCGGCAGGGCGCGGCCTGGCTGGACGAGCTGCGCGGCTATGTCGCGGGCACGATGGAGCTGGTCCGGGAACGCCTCGCCGAGGGCCTTCCCGGGGTGGTCTGGGAGCCCCCGCAGGCCGGCTACCTGGCGTGGATCGACCTGCGGCCCCTCGGGATCGAGGAGACCCGGCTCCAGGAGGAGCTGGTGACGGCGGAGAAGGTCGCGATCATGCCGGGCGGGACGTACGGCACGCCGGGCTTCGTCCGGCTGAACGTGGGCTGCCCCCGGAAGAAGGCGGAACGGGGCGTGGAGGCCCTGGTCAGGGCGGCGGGCCGGCTGCGGACCGCCTGAGGGCGCTCCGCACGGGGGCGCGGGGCGGCGCGTTTCGCGGGACCATGCGGACATGGGCGAGCGGAACGTACGGATGGCCTCCGGGACCGGTCGGTGGATCGTCTTCACCACCGTCCTGGGCTCCGGGATGGCGCTGCTCGACTCCACCGTCGTGAACGTCGCCCTGCCGCACATCGGCGAGGACCTCGGCGCCGACCTCGCCGTCCTCCAGTGGACGGTCAACGCCTACATGCTGACCCTGGCCGGGCTCATCCTGCTCGGGGGCTCGCTCGGCGACCGGTTCGGGCGGCGCCGGGTCTTCGTGACCGGGGTGGTGTGGTTCGCCGCCGCCTCGCTGCTCTGCGGGCTCGCCCCGAACGCCGGGGTCCTGATCGCGGCCCGCGCGCTCCAGGGCGTGGGCGGGGCGCTGCTCACGCCGGGCTCGCTCGCGCTGATCCAGGCGAGCTTCCACGAGGACGACCGGGCCAGGGCCGTGGGGCTCTGGTCGGGCTTCGGCGGGGTGGGCGCGGCGATCGGACCGTTCGTCGGCGGCTGGCTGGTGGACGGGCCCGGCTGGCGGTGGGTGTTCCTCCTGAACGTGCCGCTCGCCCTCGTGTGCGTGCCGGTCGCCCTCCGGCACGTGCCCGAGTCGCGGGACGGGGCCGCGCACGGCCGCTTCGACGTGCTCGGCGCGATCCTGGGCGCGGCGGCGCTCGCGCTCGTGACGTACGCGCTGATCGGTTCGGCCTGGTGGGCGGGGGCGGCCGGGGTCGTCACCGGGGCCGGGTTCGTGGTGCTGGAGCGGCGGCGGGGCGAGGCGGCGATGGTGCCGCCGTCGATCTTCCGCTCGAAGACCTTCACCGCCGTCAACCTGGTGACCCTCTGCGTGTACGCCGCTTTCGGCGGGTTCTTCTTCCTGGCGGCCCTCCAGCTCCAGGTGGTCTCCGGCTACTCGGCGCTCGCCGCCGGTACGGCCCTGCTGCCGACGACCGTGCTCATGCTGCTGTTCTCGGCGAGGTCCGGGGAGCTGGGGGAGCGGATCGGCCCCCGGATCCCGCTCACGGCGGGACCGCTGCTGTGCGCCGCCGGAATGCTGCTGATGCTGCGGGTCGGGGAGGACGCCTCGTACGTACGGGACGTGCTGCCGGCCCTGCTCGTGCTCGGGCTCGGTATGACGGCCCTGGTCGCCCCGCTGACCGCGACCGTCCTCGCCTCGGTGGACGTGTCCCGGGCCGGTCTGGCGAGCGGGATCAACAACGCGGCGGCGCGGGCGGCCGGGCTGCTCGCGGTGGCCGCGCTGCCGATGCTGGCCGGGATGGGCCCGGAGGCGTACCGCTCGGCGGCCGAGTTCGGGGAGACCTTCCGGCGCGCGATGCCGATGTGCGCGGGGATCCTGGTGGCGGGCGCGGTCCTGGCGTGGACGACGGTGCGGACGCCGGCCGCGGTGCCGTCCGGGACGGGTGCCGGGGCCGGTGACCGCTGCCATCCGGAGTGCCGGGTGCACTGCGGGGTGCAGGCCCCGCCGCTCGACCCGGGAGGCCGGGGCGGCCGGGACGCGGACCGCTGAGCCGGGGCCGTCGGGCCGGAGGGACCGTGGCGGGGCCGGAGGTGTCGTGACGGGGCCGGGCTGTGGTGGTGCCGGAGGCGTCGTGGCGGGGTCGGGTGACCGGGACGCCGTCGGGCCGTCGGGCCGGGGCGGTTCGGGGCGCGGGTACTGAGGCAGACTGGGCCCATGGCCATCCACGAGAACCTCCTGGGGGGACCCGCCCCCACCCACCTGCCCGACGAACCGGGTCCGCGCGAGCTGCTCGCGAGCGGCACGGCTCCGGCGGAGGTCGCCGCGAAGTACCCGACCTCCTCGCTCGCCTGGGCGCGCCTCGCCGACGACGCCTTCGAGGGCGGCCGGGTCGTCGAGTCGTACGCCTACGCCCGCACCGGCTACCACCGGGGCCTGGACGCCCTGCGCCGCAGCGGCTGGAAGGGCCACGGCCCGGTCCCGTGGGAGCACGAGCCGAACCGCGGCTTCCTGCGCGCGCTGCACGCGCTGGCCCGGGCGGCCGGTGAGATCGGCGAGAAGGAGGAGTACGAGCGCTGCACGACCTTCCTGCGCGACTCCTCGGAGACGGCGGCGGAGACGCTCGGCTGAGACCGGCGGATCCCGGGGCGGCGGCCGTCGAACGGCCGCCGCCCCGGCGCCTTTCCGAGACCCCTCGCCTTTTCGCACCCTCGCCTCTTCGCCCCCGTCTTTTCGAAACCTCCCGCCTTTTCGGAACCGCCCCCGCGCTTTTCGGCTCTGTTCGAACGAGCCCGGTACGATCCCCGGGACCACAGCACCGACGCACGCCGGTACCGAGGCCCCACTTCCTCTTCCCCCAGGCCGGCCGACACAGGGGAGAAGTCTGTCGTGGGCAAACGTGCCGCACCCGCAGGACGGCGACGGGCGCAGAGCCGCCGACGGGGCGGGCGCGGACGCGGCCCCGTGCGCCGGCTCGCCCTCCCCGCCCTGCTCCTGGCGTCCCTCGCGCTCGGCGCCGGCGCGGCCCTCGCCCACTTCAACGGCGGGGTGACCGACGGCCGGGCCGCCCCGGCCCTCCCCGTGCCCGGCCCCGAGGCCGGGAGCGCGGCCCCGGTGACCGGCCCGCCCGCGCCCCGGCCCGCCACGGCGAGACCGGTCCCGGCCCCGACCCCGTCACCGCGGCCGGAACGGACGCGCACCCCGGCCCCGGCGCCGACGCCGACGCCCACCCCGGAACGGGTCCCCACCCCGACGGTCGGGGCCGTCCCGCAGAAGCCCGTCGTGCCGGAGTCCGGCCCCGGCACCTTCACCATCGCGCGGGCCTCCGGCGTCCCCACCGGCGCGAGCGGCGAACTGCGCCGCTACCGGGTCGAGGTCGAGAACGGCATCGACGTCGAGGCGGACGGCACGGCCGCCGAGATCCAGGGGATCCTGGCCCATCCGCGCGGCTGGGCCGCCCACGGGCGGGGCCGCTTCCAGCTCGTCTCCGAGCGGGAGGAGGCCGACTTCGTCATCCGGATCGCCACCCCGGACACGGCCGACGCGCTCTGCCTCCGCGAGGGCCTCGACACCGGCGGCGAGCTGAACTGCGAGACCACCGAGGGCGTCGTCGTGAACCTCCGGCGGTGGATGCTCGGCTCCCCGACCTTCGCGGGCCCGCCCGCCGAGTACCGGCACCTGATCATCAACCACGAGGTCGGCCACGAGCTCGGCATCCGGGAGCACATGGCCTGTCCGGGCCCGGGGAGGCCCGCGCCCGCGATGATGCAGCAGATCAAGGGACTGGACGGCTGCGTTTCGAACGCTTACCCGTATGGCGAAGACGGGAGCTACATCACCGGGCCGATCGTGCCATGATGCGACTGGGACGGCGCGCGACGGAGCGCGCCTCCCGAGGGGACCGGAGCTCCCGTGCCGCACGAGGTGCCGCACGGTGCGAGCGGACCGCTACCCGGTAGAACGTACCGAGGAGACAGAAATGTCCACCTTCCCGGGTTCTCCCGATTCCTCCGGGGCTTCTCCCGACGGCTCGGGGGCCGCTCCGGCCGCCGACGCCCCGAACCTCGACTTCGCGGGCACGACGCCGTACGAGGACTACGTCCAGGCGGACGTCCTCACCCACCTCCAGCACCTCCGCTCGGACGACCCCGGCGAGATGGTCTTCCTGGTCACCACCCAGGTCATGGAGCTGTGGTTCACGGTGATCGTCCACGAGTGGGAGACCGCGAGCCGCGCCCTGCGCGAGGACCGCGTCCCCGTCGCGACGGACGCGCTCAAGCGCTCCGTGCGCGAGCTGGAGGCCCTGAACCACTCCTGGCGGCCGCTCGCCCAGCTCACCCCCGCCCAGTTCAACGCCTACCGGGGCGCGCTCGGCGAGGGCTCCGGGTTCCAGTCCGCGATGTACCGGCGGATGGAGTTCCTGCTCGGCGAGAAGTCCGCGTCCATGCTCGTCCCGCACAGGGGCGCGCCCCGCGTCCACGCCGAGCTGGAGAAGGCGCTCCACGAGCCGAGCCTGTACGACGAGGTCCTCGGCCTGCTCGCCCGGCGCGGCCTGCCCGTCCCCGCCGCCGTCCTGACCCGTGACCTGGCAGGGCGGTACGAGCCCTCGCCCGAGGTCGAGGCGGTCTGGGCCGGGATCTACGCGGACCCCGACCAGAACGCCGAGCTGGTCCGGCTCGGCGAGGCCCTGAGCGACGTGGCCGAGCTGGTCTGGCGCTGGCGCAACGACCACCTGGTGGCGACCCGGCGCGCGATGGGCGCCAAGACCGGCACCGGCGGTTCGGCGGGCGTGGCCTGGCTGGAGAAGCGGGCCCAGAAGAACGTGTTCCCCGAGCTCTGGACGGCCCGCAGCCATGTCTGACCTCCTCAAGGGCCGCCTCAAGGACCAGCTCAAGGACCGCCTCAAGGGCCGCCGCGAGGAGCACCTCGCGGCCCGCGCCGGGGACCTCGACGCGGCCGACGGCCTCGCCGGGCACCGCGCGAGGTTCGTCCTCGACGCGGACACCGTCTACCTCGACGGCAACTCGCTCGGCGCCCTGCCCGCCCACGTCCCCGCCCGCATGGCCGACGTCCTCACCCGCGAGTGGGGCGAGCTGCGCATCCGCTCCTGGGACGAGTCGGGCTGGTGGACCGCTCCCGAACGGATCGGCGAGCGGATCGCGCCGATCGTCGGCGCCGGTCCGGGGCAGGTCGTGGTCGGCGACTCGACCAGCGTGAACGTCTTCAAGGCGGTCGTCGCCGCCGCCCGTCTCGCGGGCGACGGACGCGACGAGATCCTGGTGGACGCCACGACCTTTCCCACGGACGGGTACATCGCGCAGTCGGCCGCGCGGATGACGGGCCACCGGATCGTGCCCCTCGACCCGGCCGCGATGGCGGAGGCGGCGGGCCCGCGCACGGCCGCCGCGCTCGTCAACCACGTCGACTACCGCAGCGGCCGGCTGCACGACCTGCCGGGCGTCACCGCCGCCCTGCACGCGGCCGGCGCGCTCGCCGTCTGGGACCTGTGCCACAGCGCGGGCGCCCTGCCCGTCGGCCTGGACGCCCACGGGGTCGACCTGGCCGTCGGCTGCACGTACAAGTACCTGAACGGCGGACCCGGTTCGCCCGCCTACCTGTACGTCGCCGAGCGCCACCAGGCCGCCTTCGACTCGCCGCTGCCCGGCTGGAACTCGCACGCCGACCCGTTCGGGATGACCTCCGGGTACGAGGCGGCGGCGGGCGCCGTGCGGGGCCGGGTCGGCACCCCCGACATCCTCTCCATGCTGGCGCTCGAAGCGGCGCTCGACGTGTGGGACGGGGTCGCGGTCGAGGACGTGCGGGCCAAGTCCCTGGCCCTCACCGACTTCTTCCTGGAGTGCGTGCGGGCGTACGTCCCCGGGGGCCGGGTCGAGTCGGTCACGCCCGAGGCCCACGGCGAGCGCGGCAGCCAGGTCGCGCTGCGGTGCGCCGGGGCCCCGGCCGTGATGGCCGAGCTGATCCGGCGCGGGGTCGTGGGCGACCTGCGCCGCCCGGACGTGCTGCGGTTCGGCTTCACGCCGCTGTACGTCGGGTTCGCGGACGCGGAGCGGGCGGCCCGGATCCTGGCCGAGGTCCTGGCGGACGTGCCGGCGGGCGCTCCCGCCGGGTGACGGGCGCGAAGGTCCCGTCGTAGCTCCGGGGCCAGGTGCGCGGACGTGCCCGGCCGGTCCCCCGGCCGGGCACACGGTCCGACGACCACCTGATCCGCACGGCTCCGATCCTGGTACCGTCCCCGCAGGTCAGGTCGGCTCGGCCCCGTACCCGAGAGGTTGGAACAGCCCATGGATCCCGCCGCGCGCGACGCCGCCGAAGAGGCGTCGGCCTTCTCGCACCCGGTCGTCGCCCCGGACGCCACCGCCGCGTACGGCGACCACCCGGACCAGGTGGTCGACTTCTACGCCCCGCGCGACGGACGCGACCGGGCCCCGCTCGTCGTCGCCCTGCACGGCGGCGCCTGGCGGGCCCCGTACGACCGGGGGCACCTGACGCCGTTCGCGGACTTCCTGGCCCGGCGCGGCTTCGCCGTCGCCAGCGTCGAGTACCGGCGCGGCGGCGGCCTGCCGCGCCAGGGCGGCACGGCCCCGGTCGCCGGGCGCTGGCCCGAGACCTTCGACGACGTGGCCGCCGCGCTCGACGCCGTACCGGAGCTCGCCGCCGTACACCTGCCGCGGGCCGACACGGGCCGGATCGTGCTCACCGGGCACTCGGCCGGCGGGCACCTGGCCCTGTGGGCCGCCGCCCGGCACGTCCTGCCAGCCGGCTCCCCGTGGCGGCTGCCCGCCCCGCCGCCGCTGCGCGGGGTCGTCGCCCTCGCCCCGATCGCCCACTTCGCGCGGGCGGTCGAGCTCGGGGTGTGCGGCGGCGCGGTCACCGAACTCCTCGGCGGCCCGGAGGCGTACGAGGAGCGCGCGGCCTCCGCCGACCCGGCCGCCCTCCTCCCGACCGGCATCGCGACCACCGTGGTGCAGGGCCGCGAGGACGTCGTCGTGCCGTACGCGGTGGCCGACGCGTACGCGGAGGCGGCGGCGGGGGCGGGCGAGGCGGTCGGCCTGACGCTCCTGGAGGAGACCGGCCACTTCCCGCTCGTCGACCCGGCGACGGACGCGTGCGCGGTGGTGGCGGAGGAGATCGCCCAGCTGGCCTGGTGAGGCCGCCGGTACCGGTCCGGCTCTTCCGTAGTACTCAGGACGGACGGGGAAGGATCCGTACGGAGCGGGACGACCCGCTCCGGCCTCCCCCGTACCGTGAACGGCGTGACTCAGACACAGACCCCCGGGACGAACCGGGCCCCCGAGTTCCACCTGGTCCAGGTCGCGCTCGGCGGGCTGCGGCAGGAACTCCTCCACGACGCCCCGGCCTACCGGCCGCTGGCGCCCGTGCAGGTGACCAGCAGGCTGGCGCGCCTCCTGCCGAAGCGGATACGGGCCCGCGCCGGGTTCTTCCCGCACGCGGTCGTGGTGTTCCTCGCCTTCGTCGCCTTCGCCATGGGATACGAGCGCGTCGACACCCACTTCGGCCCGCTGGCCCTCCTGATCGCCTGCGCGCCGGCCGCGATCGTGCTGCTCACCCTGGTCCGGCCGGTCCTCGCGTTCTGGACCTCGCTCGGCTCCGCGCCCTTCATCGGGTACCTCACCGGCTACGACGGCGGCTGGCCCTGGTCGAACACGACGTTCTTCTCCCACCTGGTGGTCCTCGCCGTGGTCGCGGCCCGCACCCGGCCCCGCGCCGCGGCGTGGATGTGGCTGGTGACGTCGGCCTTCGGCGCCTTCACCGGGATGTTCCTCGGCGCGGGGGGCGACTCCGAATCCGTGGCGATGGCCTTCGCCTCGGCCCTGGTCCTCCTCACCGTCACCGTCTTCCAGGTCCGCCGCCAGGCCGACCGCGAGGTCACCGCGCAGCAGACGGTCACCGCGCAGGAGCGGTCGAAGCGGACGCTCCTGGAGGAGCGGACCACGATCGCCCGCGAGCTGCACGACGTCGTCGCCCACCACATGTCGGTGGTCGCGATCCAGGCGGAGGCCGCGCCGTACCGGGTCGAGAACCCGCCGCCGGAGCTGGAGCAGGCCTTCCTCACCATCCGGGAGAACGCGGTCGCCGCGCTGACCGAGCTGCGCCGCATCCTCGGGGTCGTCCGGGCCGAGGACTACGAGGCGCCCGACGCCCCGCAGCCGACCCTGGCCGATCTGGACGCGCTGGTCGCCAACGTGAGCGAGGCCGGTCTCGACGTGGAGAAGACGGTGACCGGCGCGGTGCGCGAGCTGCCGCAGGGCGTGGAGCTCTCCGCGTACCGGATCGTGCAGGAGGCCCTGTCGAACGTGCTGCGGCACGCGCCGGGCGCGGCGGCGAAGGTCGAGGTGTCGTACGTGCTCGGCGGCCTGGGCCTGCGCATCGCCAACGGTCCGGCGCGCGGCCTGGTGAAGCCGTCGCCGGGTGCGGGCCACGGCATCACGGGCATGCGGGAGCGTGTGACGATGCTGGGCGGTGAGATGACGGCCGAGGCGACCGAGGACGGTGGCTACGAGGTGACGGCCTTCGTCCCCGTGAGCCGTGAGGAGGCCGGGTCGTGATCCGTGTGCTGATCGTCGACGACCAGATGATGGTCCGGGAGGGCTTCTCGGTCCTGCTGGGCGCGATGCCGGACATCGAGGTCGTCGGCGAGGCGGTCAACGGCCGGGAGGCGATCGCCCAGGTGGCGGCCCTGCGTCCGGACGTGGTCCTGATGGACATCCGGATGCCGGAGCTGAACGGGATCGAGGCCACGCGGGAGATCGTCGCGGCCGACGCGGACGCGAAGGTGCTGGTCCTGACCACGTTCGACCTGGACGAGTACGTGTACCAGGCGCTGCGCGCCGGAGCCTCCGGATTCCTGCTCAAGGACGCCTCGGCCCGGCAGCTCGCGGACGGCGTCCGGGTCGTCGCGGCGGGCGAGGCGCTGCTCGCGCCGACCGTCACGAAGCGCCTGATCACCGAGTTCGCGAAGGCGCCGGGGTCCTCCCCGCGCCCGCCGGCGATGGCGCAGATCGGGGAGCTGACCGAGCGCGAGACGGAGGTCCTGGTGCTGATCGCGCAGGGCCTGTCGAACGCGGAGATCGCGGACCACCTGGTCGTCGCGGAGTCCACGATCAAGACGCACGTGAGCCGGATCCTGGTGAAGCTGGGCCTGCGGGACCGGACGCAGGCGGCGGTGTTCGCGTACGAGGCGGGGCTGGTGCGGGTGGGTGGGTAGCGTCCGCCCATGGACACCACCGCGTACGACCCCTGGTCGCCGGAGTTCACCGCCGACCCCTACCCCGCCTACGCCGCGCTGCGGGCGGGAGGCCGGGTCCACTGGCACGAGCCGACCCGCCAGTGGCTGGTCCCGCACCACGAGGACGTCTCGGCGCTCCTCCGGGACCGGCGGCTCGGCCGGACGTACACGCACCGCTTCACGCACGAGGAGTTCGGCCGGGAGGCCCCGGACCCGGCGCACGAGCCCTTCCACACCCTGAACGACCACGGGCTCCTCGACCTGGAGGGAGCGGACCACGCCCGCATCCGCCGCCTGGTCTCGAAGGCGTTCACGCCGAGGACGGTGGAGAACCTGGCCCCGGCGGTACGGCGCCTGGCCGCCGGCCTGGTCGGGGACCTGCTGGCGGCGGGCGGCGGCGACCTCCAGGCGCTGGTGGCGGAGCCGCTGCCGGTCGCGGTGATCGCGGAGATGCTGGGGATTCCGGAGGAGGACGAGGAGCGGGGCCGGCTGCGGCCCTGGTCGGCGGCGATCTGCGGGATGTTCGAGCCGAACCCGTCGGAGGAGACGGCGCGGCGGGCGGTGGGGGCGTCGATCGAGTTCTCGGACTACCTGCGCGGACTGATCGCGAGGCGCCGCAAGGCCCCCGGAGAGGACCTGATCTCGGCGCTCCTCGCCGTTCCGGAGCTGACGGAACAGGAGATGGTCTCGACCTGCGTCCTGCTCCTGAACGCGGGCCACGAGGCGACGGTGAACACCACGGTCAACGGCTGGCGGATCCTCCTCCGGGAGGGCGTCCGCCCGTCTCTCGAAAACTTGTCCACAGCTGTGGAAGAACTCCTGCGCTACGACACCCCGCTCCAGATGTTCGAGCGCTGGGTCCTCGACGACATCGAGCTGGACGGCCGGCTGATCCCCCGGGGCTCGGAGGTCGCCCTCCTCCTGGGCTCGGCCAACCGCGACCCGTCCCGCTTCGGCCCCACGGCCGACGCCCTCGACCTCTCCCGCCCCGACAACCCCCACCTCACCTTCGGCGCGGGCATCCACTACTGCCTGGGCGCCCCCCTGGCCCGCCTGGAACTGACGACGCTCTTCGGCGAACTGCTGAGCCGGGCCCCGGGGATGCGGCTGGTGTCGGAGCCGGTGCGGAGGGCGGGGTACGTGATCAGGGGGTTCGAGGGGTTGGTGGTGGAGGTGTGAGGGCCGGTTCGGGAGAGCGGTGCTCCGCCCTCCGGGGCGGCCCTCCGCCCGGACGACGTGCGCGCGGCTGCGCTTGCCGGGGCGGTGCGCAGGTCGGTGACGTGAGTCGGGAGGAACCCCCTAGGCCGGGGCGCAGCAGGCGGACGCGGCCTCGGTGGCCTTGGCGAGGGTGTCCGCGTCCGCCTTGACCACGTAGATCTCCCACGGCTCCCCGCCGGGGCCCGTGACCCAGACCTTGTCCTGGAGCGCGTAGCAGCAGGACGTGTCGTTCTCCTCGGCGGTGATGAGACCGGCGTCCTTCAGGCGGTTGGTGGCCGCGGTGACCTGCTCGGTGCTCCCGACCTCGACGCCGAGGTGGTCGAGCCGGGCGTCCTCGTCGGCCTCGCCCTCGATCAGGACGAGCTTGAGCGGGGGTTCGACGACGGCGAAGTTGGCGTACCCGGGGCGGCGCTTGGCGGGTTCCACGCCGAAGAGCTTCGTGTAGAAGGCGACCGATCCTTCGAGGTCGGCGACGCGCAGGGCGAGCTGGACGCGGGACATGACCGTCTCCTTGTTTCGATGGTTGTCGATATGGATCGACGGGGTCGAGGTTGCCACCGGGATGGATGACTGTCAATATCGATGCATGTCGAAGTGGGAACTGCCGCTGGTCGGGCAGGAAGAGACGGCGGCCTGCTGCTCGCCGATGGTCCGGGAGCCCCTGGACGAGGCCTCCGCCGTCGACCTGGCGAAGACGTTCAAGGCCCTGTCCGACCCGGTCCGGCTGCGTCTGCTCTCGCTGATCGCCTCGCACGAGGGCGGCGAGGCGTGCGTCTGCGACCTCACCGGGCCGTTCGACGTCTCGCAGCCGACGATCTCCCACCATCTGAAGGTGCTGCGCGACGCCGGACTGGTCGGCTCCGAGCGCCGGGGCACCTGGGTCTACTACTGGGTGCTGCCCGCCGCCCTCGCCCGGCTCTCCTCCCTCCTCCGGGCCCCGGCCGACGCCGTGCCCGCCGGAACGCCCTGATGGAGGCGCCGCTGTGGCGCCGCGCGCTCGCAGAGCTGATCGGCACGGCCGCGCTCGTGGCCGTCGTCGTGGGCTCCGGCATCCAGGCCGCCGAGCTGACCCAGGACGCCGCCGTCCGGCTGCTCGCCAACGCGCTGGCCACCGTCCTCGGCCTCGTCGTGCTGATCGCCCTGCTCGGTCCGGTCTCCGGCGCCCACTTCAACCCGGCGGTCACCCTGGCCCTGTGGTGGACCGGGCGCCGCGACGGGAGCGGACCGGCGGCGCGCGACGTCGCGGCCTACCTGCCCGCCCAGACGGCCGGGGCGGTCGGCGGCGCGATCCTGGCCAATGCCGTGTTCGCCGGCCCCCTCGTCTCCCTCTCCACCCGCGACCGGTCCGCCGGCCACCTCTGGCTGGCCGAGACCGTCGCGACCGGCGCACTCGTCCTCCTGGTCCTCGGACTCGGCCGGACCGGGCAGCGGCACCTCGCCCCGGTGCTGGTGGCCTCCTGCATCGGCGCGGCCTACTGGTGCACCTCGTCCACGAGCTTCGCCAACCCGGCCGTCACCGTCGGCCGGGTCTTCTCCGACACCTTCGCGGGCATCGCCCCGGCCTCCGTACCGCCCTTCGTCGCGGCCCAGGTCCTGGGCACCGGAGCCGGGGTCGCCCTGGCCGCCGCCCTCTTCGGCCGTGCTCCGGAAGCCGGGCGCGCTCCGGAAGCCGGCCGTGCTCCGGAAGCCGGGCCCGTGCCCGTGCCCGCCCCGACCCGGGAAGTACCCACATGACCCCCGCCCCGCCCCCCTCCGTCCTGTTCGTCTGCGTCCACAACGCCGGACGGTCCCAGATGGCCGCCGCCTTCCTCGCCCGCCTCGGCGGCGACCGCGTCGAGGTCCGGTCCGCCGGGTCCGCCCCCGCCGACGCGGTGAACCCGGCCGTCGTGGCCGCCATGGCGGAAGTGGGCGTCGACCTCGCCGCCGAGACCCCCAAGGTGCTCACCGCCGGCGCCGTCCGGGCCTCCGACGTGGTCGTCACCATGGGCTGCGGCGACGCCTGCCCGTACTTCCCCGGCAAGCGCTACCTCGACTGGAAACTGGACGACCCCGCGGGCCGGGACGTGGAAGCGGTCCGGCCCGTCCGCGACGCCGTCGAGCGACACGTCCGCGACCTGCTCGCGGAGCTGGGCGTCGAGGCCCGCGCATGAGCGGCGCCGTACGCCTCGCCGCGATGCGCCCCGAGCACGCCGACCGGGTCCTGGAGATCTACCGGCTCGGCATCGCGACCGGGGACGCGACCTTCGAGACCACCGCGCCCGCCTGGCCCGAGTTCGACGCCTCCCGCCTGCCGGACCACCGCTTCGTCGCCCTGGACCGGGCGGACGGCGTCGTCGGCTGGACCGCCGTCACCCCGGTCTCGGACCGCTGCGCCTACGCGGGCGTCGTCGAGCACTCCGTCTACGTGCACCCCGACGCCCGGGGCCGGGGCGTCGGCCGCGCCCTGCTCACCGCCCTGCTCGCCTCCACCGACGCGGCCGGCGTCTGGACCGTCCAGTCCGGGATCTTCCCGGAGAACACCGCCAGCCTGGCCCTCCACCACCGCGCCGGCTTCCGCACCGTCGGCGTCCGCGAACGCCTCGGCCGCCACCACGGGACCTGGCGCGACGTGGTCCTGCTCGAACGCCGCAGCCCGGTCGTCGGGTAGGGGTCTGCGGCCGCTACGGGAGCGTCCGCGGATCGGGGACCGGCGGCGGCGCGAGCCGGTCCAGGAAGGCCGTGGCCTCCGGCGTGCCCGTCTCCCGGTACGGGCCCGCCGGCCACAGGGGGCGGTCGTCGATCCACGGCACGACGACCGGTCGGCCGTCGTCGGTGCGGTCCAGCCAGCCGCGCAGTTCGGCCGTTCCGGTGGGGACCGGGGGGAGGCCGAGGCGGGAGTCCTTCTGCGTGCCGGGCGGCGCCAGCGACAGGACCGCCTCCGGCAGGTCGTCCGGGCCGCCGTGGGCCGGGAAGAGCACGAGCACGGGGGTGTCGTCGCGCGGGTCGTGCAGCAGCGCGTACCTGCGGACGACGGGTACGGGGGCGGTCGCCGCCCTCGCCAGGAGCCGGGCGGCCCCGGCCCCGCCCCTCAGGACCCGGAAGCTCCAGAGGGCCAGCAGGACCAGGAAGACGGTGCCCAGTCCGAAGAGGTAGACGCGCTGGAACCCCTCCATCGGCAGCAGCAGGGACCCGCCCACGAACGCGCAGCAGGCCGCCGCGGACAGCAGCCCGTTCAGGCCGGAGGCCCGGCGCAGGCCCCGCACCCGCCACCACGGCGCCGACCGTACGTCCGCCTCGGGGCGGCGGGGCCCCGGCACGGGTTGCTGTTCGGCGAGGGCGGCCAGCCGTGCGTACGTCGGGGAGGGCGGAGGTGCGGCGGCGACCGGGGGCGCCATGACCGGCACCGGCGGCCTCGGAACGCGCCGCCGCCACAGGCCCACGGCGCCGCCGGCCAGCCCCGCGAAGAGGCCCAGGGCCCCGCCTACGGCGAAGCCGTCGAGCACTTTCCACGCCCGGGGGCCGCGCAGCTCGTCGTCGTCCCAGCGGTACAGCTCCCCCTTCCAGAAGCCGTCCGACACGACGAAGGCGGTCTCCCAGTCCGCGAGCTGCGGGTCGCGGTCGGGGTCGCACGTGAACGGGCCGGTGCGTTCCCGCCCGTCCCACGGGTCCTTCCAGCGCACCTCGCAGCCGCCGTCGGGTTCCTCGCTCAGCACGGTCAGCTCGATCTGCGGGTCGGCGGGCGACGTGGCGTCCGGGGAGAGGACGACGCAAGCGCCCAGGACCAGGACCGACGCCGACACCAGCCAGCGCCAGCGGCCCCTGCGGCGGGCCTTCGGCCGGGGGACGGTCCCCCCTCCCGCCCGCTGAGGGCCGGACGGGGCCGCGAGGGAGGTCGCGAGGGCCGGCAGCCCCCGCTCCTCCGCCCGCCGTACGATCCGGCGCCGCGCGTCCCCGCCCCGTACCGGCTTCGCCCAGAACAGCTCCCCGCTGTGGGGGCGGGTGAGCACCCCGCCCGTGCGCGGGTCGCCGCACCACCACAGCACGCCGCCCGGGCCCGGCCGGGCCGAGTCCTGGCGCCACCGCACGGCCGTGACGGTGAGCGGCCACCGTTCGCCGGTCGCGGGGGAGCGCAGGACGACCACCGGGGAGTGCAGGCGCCGGGCCACCGGCACGGCGGTGTGCGCCGACCACTCCCCGGCGGCAAGCACGGCCCGCATCCTGCGGGCGATCACCAGGGCCCCGGTCCCGACGAAGACGAGCGCGACGCCGAAGCAGACGGCCCACGCCACCACGTCACCGGTCCACGCGGGCCCCGACAGCACCCCGACGACCACACCCCCGACGAGCGAGACGACGCCCCCGGCCAGCGTCTGCCCGGCCCGCTCCCGGTACCTGTCCAGCGCCTCGGCGGTCCCCGCCGTGTCCAACGCGCGCGTCATCACGCCCCCCTCGGTCTCCCCACCCGTGACGCTATCCCCACCCCGTGGGGAATTCCCTGCGCGCCTCCGGCAATCCCACCCCCTCCCCGACGTCACCCCCTCGGCAGCCTCAACCCCCACGCCCCCTCCCGCACCGCCCACGTCCGCCGCCGCACCGGGCCCGTCAGGCGGCCGTCCGCGCGGTAGCGGAAGTCCGGGCCCGAGACGGTGAGGGTGTGGGCGGTGGCGTGGCGGGGCGGGGCGGACGGGGGGTGGACGGTCACCTCCGCCGTGCCGGCGACCGAGCGGGCCGTCAGGGCCTCCAGGGGGGTGTCCACGTCCGCGAGGAGGACGCCGTCCGCCTCGACCCGCAGGGGGTGGAGGCGGACCGCCGGGGGCACCAGGGTGCGGACCAGGGAGCGGCAGGTGCCCCAGACCGACGGGGCCGCCGGGGCCGGGACCGGGACGGCCGGGACCAGCAGGTCCCCGAGGACGACGCCGTCGCTGTCGTCCACCAGGAGGTCCAGGCGGCGCACCGCCCCGTCCAGGGCCGCCCGCGCCGCCGCCGGCGTGGAGCGCGGCACGCCGAGCGCGCACGCCACCTCCACGGTCTCCGGCGCGCCGATCGGGACCAGGGAGAGGGCCCCCTCCGCGAGGTCCCGCTCGCGGTGCAGCAGCGTCACCGCGCGCAGCAGGGCCCGGTCGTCCCCGAGCAGCACGGGGCGCCGGGAGCCGCGCCGGGACAGGGCCCGGGAGAACTCCTCCGGACCCTCCGGCAGGCATATCTTCGCCTCCGCGCCGGCGGACAGGACATCCTTCGCGATCCGTACGGACTCGCCGTCGCTTCGGCGGGCGACCGGGTCGACGATGACCAGCAGCTGGTCGTGATCCGACACCTCGGTCCTTCCTCGGGTAGCATCTTTGTGCAAGAGCCCCTTGCGCTATTGCGCCAGGGGCTTCGTCTATTCCGGGGCACACCGGTGAGGCGGCGTACGCCCCCTGACCTTGGACATGCCCCACCCGGAAGGGGTGTACGCCTGTGCCCGCACTTGTGCTGCTCGGTGCTCAGTGGGGTGACGAGGGCAAGGGAAAGGCCACCGACCTGCTCGGTGGATCCGTTGACTATGTGGTGCGCTACCAGGGTGGCAACAACGCCGGCCACACGGTCGTCGTGGGCGACCAGAAGTACGCGCTGCATCTTCTCCCTTCCGGAATCCTCTCGCCGGGGTGCACCCCGGTGATCGGAAACGGTGTCGTCGTCGACCCGGCGGTCCTGCTCTCCGAGCTGAGTGGGCTGAACGAGCGCGGCGTCGACACGTCGAAGCTCCTGATCAGCGGCAACGCCCACCTGATCACCCCGTACAACGTCACCCTCGACAAGGTGACGGAACGGTTCCTCGGCAAGCGCAAGATCGGCACCACGGGTCGGGGCATCGGCCCGACCTACGCCGACAAGATCAACCGCGTCGGCATCCGGGTCCAGGACCTGTACGACGAGTCGATCCTCGCCCAGAAGGTCGAAGCGGCCCTGGAGGGGAAGAACCAGCTCCTCGCCAAGCTGTACAACCGGCGGGCCATCGAGGCCGAGCAGATCGTCGAGGAGATGCTCCAGTACGCGGAGCAGCTCAAGCCGTTCGTCGCCGACACCACCCTGATCCTCAACAACGCGCTCGACGAGGACAAGGTCGTGCTCTTCGAGGGCGGCCAGGGCACCCTGCTCGACGTCGACCACGGCACGTACCCCTTCGTCACCTCCTCGAACCCGACCGCAGGCGGCGCCTGCACCGGCACCGGCGTGGGCCCGACGAAGATCAGCCGGGTCATCGGCATCCTCAAGGCCTACACCACCCGCGTCGGCGCCGGTCCGTTCCCGACCGAGCTCTTCGACCAGGACGGCGAGGACCTGCGCCGCATCGGCGGCGAGCGCGGCGTCACCACCGGCCGCGACCGCCGCTGCGGCTGGTTCGACGCGGTCATCGCCCGCTACGCCACCCGCGTCAACGGCCTGACCGACTTCTTCCTCACCAAGCTGGACGTGCTGACCGGCTGGGAGCAGATCCCGGTCTGCGTCGCGTACGAGATCGACGGCAAGCGCGTCGAGGAGCTGCCCTACTCGCAGTCCGACTTCCACCACGCGAAGCCGGTCTACGAGATGCTGCCGGGCTGGTCCGAGGACATCACCAAGGCCAAGACCTTCGCCGACCTGCCGAAGAACGCGCAGGCCTACGTGAAGGCCCTGGAGGAGATGTCGGGGGCTCCGATCTCCGCCATCGGCGTCGGCCCCGGCCGCACCGAGACGATCGAGATCAACTCCTTCCTCTAGGAGCCCCGGAAGAAGTACGCGCGGGGGCCCGTGCCCCGGTCACCGACCGGGGCACGGGCCCCCGTCCGTACTAGGACCGCCGCCGGTACTCGCCCGGCTCCCCGTCGAGCATCGGGTACACCAGGAGCCGTTCCTCGCCCTTCCACCGCACGATCCCCAGGTAGCTGGAGCCGTTCTCGGCGCACTCCGGGTCCCAGGCGGCCTGGTCGCGGACCTGCGGGCCGACGACCAGCAGGTTCCCGGAGCCGCCGAGGACGGCGCTGGAGCCGCAGGAGACCGTCCCGGCGGTGGGGGAGCCCTCCTCGTCCGTGCGGGGGAAGACGTCCCGGAACCGGACGACCCGTGTCCCGACCGGCCCCTGGGTGACCGTCACCCACGTCCCGTACCGCCCGTCCAGGTCGCCGTGGACCTCCGGCCGGGGGACGTTCTGCCACTCGCCGAGGAAGCGGGCGGGGACGACGGACGTGCCGGTGGGGGCCTTGCGGAAGGTGGCCCTCGCGGCGCCCGAGGTCCACTCCAGGACGTCGGGGGAGCGCAGGGAGAGGGTCTGGTGGGCGGCCGGGGTGCAGCGCGCGGCGGGCACGCTGGTGGTCACGTCCGACTCGCCGTAGACGACCTCGTCCTCGTCGGCCGAGACGAGCCGGGAGCGGCCCATGCACAGGCGGCCCTCGGAGACCTGGACGTAGACGGCGTTCTTGGTGCCGGCCGGACCCTGCGTGATCTCGATGCGGGCGGTCTCCCTGGGATGGTCCTCGCCGCCCTGGAGCACGCCCTCCCAGGCGCCGAGGAAGGCGGCCGGGACGATCCCGGCGGGGGCCGTCGTCCGCCCCTTCCCCTGCTTCCCCTTCCCGTCGGTCCCGTCGGCGCCCGCGCCGGTCGCCGGGCCGGGCCAGAAGGCGTACGCGGCGGTGGCCGCGGCCGCCACCGCGAGGGTCGTGAGGGCGGCGAGCAGGGCCCGGCGGCGGTGCCGGGGGCGGGGCGGGGCGACGGTGGATCCGGACGGGTCGGCGGCGGGCGGGGCCGGGGTCGGGGTCGGGTCCACGGGTGCCGGGCGGCCCCCGGCGGTCGGCTTCCCGGCGGCCGCACGGCCCGCGTCCCCGGTGCCCGGATCGCCCGGGGCCCCCGGGGCCGGCTCCGCCCCCGCCTCCGCCCCCGCCTCCGCCCCCGCCTCCGCCCCCGCCTCCGCTTCGAGCAGCCGGGCCGCGTGCCGGCCCAGGCGGGCCAGGACGTCCGCCGGGAGCCAGGGGTCGGCGACCGGGAGCGCGCCGACGAGTTCGCCGGTCGACGGGCGGGCCGCCGGCTCCTTGGCGAGGCAGGCCCGGATCAGGCCGGAGAGTTCGGGCGGCAGGCCCGTCAGGTCGGGCTCGTCGTGGGCGATGCGGAACATCGTGGCGTGGACGCCGCTGTCCGCCGAGCCGAACGGCGCGCGCCCGGTCGCCGCGTAGACGAGGACCGAGCCCAGGCAGAAGACGTCCGACGCGGGCGTCAGGCGCTCGCCGCGCACCTGCTCCGGCGACATGAAGCCGGGCGAGCCGACGACGGCCCCGGTGGCGGTGAGGTCGCCGCCCTCGGCGACCGTGTCGACGGCGCGGGCGATGCCGAAGTCGACGATCTGCGGCCCGTCGACGGTCAGCAGGACGTTCGAGGGCTTGAGGTCGCGGTGGACCAGCCCGGCGGTGTGGATCCGGCCGAGGGAGCGGGCGAGCCCCGACGCCAGCGTCCGTACGGTCTCGGTCGGCAGCGGCCCGTGCTCGTCGCCCACCACCGTCCGCAGCGACGGGCCCGGCACGTACCCGATGGCGACCCACGGGGCCGCGGCGCCGGTGTCCGAGCCGAGGACGGGGGCCGTGCCCGTGCCGCCGACCCGCTCCAGGGCGGCGACCTCGCGGGCGAACCGGCGCCGGAACTCGTCCCGGGCCGCCAGTTCCGCGTGCACCACCTTCACGGCGACCGTGCGGCCCCCGGCCGAGCGCGCCAGGAAGACCCGGCCCATCCCCCCGACCCCGAGGCGGCCGAGCAGTCGGAACGGGCCGATGCCCGCCGGGTCTTCCGGGTTCAATGGCTCCACGTCGTCAGAGCATGCCAGACCGGTCGGCGCCCGTCCCCGGGAGTCGCCGGGCCGCCCGGGGGGGCGCTCAGCCGTCCCCGCAGGCCCTCAGCCCCTTCGGGGTGGCGCAGGGCAGGTGGCCGTGGACGCGGACGACGTCCTGGCCGCCGCCCCGGGTGAGATAGGTGAGGAAGCCGGCCGTCAGGGAGCCGGCCGGCGGCTCGCCCCAGGTGTAGGCGTACTCGATCTCCCGGTACGGGTAGGGGGACGCGCCCGGTTCGTCGGCGTCGGCCCCGCGGCCGTCGATCGCCACCCGGTGCAGGCCCTTCACGGTGCCGCTCGCGCGCAGTTCGCCGTAGCCGACGGCCCCCGGGAGCCCGGCGACGGTGTCCAGGACCTGTTCGGTGGAGTCGAGTTCGCAGCGGGTCACCTTCGCCCGCGGGTCGTCGCGGTGCTCGCAGTCGAGGGAGGAGTGGGCCGGTTCGTTCTCTCCGAGGACCCGGCGCTGGAAGACCTCCCTGGTGCCGGAGCCGGCGTTCCGGCTCACCAGCCGGATCGGCAGGTCCGGGCCGCCGAGCGCGCTCCAGTTGGTGATGTCGCCCCGGTAGACGCGCCGGATCTGGTCCCGGCTCAGGTCGGCGACGGGTATCCCGTCGTGGACGACGAGGGTGAAGAGGGAGACGGCGACCGGGGTCTCGCGCAGCTCCGGGTGGCCGTTCGGCTTGCGGCCGTCGGAGAGCGCGACGACGGCGGGCGGGCCCTTCTTCGCCGCGGCCGCCTTCCTCCCGGCGGCGTCCAGTTCCCGGACGCCGGTGGTCGAGCCGTGCGCGTCCACGATCACCGTGGCGCCCTCGCACTCCTTCTCGTACCGCTTCGCGAGCTCCTTCGCGACGGGCGCGAAGGCCGTCGAGCCGGTGACCGTGAGGGTGCCGCGGGCGCAGCCGATCGGCGGCGGGGCCTCCTCCCGGACGATGATCGCGGCGAGGGCGACGACGCACGCGGTGAGGACGACCGTGACGGTCAGCGCGGCCCGGCTGAAGACGGGCAGCTTGTCGTCCGGGGTGAGGCTGCGGGTGGGGTGGACGCGGCCCTCGGCGATGCTGCCGTCGACCCTGACCGCGCTGCCGATCGGGCCGCCGCCGAGCAGGACGAGCAGCTTGTAGTAGGCGCCCCGGTTGAGCGGGACCTTGGGCAGCGGGATGCTGGTGGCGCCCTCGGCGGGGCCCGTCCAGGTCCCGGGGAAGTGGCTGAGGAGGCGGGGGTGGTCGGGGGCGGTGACGACGACCGCCTTCACGTGCCGCCCCTCGAACTCCACCGTGAGCCCGTGGTCGTCCCCGTCCGTGTAGTGGTCGGCGGTGACGGTCAGGGCCCCGTCGTTCTCGATCCTGAGCAGGACGAGGGTGGCGTCCTCCAGGCCGGGGCTGGCGTCGAAGTAGCCGCGCCGCACGGCCGCGCCGGTGCTGGCGGCGGCGCCGTTCGCCCCGCCGCCGATGGCCGTGTCCAGCTGGACGCGGTAGCCGATCCGCCGCTGGCGCAGCACCCACCACTGGTACCAGGCGACGCCGATCGAGACCAGGACGCCGATGAGCGCGGTGACCACGGCGACGAGGTTCTCGGAGGTGAACCAGTCCATGCGCGTGACGGTACGGACGCGTGTGCGGTTCCGTGGGGGGTGTCGCCACCCGTCACCTGGTGTTCTTCCTTCCGCAAGCCGGATTCCGGACGCGTGTCCGGCGGCCTGCCCGACCGTCCTCCCGCTCGCCTTCCGGCCGCCCCGCCGACCGTCCTCCCGGAGTCGCGCGGCCGGGCCATCAGCGGTTGCCGGAGGTGGGGAGCCTCTGTGTAATGGCCACGAGGGGGCATCCGTACGAGGAGTACACGAGCAGCACCGAGCAGTGCAGGAGTGCCCCATGCGCGTCGTCGAAGTGATCTCCTACGGCGGACCCGAGGTCCTCAGGATCGCCAACCGCCCCGAGCCGGAGGCCGGTGACGTCCCGGGCCGGGTGCGCGTACGGCTCAAGGCCGCCGCCGTGCACCAGGCGGACCTGCGGATCCGCTCCGGGCAGTGGGCCGCCTTCCTGGGCGAGCTGGCCCCGCCCTTCGTCCTCGGCTTCGACTTCGCGGGCGTGCTCCTGGACGCCGCGCCCGGCCTCCCCGAGGGCACCCGGGTGGCCGGTTTCATCCCCTGGGTGTCGGAGGGGACGGGCGAGGGCTCGTACGCGGAGGTGATCCGCGCCGCCCCCGAGTGGCTGGCGCCGATCCCGGACGACATGGACTTCACGACGGCCGCCTCGGTTCCGCTCTCGGCGCTGGTCGCCGACCAGGCCGTCGACCTCCTGGACCTTCCCGAGGGCTCCCCGGTCCTGGTCAGCGGGGCCGGCGGGGTGGTGGGCCGCTTCGCCGTCCAGCACGCCGCCGCCGCGGGGTACCGGGTGGTCGCCCTCGCGGACGAGGACGTCCGGCACGAGCTGCTGAAGCTCGGCGCCGAGGAGCTGGTCCCGCGCGGGGACCCGGCGGACGTCGTCGCCAAGGTGCGCGCCCACGTCCCCGAGGGCGTCGCGGCCGTCCTGGACGCCGCGCTCATCGGCGCCCCGCTGCTGCCCGCCCTGCGGGACGGTGGGAGGTTCGTCTCGGCCTCCGGGGAGCGGCTGCCGGACCGGGTCCGGGACATCGACGTCACCGCGGTCCGGCCCCGCCCGGACGCGGCCCGTCTGAAGGCGATCCTGGACGGCGTCGCCGCCCGCGAGCTGGCCACCCGGACGGCCGACATCGTGCCCCTGGCGTCCGCCGCCGAGGCCCACCGCCGGGCGGAGGCCGGCCACCGGCCGGGCCGGATCGTGCTGCTGATCTGACCGCCGGCGCCCGGGGTTTCCTAGACTCCGGGGATGCTGATCTGGATCAACGGACCGTTCGGCGGGGGCAAGACGCAGACCGCGTACGAGCTGCGGAGGCGGCTTCCGGGGAGCGTGGTCTGCGATCCCGAGCACGTCGGCTTCGGCCTGCACCGCATGACGCCCCCGGGCCTCCGGGGCGACTTCCAGGACCTCCCGGCCTGGCGGCAGGGCGTGTACGAGGTCCTGGACCTGGCGCTCCGGAGGCACCCGGGCGTGGTGATCGCGCCGATGACGGTCGTGGAGCCCCGGTCCTTCGACGAGACGGTCGGGCGGCTGCGCGCGGCCGGACACGACGTGCGGCACTTCGCGCTGCTCGCCGAGCGCGCGACGGTCCTGCGCCGGCTGCGCGAGCGCGGCTTCGGGCACGCGGTGCGGGTCCTGGGCGGGAAGGACGCGCCGCTGCGGCGGGAGAGCTTCGCCGTGTCGAAGCTCGACCTGTGCCTGGAGCGGCTGCGCGGCGAGGAGTTCGCGGAGCACGTCCGCACCGACCGCCTGACGGTCCCGCGGGTGGCCGACCGGATCGCCGCCTCGGCCGGGCTCGACCTCACGCCCGACACCGGCGGCCCGCTCCGGGCGCGGCTGCGCCGGGCGGCGGTCGGGATCCGGCACGTCCGCTTCGACTGAACCCGGGGGCGGAGGAGGGGAGGCAGGGCGGAAGAACTCGTGTGCGTGCTGTCAGACCCGCGTGAGAGGGTCGTGATCACCGGTGGACGCAGCACGCGCCGCCGTGGGGACCTCACAGGGGGGACACCTGATGAAGACCGAACGACGTCTGCGCGCGCTCAGGGCAGCGCTCGTGACCACCGCCGTCGCCGTCGCGGCGGCGACCACCGCCGGCACGGCCTTCGCCACCGGAGCCCCGGGCGGGGCCGACCGGGCGCGGGCCGAGGCCGAGGCCCGGCACCGGGCCGCCGAGCCGCCGAAGGCGGGCGCGCTCACCGGCGAGCCCGGCACGGTGCACACGCCGTCCTTCTCGATGACCGCCGTCGACAGGCAGACGCAGAACCTGTACCTGTACTTCCCGGACGAGGCGGGCGGCTTCGACCCGCGCTACGACGTCGGGGTCTCCTTCGAGGGCTTCGTCAACTCGATCGACGTCGACAACGACAAGGACGGCTGGAGCGACGGCGGTTGGTCCCGCATGGTGGACGGACGGCTGTTCTACTCCTGGATCGACGAGGACCTCGAGTCCCACCGGAGGGACGTCGGCACGGGCTGGAACATCTACACCCAGGTCCTCTCGCCCGGCGACCTCGGCGGGGCCGGGGAGGCCGACCTGCTCGGCCTCGACAAGACCGGCGTCCTGTGGCTGTACCTCGCCTACCCGGAGGGCGCGCTCACCCCGCGCATCCGGGTCGGCGGCGGCTGGGACCAGTACACCCAGCTCGCGGGCCAGGGCGACCTGACCGGTGACGGGAAGGCCGACATCGTCGCCCGGGACAAGAGCGGCGTCCTGTGGCTCTACAAGGGGACCGGCGACTACAAGGCCCCGTTCACGGGCCGCACGAAGATCGGCGGCGGCTGGAACACCTTCGACCGGCTGCTGTCGGTCGGCGACCTCGACTCCGACGGCACGGCGGACCTGATCGCCCGCAAGCCGAGCGGCGACCTGCTCCGCTACTCGGGCACGGGCGAGGGCCAGACCGTGTTCAAGTCGCCGGTGCGGATCGGCACCGGCTTCCAGGTCTACAACCTGCTGTAGGCGGCGCGTTCCGGGCGGGCGGCCTCCAACCGCCCGCCCGGAGAAGCCCGTCGAGGCATCCCACTGTCACGATTTCTGGTCTAGACCTTGACAGGTCCAGACCAATCACGCTTCGCTGGCCCTTCCCGAACCCGGACCCCCCCACCCGGAAGGACGAGCGATGCTCCGTAAGCTGCTCACCCTGTTCGCCGCGCTCTGTACGGCCGTCGGTGTCGCCGTACTGGTGCCCGCGGCCTCGGCAGGGGCGGCTCCCGCCTGCGTGACGGCGTGGAACTCCTCCACGGTCTACACCGGCGGCAAGACCGCCTCGTACAACGGCCACAACTGGTACGCGAAGTGGTGGACGCAGAACGAGCGACCCGGCTCCTCGGACGTCTGGCGCGACGAGGGCGCCTGCGGCACCGGCGGCGGTGGCGACGGCGGCCAGAACAACGGCTTCGTGGTCTCCGAGGCCCAGTTCAACCAGATGTTCCCGAACCGGAACCCGTTCTACACGTACGCGGGCCTGGTCAACGCCCTCAAGTCGTACCCGGCCTTCGCCAACACCGGCAGCGACACGGTGAAGAAGCAGGAGGCCGCGGCCTTCCTCGCCAACGTCTCCCACGAGACCGCCGGGCTCTACTACATCGTCGAGCAGAACACGGCCAACTACCCGCACTACTGCGACGCCGGGAAGCCCTACGGCTGCCCCGCCGGCCAGGCCGCGTACTACGGCCGCGGGCCGATCCAGCTCTCCTGGAACTTCAACTACAAGGCCGCCGGTGACGCCCTCGGCATCGACCTCCTGGGCAACCCGTGGCGCGTCGAGCAGGACCCGGCCGTCGCCATGGCCACCGGCCTCTGGTACTGGAACACCCAGAACGGCCCCGGCACGATGACCGGCCACAACGCCATGGTCAACGGCGCGGGCTTCGGCGAGACGATCCGCTCGATCAACGGCACCCTGGAGTGCAACGGCGGCAACCCGGCCCAGGTCCAGAGCCGGGTCACCAAGTACCAGCAGTACACCCAGATCCTGGGCGTGCCGACCGGCGCGAACCTGTACTGCTAGCGGTCAGCTCTGCCAGGCGACGAACTGGCTCCAGGCGGCGGGCTCCACGGCGAACGTGGGCCCGCCGTCCTGCTGCTTGGAGTCGCGCAGGTGCACGGCGTGGGGGCAGGCGGCGACCTCGACGCAGTTGCCGCCGCTGGCATCGCTGTACGAGGACTTGCGCCACGCGAAAGCCACCTCGATGCAGTTGCCGCCACTGCTGTCGCTGTAGCTGGACTTGAACCACTGCAGGGTGTCGTTCATCTCCGTACTCCCGCCAACTCCTCGATGACGCCCAGCGACCTGCGCGGATCCAGGGCCTGTGCTCGGATCTTCGCATACTGCTGCATGTGCCCACTGACCTTCGCCCGGTCGGTGATCAGCAGGCTCTCTCGCTGCACCTCCAGGTAGGTCACCCGGTCGTGGGCCGAGGTCTCCACGATGTTCAGTTCGCCGTGCGCACCTGCGTACTCTCCGTCCAGCCCTGCGTCCATGGGTAGCACCTGAAGGTTCACGTTCCTCCTCCGCGCGCACTCCGCCAAGTACTCCAGCTGCTCCCGCATGACCTCGTTGTTCCCGAACGGCCGCTTCAACACCGACTCGTCGAGGATCAGCTCGATCTCGCACACCGGCTTCCGGTCGAACAACACCTTCCGCGCCATCCGGCCGACCACCAGCTCCTCGGTCCGCTCCGAAGTCGGCTCCGGGTGGCCGCCCGCGATCAGCGCCCACGCGTACGCCTCCGTCTGGAAGAGGCCGTGGACGACGTGGTTCGCGTACAGCCACAGCGCCACCGCCTTCTGTTCGATCGGCGCGTACCCACGGAACTGCTCCGGCAGTTTTTCCAGCCGTACGAGTTCCCGCAGCTCCTGGAAGATGCCCGTCCCGTTGCTCAGCGCCTCTTCGAGCTGCGCCAGCATTTCGTCGCTCACCGGCTGGATCATCCGCTCCATCGCGCTGATCGCCGCGCCGGTATAACCCATCTCCGTGCCGAGCTGTTCCTGTGTCATGCCTTTCTTCACGCGCATTCTCTTGGCCAACGACGCCGCCATCCGCGCCGCCGGGCCCATCGGTTCCCTGTTCTCCACTCGTGCCATCGCGCTCCCCATTCGAACTCAACCGGTCTCAACCGGTCTCAAATGCTCCCCGCCCAATTCGCCTGCATTCAAGCTGCGTTGACGCAGGTCGACAGAATGCCGACGCACCGTCAGCAGTCGTGGAAAACGCTAGCGTCGGCGCGGGAACATGTCCTGGTGATTGAAGAGAATCGGGAAGTGAACGTCGACTGGATTCCAGTTTCCGGATTCCAGCTTCGTAAGGCCGGCGTACAATTCGACGCCGTTCGAGTGGACGGCGACGACGGGCGTCGGCTGGCCGACTGGATGGAGGCGCTCACCAACGGCGATCCGGGGCCGGTCGTCATCGAGGCGAACGGGCGGCGCGGGGTCTACTTCCTGGTGCCGCCGGGGACGACGTCCCACACGTCGTGGCCGCGCGGGGTGACCCGGTTCGGTGCCGGGCCCGCGCACGTGAGTTACGTGCCGGTGCCCGCGCTGACCGGCCGGACCTGGCCGCTCGCGTGGCGGTGCCCGCCGACAGGACCCGACCGGTTCGTGCATCCGCTGCTCCTGAGGAGCGCCGTCACGGAGCTGATGGATCGGCGTCCGCCGCTCCCGGCGCAGACCCCTCCAGGGCCGTGAGGGCCCGGGAGAGGCGTTCCAGGACCCGTACGGTCTCGTCGAACGCCTCCTGCCCGCCCAGTTCGCGCTGGAGGAGCGCCGCGAGCTCCGCGTGGCCCGGGTCGACGCGGCGGACCGCCGCCCGGCCCGCCTCGGTGGGGGAGAGGAGCTTGGCGCGGCGGTGGGCCGGGTTCGGCTCGTAGGACGCGAGGCCCTCCCGTACGAGGAGGTCGGCCACGCGCTGGACGCTCTGGCGGGTGATGCCCATGACGCGGGCGATCCCGGCGACCGGCAGGGGTTCGGGGAGGACGGCCCCGAGGACCTGCCACCAGGCGGCGGTCAGGCCCGCGGGCTCGGCCAGCTTCTCCGAGACGGCGAGGAACTGGCCGTTCAGGCGGAAGACGCCCAGGGCCGTGCGGGACAGGGCGTCCTGCTGCGCGCGGCTCATCCGTTCAGTTCGGCGAAGGCCGCCGGGTCCGAGTCGTGGAAGAGGCGGAACCAGGCGTCCCGCTTCCCCTCGTACGCCCCGAGGCGGGCGAAGATCTCGCGGGCGAAGGCGACCGGCTCGGTCGGGCCCGCCGTGATGAGGTCGCCGTCCCGCACCGCGTCCGCGTCGACGTAGTGTTCGGCGCCCGCGTAGCCGGTGGCGGCCAGGTAGAAGGAGACCGCGCTGGTGTGGCGGCGGTCGTCGAGCAGGCCCTCGCGGGCCAGGCCCGCCGTGGCGCCGCAGATCGCGGCGACCGGGACCCCGGCGTCGAGGAAGGCGCGGGCCTTGGCGGTGAACGGGGCCAGTTCGTCGCCCTCGTCGTACTTCTCGGCCCCCGGCAGGATCAGCAGGGCGCTGTCCTCGGGGCGCAGGTCGGAGAGGGCCAGGTCGGGGACGATCCGGATGCCGGCGAGCGTGGTGACGGGCTCGCCGGCGACCGGGCCGACGGTCCTGATCGTGTGTCCCGCGCGGGCGAGCCAGGCCGTGGCGTGGCCGGTCTCCCAGTCCGCGAGGGTGTCGTAGACGGCGAGGTGGACGGTCGGGGTGTCGCTCTCGGATGCCATGACAGGAGACTGTCATTTCGACAGTATGCTGTCAATGGTGACGGGCCGGGAGCGCGGGGGGAGCGCCGGGAGAACAACGTGTCGCGTCCCTCCCGGTCTCGGTGGACAAGATGGCCATGGCCCTTCCCACCTGCGGTTCCTTACCCTCGGCCGCATGACCCCTCACGCCGCACCCGATCCGCAGGCCGGCGCCGCCGTCAAGGCCGCCGACCGCGCCCACGTGTTCCACTCCTGGTCCGCCCAGGGCCTGATCGACCCGCTCGCCGTCGCCGGCGCCGAGGGTTCGTACTTCTGGGACTACGACGGGAACCGCTACCTCGACTTCACCAGCGGCCTCGTCTACACCAACATCGGCTACCAGCACCCGAAGGTCGTCGCCGCGATCCAGGAGCAGGCCGGGAAGCTCGCCACCTTCGCGCCCGCCTTCGCCGTCGACGTCCGCTCCGAGGCCGCACGCCTCATCGCCGAGCGCACCCCGGGCGACCTGGACAAGATCTTCTTCACCAACGGCGGCGCCGAGGCCGTCGAGAACGCCGTCCGCATGGCCCGGCTGCACACGGGCCGCACCAAGGTGCTCTCCGCCTACCGCTCGTACCACGGCGCCACCTCCACCGCGATCAACCTGACCGGCGACCCGCGCCGCTGGGCCTCCGACACCGGCTCCGCGGGCGTCGTGCGCTTCTGGGCGCCGTTCCTCTACCGCTCGCCCTTCCACGCCACCACCGAGGCGGAGGAGTGCGCGCGGGCCCTCCAGCACCTGGAGGACACGATCGCCTTCGAGGGTCCGGCGACGATCGCCGCGATCGTCCTGGAGACCGTCCCCGGCACCGCCGGCATCATGACCCCGCCGCCCGGCTACCTCGCCGGCGTGCGCGAGATCTGCGACCGGTACGGCATCGTCTTCGTCCTGGACGAGGTCATGGCCGGCTTCGGCCGCACCGGCGCGTGGTTCGCCGCCGACCACTTCGACGTCGTGCCCGACCTGCTGACCTTCGCCAAGGGCGTCAACTCCGGCTATGTGCCGCTCGGCGGCGTCGCCATCAGCGCCGAGATCGCCGCCACCTTCGACGAGCGCCCGTACCCCGGCGGCCTGACCTACTCCGGCCACCCGCTGGCCTGCGCCGCCGCCGTCGCCACCCTCCGGGTCATGGAGGACGAGAAGGTCGTCGAGCACGCCGCGCACATCGGCGAGACCGTCCTCGGCCCCGGCCTGCGCGAGCTCGCCGAGCGCCACCCCTCGGTCGGCGAGGTCCGCGGCCTCGGCGTCTTCTGGGCGCTCGACCTGGTCCGGAACAGGGAGACGCGCGAGCCGCTCGTCCCGTACAACGCGTCCGGCGAGGCCAACGCGCCCATGGCCGCCTTCGCCGCCGCCGCGAAGAAGAACGGCCTGTGGCCCTTCGTGAACATGAACCGCACCCACGCCGTCCCCGCCTGCAACGTCTCCGAGGCGGAGGCGAAGGAGGGCCTCGCGGCCCTGGACGCGGCCCTCTCGGTGGCCGACGAGCACACGGTCTAGACCCCTGCTCGACCGCGTACCGGAGAGGTTCCCTCCGTCTGGATTAGGGTGTCCTGAGCCGGACGGAGGGGACCCACCACCATGCCCGCGAGCGGAGGCGTCACCCGCAGCACCCTGCGACAGCAGATCGCGGACGCGCTGCGTGACGAGGTGCTCGCGGGCCGTCTCAAGGCCGGGCGCGAGTTCACCGTCAAACAGATCGCGGAGCAGTACGGCGTCTCGGCCACGCCCGTGCGCGAAGCCCTCGTCGACCTCTGCGCGCAGGGGCTCCTCGACTCCGACCAGCACCGGGGCTTCCGCGTCCACCAGTACTCCGTCGACGACTACCGGCGGATGGTCGACGCCCGGATGCTCGTGGTCGACGGCATCTTCCGCCGCCGCGCCACCGCCCTCCCGGCCCCGCCCCCGGGCCCCGGGCCCGGCATCGGGGTCGCGCTCGTCTCCGTGCGCCGCCGGGGCGAGGCCGCCGCGCGCGCGGCCCGCGCCGGCGACCTGGACGTCCTCATCGGGTACGACATCCGCTACTGGCGCGAGCTGGGCCGGCTGATCGCCGCCAACGACCACCTCGCGGACTTCCTGCACCGGCTCCGCGTCCAGGCCTGGGCCTTCTCCGTGCCCCACCTGCGCTCCGAGCGGGACCTCATGGGCTGGCTGTGGGGCGGGCACGTGGAGCTCGTCGACGCGATCACCCGGGGCGACGCGGAGGCGGCCGTGACGATCGTGCGGGCGTACAACGCGCACGCCCTCGAGTGGGCGGACCGGCTGGAGCGGCGGGGCGAGTAGGGCGGGCCCGGCGGGTTGAGGGACCGCGTCCGGGGGCAGGTCCCCAACGGGTGGGCGTCGTCCGACGATCCGACTACCCTGGCCGTCCCTGCAACCGACGGAGAGCGAGCCTCCCTTGGCCTGTGACCTGTGGCTGGTCCCCCTCGTCGACGTGCTGTGCCACAGCCCCGACAATCCCTTCGCCGAAGAGATCGCCGCCTACGACGCCGTCCTCAGCGCCTCGGGCCTGCCGACCGTGCCCGTCTACGCGTACATGCCCGGCCTCTCCGGCGACGTCGCCCCGGTCGCCGGCTTCGACTACGAGGCCCTGCACTTCCTGCGCCGCGCCTACCTCCTCCAGGTCCACGGACTGCCGGTCGAACCGGTCGGCGAGCTGGGCGGGGACTACGAACAGCTCCTGGAGATGTTCGAGGCGACCGCCCAGCAGTCCCACCTGGTCTGGCACTACGACCACGCGGGCTCGTACGTGCCGGTCGACTTCCCGGCGCCGCTCGCCAGCGACGAGCTCCTGGAGGGCGGCGGGCCGCTCGGCTCCTCGCACGGGCTGCTGCGGGAGCTGCAGTTCGTGGCGCCCGCGATCGGCATCGACCCGGCGAACCCGCCGGCCGCCCCGCTGCCGCCGGAGCGGCCGACCGCCCTGGACGAGCCGGCCGTCGGCCCCTCCCCGCACGACCAGGGGCCCTTCGCCCGGGAGCGGCACGTGTGGCTGGGGCTGCACGCGGCGGCGACCCGGAGCCTGGCCCAGGGCTCGATGATCATCCTGAGCTAGCCCCGCTCCGCGACCGGCGCCCCCGGAGAGGCCTCAGCGGGTCTCCGGGGGGCGCTGGCGCGGCATGTTCGGCCGGGTGCCCGGCGGCAGCGGGAAGCGCCCGCCCGTCGGCTGGACGCTCTCGGGCCGGGACGGCACCACGCCGACCGACTGGAGCGCGAGCGGCGCCGGGCCCGAGCGGAACTCGACCATCCAGTCGGCGGTCTCCGCCCGCACCAGCTCCGTCACGTCCTCCGAGAAGCGGCGCAGCACCCCGAGACAGCGCTCGGCGGCCTCGCTGGCGGTGCCCTCCGTGGGCCCCAGGACCTCCCGGACGCTCTCCGAGGCCCAGTCGAACTGGAGCGCCTGGAGCCGCCGCTGCACCGCCTGTGCCGTCGCCACGTCCCTTATCCAGCCCGACGTCACCCCGAAGTACCGGTCGCAGGCCAGGCAGGCGGCGCCGAGCAGCAGCGAGAGGTAGCCCCAGCCGGCCGTGCCCGCCGCGACCCCGGTCAGGTCGAGCAGCGGCAGCGCGGCGCCCGCGATCACCCCGACGGCGGTGCCGATCCGCAGGAGCCGGGCGGCGCGGCGCTTCCAGACCCGGTCGGAGAGGTACCACTCGGCGGTGCGCAGCGCGCTCGCCTCCACCCAGCGGTACAGCTCGTCGAGCCGCTCGGCCGGCTCGCCCCAGTCCCCCAGGGGGAAGGGCCTGCCGGTCAGGTCGCGGCCGCTCAGGTCACGGCCGGTCGGATCGGGGCGGACGTCTCCCCCGGGGTGCCCCGGCGGCGGCATCTCCGGCTGCTGGCTCACCGGGGGACTCCTCTGTTCAGCTCAGCGCCTCTGCTCGGTTCGGCGCTCGTGTCGCTCGTGTCCTTCTGTGGCGTGCGGTGCACGTGGTGCCTGCCCTTCCTACCGCCGAATGGAGGGCGATGGGCCCGGAATCCCGGGATTTCCGCCCGTAAGTGGGTGTTGATCAGGTAGGGGAGCCCGCAGTTTCTCACCCGAAAGAGTGATGGAGGCGGGGTGGGCGGGGACCACGTAGGCTCGGCGTACCGAGCCAGACAAATTGACCCTCAGGAGTGACCGTGATTCCCGGTGGCGGCCAGCCCAACATGCAGCAGCTCCTCCAGCAGGCGCAGAAGATGCAGCAGGACCTCGCGCGGGCGCAGGAGGAGCTCGCCGCCACCGAGGTCGACGGACAGGCGGGCGGCGGCCTGGTCAGGGCGACCGTGACCGGCTCCGGGGAGCTGCGCGGCCTGGTGATCGACCCCAGGGCGGTCGACCCGGAGGACACCGAGACGCTGGCCGACCTGATCGTCGCCGCCGTGCAGGCCGCCAACGACAACGCGCAGCAGCTCCAGCAGGCCAAGCTGGGCCCGCTGGCGCAGGGCATGGGCGGCATGCCGGGCCTCGGCTTCTGAGACCCCGGTTCCGGGACCCCGGCCGCGGCGCCGTTCCCGCGGGGCTTCTAAGGCCCGGCCGCAGCCACTACCGTAAGAATCAAGCACACCCGAGAAGGGCGTTCCGTTGTACGAAGGCGTGGTTCAGGACCTCATCGACGAACTGGGCAGGCTGCCCGGCGTCGGTCCCAAGAGCGCGCAGCGGATCGCCTTCCACGTCCTCCAGGCGGAGCCGACGGACGTCCGCCGGCTGGCGCACGCGCTCCTGGAGGTCAAGGAGAAGGTCAGGTTCTGCGCGGTCTGCGGCAACGTGGCACAGCAGGAGCAGTGCAACATCTGCCGGGACCCGCGCCGGGACCTGACCGTCATCTGCGTGGTCGAGGAGCCCAAGGACGTCGTGGCGATCGAGCGGACGCGAGAGTTCCGCGGGCGCTACCACGTCCTCGGCGGCGCGATCAGCCCCATCGAGGGCGTCGGCCCGGACGACCTGCGCATCCGGGAGCTGCTCGCGCGGCTCGCGGACGGCACGGTCACCGAGCTGATCCTCGCGACCGACCCGAACCTGGAGGGCGAGGCCACCGCGACGTACCTGGCGCGGATGATCAAGCCCATGGGCCTGCGGGTCACCCGGCTCGCGAGCGGCCTCCCGGTCGGCGGCGACCTGGAGTACGCGGACGAGGTGACCCTGGGCCGCGCCTTCGAGGGCCGGAGGCTGCTGGATGTATGACGACGCCGGGGGTGTCTTGTGGGTCAGGCCGGATCAGGGAGCGGCGCCTGGCGCCGTGGATCGCAGGGCGGAGGAGGGAGTCATGGCGGAACCATGGCGAGTGACGACAACGCGGCGAGGCGCGGTGCCAGGCGCCGCGAGCCCGGCATGACCCACAAGACACCCCCGGCCCACGCGTGGGTGCTCCGAGGAAGGCAGCTCGATGTCTGACCCCACACTGCACTCCGTCACGCAGGACCCCGACGACTTCGCGGTCCAGATCGCCGACTCCATCGAGAGCTTCATCGTCGCGACCACCGAGGTGGCCAAGGGCGACGAGCCGGACAGCACAGTGCCCTTCCTGCTCCTGGAGGTCTCCCAGCTCCTCCTGGCGGGCGGCCGGCTCGGGGCGCACGAGGACATCGTCCCGGACGAGCGCTACGAGACGGACACCGGTCCGGAGCCGGACGCGGACGACCTGCGCGAGCGGTTCGCCGCCCTCCTGGAACCGGTCGACGTCTTCTCCGAGGTCTTCGACCCGTACGAGCCCCGCAAGGCCCCGGTCCCGGCCCGGATCTCCGACAACCTGGCCGACATCGTCGCCGACCTGAGCCACGGACTGGCCCACTACCGGGCGGGCCGGACCAGCGAGGCCCTGTGGTGGTGGCAGTTCTCGTACTTCTCCAACTGGGGCCCGACCGCCTCGGCCACCCTCCGCGCCCTCCAGTCCCTCGTCGCCCACGTCCGCCTCGACCAGCCGCTCGCCGCCCTGGACGGCCTCGACACGGACGAGGACCTCGGCGACGACGACCTGGCGGAGGAGGCGGGCCGGGTGATGATCCGCGAGATCGCGGGACCGCTGGGGCTGGGTCTGCGGCAGTAGCGCGGGCGGGGACGGTCCGTGGAAGGCGCGGACGGGGACGGCTCCCGGAAGTGGCGCGCGGGCGGGGACGGCCCCCGGGAGCGGCGCACAGGGGCGGGAACGGTCTCCGGAAGGGACCGTTCCGGCGCATTTCAGTCAGGTGATCACCTGCTGAGCGGCTTGTCTCACCATTCGGTATCTCGTAGGCGTTTTCGAGTCCCTCGTTAGACTGAGCCGATCGCAGCGCCGGCTGCGGCACAGACTGAGCGAGGAGCGCACGTGGGCCTTGTCGTGCAGAAGTACGGAGGCTCCTCCGTTGCCGATGCCGAAGGCATCAAGCGCGTCGCCAAGCGGATCGTGGACGCCAAGAAGAACGGCCACCAGGTGGTCGTCGTGGTTTCCGCGATGGGCGACACGACGGACGAGCTGATCGATCTCGCCGGGCAGGTATCCCCGATTCCTTCCGGGCGTGAGTTCGACATGCTGCTGACCGCCGGGGAGCGGATCTCCATGGCCCTGCTGGCCATGGCGATCAAAAACCTGGGCCACGAGGCCCAGTCGTTCACCGGCAGCCAGGCCGGTGTCATCACCGACTCGGTCCACAACAAGGCGCGCATCATCGATGTCACGCCGGGCCGGATCCGCACCGCCCTCGACGAGGGCAACATCGCCATCGTCGCCGGCTTCCAGGGCGTGTCCCAGGACAAGAAGGACATCACCACCCTCGGCCGCGGCGGCTCGGACACCACCGCCGTGGCGCTCGCCGCCGCGCTCGACGCCGAGGTCTGCGAGATCTACACCGACGTCGACGGCGTGTTCACCGCCGACCCGCGCGTGGTGAAGAAGGCGAAGAAGATCGACTGGATCTCCTTCGAGGACATGCTGGAGCTCGCCGCCTCCGGCTCCAAGGTGCTGCTGCACCGCTGCGTCGAGTACGCGCGCCGTTACAACATCCCGATCCACGTCCGCTCGTCCTTCTCCGGACTCCAGGGCACGTGGGTCAGCAACGAACCGACAGGGGACTCCAAGGTGGAGCAGGCCATCATCTCGGGTGTCGCCCACGACACCTCCGAGGCGAAGATCACCGTCGTCGGCGTGCCGGACAAGCCGGGCGAGGCCGCGGCCATCTTCCGCGCCGTCGCGGACGCCGAGATCAACATCGACATGATCGTCCAGAACGTGTCCGCCGCCTCCACCGGCCTCACGGACATCTCCTTCACCCTCCCCAAGGCCGAGGGCCGCAAGGCCATCGACGCCTTGGAGAAGGCGAAGAGCGCGATCGGCTTCGACTCGCTGCGCTACGACGACCAGATCGGCAAGATCTCCCTGGTCGGCGCCGGCATGAAGACCAACCCGGGCGTCACCGCGGACTTCTTCCGCGCGCTCTCCGACGCGGGCGTGAACATCGAGCTGATCTCGACCTCCGAGATCCGCATCTCGGTCGTCACCCGCGCCGACGACGTCAACGAGGCCGTGCGCGCCGTCCACACCGCCTTCGGCCTGGACAGCGACTCGGACGAGGCCGTGGTCTACGGCGGCACCGGGCGCTGACCCCGCCCGTTCCGCCTGTTCTTCCCCGTCTCCCCCCGTGCGGCGGCCCGCGGCCGTCCGCCCGGGGGGAGACGTGCGTCACGCGGTCCCGGATCGGGGGACGCGGGTCGGGAGCCCCGGACGGGAGTCGCGCGCCGGGAGCCGTGTGTCATGGATTTGTGTGATCTGTGAACGACCTGTGAGCAAATAGGCGTCAGATATCCCTTGAACTGCGACGATGTCCTGGACGACGATGCACTTCCCCCTTGCTGCAACCAGTAGTTGGGCGGGGCGCGTCTCAGCGGGCACCCATGGGCGTGCGGCGCCGGGCGCGCTGTGAAAGCGGGGCATCGGGGGAGAACGGTTGCGCATGAGGACGAACAACCCGTCGTCGAAAAGGACGGCGAGCGCGTACAACCCTGCCGGGGGTGGGCGTGTCCAACAGGCGTGGCAGAGGTACTCGACATCGCGACCATCGCCCCGCTGCGCGGCGCGGGCACGGCGTTGCTCCCCGCACGGAGCGGCGTCGCCGGCACCGTGCGCGGACCCGTCGTCGCCCCCTTCCGGCGTCCGCGGGCCCTCGGCGGGATGCCGGTGATCGCTCCCGTGTCCACCGATTCCCGGCCCCACCGGGTGGACGGCGTTCCGTCGCCGCGCACGAGCGGCGAGGACGCCCCGGCCGTCGGCACCACCGTCGACCACCTCACCGAGACCTACCGCGCCCACTACCGGTCGCTCCTCGGACTCGCCGCGCTGCTCCTCGACGACACGGCCTCCTGCGAGGACGTGGTCCAGGAGGCGTTCATCCGCGTCCACTCGGCCCGCAAGCGGGTCCGCGAACCGGAGAAGACGCTCGCCTACCTGCGCCAGACCGTCGTGAACCTCTCCCGGTCCACGCTGCGCCGCCGCATCCTCGGCCTCAAGCTCCTCTCGAAGCCGATGCCGGACATGGCCAGCGCGGAGGAGGGGGCGTACGACCTGCTGGAGCGCGACGACCTGATCAAGGCCATGCGCGGGCTCCAGCGGCGCCAGCGCGAGGTGCTCGTGCTGCGCTACTTCGCCGACATGACCGAGGCCCAGGTCGCCGAGACGCTGGGGATATCCCTGGGCTCGGTGAAGGCGTACGGCTCGCGGGGCATCGCGGCCCTGCGCGTCACGATGGGAGCGACGTCGTGAGCGGGGCGCGCGGCGAGAAGGGCAGGATCCCCGAGGAGGGGGCCGCCGAGGACGCGGTGACCCCGGAGGGCCGCGAGGCCCCCGAGGGGGGCGCGCCCGCCGAGGACCGCACCGAGGACCACGGGGAGGCCGGGGAGCCCGAGGAACGCGGGACGGGCGCCGGGGGCGACGGGGGCCGTAAGGTCGCCGGGGGCCCCGGGACCCGTGCCCGGGACGAACGTGACGATCTGAGTGGACAGCGCATGGTGAACATCGAGTCCGGGCCCGGCGAGGGCGACGGGGACGAGGAGCTGGCGCTGCGGCGGATGCTCCACGGCGCCGTGGAGGGGCTGGAGCCCTCCCCCGGCTCGCTGGAGCACCTGCGCCGCGCCGTGCCCGCCCGGCGCGCCCGCAAGCGGCAGGCCGTCGTCGGCGCCGCGGCCGCCGCCGTCCTCATCGGAACGGCCGTGCCGGCCTTCGTGCACGTCGCCTCCTCGGAGGGCACCA
Organism: Streptomyces sp. NPDC092045; assembly: GCF_044756005.1. NCBI lineage: Bacteria > Bacillati > Actinomycetota > Actinomycetes > Kitasatosporales > Streptomycetaceae > Streptomyces > Streptomyces sp. NPDC092045. The sequence continues at coordinate 2,162 of NZ_JBIVSC010000005.1, read as the reverse complement.
CCACCGCCAGTCCCGTGAACGCCGGTCACGGCGAGGAGGCCCAGGGCGGCACCGGCACCGAGACCGGCATCGAGGGCGGCCAGAGCGCCAAGACCCCCGCGAGCAGCGCCTCCCCGAGCCGGGACGGCGAGGAGGGCGCGGCCGACGGCTCCTCCGGCGAGCCGGAGACCGACGCCGGGGCGTCCGGCGAGGCCTCCGGGGACGCGCAGGAGATCGACCCCCGGACCGACCGCTGCACCCCCGGCCAGCTCTCCGGCGGAGGCGCGCGGTCCGGCGGACCCGACGCCGAGGGCAAGGTGTACGGCAGCTTCCGCGTCGTCAACGTCTCCGGCACCGCCTGTGTCGTGGACGGCGCCGGGACCGTCGGCTTCGAGGCCCGGGGAGCGGCCGACCCCGGACGCATCGCGGTGGTCCGGAGCACCGCGTCCGGCGAGGGCGGCGGACTGTCCGGCGCCGCGCGGGAGTCCTCCCGCCTCCTCCTGAAGCCGGACGGCTCCTACGAGGTGAAGTTCGTCTGGGTGCCCAGCGAGACCTGTCCGACGACCGGGACCACCCCGACGCCGACCCCGACCGCCCCCGTCGACCCGCCGACCACTCCGCCGCCGACGCCCGTGCCGACCGAGCCCACCGGCAACCCCGACCCCAGCGGGGGCCCGGGGCCCGGCGGAACCGGCGGCAGCCCGGAGCCGGGACCGGCCGACGGCGGCCCGGCAGCCCAGCTGCTCCCGGCGGCCGGCGGCCCGGCGGACGGCAGCGTCGTGGTCAGCCACACCGCGGAGCCCGGCGGCCCCTCGATGTCGGCCGTCGTCCCCCACGCCTGCTCCGGCACGGTCTACCGCACCGGCCTCATCGGCACCCCCTGAGCCGCCCCCCGGGGCACGACACGAGTCCCCGGGGCCTCCGGAGCCGGGCGGCTGCCGAGCGCCCGGGGCGCCGGGTCCCACGCCGGGACCCACGGGCCTTGCCGGGTCCTTCGAGCCTTGCCGGGTGCCGGGTGCCGGGTGCCGGGCCTCACCGGGCCCTGGGCCCTACAGCCCCAGCGCCTCGTCCCGGGACGCCTCCGCCTCGCGGCGGACCAGGCGGAACCACATGAAGAGCACGAAGCCGGCGAAGACGAACCACTCCGCCGTGTAGCCGAGGTTCTGGAACGCCTTCGCGTCCAGACCCGTGCCCGCGGCGGCCGCCGCGGGGACCGGGGTGAGACCGGCGGGGGAGTCCGCGAGGGTGATCCAGGCGTCGTAGACGTCGTCCGTCACCACGTTCACCAGGGATGCCGCGCTGATCATGCCGAGCTGCCCCTCGGGCAGCCCGCCCGCCGCGCGGACGCCCTTCGATCCCTGGTTCTCCGAGGCCTGGAGCGCGCCCACCACGGTGACCTCGCCGGACGGCGGGACGGGCGCACGGGCGCCCTCCGGGAGCCAGCCACGGACCACCGGGAGCGACCGGCCGCCGTCCGTCCGCAGCAGCGTCAGGACGTACGACCCGGTCCGGCCGTCCAGCTCGCGGCCCGGCACGAGGAACTGGTCCCCGAACCGGCCGCGCGCCTCGGCCGTGCGGCCCGAGGTCTCCTTGTCCACCGGGAGCAGCGCGTCCAGCGGCTCGGCCTTCGCCCCGCTCGGCACGACCCGCTGCTCCGCCTCCTGGTGGGAGTCGACGCGGTCCTCGAACTTCCCCAGCTGCCAGGTCCCCATGAAGACGCAGAACGGGATCGCGAGGAGGACGAAGAGGTTGATCCCCCACCAGCGGGGAGTTCTCAGGAACCGGTACACGCCCCCACGGTACGCAAGGCCGCTCGGCCCCCCGTCGGCCGGGTGCCCGACCGGGGCGTGTCCGGCGGATCGGGTCCGGGGCGGGCCAGGACGGGCCGGGGCGGGGCCGTGGCGGGGACGGGGCGCCGCACCGGACACCATGGCCTGTCCGACCCCGATCCGCCGCACCGGACACCGCGGCCTGTCCGACCCCGATCCGCCGGACACCGCTCCCCGATCCGGCCCGATCGGCAAGGCGCCCCTAAAGGGTGTTGCAGAAGGCTCAGTTCTGGGCATTTTGCCTGTATGGGCGGGGTGTTGCGGGCTGAGCCGTTGTGGGTGGAGACGTTCACGGGCTTGCGGATGGACCGGTTCGCGAAGCTGGTGAAGGCGGTGCGTGAACGGGGCGGGAAC
>NZ_JBIVSC010000004.1:423910-518064 GCF_044756005.1 Streptomyces sp. NPDC092045 | reverse complement strand
ATCGGGTCGACACCACGAGAGCGGAACGACCGGTCGGAATAGGACCAGTCGTTCACAGCGTCCTCGCTGTGTGTGCCACCCCGAGGGGTGGACTTTTCAAAGGAACCTCGACCATCCGGAGATGGACGGGGTATCAACTAATCTGGCGTTGATTTTTGGCACGCTGTTGAGTTCTCAAGGAACGGACGCTTCCTTCGTACTCACCCTCTCGGGCTTTCCTCCGGGCTTTTCCCTTCGGTCTTGCGTTTCCGACTCTATCAGATCTTTCCGATCCGATTTCCCCGGTGCTTTCCGGTCCCTTTTGTTTTCACTCCGGGGGCCTTTCGGCGTTTCCGACTTTATCAGAAGTTCTGAGTCGGATTTCCCGCCTCCCGTTCGGCCTTCCGGGCGCACGTCGGCGCCGGGGCTTCCCGTTCTGGCGGAGCCGTAAACGTACTGGAGCGGGGCGCCTCGATGCAAATCGAGGCGCCCCGCTCCACTGCCGCGCTGGTCAGCGCTGCCGTGCCGGTCAGACCTCCACGACGACCGGGAGGATCATCGGGCGCCGGCGGTAGGTGTCGGAGACCCACTTGCCGACGGAGCGGCGGATCAGCTGCTGGAGCTGGTGGGGCTCGACGACGCCGTCCTGGAAGGACTTGTTGAGCGCCTGGTCGATCTTCGGGAGCACCGCGTCGAAGGCGGAGTCCTCGATGCCGGAGCCGCGGGCGTGGACGTTCGGGCCGCCGACGATCTTGCCGGTGGAGGAGTCGACCACCACGAAGACCGAGATGATGCCCTCCTCGCCGAGGATCCGGCGGTCCTTGAGGGAGGACTCGGTGACGTCGCCGACCGAGAGGCCGTCGACGTACACGTAACCCGCCTGGACCTTGCCGGTGATCCGGGCGCGGCCGTCGACCAGGTCGACGACGACGCCGTCCTCGGCGATGACGATGTGGTCCTTGGGGATGCCCGTCATCGCGCCGAGTTCGGCGTTGGCGCGCAGGTGGCGCCATTCGCCGTGGACCGGCATGAGGTTCTTCGGTCGGCAGATGTTGTAGAAGTACAGCAGCTCGCCGGCCGAGGCGTGGCCCGAGACGTGGACCTTGGCGTTGCCCTTGTGGACGACGTTCGCGCCCCAGCGGGTCAGGCCGTTGATCACGCGGTAGACCGCGTTCTCGTTGCCCGGGATCAGGGAGGACGCCAGGATCACGGTGTCGCCGGGGACGATCCGGATCTGGTGGTCGCGGTTGGCCATGCGGGACAGGGCCGCCATCGGCTCGCCCTGGGAGCCCGTGCAGACGAGCACGACCTCGTCGTCCGGCAGGTCGTCGAGGGTCTTCACGTCCACGATGAGACCGGCCGGGACCCGGAGGTAGCCCAGGTCGCGGGCGATGCCCATGTTGCGGACCATCGAGCGGCCGACGAAGGCGACCCTGCGCCCGTACTCGTGGGCGGCGTCGAGGATCTGCTGGATGCGGTGCACGTGGCTGGCGAAGCTCGCCACGATGATGCGCTTCGGGGCGTTCGCGAAGACGTTCCGCAGGACGTTGGAGATGTCCCGCTCCGGCGGGACGAAGCCCGGGACCTCGGCGTTCGTCGAGTCGGAGAGGAGGAGGTCGATGCCCTCCTCGCTGAGCCGGGCGAACGTGTGCAGGTCGGTGAGGCGACCGTCCAGCGGGAGCTGGTCCATCTTGAAGTCGCCGGTGGCGACGACCATGCCCGCGGGGGTGCGGACCGCGACCGCGAGCGCGTCCGGGATGGAGTGGTTGACCGCGATGAACTCGCAGTCGAACGCGCCCAGGACCTCCCGGTCCCCCTCCTTCACCTCAAGGGTGTAGGGGCGGATGCGGTGCTCCTGGAGCTTGGCCTCGATCAGGGCGAGGGTCAGCTTGGAGCCGATCAGCGGGATGTCCGGCTTGAGCCGGAGCAGGTAGGGGACGGCACCGATGTGGTCCTCGTGGCCGTGCGTGAGCACGATGCCCTCGATGTCGTCGAGGCGGTCCCGGATGATGCTGAAGTCCGGCAGGATCAGGTCGACGCCGGGCTGCTCCTCCTCGGGGAAGAGGACGCCGCAGTCGACGATGAGCAGACGGCCGTCGAATTCGAAGACCGTCATGTTGCGGCCGATCTCGCCGAGGCCGCCGAGCGGAATGACGCGCAGGGCGCCCTTGGGCAGCTTCGGCGGGGCGCCGAGTTCGGGATGCGGATGACTCAAAAGACTCTCCTCACCACGCACGCCACGTACCCCCTGGCACGTGGCGCGCATGACAATCGTGCACTTGCTGTTGTGGGTGTTCAGTTGTCGAGACCGTGTTCAGTTGTGAAGTCCGTTGTCAGAGTTCTACCCCGCCGGCGGCCAGGTCGACCTTGAGCTGCTCCGTCTCCTGCGGGGAAAGTTCCACGAGCGGCGGGCGGAGCGGGCCGGCGGGGAGGCCCTGGAGGGCGAGGGCGGCCTTGGTGGTCATGACGCCCTGGGTGCGGAACATGCCGGTGTAGACCGGGAGCAGCTTCTGGTGGATCTCGGTGGCCTTCTGGACCTCGCCGCCCAGGTGGGCGTCGAGGAGGGCGCGGAGCTCCGGGGTGACCACGTGGCCCACCACGGAGACGAAGCCGCAGGCGCCGACGGAGAGCAGGGGCAGGTTGAGCATGTCGTCGCCGGAGTACCAGGCGAGGCCGGAGCGGGCGATGGCCCAGCTGGCGCGGCCGAGGTCGCCCTTGGCGTCCTTGTTGGCGACGATGCGCGGGTGCTCGGCGAGGCGGACGATCGTCTCGGTGTCGATCGGGACGCCGCTGCGGCCGGGGATGTCGTACAGCATCACCGGGAGTCCGGTGGCGTCGGCGATGGCCGAGAAGTGCCGGTACAGGCCCTCCTGCGGGGGCTTGTTGTAGTACGGCGTGACGGCGAGGAGGCCGTGGGCGCCGTCGCGCTCGGCCGTGCGGGCGAGCTCGATCGAGTGGCGGGTGTCGTTGGTGCCGATGCCGGCGACGACGTGGGCACGGTCGCCGACCGCCTCCAGCACCGCTCGTACCAGCTCCGATTTCTCCGCGTCGCTGGTGGTCGGGGATTCGCCGGTGGTGCCGTTGACGACGAGGCCGTCGTTGCCTGCGTCCACCAGGTGGGCGGCGAGCCGCCGGGCGCCGTCGAGGTCGAGTGCGCCGTCCGCCGTGAAGGGCGTGACCATGGCGGTGAGGACCCGCCCGAAGGGGGTCTGCGGAGTGGAGATCGGAGCCATGGGTAACACGCTACTCGCTGGTCGGCGCCGGGTGTCCCCCCGGGGGACGGGAGAAAGGGAGCCCGGCGCTGCCTGCTCGGGGGTTCAGACAGCGCCGGGTCCGTTTGATCAGCCTAGATGAACTTCGTGAAACGTCGCAATACGGACACTTCGCGTCACCAGTCGGACATGTGTGCCCTACGGGGCCACGCGCCCGTTCTTGTTGAAGGCCGCGTGGGTCAGCGGCATCAGCCGGGCCCAGTGCTCCTCCATCCGCTCGCCGACCATCTCGATCTCCCGCTGCGGGAAGGACGGGACCGCGGCCAGTTCGTGCTGGGTACGCAGGCCGAGGAAGTGCATGAGCGAGCGCGCGTTGCAGGTGGCGTACATCGAGGAGAAGAGTCCGACCGGGAGGACCGAACGGGCGACCTCGCGGGCGACGCCGGCGGCCAGCATCTCCTGGTACGTCTCGTACGCCTTCCGGTAGGAGTCCTCCATCGTGCGGGTCACCAGGTCGTGCTGCTCCTGGGTGCCCTCGACGAAGACGTACTTGCCCGGACGGCCCTCCTGGACGAGCTTGCGGGAGGCGTCGGGGACGTAGAAGACCGGCTGGAGCTCCCTGTAGCGGCCCGACTCCTCGTTGTACGACCAGCCCACGCGGTGCCGCATGAACTCGCGGAACACGAAGATCGGGGCGCTGATGAAGAAGGTCATCGAGTTGTGCTCGAACGGGCTGCCGTGGCGGTCCCGCATCAGGTAGTTGATGAGGCCCTTCGAGCGCTCCGGGTCCTTCTGGAGCTCTTCGAGGGACTGCTCGCCCGCCGTGGAGACCCGGGCGGCCCACAGGACGTCGGAGTCGGCCGCCGCGCTCTTGACCAGGTCGACGGTGACGTCGCTCCGGAAGTCGATCTTCACGTTCTCGGTGGGGCTGTCGCTCACCAGCGGTCCTTCCAGTCGGGGTGCAGCCGCCCACTTTAACGAGGGGCCGGGAGGGGATCCCCCACAGGTCGGACCCCCTCCTACCGGAGGACTACATTCGGCCGGTTTGGTGAAATCCTTGGCGAAAACGGGCACCAAAGGACCGGTTCCGTCGTCTGTACCGGTGAAGCACGACGACACCCGAGGAGTGGCCCTGATGTTCCGCCGACGAGAGCCCGTGCCGTTCGCGTTCGTCGCGGAGGCCGACGCCTTTCGCAGTAACGTCACTCCACCGCCCCGGGAGCGCCCCAGCGCCTCGCAGATCGTGGGCCGCACCCTGCTCGGGCTGACCGTCGTGGCCGGCCTCGTCGGGTCGCTGGTCCTCGGGATGCCCTCGCTCCAGTCGGGCGACTCGGCCACTCGTCAGCAGCAGTCCGAGGCCTCCGACAACCGCTGAGGTAGCCTCACCGGGCATCGCCCCTTCGAGCGTGCTTGTGAGTGAGGATCTGTCGTGCCCCTGCCCTTTCTGACGGCCGACCGTGCTTTTGACGCGAACGACCAGGTCGCCCTGCCGTTCGACGACCACGACCAGTGGCGTCGTCCGTACCGGCCGGGGTCCTGGCGGGTCGGGGCGGCGGCGCTGGCGCTGCTGCTCGCCTCTTTCGTCCTGCTCGCCGCGGTGATCATCGCCGCGGCGGGCTCCGTCGGCGGCGCGGGCGCCACCTTCGCCCTCGCGGGGGCCTCCATCGCGGCCACCCTGCGGACGCTGCGGATGGGCACCTGGGTGAGCCGGGCCGGCGTGCGCCGCGTGGGCTTCCTCTCGACCGTCACCGTGCCGTGGGCCCGGGTGACCTCCGTGCGGACCACCCAGCAGCCGGTGCGCTGGCTGGGTCTCCCCCGCACCGTCCAGGGACAGGCCCTGGTGCTCGGCCGGCAGGGCGGTGAGCAGCTCGTGCTGCTCACCGACCACAACGCCGACTTCCTCTCCCGGGTCGAGGCCTTCGACCGGGCGGCCGACACGGTCGAGGCCTGGAGCGCCGAGTACGGACCGGCCCCGGCCCCGGCCGCCGCTACGCGCTGACCGGGCGCCCCTCGTGGAGGGCGATGGCCCGCTGCATCGCCTTGCGGGCCCGGGGGGTGTCGCGGGCGTCGTGGTAGGCGACCGCCAGCCGGAACCAGCAGCGCCAGTCCTCGGGCGAGTCCTCCGTCTCGGCCTTGCGCCGGGCGAAGACCTCGTCGGCCGAGTCGCGGTCGATCCGGCCGCCCGCCGTGCGGGCGAGCTCGTCGACGGGCAGGCCGCCCTCGGCCTCCAGCTCGGCGGCGAGGCGGTTCGCCCGGCGCGCGAAGCGGGTGTTCTTCCAGAGGAACCAGCCGCCGACGAGCGGCAGCAGGAACGCCACCGCGCCCATGCCCATGGCGGCCGGTTCGCCCGTCAGGAGCAGCAGGACGCCCTCCATCCCCACCACGCCGAAGACCAGCACGAGCACGGTGGAGAGGAAGACGTACGTGATCTTTCCGCCCATGGCCGTCAGCCCAGGTCCAGGAAGTGCTCCAGGCCGAAGGTGAGGCCGGGGGCGGCGGTCACGCGTCGGGCCCCGAGCAGGATGCCGGGCATGAAGCTGGAGTGGTGCAGGGAGTCGTGCCGGACGGTGAGGGTCTCGCCCTCGCCGCCGAGCAGCACCTCCTGGTGGGCGAGGAGCCCGCGCAGGCGCACGGCGTGCACCGGGACCCCGTCGACGTCGGCGCCGCGCGCGCCGTCCAGGGCCGTGGCCGTGGCGTCGGGCTGCGGGGCGCAGCCCGCCTTCGACCGGGCCTCGGCGATGAGCTGGGCGGTGCGGGTCGCGGTGCCCGAGGGGGCGTCGACCTTGTTCGGGTGGTGCAGCTCGACGACCTCGACCGACTCGAAGTACGGGGCCGCGATCTGGGCGAACTTCATGGTGAGGACCGCGCCGATGGAGAAGTTCGGGGCGATGAGGACGCCGGTGCCCGGGGCGGCGTCGAGCCAGGTCCGCAGCCGCGCGAGGCGCTCCTCGGTCCAGCCGGTGGTGCCGACGACCGCGTGGATGCCGTGGCGCAGGCAGAATTCGAGGTTCTCCATCACCGAGTCGGGCGTGGTCAGCTCGACCACGACCCGGGCGTCCGCCTCGACGAGCTTCGACAGCTCGTCGCCGCGGCCGAGGGCCGCGACCAGTTCCATGTCCTCGGCGGCCTCGACGGCCCGGACGGCCTCGGAGCCGATGCGGCCCCGGGCTCCGAGGACCGCCACGCGCAGCTTGCTCATTGCTCTTCCTTAAGGGGGACTCGTGGGTCAGGAGACCGCTTGCTGGAGGCGGTCGGCCTGCTTGTCCTTCAGCGGGCCTATCACCGAGAGCGAGGGCCGCTGCTCCAGTACATCGCGGGCGACCTCCCGGACTTCGTCCGGGGTGACGGCGGCGATCCGGGCCAGCATGTCGTCGACCGACATCTGGGTGCCCCAGCACAGCTCGCTCTTGCCGATGCGGTTCATCAGCGCGCCGGTGTCCTCCAGGCCGAGCACGGTCGAGCCGGAGAGCTGGCCGACGGCGCGGCGGATCTCCTCGTCCGTGAGGCCGTCGGAGGCGACCTTGTGGAGCTCGTCCCGGCAGATCTTCAGGACGTCGTGGACCTGGCCGGGCCGGCAGCCCGCGTACACCCCGAAGAGGCCGCAGTCGGCGAAGCCCGAGGTGTACGAGTACACGCTGTAGGCCAGGCCGCGCTTCTCGCGGACCTCCTGGAAGAGGCGGGAGGACATGCCGCCGCCGAGGGCGGTGTTCAGCACGCCGAGGGCCCAGCGGCGCTCGTCGGTGCGGGCCAGGCCCGGCATGCCGAGGACCACGTGGGCCTGCTCGGTCTTGCGGTTCAGGAGCTCGACGCGGCCCGCCGCGCGCAGGGTGCGGCGGCCGTCGCGGGGGGCGACGGGGACGGCGTCGGCGTGCCCGAGGGCGCCGGCCTTCTCGAAGGCGCGGCGGACCTGGCGCACCACCGTGGCGTGGTCGACGTTGCCGGCGGCGGCGACGACCAGGTGGGTCGGGTCGTAGTGCTTCTTGTAGAAGCGGGCGATCTGGCTCCGGGTGAGCGCGTTGATGGTGTCGACGGTGCCGAGGACCGGGCGGCCCAGCGGGGTGTCGCCGAACATCGTCTGCGCGAACAGCTCGTGCACGACGTCGCCGGGGTCGTCCTCGGTCATCGCGATCTCCTCGAGGATGACGCCGCGCTCGGCGTCCACGTCCTCGTCGAGGATGAGCGAGCCGGTGAGCATGTCGCAGACGACGTCGATCGCGAGCGGCAGGTCGGTGTCGAGGACCCGGGCGTAGTAGCAGGTGTACTCCTTCGCCGTGAAGGCGTTCATCTCGCCGCCGACCGCGTCGATCGCGGCGGAGATGTCGAGGGCGGACCGCTTGCGGGTGCCCTTGAAGAGGAGGTGCTCCAGGTAGTGGGTCGCGCCGTTGAGGGTCGGGGTCTCGTCGCGGGACCCGACGTGCGCCCAGATGCCGAAGGTGGCGGAGCGCACGGAGGGGAGGGTCTCGGTGACGATGCGGAGGCCGCCGGGGAGGGTCGTGCGGCGGACCGTGCCGACGCCGTCCTTGCCCGGGAGAAGCGTTTGGGTACGGGCGACGGCCCGCCCCTCCGAGGAGGGGCGGGCCGTCGCGCGGGGACTACGGGACGTCACTTGGCGGCGTCGTCCTTCTCGCCCTCGGCGGCGCCGTCCTCGTCCGCGATCACGGGGATCAGGGAGAGCTTGCCGCGCTGGTCGATCTCGGCGATCTCGACCTGGACCTTGGAGCCGATCGCGAGCACGTCCTCGACGTTCTCCACGCGCTTGCCGCCGGCGAGCTTGCGGATCTGCGAGATGTGCAGCAGGCCGTCCTTGCCCGGCATGAGGGAGACGAAGGCGCCGAAGGTGGTGGTCTTGACGACCGTGCCCAGGTAGCGCTCGCCGACCTCCGGCATGGTCGGGTTGGCGATGCCGTTGATCGTGGCGCGGGCGGCCTCGGCCTGCGAGCCCTGCTGGGCACCGATGTAGATGGTGCCGTCGTCCTCGATCGTGATCTCGGCGCCGGTGTCCTCCTGGATCTGGTTGATCATCTTGCCCTTGGGGCCGATGACCTCGCCGATCTTGTCCACGGGGATCTTGACGGTGATGATCCGCGGGGCGTTCGGGGACATCTCGTCCGGCGTGTCGATCGCCTCCATCATCACGTCGAGGATGTGGAGGCGGGCGTCGCGGGCCTGCTTGAGGGCCGCGGCCAGGACGGAGGCCGGGATGCCGTCCAGCTTGGTGTCGAGCTGGAGGGCGGTCACGAAGTCCTTCGTGCCGGCGACCTTGAAGTCCATGTCGCCGAAGGCGTCCTCCGCACCGAGGATGTCGGTGAGGGCGACGTAGTGCGTCTGGCCGTCGATCTCCTCGGAGATCAGGCCCATGGCGATGCCGGCGACGGGGGCCTTGAGGGGCACACCGGCGTTCAGCAGCGACATGGTGGAGGCGCAGACCGAGCCCATCGACGTCGAGCCGTTGGAGCCGAGGGCCTCGGACACCTGGCGGATCGCGTAGGGGAACTCCTCGCGGGTCGGGAGGACCGGCACGAGGGCGCGCTCGGCGAGGGCGCCGTGGCCGATCTCGCGGCGCTTGGGCGAGCCCACGCGGCCGGTCTCGCCGACGGAGTACGGCGGGAAGTTGTAGTTGTGCATGTAGCGCTTGCGGGTCACCGGGGAGAGGGTGTCCAGCTGCTGCTCCATGCGGAGCATGTTGAGGGTGGTGACGCCCAGGATCTGGGTCTCGCCGCGCTCGAACAGGGCGGAGCCGTGCACGCGCGGGATGGCCTCGACCTCGGCGGCGAGCGTACGGATGTCCGTGATGCCGCGGCCGTCGATGCGGACCTTGTCCTTGATGATGCGCTCGCGGACCAGCTTCTTGGTCAGCGCGCGGTAGGCGCCCGAGATCTCCTTCTCGCGGCCCTCGAAGGCCGGGAGGAGCTTCTCGGCGGCGAGCTCCTTGATGCGGTCGAGCTCGGCCTCGCGCTCCTGCTTGCCGGCGATGGTGAGCGCCTGGGCGAGCTCGCCCTTGACCGCGGCGGAGAGCGCCTCCAGGACGTCGTCCTGGTAGTCGAGGAAGACCGGGAACTCGCCGGTGGGCTTGGCGGCCTTGGCGGCGAGGTCCGACTGGGCCCGGCAGAGGACCTTGATGAAGGGCTTCGCGGCCTCGAGACCGGCGGCGACGACCTCCTCGGTCGGCGCCTCGGCGCCGTCCTTGACGAGCTGGACGGTCTTCTCGGTGGCCTCGGCCTCGACCATCATGATCGCGACGTCGCCGTCCTCCAGGACGCGACCGGCGACGACCATGTCGAAGACGGCGTCCTCGAGCTCGGTGTGCGTCGGGAACGCGACCCACTGGCCCTTGATCAGGGCGACGCGGGTGGCGCCGATGGGGCCGGAGAAGGGCAGGCCCGCCAGGATCGTGGAGGCGGAGGCGGCGTTGATGGCGACCACGTCGTACAGGTGGTCGGGGTTGAGCGCCATGATCGTCTCGACGATCTGGATCTCGTTGCGCAGGCCCTTCTTGAAGGAGGGGCGCAGCGGGCGGTCGATCAGGCGACAGGTGAGGACGGCGTCCTCGGAGGGGCGGCCCTCCCGGCGGAAGAAGGAGCCGGGGATCTTGCCGGCCGCGTACATCCGCTCCTCGACGTCGACCGTCAGGGGGAAGAAGTCGAGCTGGTCCTTGGGGCGCTTCGACGCGGTGGTCGCCGAGAGGACCATGGTGTCGTCGTCCAGGTAGGCGACGGCGGAGCCGGCGGCCTGCTTGGCCAGACGGCCGGTCTCGAAGCGGATGGTGCGGGTGCCGAAGGCGCCGTTGTCGATGACGGCCTCGGCGTAGTGGGTCTCGTTCTCCACTATGGGGTTCTCCTACGTGTTCGTCTTTGCGTCCGGGGCCCGTGTGGCCGGGGACGGTGTGCGACGGCGGCGGAGAAGCTCGCACTCGGAGGGCGGGCCGGTCTTCGATCGAAGCACCCGGGGATTCGGTTCCGGGGGCCACTACCGAGGACCGGCGGCTGGCCGGCGGCCTCTCGCTCGTCGTCGTTATGGAGTTGTAGCTACCAGACTAAATGTCCGTGCGCACTTCGCGCACGTACAGCGGACGCGCGCGGCGTCGCGCACGACCGTGCGCACGGCCGTCACGGCCGTGCGTACGGCAAAGGGAGCGGCCCCCGACAGTGGGAACCGCTCCCTTCACGGCGTCTTACTTGGCGCCGCCGGCCGCACCGCGGCGGATGCCGAGGCGGTCGACCAGCGTACGGAAGCGCTGGATGTCCTTCTTGGCCAGGTACTGCAGCAGGCGGCGGCGCTGGCCGACCAGGATCAGCAGACCACGGCGGGAGTGGTGGTCGTGCTTGTGCTGCTTGAGGTGCTCGGTCAGGTCCGAGATGCGGCGGGACAGCATCGCCACCTGGACCTCGGGGGAGCCGGTGTCGCCCTCCTTGGTGCCGAACTCGGCCATGATCTGCTTCTTGACGGCGGCGTCGAGAGCCACGCGGATCTCCTCTTGGTTCGTGCGCCCGCGAGTGCCCCTGGTCCAGTTCTCAGGGGAAGCTTCCGTGACTCGACGGGCGAAGGTCCGATGGGCGCAGCTTCCAGAGGCTTCGAGGGCTTCCGGGAGCGCGTACACAAACGGCCGTCACACAGCGTACCAGCTCGCCGGAGCGCCCCGGGGTCCCTTTTCTCCCGCCCTCCCCGTCGGCGGCTACTTGCTGGTGAGGGACCGGACCGTGGTGAAGACGTCGAGGACGGCGAGGCAGAGCGGGACGAGGGAGAGCAGGACGAAGCCCTCGGCCAGGTCGAGGAGGCGGCCCCAGAAGGGGGAGAGGCCCTTCTTCGGGATGATCAGGCCGATCGCGGTGATGAGCGCGGCCCCGCCCGCGACGGCGGCGGTGAGCCAGATCGTCCGGATGTCGAGGCCGCCGCGATCCCCGTACATCAGGAGGTCCTTGACCAGGTCGGCCGGCGGGTTGAGGGAGAGGCCGAGGACCAGCAGCGCGACGGCGGCGATGCCGGCGACCAGGACGCAGACGACCTGGGAGGTGTAGCGGAAGAGACGGGCGCGCAGCAGCATCGCGAGGCCGGAGGCGAGGGCGAGGAGCTGGCCCCAGACGTTTCCGGCGAAGCCGAGGACGGCGGCGGAGCCGACGACGACGGCCGCGCAGCCGCCGACCAGGCCGAGGAGCATCTCGTGGCCGCGGCGGGCCTGGAGCGCGATGCGCTCGCCGTCGACGGCCCGGTCCTCCTCGCCGGACCGCTGCGGTTCGCCGGGGAACTCGTCGTCGGCGGCGCTGCGCGGGGCGGCGTAGCCGATGGGGAGCCGGGCGAAGCGGGCGGAGAGGCCGGGAAGGAAGGCGACGAGGCCGATGGCGACGGGGGCGCAGACGGCGGCGGTCTCGGTGGCGGTCGACTCGGTGAGGATCGCGACGAAGGTGGCGAGGGTGCCGACGGCGGCGAGGAAGGTGGCGGCGACGAAGGGGGCGTCCCCGCTGGGGGTGAGCGCGACGAGGGCCACGGAGGCGACGAGGACGGTGACGCAGCCGAGCAGGAACTGGAGGCGGCCGGGGCCCTGGCCCGCGTCGGGGCCGATGATCCCGGAGCCGGCTATGAGCAGCAGGGGCAGGGCGCCGAGGCCGAGGGCGACGGCGGTCGGCCGGTCGCGGTAGACGCGGGCGCGGACGCCGGCGAAGGCGGTGAGGAGGAGGCCGGCGGCGCCCGCGACGATCCCGGGGAGGCCGTGCATGTCGTGGCGGACCGGGTCGGCGTACCAGAGGACGAAGCCCATGAGGACGAGGAGCAGCACGCCGCCGAGGAGTCCGGCGCCGCGCAGCAGCTCGTCGCTCCACAGGTGCCGGTCGCGGGTGACGGCGGAGGCGACGGCGTCGGAGACGTCGTCGTAGACGGCGGGCGGCAGGGACTGGGCGAAGGGGCGCAGCGAGAGCACCTCGCCGTCGAGGACCTGCTGGGCGGCGAGGGTGCGGGCGCCGTCCAGGACGGAGCCGTCGCGGCGGACCAGGTGGTAGCCGGTGGGGGTGCCCGCGGCCTGGGTCTGGCCGGTGAGGCGCAGGATCTCCGGGTAGACGTCGGCGACGGCGATGTCCTCGGGGAGCGCGACGTCGATGCGGCTGTCCGGCGCCACGACGGTGACGCGGCAGAAGCCGGTCGCTGCGGTCGTACTCACGTGTGTGGACCCCCTGATTCGCGGTTGCGCACGATGCGCGCGCCACCCTACCGGGGAGCGTCGGCGGGGGCTGCAAGTAGGATCGCCGTCCCATGGGGGAAGTCCGCGCCCGGCTGCCGACCGGGGCGCCGGCGCGGATGCTCCCGCCACGAGCCCGCCTCCAACGAGGGATTGATGCGCCGGTGAGCCAGATCGTCGTCAAACGCCCGCCGAGGTCCCTTCCTCCGGAAGTGCCCGGTGAGGAACTGGTCCTGGAGTCTCCGCCGGAACTTCCCCGGGGGCAGCAGGAGTCGGCGCTGATGCAGTTGCTCCCGATGCTCGGCATGGGTTCGTCGGTGGTCTTCTTCTTCATGACGCCGTCGCCGATCATGCGGATCATGGGCGTGCTGATGCTGGCGTCGACGGTCGGCATGGCCATCGCGCAGGTCGTCCGGTTCCGGCGCGGTACGCAGGGGCAAATGGCCGATGTCCGCCGCGACTACCTCAAATACCTCGCGCAGACGCGGCGCACGGTCCGCCGCACGGCGCGCAGGCAGCGGGACGCGCAGCTGTATCTGCACCCCGCTCCCGAGCAGTTGTGGTCGGTGGTGGCCGAGGGTTCGCGGGTGTGGGAGCGGCGGGTCGGCGACCACGACTTCGGGCAGGCCCGAATAGGCCTGGGCGCACAGCAGTTGGCGACGCCGCTGGTGGCTCCGGAGACGGCGCCGGTGGACGAGCTGGAGCCGCTGTGCGCGGGGGCGATGCAGCAGTTCCTGGCGGTGCACGGCACGTTGGACGGGCTGCCGATGGCGGTCTCGATGCGGGCGTTCTACCACGTGACGGTGTCGGGCGACCCGGAGTCGGCGCAGGCGGCGGCGCGCGCGCTGGTGGCGCAGCTGGTGACGCTGCACTCCCCCGACGACCTGATGCTGGCCGTGGTGGCGGCGCGGTCGGCGCAGGAGCGCTGGGACTGGACGAAGTGGCTGCCGCACGCGCAGGTGCCGGGGCAGGTCGACGGGGCCGGTACGAAGCGCCTGTTCGGCGACGACCTCGGTGAGCTGGAGCAGTTGGTGCGCCCCCGGCTGGAAGGGCGGCCGCGGTTCTCGCGGGAGAGCCAGCCGGTGCTGGACCAGCCGCACGTGGTGGTGGTCCTGGACTCCGATTCCACCCGCGGTGGTCTGGTGCCGCCGGACTCGTTGCTCGCGGCGGCCGAGGGCCTCCAGGGCGTGACGATCGTGGAAGTGGTGTCCGGCGAGCTCGACGAGCCGCGCGGCGGCCTGTCGGTGGTGGTGCGGCCGGGCCGGCTGCGCCTCGAATCGGGCGGCGGCTTCGCGTACGAGGGGCTGCCGGACGGCATGTCCCTGCCGGCCGCCGAGGCGCTGGCCCGGCAGCTCGCGCCGCTGCGGATGGGCAGCGGGGGCGACGACGAGCCGCTGCTCGCCAATCTGGACTTCACGGACCTGCTGAACCTGGGGGACGCGGGCTCGGTGGACGTGGCCAGGACCTGGCGGCCCCGGTCGGTGGCCGAGCGGCTGCGGGTGCCGATCGGCGTCGGCGAGGACGGCCAGCCGGTCATGCTGGACCTGAAGGAGGCCGCGCAGGAGGGCATGGGCCCGCACGGCCTGTGCGTGGGCGCGACCGGTTCCGGCAAGTCGGAGCTGCTGCGGACGCTGGTCCTCGGTCTGGCGGTGACGCACTCCTCGGAGACGCTGAACTTCGTCCTCGCGGACTTCAAGGGCGGCGCGACCTTCGCGGGCATGTCGCAGATGCCGCACGTGGCGGCGGTCATCACCAACCTGGCGGACGACCTGACGCTGGTGGACCGCATGGGCGACGCGATCCGCGGCGAGCTCCAGCGGCGCCAGGAGCTGCTGCGCTCGGCGGGCAACTACGCCAACATCCACGATTACGAGAAGGCGCGGGCGGCGGGCGCCCCGCTGGAGCCGCTGGCGTCGCTGGTCCTGGTGATCGACGAGTTCTCCGAACTCCTCACCGCCAAGCCCGACTTCATCGACATGTTCATCCAGATCGGCCGGATCGGGCGTTCGCTGGGCGTGCACCTGCTGCTGGCCTCGCAGCGCCTGGAGGAGGGCAAGCTGCGCGGCCTGGACACGTACCTCTCGTACCGGATCGGTCTGCGGACCTTCTCGGCGGCGGAGTCGCGGACGGCGATCGGCGTGCCGGACGCGTACCACCTGCCGTCGGTGCCCGGTTCGGGCTATCTGAAGTTCGGCACGGACGAGATGACCCGCTTCAAGGCGGCGTACGTGTCGGGGACGTACCGGACGAGCGGGCCTCGCCTGGAGGTGGGGCAGCTGCCGGTGGAGCGGCGGCCCGCGCTGTTCACGGCGTCGCCGGTGCCGGTGGTGTACGCGGCGCCGGACCCGGCGTACCTGGCGGAGCGGCGCGCGGAGGAGGACGACGCCCTGGCGGACACGGTCCTCGACGTGATCGTGCGGCGCCTGGAGGGGCAGGGGGTGCCGGCGCACCAGGTGTGGCTGCCGCCGCTCGACCAGGCGCCCTCGCTCGACCAGCTCCTGCCGGGGCTGGCGCGGACGGCGGAGCGGGGCTTCACGGCGACGGAGTACACGCGCCAGGGCGCGCTCACGGTGCCGCTCGGGCTCATCGACAAGCCGTTCGAGCAGCGGCGCGAGGTGCTGTACCGGGACTTCTCGGGCGCGGCCGGCCACATGATGGTGGTCGGCGGTCCGCAGTCCGGCAAGTCGACGATGCTGCGGACGCTGATCTCGTCGTTCGCGCTCACCCACACCCCGGCCGAGGTGCAGTTCTACTGCCTGGACTTCGGCGGCGGCGGCATGGTGTCGCTGGCGGACCTGCCGCACGTCGGCGGGGTCGCGTCCCGGCTCGACCCGGAGCGGGTGCGGCGGACGGTCGCGGAGGTGATGGGGGTGCTGAACCGGCGCGAGGAGTTCTTCCGCGCGCACTCCATCGACTCGATCGCGACCTACCGGCGCAAGCGGGCCGCGGGCGATCTGCCGGGCGAGGCCTGGGGCGACGTCTTCCTGGTGGTGGACGGCTGGGGCGGTTTCCGCAACGAGTACGAGGGGCTGGAGGGCACCGTCTCCGACCTGGCCGCGCGCGGCCTCGGCTACGGCATCCACGTGGTGATCACGGCCTCCCGCTACATGGAGGTGCGGGCGGCGCTCAAGGACCAGATGCTGGGCCGGCTCGAACTGCGGCTCGGTGACGTCATGGACTCGGAGTTCGACCGGAAGGTCGCGGCGAACGTGCCGACCGGGGTGCCGGGGCGCGGCCAGGTGCCGGAGAAGCTGCACTTCATGGGGGCGCTGCCGCGGATCGACGGGTCGAGCGCGAGCGACGACCTGGCGGCGGGCTCGGCGTCCTTCGTCGAGGCGGTGCGGTCCGGCTGGCAGGGTCCGGCGGCGCCGCCGGTCCGGCTGCTTCCGCACAAGCTGTCGGCGGACCGGCTGCCGAAGGGCTTCGAGTTCCCGCAGCACGGCGTCGCGATCGGCATCGACGAGACCCGGCTGGAGCCGGTCTTCGTCAACTTCGAGACGGATCCGTTCTTCCTGATCTTCGGCGAGAGCGAGTCCGGCAAGACGAACCTGCTGCGGCTGATCGTCCAGCAGATCGCCCAGCGGTACTCCCCGGACGAGGCGAAGCTCGTCGTGGGCGACTACCGGCGGGCGCTGCTCGGCAGCCTGCCGGAGGAGCACCTCCTGGAGTACGCGCCGATGGCGAGCTCGATGCAGATGCACATGGAGGCGCTGTCGGGCGTGTTCGCGCGCCGCCAGCCGCCGCAGGACGTGACGCCGCAGCAGTTGCGGGACCGGAGCTGGTGGTCGGGTCCGCAGGTCTTCATCGTCGTCGACGACTACGACCTGGTGGCGACGAGCGCGGGGAACCCGCTGGCGCCGCTGGCGGAGTACCTGCCCTTCGCCCGGGACACGGGCGTGCGGTTCATCATCGCGCGCAACAGCGCGGGCGCCTCCCGCTCGATGTACGAGTCCTTCATGCAGCGCATCAAGGAGCTGGGCGCGCAGGGCGTCGTCCTGTCGGGCGACCCGGCGGAGGGCGATCTGCTCGGTGCGGTCCGCCCCCGCCCGATGCCGCCGGGCCGCGGCTACTTCGTGGGCCGGCGGGGCGGGGCGTCGCTGGTGCAGACGGGACGGCTGCCGCAGCTGTGACCGGGCGCGGCCGGGCGGACCGTCCGGCCGCGCCCTCCCGCACCCCACCGCGGCCGTGCCCGCCCTTCCGCGCCCCACCCGTACGGAGACGAGAGGAACACCGTCGCATGGCAGTCCACGGGAGCACCCCGCGCCGCACCCTCGCCGCCGTGGCGGCCGTCGCCGCGACGGCGCCGACCGGATGCGGAGCCGGCGGGGACCCGTCGGTCGGGAAGGCGAACGACCTGCTCCGTACGACGTCGTTCCACTCCTCGGGCGGGACGACGGCGTTCGCCGGCGGATCGCAGGAGCTCCGGTGGGACCCGGAGCAGGGGCTCCGGACGAAGGCCTCCCGGAACGGCGGCTCCGGCGAGATGTACTGCGAGGACGGCCAGACGTACACCGGCGCCGCGCTGCTCGCCGACGCACTGGGGCAGAAGGGGCAGGACGTCACGGTGCCCGCCGGGATGGCCGACGTGTTCGTGAGGTCGGGGGCGCCGGGGGGCTGCGAGGCGTACTTCCTGATCCCGGACGCCGCCGAGCGGACCCCGGCGAGCGACCGCGCGACGGCCGAGGGCGTGCGGACCGAGGCCTTCGGGGTCTCGGCGGGAACCGCGTCGGACACGCACTACGTCGACAGCGACGAATCGCTCCTCGTGCAGCTGATGTCGTCCCGGGAGGGACGGTTCAGCACGACGGAGTACGACTCCTACGGCGGGACGTTCCCGATCTCGATGCCTCCGGACGCCGGGACCGTGTCGATGGAGGAGTTCCGCAGGGGGTCGGAGGGTGAGCGCGCCGCCGGAGACGGGGTCCGGAGGGGCCGCCAACGGGGAACGGGCCCGGGGGCGGCACGCACACCTCACAACTGAAAGCATCACCACAGCCCGGCCGAGGCTCGACCAAGGAGGAAACCGTGTCGTTCGACGACGAGTGGACCCAGCACAAGACCGTCGCCATGGAACACCAGTCGGCGGGCACGCGGCTGAACCAGGTGCCCGCCGACCCCGGCGGAGGCGGGGGGCAGCCGGACCTGGCGACGACGCCCGCCAAGAAGAAGGCGGCCGCCAACAGCATCGAGAACCACATCCAGCCGGACGTGAAGGCGGCCGCGGACGCCGGTGACGAGGGCACCAACGGCGCCGTGGCCGAGTTCAAGGGCTGGGACACGGCGACCGGCCTGAAGAAGGCCCACGACCACTGGGACGGCCAGGTGAAGCGCCTGATGGCGCGGCTGGACTCGGAGAAGGGCGCGCTGCGGGGCGCGTCGACGCTGTTCAGCAACAACGACATCGTGACGGGGTACAGCTTCGCCCCGGCACAGTCCAAGGTCTCGGGACTCTAGGGGGAAACGCAATGCCGACGTACCAGGAGATCATGGAGACCGATCTCGGCAAGCTGAGCACCGCCGCCGACGGCTGGAAGAGCATGGCGGAGAAGTTCAAGAAGGTCGAGGACCTGTACGAGAAGGAGGTCCAGAGCGTCGCCTCGGGCGGGCCGCTGTGGACCGGCCAGGCCCAGCAGGTCGGCGCGACCAACTTCGTCGTCACCCGCAAGGAGCTCGGCGCGGCGCAGAAGGAGGCGCGCGCGATGGAGTCGCTCCTCCGGGACGCGCACAGCACGTTCACCGAGCTCAAGGGCCGGGTGAAGGCGGCGGTGGACGAGGCGGTGGCCGCCGGCATGAAGGTCTCCGAGTACGGCAACGCCAGCTACGACTTCAGCAAGGTCAGCCCGCAGGAGGCCAACGCCATCCGCCACGATCCGGACCTGCGGAACGTGGAGATGTCGTACACGAGCAAGATCAACGACGCGGTCAAGGCGGTCACGGAGTTCGACGCGGACGTCAAGACCGCCCTGCTCAACGCCTCCGGGGCGGACGGCACCGCGCCCCTGGGGTTCAACGCGAAGCCGGTCGGCGACGTCGAGGCCGTCGAGGCGCTGGCGCTGTCGGAGAAGGTGCGCGAGGGCAAGGCGTCGAAGGCGGAGCTGGAGCACTACCGCGACATCCTCGAACAGAACTCGAAGGACAAGCACTTCAGCGAGGCCTACCTCGACGGCCTCGGCGCGAAGGACGCCCTGAAGATCGCGGACCGGATGAACCTGGCGTCGAACGAGCGGGGCATCTCGGACGCCGAGAAGAAGCTCTACAACTCGATCAACACCGGCCTCGCGGACACGATCGCCTCCGGCACGAAGGACCCGAACGGCTACGCGTACCGGCCGTTCGTGGACGGGCTCAAGGGACTCGGCACGGAGAACTTCGGGCGCTACGGCAACGTGACCAACGGCTACCAGGTGCTCGTCACGCTGATGAAGCAGGGGGACCACAAGGCGTACGGCAAGGAGTTCCTGAACGAGCTCGGCAACGACATGATCAGGATCGAGAAGGAGAAGCCGCACGTCTGGCAGCACTTCTTCGACGGCCAGCGGCCGAACCTCGCCCACGACCCGCTGGACGGCCTGCTCGGCATCATGAGCAAGGACCCCAAGGACGCGGAGTACTTCCTCGATCCCAAGGCCCCCGGGAACGAGAACGAGCACCTGAAGTTCCTCCTCACGGACCGGGAGTGGCCGGATCCGATGATGAACAACCTCTACGCGGCGCCCACGAAGATGGACGACCCCTTCAAGGCGACGGGCCTCGGCGACGCCATCCAGGCGGCGGCGACGGGGCACGAGCCGGGCGAGAAGCTCGGCCCGGTCGGGCCGCACAGCGAGGGGCAGGCGCGGGTCATGCAGAACGCCATCAGGATCCTGGACCAGGAGATGGACGGCGACAAGTTCCCCGACGAGCTGAAGAACATCCAGCAGCCGATGGCGCGCGCCCTCGTCGACTACGTGGCCGACACGCACGTGACGCTGGGCGGCCAGGAGGCCGCCTACGGCGGGATCAAGGGCAACGACGACATCACCGGCTCGGGCGACAACGCGCACATCGCGGTGGGCCAGGGCAGTCTCGTCCGTGTCATGCGCGGCATCGCCGACGACGGCGCGGCATACTCCCTCCTCTACGAGGCGGAACGCAACTACGGGGCCTCCGAGCTCGCCGGCGCCCCCGCGTACAACGGCGACAAGACGCACGGTTCGAGCGCGGACTGGAACGACCGGGGCCGGGACATCGGCGTGGCGATGGGCGCGCTCAACGGCATCGGCGCGGACGTCTACAAGGACAAGGGCGACGACAAGGTCGAGTGGGCCGAGGACACGGCCGAGTACGCGGCGATCGGCGCGAACGGGCTGATCGGTGAGATCCCGATCGCCGGAACCGCGGGCGGCGCCCTGATCGACACGATCAAGTACGACTGGGTCAAGGACGTCACCGAAGAGGCCGAGGCACAGGGCAAGCAGGACGCGAGCAACAATTACGCGAGCGGCATGGAGGGCACCAACCGCTTGTTCGACGCTTGGGGAGAGAAGAATGGCATCACGGGAGACGGCGCCTGGAAGGAGGCCAAGAACAGTGCCGACGAGGCCTACGACACCGGGCGGAACGCCGCCAAGGCGCACCTCCAGCACGGCCAGTAAGCGCCGGGCGGGGTTCGCACTGCTCGCGGCGACGGCACTGGCGGCGACGGCGTGCAGTGCCGACGCGCAGCCGCGGGCGGAGCGTCCTGACGACTACGCCTGTGCGGTCTCCGCCGGTTCCCCCGAGGCGAAGCTGCTGTCCCGGGTGATGCGGACGGACTCCTTCACGACCCGGAGCGGCTACCCGGACCCCCGGTTCGTCGAGAAGGCGCAGGACCGTCTGCGCGAGTACGGGAAGGAGGGCAAGGCGCCCACCGTCAGGCAGTGCTTCTTCTTTCCGGACGGACGGAGCGGCGACGGCCGGACGACCGTCGAGTACGCGTGGGTCCCCCCTTCCGACGCGCGGAGGGGAACGGACGCGGCCGGCACCCGCCGCTACAGCCTGAACGGGGCGACGGGAAGGTCCGGCGACGTCACCACCGATCTCTACGTGCGGTGCGAACTCCCCGGCGAGCTGAAGGAGCCGTCGAAGAAGGTCCTCCTCCACGCGGGCGTCTCGTTCACCACGAACCTGGGCGCCGTCGAGGACCACGGCACCCAGGACCAGCAGATGTCGTTCGCCTACCTGATGACGCGTCGGGCCACGGAACTCCTCGGCTGTGAGAACAAGCCATTGGAGAAGGACCCCGTCGTGAAGCCCCTCGACGGAAGCGCCTCCCGATGATCCACGTGAAGCACATCGTCCGGAGCACGACGGGCGCCGCCCTCCTGCTCGTCCTGGCCGGCTGCGGGAGCGGCGGGTCGGAGGCCGGCGGGGCCCTGAGCGTGGACCGGGTGGTCGAGGTCGCCGAGAAGTCCGGCGGGGAGGGGGCCGACACGTGCCCGCTGCCCTACGACGCCGGCGCGGCGGCGAAGGCCGCGAAGCTGGACGGCGAGCTGCGGCCGGGAGCGGCCGGTGCCGGGGCGGACGAGCCCGCCGCGATCGCCGAGGGCGGGCGGACGACGGACGCGCAGTCGCCCTGGGCGGGCAAGCCGGGGGCGCTGGTCACCTGCTCGTACCACCTGGGCGGGGAGGACCTGAAGGTCCGCACCGGCGCTGCGAGCGAGGGGAGCGCCGTGTACCTCCAGGCGCCCGTCATCCAGGCGGCCGGCGGCATGGACTTCCCCGCGCTCAAGGCGTACACCGTCAAGGGGGCCGAGGCGAAACCCGGGGAGGCCGTGCAGAGCGTGGGCGGGAACGTGGTGACGGTCCGGCTCGACTCCGGCGGCAAGGGGGACGTCGCCCTGGTCCTGACCGTCGGCGACTCCGGGAAGACCTCGCTGGAGCGCGGGCAGGTCCTCGCGCTCGCGCGGGCCTTCGCCTCGCAGGCGAAGTGAATCCCCCGGTTCCGTCTGACAGCACGTCCGCCGGGCGTCCATGATGGGACCCGCTGCACCGTTCCACCTTTCCCACCGCACGAAGGAGCAGAGCCAGATGGGCACCCAGCAGGAGAAGGACGAGCTGTACGCGCTCGACATCAGCGGTGTCGAGTGGCAGGGCGCTCCCGGCACGAGCCCCGACGAGGAGCGCGTGGAGATCGCCCACCTGCCGGACGGCGCCGTCGCGATGCGTTCCTCCCTCGACCACGACACCGTGCTGCGGTACACCAAGGCCGAGTGGGACGCCTTCGTCCTGGGCGCCAAGGACGGGGAGTTCGACCTGCGGTAGGGCGCGCGGGAACGCGGAAGGGGCCCGCTCCCCCCGAGGGAGCGGGCCCCTTCGCGCGTCCCCGGGGGGACGGCGGCGCGAACGCGGGTCAGTACGACTCGGTGAAGAGGCGGGAGGCCTTCACGTCGGTGGCGCGGTAGCTGTCCTTGCCCTGCTCGACGATCTTGGCGACCTTCTCCAGCCGCTCCTTCATGTCATCGGCGCGCTTCTTGTACTTGCCCTGGAGGATCTCGTACTCGCGGTGCGCGTCACCGTCCCACGTGTCGGTGACGACCTTGAGCGCGGTGTCCATCTCCTGGATGTCCTTGATGATGTTCTGCGAGACCGCGCGGATGCGGTTCGCCATCTCCTGGACGCTCTCGTACCGTACCCGGGTGCCGGCGCTGTCGACAGACATTTCGTCCCCTTTTCTTAGAGGTTGTTGAGCGCGGAGCTGTTGTTGGCGGCGGCGAACGCGGCACGGACCTCGTCGTCGTTCGCGTTGCTGAGGTTCTTCGTCTCGCCGACGGCGTTGAGCAGCACGTTCAGCAGACGGCGGATGGTGTCGTGGTCCTCGTTGAGGAGCGTCTGGGCCTGCTTGAAGCCCACCGCGCCGACACCGGTCCAGCCGGCGCTGCACGTCTCCAGGATGTTGGCGAGCTCACGCGCCTGCTTGGAGACCGCCTCGCCGGTCTCCGTGATCTTGTTCTTGGCCTTGACGACCGGGTCGTCTGCGAGTCCGAACCCGCCGGCGGGAGTGCTCATTCGTGCTCCTCGGTTGGTGAGATGACCTTGCTCATGCGTCTGTCGACGCTCTCCTGCGCACTACCACCGTCACGACGGCGCCCAGGACGGCGACGACGGCGACGGCGCTCGCGGCGACGGCCCAGAGCGGGAGGCCGCTCTCCTCGGACCCGGTGGCCGACCCGGTCTTCGCGGGTGTCCCGGGGTCCGTGGTCGGACTCGTGCCGCTTGCCCCCGTGTTGTTGTCAGGAGAGGGGGAAGTCTGCGATGCGGATGGGGCGGGCGGCTTGCTCGCCCGCGCGGCGAGCAGCGGATTGACGTCCGGGTCGCCGGGGTTCCCCTTGCCCTCCAGGAGCACCTGGGCGGGGCGCACGGAACCGTAGCCGATGTACTTGCTCGGCACGGGCCCGTTGTGCCCGGCGGTCTCCAGCATGACCCGGAGGACCTGGTTGGCGGTCCAGTCGGGATGGGCGGACCAGATGAGGGCGGCGGCGCCGGAGGCGATGGCGGAGGCGTGACTGGTGCCCTCGAAGGCGCAGTACTCGGACTTGTTCTTGGAGCAGCGGCCCGGCGCGTCGACGCCGGGAGCGGCGAGAGCGAGGTGGGGGCCGTAGTTGGAGAACTTGGCGATCTTTCCCTTGGTGTCGAGGGCTCCGACGGCGACGACACCAGGAGTCGCCGCCGGATAGGACAGCCCGTCCTCCCCGTCGTTACCGGACGCCGCGAAGATCAGGACGTTCTTCGACAGGGCGTAATCCACTGCCGCCTGCCACTTGGGGATGCCCTCTTCGAACTCGACACCGCCCATCGAAATATTGATCACCCGGGCACCGTTGTCGGCCGCGTACCGAATTGCCCGGCTCGCATAGCCCGCCAGGTCGTATGACCCGACAGCATCGGCGACCTTCAGGGAGAGGATCTTGGCATCCGGGGCGATTCCCTTGACGCCGCCGTTCGCTCCGGTGCCCGCGATGGCGAGGGCCATATTCGTGCCGTGAGGGCTCGTGTCCTCACCGTTCGTCAGGCCGTTCTTCCCTTTGTCGTCGTAGAAGTCGCGCCCCGGAAGCACCTTGCCGCGCAGCTCGGCCATGGACGAGTCGACGCCGTTGTCGAGTACGGCGACCGTGACACCCCTGCCCGTGGCCACCTTCCACAGCTCGTCCGCCTTCATCGCGTCCAGGTACCACTGGCGCGACCGCATGTCGTCCGCCTGCGCCGCCGGCGCCGCGACGGTCCACGTCGCGACGACGGCGGTCAGGGCACCGAGCAGGCCGACCGCTCGGCTGCGAACGGCCCGGGTGGGAAGGGACATCAGGGAAGTGCTCCTAGTCGATGACGGGCGGGACGATCCGGCGCTGTCCCGAGGTCCACGTCTCCTCGTCCTCGGACAAGTAGTCGGGACGGTTGCGCGTCTCGCGACGCTCCTCCTGGCCCTGGCCGGTCGAGGCCGGGGGACGGACGAGTCCCGTGCCGCCGGGGGTGAAGGCCCGCCCACCCGTGGTGGACGCGGCGGCGGACCCCACGGTTCCGCCCGGCTGGGTCGCCAGCCGTCGGCCCGCCGCGCCGGGCGCGCCGACGGGGGTGCCACCGTGCATCCCCGCGCCGGGGCCGTGCATGCCGGCGGCACCGCGGCCGAGCTGGGAGGCCGCGCGCTCCTCGCCGATGACCGTGCCCATGGGCATCCGCCCCGTCTGCTGGCCGGCCAGGGGGCGGCCGGGGACCTGTCGGCCGCCGGTGATGCCCTCGGTCCGGGGACCGGGGCCCAGCGGGCTGGGACCCGTGAGGCCGGGGGCACGGCCGACCGGACCCGTCGCGGTCGGGCCCGGGACGACCGGGCGCCCGAACTGCTGGCCGCCCTGGGGCCCGGTCTGCGGGACGAGGGGCGGAGCGAGAGGCGGGAGCACGGGCCCCGGTCCGCTCGTCGTCGGGGGCTGCACGACCGGGGGCTGCGCCGTGGGCCGGGTCGGCGCCTCCGGCGCGACGGTCACCGAGTCGAGGTTGGTGTCCACCGCCCTGTCCGGCGGCGCGACCGGCGGAGTGGGCAGGGTCGGCGTGGTCGGCGGTGCCGTCGGCGAGGTGGGTGTCGTCGGCGAGGACGGCGGGGACAGCGGCGTGATCCGGTCGGTGCCGCCGGTGCCCGGCTCGGCGGGCCGCAGGGACGACGCGTGGCCGACCGGGGCGGAGCCCGTACCCGTACCCGTACCCATACCCGAGGATCCGGTTCCGCCTCCGGGACCGTACGCCTTCTCCCCGAGGTCGAGGGAGCCGTTCATCGGCTTGAACTCCGGCTGCCGCTCCGCCGCCAGCCGGTCCCGCGTCGCGTCGTAGTACGACGACAGGCGCTGGAGCTGCTGGATCGCCTCCTGGAGCTTCGGGCCCTTCTCGGCCTCGATGCGGGCCTTCTCCTTCTCCGGGTCCGCGAAGCACATGCCCGCCGGCTTCGGCACGGCCGCCTTCGCCTCGGCGAGGGCCTGGCCCGCGCGCTTCATCTCGTCGGAGACGACCTGGGTGAAGTCGCCGAGGACCAGGGTCTCGGAGACCATGCCCGCGCCCCACTTGCGGAACGCGTCGCCGCCCTCGCCCTGCCACTCCACGCGGCTGATGTAGTGCCGCAGGTCCATGGCGATGTCGAGGATCTTCGGCACCGCCGCCGAGAGGGCGCTGCCGCTGCTCGTCAGCTCCTCGGGCTTGGCCGACGCGATCATCGCGTACAGGGCGTCCAGGGACTTCCCCTCGAACTCTCCTGACATCGTGTGTTCCTCCCCCGTCAGCGTCAGCTGAATCCGCCGGTGTCGGCGGTCCCGTGCGTCGGTGTGGTCGGCTGCTCGGGCTTGGGCGCGCCCCGGCCCTCGGTGCCGTAGTTCTTCTTGTGGTCGTCCCCGACGTGCTTCTGGATCGCGGCGAAACGGCGCCGCTCCTCCTCGTCCACGCCCGAGTAGCCCTTGTCGGCGATCTGGGCGTTGATGCCCATCGCCTCGATCGTCTCGCCGAAGATCCTCGTCAGCTCTTCGAGTCGCGTGCGCACCTTGTCGTACGCCCCGTGCAGCTCGGTCGCGGCGGCGAAGCCCGTGCCGTACGCGTCCGGTGTGATCTTCTGCTCGCCGATCTTCTTGTGCTCGGCGGGCGAGCCCTTCAGCTCGTCGAGCAGTTTCTGCATGCGCGTCTGGAATGTCTGGAGCGTCACCTCTCCGACTTCCAGGTCCTTCTTGCCGTTCCCGTCCGGCCCAGCCACGTCAACTCCCCCGTCCCGCAAGAACAACGGCCACTCTAGCTACTTGGTACGACAGTTCCAACTGCAAAGTCCCGTTCGAAGGACCCGTCACGGGTGTACCCCCCTGCGGCGGCGGCTGTCACGGATGACGGTGGCGGTTCCGGCCACCACGGCCACCAGGACGCCGCCGATCCCCAGCGCGTAGGTGGCGAGCCGTTCGGAGCGTTCCTGGGGCGTCTCCGACAGCGCCAGGCGGGCCGGCTCGGGGGCCGGCGGCTTGGGCGGGCCCGGGTCGGGCGTGGGCGAGGACGGCGGCGTCCCGGGGAGGTCGGCGAGGGCGCGCACGGGGTCCACCACGCCCCAACCGACGTGGTTGTCGTGCCCGTTGACCGAGCGGACGGCGGTCTGCTCGATGCGGGCGACGATCTGGGCCGGGGTCCACTTCGGGTACTTGGCACGGAGGAGGGCGGCGACGCCGGCGACGTACGGGGCGGAGAAGCTGGTGCCGTTGTCGACGCACTGGCCGCCGCCGGGGACGGTGGAGACGATGTCGACGCCGGGGGCGGCGACGCCCACGAAGGTCCCGGACTGGGAGAAGGCGGCGCGCTCGTTGTTGCGGTCCGAGGAGGCGACGGCGAGGACGCCGGGGAAGGCGGCCGGATAGGTGTTCTTGAGGGCGCCGTCCATGCCGTCGTTGCCCGCCGAGGCGACGACGACGACGCCCTTGGATATCGCGTTCGCGACGGCCCCGGCCAGGGTGGACTCCGGCGAGAGGGCCTGGGTGGTGTCCTGCGAGATGTTGATGACGTGGGCGTTCTTCGCGACGGCCCAGTCGATGGCCTGGGCCATCGTGTCGGTCTTGCCGCTGTTCTTCTCGTCGTTCTGCCGGATCGGGATGATCGTCGCCTCGGGGGCGAGCCCGACGAAGCCGGTGCCCTTGCGGGGGCGGGCGGCGATGATGCCGGCGACCTTGGTGCCGTGGCCGACCTCGTCGACGGTGCCGTCCGTCTTGCCGCGCTTCTCGTCGCCGGCGCCCGGATTCTTCTTGTCGGGCTTGAGGTAGTCCTTGCCCGCCTTGGCGTCGACGGCGGTGCGGAGCTGCGGGTTGACGTCGTCGACCCCGGTGTCGATGACGGCGACCCGGACGCCCTTGCCCTTGGTGTCCTGCCACAGTTCGTCGAGGAGGACCCGCTGGAGCGGCCAGGGGGTGCCCTCGATCTGCTTCTTCATGGGGAAGGTGCACTCGCCGCCGCCGTCGAGGGCGGGTCCGTCCTGCGGGGGCGCGGCGGCGGCCGCGGGGGCCGACAGGAGGAGGGCGAGGGTGCCGGCGGTGAGCAGGGCCGCCGTGCGGTGCGTGGTCGTCACCGGTGCCACCCCCTAGGAACCCTGCGGCTGGCGCGCGCTGTTGGTGTCGAGGCGCGGGCCCTTCGAGAGGAACTCGGACCACTCCATCGGCACGAGGACCGGGGTGACCTTCTCGTAGCCGAGACGCTTCTGCGCGTCGCTGGGTTCCGGGCGCCCGTCGCTCTGCTTCTGCTCCCCCGCGCCGATCTCGGAGCGGCCGGAGTCGGAGTCGCCGTTGGCCTGGACGGCGTACCGCAGGCCGGTGTCGGTGACGAGGAAGAGGGAGCCGTCGGGCGCCTTCTGCCGGCCCTGGATCTGGGTGTAGAGGAGGCCGGTGCCGGGCGTGACGTACGTGCTGGTGCCCCCGGCGGTGATGTCGGCGGGGTAGTCGCGGCCGGCCCAGGTGGTGAGGGTGGTCCCGCCCTTCTCGTCGACGTGGGTGAGGACGCTGCAGACGGTGTCGCGGGCGCCGGAGCCGGAGACGGCGTTGACCTGGGCGGACTTCAGGCGGGGCCAGCGGACGCCGTCGTGGAAGGGGGTGGGGTCCGGGTCGACGGAGGAGGCGTCGACGGTGGTCGCCCGGCCGTCCATGTCGAGGACGCCGGTCTCCGGGGAGTTGATGAGGAGCCAGGCGGTGAAGGGGGTGACGGGCTGGACCTTCCCGGCGAGCACGACGTAGTGCTGGGGGCCGGAGCCGGTCTGGGCGAGGAGGACCATGCCGATGCGGTTCTCGGTGCCGGTCAGGGTGTTGCCGGGTATGCCCGCGGACTCCCCGACCTTCCCGTCGAGGTGCGGGAAGTCGATCTCGTCGCCGGTCTTCAGGGTGGCGAGCCAGTCGTCGGTGACGGGCTGCGGGTCCTTGCCGAGGCCGACGAGGGCGGTGAGGAGGCCGGTGGAGTCGGCCTTCACGGGGTACTTGGTGCCGGTGTGGTCGACGAGGAACTGGGTGTTCCCCTTCTGGCCCTTGACGTACAGGACCTGTCCGTCCTTGAGGCGTTCGGCGCCCTCGGTCCGCCTGAGGTCGCGCTCGGCGAAGAGGAAGGTCGCCTTCTGGACGCCGGCGCCCCTGCCGCCGCCGGGCTGCTCGCAGACGGCCCAGCGCTTGGCCTTCCCCGCGTCGTCCGCCGAGGGCAGCCGGTCGGGGGCGTAGGGGATGCCGAGGATCGGGCCGCGCGGCGGCCTGCCCTCGTCGAGCTTCTTGTCCTCGACCTGGATGACCTGGAACTTGTCGGGGGCGAGCAGGAGCCGGGCGGAGGCGAGGTTGAGGACGGGGTGGAGCAGGGTCTTCCTGGCCTTGCCCTTGCCGGTCTCCAGGACGACGTACCGGGTCGTCGACTGCTTGCCGACGATCACGCGGGTGCCGGGCTCGTCCCAGCCCTTGGGGGCGGTCGGCTTGAACATGCCCCAGGCGCCGAACCCGGCGACGACCAGCGCGGCGACGATCACCCCGGGGAGGACCGCGCGCAGCGGCCTCGGCGCCCCCTCCTCCGTACCGGAGGGAGAGGGTTGGAGGAATGCCGCCACCGTGCGCTTCTTCGCAAAGGTGTACGCGTTGAGCTCGTCCCGCCGCGATGCCATGAGTCCCCATTCTCGTCAGGCGCGATCTTCTCGCGGGGCGACCGGGGCGCTGGCACCCGGGCCCCGGCCGTCGGACCGGCCCCCTACTATGCCTGCTGTCCCGTGGGGTTCGTGGGGCGGGTAGGGTGATCCGGCCGCCAAAGCCCTGGCGGGCCAGGGTCATCGGGACGAATTGAGGGGGATTCTCCATCATGGCTTCCGCGACGCGGAGACGGCCCGCCGCGGCCTCCGCCTCCGCACCCCCGTCCGCGGCCCCGCCCGCGGGGTCCGGCTCCTCGGTCGCGCCGAGGCTCCAGGCCCGTCCCGGTCATTTCGGTTCGTTCCGATTGCAACAGCTCGTACTGGTCGAGGTGGCGGCGGCGCTGCTGCTCGTCGCCTGGGTCGTGGAGCCGATGCTGCTCGTCCCGGCGGGCGTGGTGGCCGTCGTGCTCGTCCTGCTGGCCGTGGTGCGCCGGCACCGGCGCTCGCTGCCCGAGTGGCTCGGCACCTTCCTCGCGCTGCGCGCCCGGACGCGCCGGGCCTCGTCGTTCACGGTGCCCGAGGGCACCGAGCCGGGGTTCGCGCCGATCATGGAGTGCGACCCGGCGCTGCGGACCCACACCTACAGCGACCGCGACCGGCGCCCGGTCGGCATGGTCGGGGACGGCACCTTCCTGACCGCGGTCCTGCGGGTCGAGTCGGACGGGACGGCGCTGCGCCCGGACCGCTCGGCACGGCCGCTGCCGGTCGGGATCGTCCGGGACGTGCTGAGCGTGGACGGCGTCCGGCTGGAGTCGGCGCAGATCGTGCAGCACACGCAGCCGGCGCCCGCGCCGCACCTGCCCGCGCAGTCGATGGCGGCGCGCAACTACGGGCCCCTCCAGGCGCAGACGGGTTCGCCCGCGGTGCGGATCACCTGGATCGCCCTCAAGCTCGACCCCGAGCTGTGCCCGGAGGCGGTCGCCGCGCGCGGCGGCGGCATGACGGGCGCGCAGAAGTGCGTGGTGCGCGCGGCGGACCAGCTGGCGAGCCGGCTCGCGGGCGCCGGGTTCCGGGCGAGCGTGCTGACCGAGCAGGAGCTCACCTCGGCGCTCGCCACGTCGAGCTGCGCGAGCCCGATGGCGATCGCGCAGGCGGGCCGGGGCCGGGCGCAGGAGCGGCGGACGCAGGAGACCGCCAGGACCTGGCGGGTGGACGACCGCCGGCACACGACGTACTGGGTGGGCCGCTGGCCCCAGTTGGGCGGCCGGAACGGCGGCGCGGGCGCGTCGATGCCGCAGCTGGTGGCCCTGCTGACCTCGCTGCCCGCGCTCGCGACGACGTTCAGCCTGACGCTGAGCGGCGGGGACCGGCAGGAGGTGACGGTGACCGGACACGTGCGGATCACCGGGCGCAGCGACGAGGAACTGGTGACCGCGCGGCACGAGTTGGAGCGCGCGGCGCGCGGGGTGAGGACGGGGCTCGTGCGACTGGACCGGGAACAGGTGCCCGGCGTCCTGGCGACGCTTCCGCTGGGGGGTGCGCGCTGATGTCCACCACCACGCCCCGGGGCGACCGGCCGGCCGCGGGCGCTTCGGGAGGGCCCGGCGCCTTCGGCGCGCAGTCGGCCTCCGGAACGTACGGCGGACAGCCCGCTTCCGGTACGTACGGCGGGCAGGCCGCTCCCGCCGCTCCCCTCCCCCGGCCCGCCGGGCGGAGCGGACGGCCCCGGTTCGGCTTCGGTCTCGTCGGGCCGCGCCGCGACCGGCACTCCGTGTCCGTGGAGCAACTCGACGCGCTGGCCCTGCCGGTGGGCGACGACGGCGTGGTGATCGGCGTCGACGCCGAGGGCCGCCCCGCCGTGCTCGGCATCAACCGGCCCGTCCCGTACGACGTCACCCTCATCGGCGGTCTGTGGACCGCCCAGGTCCTGGCGCTGCGGGCCGCCGCGACGGGCGCCCGGGTGGCGGTCGAGACCGGCCGCGCGCAGGCGTGGACGGCCCTGGCCCAGGCGGCGGGCGGCGGGCAGCCGTGCATCGCGCTGCACGACGTGGGCCGGGTGCCGCCGCAGGGCGCGTCGGCGGGCAGTCCGGTGGTCGTGGTGCGCGACTGCGGCATGCGGCCGCCGCGCGGCCGCGTCGTCTCGGCGCCCTGGCAGTCGGTGGTGACGCTGCTCCCCTATCTGAGCCCGGTCGCGCCCCGCCTCCTGGAGAAGTCCTCCCTGGTCGGGGTCCAGCGGGTGTCCCCGGACGAGGCGGACCGGATCGGCCGCATCATGAACCTGCCGCCCCAGGAGTACGGGGCGCTGTCCACGCTCGCGGACGGGGTGACCCTCTGGTGCACCCCGGACGACCGCCGGTTCGTGATGACGCAGGCGACGGACGCC
This sequence comes from Streptomyces sp. NPDC092045, assembly GCF_044756005.1. Lineage (NCBI taxonomy): Bacteria > Bacillati > Actinomycetota > Actinomycetes > Kitasatosporales > Streptomycetaceae > Streptomyces > Streptomyces sp. NPDC092045. The sequence continues at coordinate 487,225 of NZ_JBIVSC010000004.1, read as the reverse complement.
GAGACCGGATTGTTGGGCGGCGCGCGCCGCATGGACTGAGCGGCGCCGACTCGCCCCCGTACGTCCCCTTTCCCCGTGGTTCGCGGGGTGGGGGTTCTCACTCTGCGGCGCGGTCGGGTCACTTGGGGGCCGGACCGGGCCGCGGGGACGGGCGGGGAGGGTCCGCCGGGCCTGCCCGGGGGTTGCCCGCGCCGATTAGGGTGGAAGGGCCCCGCCCACGACGGCACAAGGGTGCTCGACCACACCAGGAGGCAAAGTGAACGGCGATCGCGACGAGATCCACGGGGGTTGGAATCCGCCCGCCGACGATCAGTCCGACGCGGATCCCGCCGAGATGACGGGTGAGTTCACCATCGACTACACCCCGCCCGCCTGGTACACGCAGAACGCGCCGGGCGGTACGGGGGCGGGCGGTGCCACTCCCCCGCCGCCGAGCGGGGCGCCGGTCCCCGTGCCGGGCGTCCCGGCGGGCGGCGGCTTCGAGCCCCATTGGAGCCCGGCGCCGCCGGCCCCGCCGGTGGCTCCCGCGACTCCTGCGGCTTCCCTGTCTCCCGCGGCCCCGGCGGCTCCTGTCGCGCCGGAGTCGGCGCCGCCCTTCACACCCGCCACGCCCGCCGCCGTCCCGGGTGCTCCCGCCCCTGCGACCGGGACTCCGGCCGGAGGAACCCCGTCGGCGGGGATCCCGTCGGCGGCGGTGCCGCCGGTGGGTGGAGCCCCGGTGGGCGGGTCTCCCGTGGGCGGACCTCCCGTCGCCGGACCGGCGGCCCCGGTGCCGGGCGGCTCCGCTTTCCAGGAGCCCGCCGTTCCGGGCGGTTCGCTGCCGCACGGCTTCACGACCGGCGGTGCCGCGCCGAGCGCCTCCGCACCGGGTACGCCGCCGGCCGGCGGCGCCTCGTCCGACGGCTCGGCAGGCGAGCCCGCCGCCGCCTCCTTCGGGGACGGAGACGTGGAGAGCGGTGCCACCGTGCGCTTCTCCCCCGCCGCGCTCCGGCGCGAGTTCGCCGAGCGAGCGGAGGAGAACCGGAGCCCGGCGGCGGACGCAGCCACCGAGGGGGCGGACGCCCCCGCGAGCCCGGACGACGCTCCGGCTCCGGCTCCGGCTCCGGCCGGCACTTCGATCCCGACCGACGCCCCGATCCCGACCGACGCCCCGGTTCCGGCCGACGCCCCGGCCCGGGCCGAGGACGACGACGCCCCCGCGGGCTCCGGCGGGACCTCTTCCGACGAGACGCCTGACGCGACCTCCGCCGAGGGCCCCGAAGACGCCGGCGCCGCCGGGTCGTCCGCGACGGGCGGCAGCGACGGCGACGGCGCGCGGGACGCCGAGGAGCCGGTCGAGGCCCTCGCCGTCTCCGACGCCGCCCCGGGCCCCGAGGACCGTCCGGCCGGAGCCTCTACGGAGCCGGAGCCGGAGCCCGGGGCGGTGACCGGAGCGGAGGCCCCGGCCGACGCGCCCTCGCACGCTCCCGCCGCGCCGCTCCCGGCCGCCGACGCGCCACAGGGCTTCGGTCCCGGCCCGGCCGCCCCGTACCCCGGCGCCTTCCCCACCCCCGCGGGCCCGCCGCAGGCCGGGGCCGCGCCCGGACTGCCGCCGCTGCCGCCGTCGTTCCAGCCGGCCGCCCCCGGCCCTGCCCAGCAGTGGCCGGCGCAGCAGGTGCCCGCCCAGCAGGTGCCCCCGGCCGCGCCGCTGCCGCCCACCGCCGCCTGGCCGTCGCCCGCGTCCGCGCCCGCCGCACCCGGCCCCGTACCGCCGCAGGCGCAGGAGCCCGGCGGCTACGGCTACCCGCAGGCCCCGCAGCCTCCCCAGCCCGCGCCCCCGGCCCCGCAGCAGGGCGGTTACGGCTTCCCGCACCCGGGCACGCCTCCGCAGCAGCCCGGCTACGGCTACCCGCAACAGCCGCCCGGCGGTGTGCCGCCGCAGGCCCAGGAGCCGGGCGGCTACGGCTTCCCGCACCCCGGCGCCGTACCCCCGCAGGCCCACCAGCCCCAGCCCCAGCCCCCGTATGACGCGCAGCCGCCCGTCGACCCCCGGACCGGCGGCGCCTGGCCCTCGCCCGTGACGCACGACCAGCGGGAGCGGTCCGTGCCGGGCGCCCCGCTCGGGTACAACGCGGCCGTCGAGCTCTCCTCCGACCGGCTGCTGCGGAACAACAAGCAGAAGCCCAGGTCCAGCCGCACCCCCGGCGCCGCCTCCCGCTTCAAGCTCGGGGGCAAGAAGGAGGAGGCGGAGCGGCAGCGGAAGCTGGACCTGATCCGGACGCCGGTCCTCTCCTGCTACCGGATCGCGGTCATCTCGCTCAAGGGCGGCGTCGGCAAGACCACGACGACCACCGCGCTCGGCGCGACCCTGGCGACCGAGCGGCAGGACAAGATCCTGGCGATCGACGCCAACCCGGACGCCGGCACCCTCGGCCGCCGGGTGCGGCGCGAGACCGGGGCGACCATCCGCGACCTGGTGCAGGCGATCCCGTACCTGCACTCGTACATGGACATCCGCCGGTTCACCTCGCAGGCGCCCTCGGGGCTGGAGATCCTCGCCAACGACGTGGACCCGGCCGTCTCGACGACCTTCAACGACGAGGACTACCGGCGGGCGATCGACGTCCTGGGCAAGCAGTACCCGATCATCCTGACCGACTCGGGCACGGGCCTGCTCTACAGCGCCATGCGCGGGGTGCTCGACCTCGCCGACCAGCTCATCATCATCTCGACGCCCTCCGTGGACGGCGCCTCCAGCGCGTCGACCACCCTGGACTGGCTCTCCGCGCACGGCTACGCGGACCTGGTGCAGCGCTCCCTCACCGTCATCTCCGGCGTCCGCGAGACCGGCAAGATGATCAAGGTGGAGGACATCGTGCAGCACTTCCGGACCCGCTGCCGCGAGGTCGTGGTCGTGCCCTTCGACGAGCACCTGGCGGCCGGCGCCGAGGTCGACCTCGACATGATGCGGCCGAAGACCCGCGAGGCGTACTTCCACCTGTCGGCCCTGGTGGCCGAGGACTTCGTACGGGCGCAGCAGGCGCAGGGCCTGTGGACCGGCGACGGCCAGGGTGCGCTGCCCCCGCACATGGCGCCGCCGATGCCGGGCCAGCCGTACCCGGGGCAGCCCGGTCGGCCCGTCCCCGCCCAGCCCGCGCCCGGCCACTTCGCGCCGGGACAGCCGGGACAGCCCGAGCAGCCGGGACAGCCCGGCCGACCGGGGCAGTACGGCCAGTACGACCAGCCGGGACAGCCGGTGCCGGGCCAGTACGGCCAGCCCGGACAGCCGGTGCCGGGCGAGTACGGCCAGCCCGCGCCGGGCCGGTTCGCCCCCGGGCAGCCCGCCCCCGGCCAGCCGTACGCCCCCCGGGCCCCCCAGCCCGGTCAGCCCTACCCGCCGCAGGCGCACCCGGCCCCCGGACAGCCCGGACAGGACCCCGGTCCGATGCCCGACCGGTTCGCCCCGGCCCAGCCGCTGCCCGGTCAGTCGGCACCCGGCCACCCGGCACCCGGTCAGCCGTACGCGCCCCAGGCGCCGTACCCCGGTCAGCCCTACCCGCCGCAGCCCGGCCAGCCGGGCGCTCCGGGCGCTCCCGGCGTGCCCGCGGCCTGGCAGCAGCAGCCCGCTCCGGGACAGGTTCCGCCGCAGGAGCTTCCCGAGCAGCACCCCGGACAGCCACTGCCCCCGCAGGCGCCGCCAGCCCCTCAGCAGTAGGGCGTCACAGGAGTAGACCAATGAGGCCCCGTATCGGTCGTCCGATACGGGGCCTCATGGCGTTCCCGCAGCCCACAAGGGGTTTGAGTCATCGTTGACGACGGCAGACCACCGCTGATACACCTTCGCTTCACTCACCGTCAGTCCAAGATCCACGACAGAAACTCCGACGCGAGGTCACGTCCCATGGTCATGGTCACGAAGGTCCCAGCCCGCCCCGCCCCCGCCCGAAGAGCCCTCCGGATCCTGCTCGCCTCCGGTCTCGCCGCCACCTCGCTCGCCGTCGTCCCCGGCACCGCGCGGGCGGAGGACGACAAGGCCGGCGGCACCACGCTCACGGTGGCGGTCTCGCAGAGCATCGACTCGCTGAGTCCGTTCCTCGCGCAGAAGCTCACCTCGACGAGCATCCACCGCCTGGCCTACGAGTACCTGACGAACTACGACCCGAAGGACGCCCGTACGGTCCCGGGCCTGGCGACCGCGTGGAAGCCCTCCCCCGACAAGCTGACGTGGACGTACACGATCCGCGGGGACTCGCTCTGGTCGGACGGGACGCAGGCCACCGCCGAGGACGCGGCCTGGACCTTCAACAAGATGATGACCGACCCGAACGCCGCCACCGCCAACGGCAGCTTCACGGCCAACTTCGAGAAGGTCACCGCGCCCGATCCGCAGACGCTCGTCATCAGGCTGAAGAAGCCGCAGGCGACGATGACCGCGCTCGACGTGCCGATCGTGCCCAAGCACGTCTGGGAGAAGGTCGGCGACTTCTCGAAGTTCAACAACGACCAGCAGTTCCCCGTCGTGGGCAACGGGCCCTTCGTCATCACCGACTACAAGGTCGACCAGTACGTCAGGCTCAAGCCGAACAGGAAGTTCTGGCGGGGCGCGCCCAAGTTCGACGAGCTGGTCTTCAAGTACTACAAGGACGGGGACGCCGCCGTCGCCGCCCTCCAGAAGGGCGAGGTGTCCTTCGTGCCGAACCTGACGCCCGCCCAGGCCGACGCGCTGAAGGGCCAGAAGAACATCAAGGTCAACGACGCCCCCGGCCGCCGCTTCTTCGCCCTCGCCACCAACCCGGGCGCCAGGGCGCGGGACGGGAAGACGTTCGGCAACGGGCACAAGGCGCTGCTCGACCCGGCCGTGCGCAAGGCGCTCTTCCTCGCGGTCGACCGCGCCACCCTCGTCGACAAGGTCTTCCAGGGCCACGCCGTCGAGGGCGAGGGCTACGTCCCGCCCCGCTTCGGCTCGTACTTCTGGAAGCCCGACGGCGACCAGGAGCGGAGGTACGACCCGGAGGAGGCGGCACGGGTCCTGGACGCCGCCGGGTACCGGAAGAACGGCGAGGGCAAGCGGGTCGGCAAGGACGGGAGGCCGCTGGACTTCCGGATCCTGTGCCACGCCACCGACCCGAACGACAAGGCGGTCGGCAAGTACCTCCAGGAGTGGTGGGGCGAGCTCGGCGTCGGCCTGAAGGTCGAGTGTCTGGACAGCGTCTCGGACCCGTGGGTGAAGGGCGACTACGACCTCGCGTTCGACGGCTGGTCGGTCAACCCGGACCCGGACTACGTCCTCTCCATCCACACCTGCGGCGCCCTCCCGGCCACCCCGAAGGACAGCGGCGCCACCGACAACTTCATCTGCGACGAGGAGTTCGACCGGCTCTACGCGCAGCAGGCGGTGGAGTACGACACCGCCAAGCGGGCGGATCTGGTGAAGCGGATGCAGTCCCGCCTGTACGACACGGGGTACATGAACGTCATGGCCTATCCGAACGCCCTGGAGGCGTACCGCACGGACCAGATCGCGTCCATCACGACCATGCCCGAGGCCGCCGGGAACCTGTGGGGCCAGGACGGCTACTGGAGCTGGTGGTCGGCCGTGCCGGCGGCCTCGGCCCCGGGGGCCGGGAAGGACTCCTCGTCGGCCGGGATCTGGCTGGTCGTCGGCCCCGCCGCGGTCGTCCTCCTCGGCGCGGGCGTCTGGGCCGCCCGTCGCCGTCGCTCCACCGCCGACGACCGCGAGTAGTCCGTGACGACGACCAGCAGCACCCCCGCCGACGCGGTGCGGGCCGACCCGGCCCGCGCCGCGGACGGCGCGCCCCGCACCGGCGCCCCCTCCGGCTACCTCCGCCACGCGGCGGGGAAGCTGGGCGGCGCGCTCGTCTCGCTCTTCGCCGTGCTCGTCACCAGCTTCTTCCTGTTCCGGATCATCCCCGGCGACCCGGTGAGGGCGATGACCCACGGAATGCCCACCTCGGCCGAGCAACTGGCGACGCTGAGACGGCAGTTCGGGCTCGACCTGCCGCTCTGGCAGCAGTTCGCCGACTACTGCGCGAAGGCCCTGACGGGCGACCTCGGCACCTCGTTCCAGTTCCGGGCCCCCGTCGGGGAGCTGATCGGGGAGAAGCTGCCGGCGACGCTGCTGCTCACCGGGGTCGCCGTGGTGATCTACTCGGCGCTCGGGCTGTGGCTCGGCACCCGCTCGGCCTGGCGCCACGGCGGCCTCGGGGACAGGCTGAACACCGGGATCGCGCTGACCCTGTGGTCGGTGCCGTCCTTCTGGCTCGGGCTGCTCCTCATCATCGTCCTCTCAGTCGGCGCGGGCCCGATTCCGGGGCTCTTCCCGACCGGCGGCATGGAGTCGGGCACGGGCGAGACCGGTCTCGCGTACGTCCTGGACGTCGCCCACCACCTGGTCCTGCCGGTGGTGACCCTGGTGGCGGTCGGCTACGCGCAGACGCTGCTCGTGATGCGCTCCTCGCTCCTGGACGAGATGGGCGGCGACTACCTGACGACGGCGCGGGCGAAGGGGCTGCGCGACGACGTCGTGCGCCGCGGGCACGCCGTGCCGAACGCGCTGCTCCCGACCGTGACCATGATCTTCATCAACCTGGGCCACGTGGCGGCGGGGTCGATCCTGGTGGAGACGGTGTTCTCCTGGCCGGGGCTCGGCGGGCTCTTCTACCAGGCGCTCAGCGTGCCCGACCTGCCGCTGGTGCAGGGCCTGTTCGTGGTCTTCGCCGGAGCGATGATCCTGATGAACCTGCTCGCCGACCTGCTCTATCCGCTGCTCGATCCCCGGGTGGGCCGATGACCTCCTCCACGACCTCCGCGACGCCCGCGCCGGAACCCGCTCCGGAGCGCCTTCCGGCACCCGCCCCCAGGCCCCCGGCGCCCTCCCCCGAGCCCGCGCGGAAGGCGCCCTCGGCGGCCTCGCTCGCCCGGCAGCGCCGCAAGGCCTCGGCGGTCCGCTTCTGGAAGCGGTACCGCACCCACCGCGCCGGTCTGTACGGCCTCGCCGGGCTGGTCCTGATCGCGCTGCTCGCGCTCGCCGCCCCGCTGCTCGTCGGCGCGGACGTGCAGTCGGTGACGGCGGCGCCGGGCACCGCCCTGGAGTCCCCGAGCGCCGAGTTCCCGCTCGGCACCGACCAGTTCGGGCGCTCGCTGCTCGGGCTGCTGGTCTGGGGGGCGCGGATCTCGCTGGTCGTCGGTCTGCTCGCGGCGGCCCTCTCGGTCGCCATCGGCACCCTGGTCGGGGTCGTCGCCGGGCACTACGGCGGCTGGTTCTCGACCGTCGTCATGCGGATCACCGACTGGTTCCTGGTGATGCCGACGCTCGTCCTGGCGATCGTGCTCGCCACCGTGATGTCCCGCTCGATGTGGACGGTGGTCCTCGCGATCGGGGTGACCTCCTGGCCGACCACCGCCCGTCTGGTGCGGGCGCAGACCATCGCGGTGGAGTCGCGTCCGTACATCGAGCGGGCGACCGCGCTCGGCGGCGGCCACGGGCACGTCATGACCCGGCACGTGCTGCCGAACGTGATGCCGCTGGTGCTCGCGCAGACCACGCTCGGCATCTCGACCGCCATCCTCACCGAGGCCACCCTCGCCTTCCTCGGCCTGGGCGACCCGACGGTGGTCTCCTGGGGCGGGATGCTCCAGGACGCCCGCGAGGCCGGCGCCGTCTCCTCCGGGCACTGGTGGTACCTGGCCCCGCCCGGAATCGCGATCGCGCTGGTGGCGCTGGCCTTCACGCTGTGCGGCCGGGCCGTCGAGTCCGTGCTCAACCCGAAGCTGGGGGTGGGGCGATGAGCCTCCTGGAGGTACGGGACCTCAGGGTGACGTACGGGTCGGGCGCGGCGGCCGTGCCCGCCGTGCGCGGGGTCGACCTGACCCTGGCGGCGGGCACCAAGCTGGGCGTGGCCGGCGAGTCCGGCTGCGGCAAGTCCACGCTCGCGCTCGCGCTGCTCCGGCTGCTGCCGGCCTCGGCGCGCCTGGAGGGCGAGATCCTGCTCGACGGCGAGGACGTCCTCGCGATGTCGTGGGGGCGGCTGCGGGCCGTGCGCTGGGCGGGCGCGTCGATCGTCTTCCAGGGCGCGATGCACTCGCTGAACGCGGTGCACCGGATCGGGGACCAGATCGCGGAGCCGCTGCTCGTGCACGGCCGGGCGACCCCGGCGGCGGCCCGGAAGCGGGCCGGCGAACTGCTCGAACAGGTCGGCCTGCCCGCCGCCCGCGCCGCCGCGTACCCGCACGAGCTGTCCGGCGGGCAGCGGCAGCGCGTGATGATCGCGATGGCGCTCGCCTGCGATCCGCGGCTGATCGTCGCGGACGAGCCGACGACCGCCCTGGACGTGATGATCCAGGCGCAGATCCTGCGCCTGATCGAGGGCCTGGTCGCCGAGCAGTCGATCGGCCTCCTGATGATCAGCCACGACCTGGCGGTCCTCGCCGACACCTGCGACCGGCTCGCCGTGATGTACGCGGGCCGGATCGTCGAGGAGGGCCCGGCGCGGGAGGTGTACGAGGCGGCCGCGCACCCCTACGGGCGGGCGCTGTCCTCGGCGTTCCCGCGCATCGGCGACCCCGCCTCCCGGCGGGCGCCGCGCGGGCTGCCGGGCGATCCGCCGGACCCGGCCGACCTGCCGGGCGGCTGCGCCTTCCACCCGCGCTGCCCGGTGGCGGTGGACGTCTGCGGGGACCTCGACCTGGAACTGCGGGAGGCGGGCGCGGGGCGCCGGGCCGCCTGCGTGCACGTGGGGAGCGCTTCATGAGTACGGACACCTCCGCGCGCCCGGAGGCGGGAACGGCGACCGGGTCACTGCTCTCGGCCCGGGACCTGCGCGTGGTCTTCCCCGGGCGCCGTGGCGCGCCGCCCGCCCGGGCGGTGGACGGCGTGGACCTGGACGTCGGCGCGGGCGAGATCGTGGCGCTCGTCGGGGAGTCGGGCTGCGGCAAGACGACCCTGGCCCGCTCGCTGCTCGGCCTGGTCCGGCCCACGTCGGGCACGGTCGCCTTCGACGGGGCGCCGCTCGGGTACTCCTCCGGGGCCCTGAAGTCCTACCGGAAGCGGGCGCAGCTCGTCCTCCAGGACCCGAGCGGTTCGCTGAACCCCCGGCACACCGTGTACGACGCGGTGGCGGAGGGGCTGCGGATCCACGGGTACGCGGGGGACGAGCGGGCCGCCGTCGCCGGGGCCCTCGCGCGGGCCGGGCTGCGCCCGCCGGAGCGCTTCTTCCTGCGCTACCCGCACGAGCTGTCCGGCGGGCAGCGGCAGCGGGTGGTCATCGCGGGCGCGCTGGTCCTGGAGCCCGAACTGATCGTCGCGGACGAGCCGGTGGCCTCCCTGGACGCGTCCGTGCGGGGCGAGATCCTGGCCCTGCTGCTGCGGCTGCGCGACGAACTGGGCCTGTCGGCCCTGGTGGTGACGCACGATCTGGGGCTCGCGTGGAACATCGCGGACCGGGTGGCGGTGATGTACCTGGGCCGGATCGTGGAGACCGGCCCGGTGGAGACCGTCCTGACGGACCCGCGGCACCCCTACACGCGGGCGCTGCTCTCGGTGCTCCCGGAGTCCGGGGGGCCGCCGGTGGTGCTGACGGGCGAGCCCCCGGACCCGTCCCGGATCCCCTCCGGGTGCCGCTTCCACGCCCGCTGCCAGATCCTCGCCTCAGGCGCGGCGGCGGCGGTCGCGGAGCGGTGCCGGGGCGAGGACCCGCCGGTCCTGCCCGGCGGCGGGGCGGGCGCGGTGGCCTGCCACTGGGCGGGGAGCGGGAAGGCGGACTGACCGGTCCGGGAGCCCCGGACCCCGCGGGCCGGGCCCGGTCCGGGCGCCTCGGCCACGGCGGGTCGGACCCGCCCACGGCCCCCGACGGGTCAGACCTGCTCCGGGTGCTCCCGGTCGTACTCCCCGGTCAGCTCGCGGCAGCGCTTCACGTCGTCCGCCATCGCCAGGAGCAGGTCGTCCAGGGTGTCGAAGCGGAGCATCCCGCGCACGTACGCCAGGAAGTCGACGGCCACGTGCAGCCCGTAGAGGTCGAGGCCCTCGCGGTCGATCGCGTACGCCTCGACGGTCCGCTCGGTGCCGTCGAACTGCGGGTTGGTGCCGACCGAGATCGCCGCCGGCATCCGCTCGCCGTCGGCGGTCAGCCAGCCCGCGTAGACGCCGTCCGCCGGAATCGCGGTGTGCGGCAGGGTCTCGACGTTGGCGGTGGGGAAGCCGAGCTCGCGGCCGCGCTGGGCGCCGCGGACGACGACGCCCTCGACGCGGTGCGGGCGGCCGAGGATCTCGGCGGCCCCGGCCATGTCGCCCTCGGCGACCAGACGGCGGGTGAGGGTCGAGGAGAAGGGCTGGCCGCCGCCCGCGCTGCCGCTGACGTACAGGTCGACGACCTCGACCTCGTAGTCGTAGGTGGTGCCGAACTCGGCGAGGAAGGCGACGTTCCCGGCGGCCCGGTGGCCGAAGCGGAAGTTGGGGCCCTCGATGACGGCCTTGGCGTGCAGCTTGTCGACGAGCACCTTGACGATGAAGTCGGCCGGGGAGAGCTGGGAGAACTCGGCGGTGAACGGCAGCACGAGCACCGCGTCCACGCCGAGGCCGGCCATCAGCTCGGCGCGCCGGTGGTGCGGGGCGAGCAGCGGCGGGTGGCTGCCGGGGCGCACGACCTCGGAGGGGTGCGGGTCGAAGGTGACCACGACGGAGGGGACGCCGAGTTCGCGGGCGCGCTCGACGGCCCGCCCGACGATCAGCTGGTGCCCGCGGTGCACACCGTCGTAGGAGCCGATGGTGACGACGCTGCGCCCCCAGTCCTGGGGGATGTCCTCCAAGCCACGCCAGCGCTGCACTGTGACCGCTCCTCGTCCGCCTGTTCGCCGATTACGCAGGTCTAAGACTGCCATGCCCACGCCCGTCGGCACGCATCGGCATGGAAGTGCCGGGGAAGCGCAGCGCGTCGAGGGCCTCGATGCCGAGGAGCGGCGCCCAGTCGCCGGGGGCCGCGACGATCCAGCCGCCGAGGAGTTCGGTGAAGACGGGCCGTTCCCGGACGAGGGCGGCGAGGAGCCGGTCGAGCCGCGCGGCGCCCTCGGGGGTGCGCACGCACAGCAGGCCGGCCCGGTGGGTGAGCTGCCGGGTGCGGGGCTCGCTGCGCTCCTCCGCCCGCTCGGCGGCGGCCGTCACGAGGGCCTCCGCGACGGAGGAGTCCCCGGCCTCGGCCCCGTACCTCTCGTGCTCCAGGAGTACGTCGAGCAGCTCGGCCCGCAGGTGGCGGGAGGCGCCGGTGCCGGGGGCGGCGAGCACGGGGGCGAGGGCGCGGCGGAGCGGGACGGACCTGCTCCGGACCAGGTCGCCGACCAGCGGGAACAGCACGGCCCCGGCCTCGGGTCCGGCTTCGAGGCGCCGGTCCACGAAGGCGGCCACGTGCGGGGCGTCCCCGGGGTGGAGCAGGGCGTGGTCGCGGACGAGGACGGCGGCGCGGCGGGCGAGGGCGGGCGTGTCGATCCCGGCGAGGGCCTCCAGGACCGCGGCCGGGTCCCCGCCGGGGGCGCCGAGGCGGGTCCGGAGGGCGTCGAGGGCCTCCCCGGGGTGGGTGGCGAGGGCCGCGACGAGCGCGTCGACGGGGACGCCGGGCTCGGCCGCGGCCCGGGGCAGGTGCCGGGCGCGGGACTCGGGGTCGCGGACCAGGAGGCCAAGGGCGGCGCCGTGCAGGTCCCGGTCGGCGGGGCGGGCGAGGAGGGCGAGGGCGGCGTAGCGCAGGAGCTCGCGGTCGGCGGGGGCGGTGGCGCGGCCGGCGGCCAGGTGCCCGTACGCGGCGGCCGCGGCGCGCCGCTCCGGGCGCCCGTCGTCGTGGGCCCAGCGGTCGACGGCCCGGCAGAGGGCGGAGGTCTCGTCCCGGGCGAGCGCGGCGAGGAGGTCCTCGGCGAGGGGGTGGGCGGTGGCGACGAGCGCCTCGCACAGGTCGTCGACGGCGAGGTCCCGGTGGGCGTGCAGGAGGGCCTGGGCGGCGGTGGCGACGGTGGCGTGCGGGGCGGCGGGCAGCGGCCGGGCGTCGCCGAACCAGCGGCACAGGAGCGGCTGGACGCCCCGGGGGTCGGCGGCGAGCAGCTCCGCGACCGTGCCGAACCAGCGGTCACCGCCCGGCGGGTCGGCGGTGACGAGCCGCCGCAGCAGGTCGATCCGCTCGTCCTCCCCGACCGCGAGGCCCCGCCAGAACGCGGGCCCGAAGGCGGCGAGGGCGGGGGGCCGCCCGGGGCGGGCGCCGATCCGGTCGGCGAGCAGCCGCAGGACGGGCAGGCAGGGCCGGGGGTCCGGGATCCGGCGCAGGCTTTCCCCGAGCAGTCGCGCGGCCCACCAGGCCCCGTCCCCGTCCTTCCCGGCGTCCGCGAACCGGGCGAGCGCCTCGACGAGTCCGGCGAGCCGCGGCACGGACCCGCCCGCCCCCCGCTCCCGGTGTTCGAGCAGCAGCGCCTGGAGCACGGGCCCGATCCGGTGCCGGGGCACGGGCGGCGCCTCCGGGGCCCCGGCGGCCGGGGACTCCCCGCCGGACGGGGCGGGGGGTACGGCGGGGGCGGGGGCGCCGGGACCCCGGGGCGGCCCGGAGGCGTCCGGGGCCGTGCGGGGGCCGGGCAGCACGGCCGGTCCCGTCGGGGAGCCGGGAGAACCGGGAGAACCGGGTGTGTCGGGGCTCGTGGGGAGGTCGGGGCCGGGCGCCCCGGCGAGGGGCCGGGAGCCCGCTTCCGTGCCACCGGGGGCGTCCGGGCGCGCGAGGGGTCCGGGGGCGCCCGGCACCGGGCCGGGGGCGCCCGGCGCCCGGCCCTCCTCGTGGTGGGCGTGGACCAGGGCGTGGAGCGCCGTGTCCAGGTCCAGGTGGGCGGCCTGGAGCCAGTCGGCGAGCTCCTCGTGGGCGAAGCGGTAGCCGGAGCCCGCCGGGACGAGGAGGCCCTCGGTGAGGACGGCCGGGGCCCAGCCCTCCCGCCAGGGGAACAGCTCCTCGAAGGAGGCCCGGTCGAGGACGCCGTGGCCGGGGCCGAGGCAGCGGCGGGCTGCCTCGTGGACCCGGCCGGTCACGCGCGCGGCGAGCCGGCGGACGGCGGTCCCCCGGACCAGGGGACGGGTCCCGGCGGCGATCCGGACGGCGGTCCGCAGGCACATCAGGTCGAGGTGGGCGGTGAAGACCTCCTCGCGGCAGGGCCGCCCCGGCACCTCGCCGGGCAGCGCGGCGCGGACCTCGGCGAGCAGCCGCAGGGCGAGCGGGTGCCGGGCGTCCGCCTCGGCGAGGTCCGTCTCCCGGAGCCCGTACCCCTCGCGCACGGCCCGCGCCTCCTCCTCGGTGTACGGGCCGAGGACGACGGCCGGGGGGAGTCCGCTCCCGTCGTCCCCGGTCGCGGGACGGTGCAGGGCCTCCGGGCCGTAGAGGGCACCGGCCCGCTCCCAGTGCTCGGGACGGCAGGCGGTGGCGAGCCGTACCCCGTGGGCGCGGAGCCACCGCTCGGTGGCCGCGGTCCAGGCGGGGAGCCGGTGGGCGAGGAGCGGGGGCATCTCCTCGGGGCCGTCGAGGACGACGAGGAGCGGCCGGCCGGCCTCCCGGGCGAGGGCGGCGGCCCGTTCGGGGGTGGCGGTGGTGGTGTCGCCGAGGGCGCCGGAGGCGGTGACGATGCGCCCGGCCCGGTCCAGGGCGCGGCCGACGGCGTCGGCGAGGGAGTGGTCCTCGGCGCGCAGGTCGGCGCCGCGCAGCCGGACGGTGGGGGCCGGGGCCTCGCCCCGGGCGCGGCGGGCGCAGAGGGCGGCGAGGGCGGTGGTGCGTCCGGTGCCGGGGGTGCCGACCAGGGCGAGGACGGGGGCGTCCCCGGCGGTGAAGCGGTCGAGTTCGCGGGCGCACCCGGCGCGCTCGACGGGTTCGGGCCAGGGCCCGGGGTCCCGCACGGGGCCGGTGGAGGTGGCGGTGAGCTCCAGGATCCCGGCGAGGTTGAGGTCGGGGCCGTAGGCGGGGACGGTGGCGGCGTTGCGCCGCAGCAGGTCGGTGAGCGGGCCGTCGGGCCGGAGCGGGACCGCGTATCCGGCGGCCCTGCGGCCGCCGTGGAGGGCGGTGCCGAGGACGGCGAGGACGGTGCCGGTGGCGGTGTCGAGGACGGGGCTCCCGGCGGCCCGGCCGCCGCGCCGGAGCGCCTCGGCGCCCTCGGTGCCGATGGCGAGTTCGAGGGCCTCGTCGAGGTCGTGGAAGCGGTCGGCGGCGGTGTACGTGACGGCGGCGGGGCCGAGGACGCGCGCCTCGCGCCAGCCGTGGGCCTCGATCCGGACGTACGTGCCGGGTTCGATCTCGGGGCGGGTGGCGAGCGGCAGGGGGCGGACGCCGAGTCCTTCGCTGCGGACGAGGGCGAGCCCGCTCTCGGGCAGGGGGGTGACGGCCCCGGCCTCGGCGAGCCAGCTGCGGTCGTCGGGTGCGCGCAGCAGCACGCGGCTGAGTCCGTCGACGGCTTCGTGGCTGGTGACGACCGTCCCGTGGTGGTCGGCGAGGAAGCCGGTGCCGCGCGTCCGGCCCGCCGGATCGCAGATCCGCACCAGCGTCGCCAGGTCCCCGCGTCCCATGGTGACGACGGTAGGCGGCCGGTGGTCGGGCGACGGCGCGCGGAGGGGAACGCGCCCCCTCTCACTCCCCTTTTTGCTCCGAGCGCCTCCCCGGTGGAGTGAATTCCCGTGACTTTCCGGGACAGGGTCCGGGTGGGGGAACGAGAGTGGGGCGGGTACGCGCGCGTACCCGCCCCATGCGGGGGACCGTTCCCGTTCCGCCGGTCCTCAGCCGAAGACCGCGAGGCTCTTCGCCTTGCCCCGCTGGTCCTCGACCAGCGCGAGCAGCTTCCCCTCCGGTCCGAAGACCGCGACGGGGCCCTTCGGGTACTCCGGCATCTCCAGGCGGACGCCGTTGAGCAGCAGCCGGGCCCGCTTCTCGTCGACGTCCCAGCGCGGGAACGCCGCCGCGGCCGCGTCCGCGACCGGCATGACCGCCAGCTCCTCCTGGAGCCGTTCCAGGGTCCTGGCCGAGTCCAGCTTGTACGGCCCGACCCGGGTGCGGCGCAGCGCGGTCAGGTGGCCGCCCACACCGAGCCCGGCGCCCAGGTCGCGGGCGAGGGCGCGGATGTACGTGCCGGAGGAGCAGACCACCGAGACGACCAGGTCGACCACGGGGGTGCCGTCCTCGGCGACGGCCTCGCGGACGTCGTACACCCGGAAGGAGGAGACGGTGACCGGGCGGGCCGGGATCTCGAACTCCTCGCCGCCGCGCACGCGCGCGTACGACCGCTTGCCGTCGATCTTGATCGCGGAGACCTTCGACGGCACCTGCATGATGGCGCCGGTCAGCTCCGCCACACCGGCGTCGATCTGCTCGCGGGTGACCTTCGAAGCGTCGACCGACGCCGTGATCTCGCCCTCGGCGTCGTCGGTGATCGTGCTCTGGCCCAGGCGGACGGTGCCCAGGTACTCCTTCTCGGTCAGCGCGAGGTGACCGAGGAGCTTGGTCGCCCGCTCCACGCCGAGGACGAGGACGCCCGTGGCCATGGGGTCGAGCGTTCCGGCGTGGCCGACGCGGCGGGTCTTCGCGATCCCGCGCATCTTGGCCACGACGTCGTGCGAAGTGAAGCCCGACGGCTTGTCGACGATGACGAGGCCGTCGGGCGTGGGGGTCTTGTCGCTCATTCGGCGGTGTCGTCCTCGCCCGGCTTCTTGTAGGGGTCGGCGTCGCCCGCGAAGCCGGCGCCCGAGGACGCCTCCCGCACCTGGGCGTCGGAGGCCCGCGCCTTGTCGAGGAGGTCCTCGATGGTGCGCGCGTTCTCCGGGAGGGCGTCGGCCACGAAGGTCAGCGTCGGGGTGAACTTGGTCCCCGCCGCCCGGCCCACGGCCGAACGGAGGACGCCCTTGGCGCTCTCCAGGCCCGCCGCCGCGCTCGCGCGCTCCTCGTCGTCGCCGTAGACCGTGTAGAAGACCGTGGCCTCCCGCAGGTCACCGGTGACGCGGGTGTCCGTGATGGTCACGTGCGTACCCAGGCGGGGGTCCTTGATGCCGCGCTGCAGCTTCTCGGCGACCACCTCCCGGATGAGGTCCGCCAGCTTCTTCGCCCGCGCGTTGTCGGCCACTGGTCCTTCTCCTTCTTCGCCTTGCTCGATCAGTCTTCATCAGTGTGGAGCCTGCGGCGCACCGACAGCAGCTCCACCTCCGGCCGGGCGGCGACGAGCCGCTCGCACCGGTCCAGCACGTCACTGAGGTGTCCCGGGTCCCCCGTCACCATCGCGACGCCGATCTCGGCCCGTCGGTGGAGGTCCTGGCCGCCGACCTCCGCCGCGCTCACCGCGAACTTGCGCTGGAGCTCGGCGACGATCGGCCTGACGACGGAGCGCTTCTCCTTCAGCGAGCGCACGTCGCCGAGGAGCAGATCGAAGGACAGTGTCCCCACGTACATGCGTGTCCGGATGTCCCGCCGGTTCGGGGTCAGTGGCCCCGCCCACCAGAGGGCGGGTACACCAGGAACCGTACACGCAACGGCCGGGGCCGATCGACGGAATAAGCTCCGCCGACCGGCCCCTGCTCACTGCTGCGATCGGACGCGATCAGGCGCGCGGCTTCTCACGCATCTCGTACGTCGCGATGACGTCGTCGATCTTGATGTCGTTGAAGTTTCCGAGGTTGATACCGCCCTCGAAGCCTTCGCGGATCTCGGTGACGTCGTCCTTGAAGCGGCGCAGACCGTGGATCGTGAGGTCCTCGGCGATGACCTTGCCGTCGCGGACGAGGCGCGCCTTGGTGTTGCGCTTGACCTCGCCCGAGCGGATGAGGACACCGGCGATGTTGCCCAGCTTGGACGAGCGGAAGACCTCGCGGATCTCCGCCGTGCCGAGCTCGACCTCTTCGTACTCCGGCTTGAGGAGGCCCTTGAGCGCCGCCTCGATCTCCTCGATCGCCTGGTAGATGACCGAGTAGTACCGGACGTCGACGCCCTCGCGCTCCGCCATCTGCGCGGCACGGCCGGCCGCACGGACGTTGTAGCCGATGACGATGGCGTCGGAGCCCATGGCCAGGTCGATGTCCGACTCGGTGACCGCACCCACACCGCGGTGCAGGACGCGGATGTCGACCTCTTCGCCGACGTCGAGCTGGAGCAGCGAGGCCTCCAGGGCCTCGACCGCACCGGACGCGTCGCCCTTGATGATGAGGTTGAGTTCCTGGACGAGACCGGCCTTGAGCACCTTGTCGAGGTCCTCCAGGGACACCCGGCGGACCCGCTTGGCGAAGGCGGCGTTGCGCTCGCGCGCCGCGCGCTTCTCGGCGATCTGACGGGCCGTACGGTCCTCGTCGACGACCAGGAGGTTGTCGCCGGCACCCGGCACGTTGGTGAGACCGAGCACCAGGACGGGAGTCGACGGGGCCGCCTCCTCGACGTTGTTGCCCTTGTCGTCGAGCATCGCCCGGACGCGGCCGTACGCGTCGCCGACCACCACGGTGTCGCCGATGCGCAGCGTTCCGCGCTGGACGAGGACGGTCGAGACCGCACCGCGGCCGCGGTCGAGGTGGGACTCGATCGCGATGCCCTGCGCGTCCTGGTTCGGGTTGGCCCGCAGGTCGAGCGAGGCGTCGGCGGTGAGGACGACGGCCTCGAGCAGGGAGTCGATGTGCAGACCCTGCTTGGCGGAGATGTCGACGAACATCGTGTCGCCGCCGTACTCCTCGGCCACCAGGCCGAACTCGGTCAGCTGACCGCGGACCTTGGTCGGGTCCGCACCCTCGACGTCGATCTTGTTGACCGCGACGACGATCGGGACGCCGGCGGCCTTGGCGTGGTTGAGCGCCTCGATCGTCTGCGGCATGACGCCGTCGTTGGCCGCGACCACGAGGATCGCGATGTCGGTCGACTTCGCACCACGGGCACGCATGGCGGTGAACGCCTCGTGACCCGGGGTGTCGATGAAGGTGATCTTGCGGTCCTCGCCGTTGACCTCGGTGCCCACCTGGTAGGCGCCGATGCCCTGCGTGATGCCGCCGGCCTCGCCCGCGACGACGTTCGTCTTGCGGATCGCGTCGAGCAGTCGGGTCTTGCCGTGGTCGACGTGACCCATGACGGTGACGACCGGCGGACGGGAGACCAGGGCCTCTTCGCCGCCCTCGTCCTCGCCGAACTCGATGTCGAAGGACTCGAGCAGCTCGCGGTCCTCCTCCTCGGGCGAGACGATCTGAACGGTGTAGTTCATCTCCTCGCCGAGCATCGTCAGCGTGTCGTCGGAGACGGACTGCGTGGCCGTGACCATCTCGCCGAGGTTCATCATCACCGCGACGAGCGACGCCGGGTTGGCGCCGATCTTCTCGGCGAAGTCGGTGAGGGACGCACCGCGCGACAGGCGGATGACCTCGCCGCCACCGCGGGGGAGCATCACGCCGCCCACGGACGGGGCCTGCATGGCCTCGTACTCCTGGCGCCTCTGACGCTTCGACTTGCGACCGCGACGCGCGGGACCGCCGGGACGGCCGAAGGCGCCCTGCGTGCCACCACGGCCACCCGGGCCGCCGGGACGGCCGCCGAAGCCGCCGGGACGACCGCCGAAGCCGCCGCCACCGCCGGGACCACCCGGACGACCGCCGCCGCCACCGGGACCACCGGGACGGCCGGCGAAGCCGCCGCCGCCACCGCCGGGACCGGCCGGACGACCGGCGAAGCCGGGACGACCGCCGCCGCCACCGCCGGGACCGCCCGGACGGCCGCCGGGGCCACCGGGGCCACGACCGCCGGGGCCGGGACGCGGGCCGGCAGCGGGACGCTGCGGCATCATGCCCGGGTTCGGACGGTTGCCGCCGGGCGCGCCGCCCGGACGGGGAGCCTGCGGACGGGGCATGCCGCCCGGGGTCGGACGGGCGCCGCCCTGACCCTGCGGGCGCGGGGCGCCGCCGGGGCCGCCCTGCGGACGCGGGGCGCCCGGAACGGCACCGGGGCCGCCGGGACGCGGGGCGCCGCCACCGGGACGGGGCGACTGCGGCCGCGCCATGCCGGTGGAGCCGCCCGAGGTGAACGGGTTGTTGCCCGGACGGGGACCGGCCGGACGGGCACCGCCCGGACGGGGGGCCTGCTGGCCGCCGGGGCGCGGCGCGCCCTGGCCCTGCGGGCGGGGCGCCTGCTGGCCCGGACGGGCGGCCGGGCGGGGGCCCGGGGTCGCGCCGGCGGGACGCTGCTGACCGGCGGCGGGGGCCGCCGGAGGCGCGGTGAACTCCGGGGTGGTCGGAGCCGGGGAGGCCGGCGCCGGCTTCGGCGCGGCCGCGGGCTTCGGACCCGGGGTGGGACGCGGGCCGGGGGCCGGCGTCGAGGACTTCTCCGCGGCCGCGGGCTTGGGCGCCGGGGTGGGCGCGCCAGGCTTCGGGGCGGCGGGACGTGCAGCCTGCGCCGGGGACGGCGCGGGGGAGGCCTGCGCCGGCTTCGGCGCGGCGGGGGCGGGCGTCGCCCTGCGGGGCGCGCCGGGCTTCGCAGCGGTCTTGCCGGCGTTGCCGCCGGGACCCTGCAAAGCGTCAGTCAACTTGCGCACGACCGGCGCCTCGATCGTCGAGGACGCCGAACGGACGAATTCACCGAGTTCTTGGAGCTTGGCCATGACGACCTTGCTCTCCACGCCGAACTCCTTGGCGAGTTCGTATACCCGGACCTTAGCCACTTCGCTCCTTTGAGGTCCGGTTACCGCCGGACCGTCGCTACTTCATGGGCGTACTCATCGCGTACTCATCGAGTGCTCATCGCAATCTCGACCTACTTCCAACTCGCGAGGTACCTGACCGCACGGTGTTCCGTGCCGTACTTCTTCACTGCTGTGCCGATCGCTCGACGTGCTGGCGGAGCGCCGCGGTGTCGAGCGGCCCCTGGACCCTGAGGGCCCTCGGGAACGCTCGGCGGCGGACCGCCAGATCGAGGCAGACCACGGCGGGGTGCAGATACGCACCCCGGCCGGGCAGCGTACCGCGATGATCCGGAACACACTCGTCCTTATTCACCACGATCCGCAGCAGATCGCTCTTGGCCGCTCGCTCCCGGCATCCCACGCAGGTTCGCTCAGGGCACACGCGGGCGTGCGTCCGGCCAGACACGATTAAGTCTACCTCCCCGTACCGACCTCGCCCGTTTGGGGCAAGAATCGAACAGTCGTTGGCCAAAAACGGTCTCAGGCGCGCTCGCCCTGGTCCGCCTGCTCGGTGTCCGGACGGATGTCGATCCGCCAGCCGGTGAGGCGGGCGGCCAGGCGGGCGTTCTGGCCCTCCTTGCCGATCGCCAGGGACAGCTGATAGTCCGGCACCGTCACCCGGGCCGAACGGGCGGCCAGGTCGACGATCTCGACCTTGGAGACCCGGGCCGGGGAGAGCGCGTTCGCCACCATCTCGGCCGGGTCGTCCGACCAGTCGACGATGTCGATCTTCTCGCCGAGCAGCTCCGCCATCACGTTGCGGACGCGGCTGCCCATCGGGCCGATGCAGGCGCCCTTGGGGTTCAGGCCCGAACGGGTGGCGCGGACGGCGATCTTGGTGCGGTGGCCGGCCTCGCGGGCGATGGCCGAGATCTCGACCGAGCCGTCCGCGATCTCCGGCACCTCCAGGGCGAAGAGCTTCTTCACCAGGTTGGGGTGGGTGCGCGAAAGGGTGACGGAGGGGCCGCGGACGCCCTTGGCGACCCGGACGACGTACGTCCGCAGGCGCAGGCCGTGGGTGTACTCCTCGCCCGGCACCTGCTCCTGGACCGGAAGGATGGCCTCCAGCTTGTCGTCCAGCTTGACCAGGACGTTCTTCGGGTCCTTGCCCTGCTGCACCACACCGGCGACGACGTCGCCCTCGCGGCGCGCGTACTCGCCGAAGGTCACGTCGTTCTCGGCGTCCCGCAGCCGCTGCTGGATGACCTGGCGGGCGGTGCTCGCCGCGATCCGGCCGAAGTCCGAGGGGGTGTCGTCGAAGTCCTTGGGCTCCTGGCCCTCCTCCAGGTCGGAGGGGTCCTCCTTGGCCCACACGGTGACGTGGCCGGTGTGCCGGTCCAGCTCCACGCGCGCGTGGCGGCGGGCGTCGGGGGTGCGGTGGTACGCGATGAGGAGGGCCGACTCGATCGCCTCGACCAGCAGGTCGAAGGAGATCTCCTTCTCATGCGCCAAGCCCTTGAGAAGCTTCACGTCGATGTCCACGGCTACGCCTCCTCTTCCTTCTTGTCCTTGCGGTTGAACTCGATCTCGACACGCGCCTTGGAGATGTCGGCGAACCCGACCCTGCGGGCGGTGGGCTTGCGCCCCTTCACGCCCGGGACCTCCAGGTCGAGGCCGTCCTCGTCCACGGCGAGGATCCGGGCGACCAGCTCTCCCGCCTCGGCGAGCTGGAGCCGGACCAGCCGGCCGGTGGCGCGCACGTAGTGGCGGTGCTCGGTGAGGGGGCGGTCGGCGCCGGGGGAACTGACTTCGAGGACGTACTCGCCCTCGCCCATCGCGTCGGTCTCGTCCAGCTTCTCGGAGATCGCGCGGCTCAGCTCGGCACAGGCGTCCAGCTCCACGCCCTCGTCCGAGTCGACGACGATCCGCAGCAGTCCGCGGCGGCCCGCCCGGGACACCTCGATCTCTTCCAGATCCAGGTCCTTCGCGCGGACGAGCGGCTCGACGAGTCCGCGCAGCCTGTCGCTCTGGGTGGTGCTCATCCGGGTGACTCCTCGGCCGCGTGTGCTGTTGTGTGTCGTCGCGTGTCAGACCAAAGGGTATCCGGTCCCGGAGGGTGTTGCCGTCCATCGCCCCGGGGCCCGCGGGTACGCTCGCCTGCGGTGATCCGAACGGTCTTCCGGTACGGACGGGGATCTTCGACGGTGGACGGCGGCCGAGGGAGAAGGCGTGACGACGACGGGCAGACGCGCTCTCCTCGCGGCGGGAGCCGCCGCGGGGGCGACGGCCCTGGTGGGCTGCACCTCCTCCGGCGGGGAGGGGCCCCGGCGGCCCGGCGCCGCCGAGCGCGAGGCCGAACGGGCGGCGCGCGCCGAGGCGGCGCTGCGGGCGCGCTCGGTGGCGGTCGCGCGCGGACTGCTCGAACGGTACGACGCGGTGCTCGCCGCGCACCCCGGCCTGGCGCCCCGGCTGGCTCCGCTGCGGCGCTCGGTGACGGCGCACGCGAAGGCGCTCGGCGAGGGCGGCACGGGCCCGGTGGAGCCCGCCGCGGCCTCCTCCGCGCCCGCCGCCTCCCCGTCCGCACGCCCCACGGCGGCCTCCCCCGCGCCCGTACCGGTGGCGACCGACCCGGGGACGGCCCTCAAGGAGCTGGCGGCGGCCGAGCGGACCGCGTCGGAGGGGCACGCGGACGCGCTGCTCGCCGCCCCGCCCGAGTACGCCCGGCTGCTCGCCTCGGTGGCGGCCTCGGGCGCCGTGCACGCCTACCTGCTGACCGAAGGAGCCCGGCCGTGAGCGCCCTCGACGCCGTCCAGGCCGCGCTGGCCGCCGAGCACGCGGCCGTCTACGGGTACGGGGTCGTCGGCGGCCGGATCGGCGCGGAGCGCCGGGCGGAGGCCGCGGCCGCGTACGAGGCGCACCGGGCCCGGCGGGAGGTGCTGCGCCGGGCGGTGCGGGACCTCGGCGGCGCGCCGGTGGCGGCGGCCGCCGCGTACGGGCTGCCGTTCCGGGTGGCCGATCCGGCGGGCGCGGTGCGGCTCGCCGCCGTCCTGGAGGACCGGGTGGCCGGCGTCTACTCCGACCTGGTCCGGGCCACCGAGGGCCCGGCCCGGCGGGAGGCGGCCGCCGCGCTGCGGGAGGCGGCGGTACGCGCCGTGCGCTGGCGCGGCGGCGACGTAACCTTTCCTGGGCTCGCCGAGCGGGCCTGAGCCCCGCCCCGACCGAATGGAACAGCGTACGCATGGCTTTCGAACCGCCGCAGCGACTCGTCCGGGCGCTCGGTGAGACGTACGGGGAGACCCTCGCGGCCGAGTGGCTCGGGCGGCTCCCGGAGCAGGCGCGGAGCGCGCTCGACCGGGACTCCCTGGACGCCGAGCGGGTGATGGCCCCCGGCGGGCGGAGCAGCCTGGTGGTGCTCGTCCGGCGGCCCGACGGCTCCCCCGCCGCGCTCAAGGTGGCGCCGCCGTTCGCCCGGCCCGACCGGGAGCGGGAGGCGCTCGCCCACTGGAACGGCTGGGGCGCGGTGCGGCCGCTCGACGGGGCGGGCGAGGGGGAGATCCTGCTCGAACGGCTCCACCCCGAGGTGTCGCTGCGCTCCCTGCCGGAGGCGAAGGCGCTCCTGGAGGCGGCCGGGACCGTGCGGAAGCTGTGGGTCGAGCCCCCGGCGGACCACGGCTTCGAGTCGGTGGCCGGGCGGACGGCCCGGCAGGCGGAGGCGATGGAGCCGTACCGCTCCGACGCGGTGACGGGCGGGCTGACGGCGGCGGCGCTCGCGGCGCGCGAGGAGCTGGCGGCCGGGGAGGCCGAGACGGTGCTCCTGCACGGCAACTTCCGGCAGGGCAAGGTCCTGGCCGGCGACCGGGCGCCCTGGCTGGCGGTGGGGCCCGAGCCGCTGGTCGGCGAGCGGGCCTACGACCTGGCCCGGCTGGTGCGGGACCGGGTGGAGGACCTGGTGGCGGCCTCGGCGGGCGCCTCGGTGGCCCGGCGGCGGGTGAACAAGCTGGCGGACTCGCTCGACGTGGACCGGGAGCGGCTGCGGGGCTGGACCCTGTTCCGCGCGGTGGAGTCGGGGACGCGGGCGCTGACGGCGGGGCGCCGGCAGGACGCGGAGCTGCTCCTGGAGTTCGCGGGCTGGCTGTAGCCGGCGGGCCGGTCACGGCCCGGGGGCGGAAACGGCCCGGGGGCGGAGAAGGTCCGAGGGCGGAGAAGGTCCGAGGGCGGAGAGGGCCGGAGACGGCCCGGAGCCGGGCGCGGCTCGCGGGCCGGCTCGCGTTCGCGGACGGACCGAGCGGGAATACCCCTTTTGTACCGTTCGCCGGACGGCCTGGCACGGCGTTCGGCCCGACTCCAGGGGGCCGTGATGATCGAAGAGCTGCTGATGGCGGCGGCCGGCGCGGGCGCCGCGGCCGTGGTGTACGCGGGCGCGGCCGCCCGGGTGGTCAAGCAGTACGAGCGCGGGGTCGTCTTCCGCTTCGGCAAGCTGCGCGGCCGGGTGCGCTCACCCGGGTTCACGATGATCGTCCCCGTGGTCGACCGGATGCACAAGGTGAACATGCAGATCGTCACGATGCCGGTGCCCGCGCAGGAGGGCATCACCCGGGACAACGTGACGGTCCGGGTGGACGCGGTCGTGTACTTCGAGGTGGTCGATCCGGCGGACGCCCTGGTGCGGGTGGAGGACTACCGGTTCGCGGTCTCGCAGATGGCGCAGACCTCGCTGCGGTCGATCATCGGCAAGAGCGACCTCGACGACCTGCTGTCCAACCGGGAGAAGCTCAACCAGGGCCTGGAGCTGATGCTCGACAGCCCGGCGATGGGCTGGGGCGTGGCCATCGACCGGGTCGAGATCAAGGACGTGTCGCTGCCGGAGACCATGAAGCGGTCGATGGCCCGGCAGGCGGAGGCGGACCGGGAGCGGCGGGCCCGGGTGATCAACGCGGACGCGGAGCTCCAGGCGTCGAAGAAGCTGTCCGAGGCGGCGGCGATGATGTCCGACCAGCCGGCGGCGCTCCAGCTGCGGCTGCTCCAGACGGTGGTGGCGGTGGCCGCCGAGAAGAACTCCACGCTGGTGCTGCCGTTCCCGGTGGAGCTGCTCCGCTTCCTGGAGCGCGCGACGCCGGACGCCAAGAAGGAGACGGACGCCGAGAAGGAGACGGACGCCGAGAAGGAGACGGGCGCCCCGAGGGAGACGGCGGCGCACCGGGCCCCGGAGGTGGAGATACCGCCCCTGCTCGGCGACGCGCACCTCGGGAGCCGGGCGGCGGCGGAGGACGCCATCGAGGACCTGACGGGCACGTCGGTGGAGCCCGCGCCCGCGCCGCGCCGGGAGCCCCGGGAGGACTGACACGGCGACGGCCCCCGCCCCGCGCGTCTCGCGGGGCGGGGGCCGTCGCGCACGGCCGGGGGTCAGGCGGTCAGGCGGGCGATCGCCTCGTCGACCGTCAGCTCCTCGCGCTCGCCCGTGCGGCGGTCCTTCAGCTCCACGACGCCCTCGCCGGAGCGGCGGCCCGCGACCAGGATCTTCGGGACGCCGATCAGCTCCGCGTCGGTGAACTTGACGCCCGGGGAGACGCCCGCGCGGTCGTCGACCAGGACGCGCAGGCCCGCGGCGGACAGCTTGTCGGAGACCTCCAGGGCCAGCTCGGTCTGGAGGGCCTTGCCGGCGGCGACCACGTGG
Source organism: Streptomyces sp. NPDC092045 (assembly GCF_044756005.1). Taxonomy (NCBI): domain Bacteria; kingdom Bacillati; phylum Actinomycetota; class Actinomycetes; order Kitasatosporales; family Streptomycetaceae; genus Streptomyces; species Streptomyces sp. NPDC092045. Next base: position 461,934 of record NZ_JBIVSC010000004.1, on the reverse strand, counting down.
ACGTCGGCCGGGGCGACCTCGGCGGGCCAGCACAGGCCCTTGTCGTCGGCGGTCTGCTCGGCGAGCGCGGCCACGGCGCGCGAGACGCCGATGCCGTACGAGCCCATGGTCACGCGGACCGGCTTGCCGTTCTGGCCGAGGACGTCGAGCTTGAGGGCGTCGGCGTACTTGCGGCCGAGCTGGAAGATGTGGCCGATCTCGATGGCGCGGTCCAGCTTGAGGCCGGTGCCGCACTTCGGGCAGGGGTCACCCTCCTCGACGACGACCACGTCGACGTACGCGGTGACCTCGAAGTCGCGTCCGGCGACCACGTTCCTCGCGTGGGTGTGCTCCTTGTTGGCGCCCGTGATCCAGGCCGTGCCCGGGGCCACGCGCGGGTCGGCGACGTACGTGACCTTGTCGAGGCCCTGCGGTCCGACGTAGCCGCGCACGAGGTCGGGGCGGGCGGCGAAGTCGGTCTCGGTGACCATCTCGACGGTGGCGGGCGCGAAGTGCGCCTCGACCTTGCCGAGGTCGACCTCGCGGTCGCCGGGGACGCCCACGGCGACGATCTCGCCGTCGACCTTCACCAGGAGGTTCTTCAGGGTGGCGGAGGCCGGGACGCCGAGGGAGGCCGCGAGGGTCTCGATGGTCGGGGTGTCCGGGGTGGGGATCTCCTCGGCGGCGGGCACGGCGGAGCCGTCCACGGCCTTCAGCGCGAAGGAGACCGCCTCGGTGTTGGCGGCGAAGTCGCAGTTGGGGCAGTCGGCGAAGGTGTCCTCGCCGGCCTCGGCCGGGGCGAGGAACTCCTCGGACTTCGAGCCGCCCATCGCGCCCGCCGTGGCGGCGCAGATGCGGTAGTCGAGGCCGAGGCGCTCGAAGACCCGCCGGTAGGCCTGGCGGTGCAGGGCGTACGCGTGGGCGAGGCCCTCGTCCTCGGTGTCGAAGGAGTACGAGTCCTTCATCAGGAACTCGCGGCCGCGCAGGATGCCGGCGCGGGGGCGGGCCTCGTCGCGGAACTTGTTCTGGATCTGGTAGAGGATGACCGGCAGGTCCTTGTAGGAGGACGCCTGGTCCTTCACGAGGAGGGTGAAGATCTCCTCGTGGGTCGGGCCGAGGAGGTAGTCGCCGCCCTTGCGGTCCTGGAGGCGGAACAGCTCGGCGCCGTACTCGTCCCAGCGGCCGGTCGCGTCGTAGGGCTCGCGGGGCAGCAGGGCCGGCAGGGAGACCTCCTGGGCGCCGATGGCGTCCATCTCCTCGCGGACGATCCGCTCGACGTTGGAGAGGACCTTCCTGCCGAGGGGCAGCCAGCTCCAGACGCCGGCGGCGGTGCGGCGCACGTACCCCGCGCGGACGAGGAGCTTGTGGCTGAGGACCTCGGCGTCCGCCGGGTCGTCGCGCAGCGTCTTCGCCATCAACTTCGACATGCGCTGGACCGGTGCGTTGGCCATGGTTCTCGTACTCCTGCCGGACTGGGGGTGATGGGCCCGAGGTTAGCCGGGCGGCCCCGGGGACGAGAAATCAGTTCCGGCGGGGCAGCGGCAGCGGGGCGCCCATCACGGCGTACGGGCGGGGGGCGCTCGGGAAGTGCACCCGGCGGGCGAGGTCCCGGTAGCCGAGGGAGCGGTAGAGGCAGCGGGCGGGGCTCTCGGTGTCGATCGCGGAGAGGATCGAGCGCGGCTCGTCGGCCGTGTCGGTGATGGTGGTGAGCAGCGCGCGGCCCGCGCCCCGGCCCTGGAAGTCGGGGTGGACGTGGAGTTCGGTGATGGTGAAGGAGTCGTCGAGCCAGTCGGCGGTGCCGGTGGCGCGCAGGTGGGCCTCGACGACGGTGGACCACCAGTGGGTGCGGTCGTTGGGCATCCCGTAGACGAAGCCGACGAGCCGTCCGCCGGGGGTGGTGGCCCCGTAGGCGCGGGCGCCGGGGCTGAGCAGGTGGCGCAGCACGATGTGGCGGCGCACGGCGACCTCTTCGGCGTCCAGGCCGAAGGCGACCGCCTGCACGGCGAGGGCCTCGTCCACCCGGGCTGCGAGGTCGACCGGCCCGATCACGATCTCCGCGTCATCCATGCGGCGCACCCTACAAGCGGGCGCCCTCCCCGGGACAGCGCCGCCCGGAGCGGCGGGCTCAGAAGAGCACGCTCATGAAGGCCCCGGTCTCCCGGAAGCCGACGCGGCGGTACGCGGCCCTGGCGGGGGTGTTGTAGTCGTTGACGTACAGGCTGACCACGGGGGCGACGTCGGCCAGGGCGTACCGCAGGACGGCGGCCATGCCGGTCTCGGAGAGTCCCTTGCCGCGGTGCTCGGGGGCGACCCAGACGCCCTGGATCTGGCAGGCCTGGCGGGTGGCGGCGCCGATCTCGGCCTTGAAGACGACCTTGCCCTCCTCGATGCGGGCGAAGGAGCGGCCCGCGCCGACGAGTTCGGCGACCCGGGCCTGGTAGAGCAGTCCGCCGTCGTTGGCGAGCGGGGAGACGCCGACCTCCTCGGTGAACATGGCCACGCAGGCGGGCATGATCGTCTCCATCTCGTCCTTGCGGACGCGGCGCACCAGCGGGTCGGGCACGACCGCGGCGGAGGGCTCCTCGGCGACCATCAGGGGCTGGTTGGCCCGGACGTCCCTGGCGGGGCCCCAGCTGGGCTCCAGGAGCCGCCACAGTTCGGTGGTGGCCTCGGCGGGGCCGACGATGGAGGAGCAGCGGCGGCCGGTCCTGCGGGCCCGGTCGGCGAAGGCGCGGACGGCCTGGGGGGTGGCGCAGATCGGGACCAGGTTGGCGCCGGAGTAGCAGAGCGAGCGCAGCCGTCCCTCGGTGTACCAGCCCCACATCTCGCCGCCGAGGCGCCAGGGGTCGAGTCCGGCGAGCTGGACACGGGCGGTCACGAACGCGTTTTCGACGGGGGCGCTCTCCAGGACGGCGAGTGCGGCGCCGAGGTCGGTGGGTTCGAGGACCCGGGTGGTGGTCTCTGTCAACACGAGGGGGCCTCACCGTGCGGTTCCGCTGATTCCCCGCACTTTACCCGGAGGGCCCCGGGGCACGCCTCCGGCAGCCGGGACCTGTCCGGCGGAGCACGGCCGGGGCCGCGACGCCCGGCACGGCACCTCGCCGCGTGGCCGAAATGCCGCGGCCCGGCCGGCCCCGATCCGCCGGACAGATCCCGGAAGCCCCGCCTCCCGGAGCGGGGGCGGGGCTTCTCGGGGGTTCCGCGGAGGAGGAGGCGCGCGTCAGCCGGCGACGGCGACCGACGGCTCGCCGCTGGCGACGCCGTCCTTCTCCATCTGCTCGGCGATCTTCAGCGCCTCCTCGATGAGGGTCTCGACGATCTTCGACTCGGGCACGGTCTTGATGACCTCGCCCTTGACGAAGATCTGGCCCTTGCCGTTGCCGGAGGCGACGCCGAGGTCGGCCTCGCGGGCCTCGCCGGGGCCGTTGACGACGCAGCCCATGACGGCGACGCGCAGCGGGACGGTCATGCCGTCGAGGCCGGCGGTGACCTCCTCGGCCAGCTTGTAGACGTCGACCTGGGCGCGGCCGCAGGACGGGCAGGAGACGATCTCCAGGCGCCGCTGGCGCAGGTTCAGCGACTCCAGGATCTGGATGCCGACCTTGATCTCCTCGGCCGGCGGCGCGGAGAGCGAGACGCGGATGGTGTCGCCGATGCCCTGGGAGAGCAGCGCGCCGAAGGCGACGGCGGACTTGATGGTGCCCTGGAAGGCGGGGCCCGCCTCGGTGACGCCGAGGTGCAGCGGGTAGTCGCACTGGGCGGCGAGCTGGCGGTAGGCCTCGACCATGACGACCGGGTCGTTGTGCTTGACCGAGATCTTGATGTCGCGGAAGTCGTGCTCCTCGAAGAGGGACGCCTCCCAGAGGGCGGACTCGACGAGCGCCTCGGGGGTGGCCTTGCCGTACTTCCTGAGGAGCCGCGCGTCGAGCGAGCCGGCGTTGACGCCGATCCGGATCGGGGTGCCCGCGTCGTTGGCGGCCCGGGCGATCTCCTTGACCTTGTCGTCGAACTGCTTGATGTTGCCCGGGTTGACGCGGACGGCCGCGCAGCCGGCGTCGATCGCGGCGAAGACGTACTTGGGCTGGAAGTGGATGTCGGCGATGACCGGGATCTGGGACTTCCGGGCGATCGTCGCGAGGGCGTCGGCGTCGTCCTGGGTCGGGCAGGCCACGCGCACGATCTGGCAGCCGGAGGCCGTCAGCTCGGCGATCTGCTGGAGCGTGGCGCCGATGTCGGACGTGCGGGTGGTGGTCATCGACTGCACCGAGACGGGTGCGTCACCGCCGACGGCCACGGTGCCGACCTGGATCTGACGGCTCTTGCGCCGCTCGGCGAGCCGGGTCGGGACGGTAGGGATACCGAGAGAAATCGCGGTCATCTGTTGTGCAACCTCAAGGTTGTGCGTCGGCGGGCTCAGGTCTCCGAGGTTACCGCCCCGGCGGCGGAGGGCCGGACACCACCGGGTCCGGCCCTCCTGGGGTTCACGTCAGCTTCACCGGGTTGACGATGTCGGCGGCGAGGACGAGCAGGGTGAAGCAGACGAAGACGCCGGCCACCACGTACGCGGCGGGCATCAGCTTGGCCACGTCGAACGGGCCGGGGTCGGGGCGCTTGAAGAGCCGGGCCGCGTTGCGGCGGACGGACTCCCACAGGGCGCCCGCGATGTGGCCGCCGTCGAGCGGCAGCAGCGGGAGCATGTTGAACAGGAACAGCGAGACGTTGAACATGACCAGCAGGTTCATGAACATCACGAGGATGCGCTCCGGCGGCGCGTCCACGGTCATCAGCTCGCCGGTGAGGCGGGCGGCGCCGACGACGCCGACGGGCGAGTCGTCCGCCCGCTCGCCGTCGCCGAAGGTGGCGTCCCACAGGCCGGGGATCTTGCCCGGGAGGGCGACGACGGAGCGGACGCCGTTCTCCAGGAGGTCGGTCATCCGGTCGGTGGTCTCGCCGAAGGTGAGGGGCGCCACCTCGGTCTTGGAGGCGAAGCCCAGGTAGCCGGCGTCGATGTAGGTCAGCGGCTGGACGACCCTGCCGTCCTCGTCCTTCTTCGGGACCTTGTTGGTGACGAGGGTGGGGTGCAGGTCGATCCGCTGCCCGGCCCGCTCGACGGTGACCGTGGCGGGGCCGGTGGTGTCGCGGATGCGGTCGGAGAGGACGTCCCAGTCGTTCACCGGCGTGCCGTTGAAGGCGACGATCCGGTCGCCCTCCTTCAGGCCGGCCGCGAACGCCGGCGAGACGGGGTCGCCCGCCGCGCACTCGTCGCGCTTCTCGCTCTGCTCGATGACGCACTTCTGGACGCCGGCGACCCCGGTCGTCTGGCCCTCGATGCCGAGCGTCATCATCGAGCCGAAGAAGAGCGCCGCCGCCAGGACCAGGTTCATGAACGGTCCGGCGAACATCACGACGACGCGCTTCCACGGCTTGCGCGTGTAGAACAGCCGGGTCTCGTCGCCCTCCTTCAGCTCCTCGTACGAGGCCTCGCGGGCGTCCTCGATCATGGAGCGCCACGGGGAGGTGGAGCGGGCCTCGATCCGTCCGTCGTCGCCGGGCGGGAACATGCCGATCATCCGGATGTAGCCGCCGGCCGGGATGGCCTTGATGCCGTACTCGGTCTCGCCGCGCCTCTTCGACCAGATCGTGGGGCCGAAGCCGACCATGTACTGCGGGACGCGGATGCCGAAGAGCTTGGCCGTGGAGAGGTGGCCGAGCTCGTGCCAGGCGATGGAGACGAGCAGTCCGAACGCGAACAGCACGATGCCCAGGACGTACAGGAGCGTTTCGTTCATGCGCGGGCCTCCGCTGTTGCCTTCGCTGCGAGCTCTCGGGCCCGGGCCCGGGCCCAGGTCTCCGCTTCGAGGACGTCCGGGACGGTGAGGGAGGTTCCCGTGACGGGAACGCCGTGCTCCGCCACGACCGCCGTGACGGTGTCCATGATGCCGTTGAACGGCAGCCGGCCGGCCAGGAACGCCCCGACGCACTCCTCGTTGGCCGCGTTGAAGACGGCGGGGGCGGTGCCGCCCAGCTCGCCGACGTGCCGGGCCAGGCCGACGGACGGGAAGGCCTCGGTGTCCAGCGGGAAGAACTCCCAGGTGGAGGCCTTGCTCCAGTCGAAGGCGGGGGCCGCGTCCGGGACCCGCTCGGGCCAGCCGATGCCGATGGCGATCGGGCCGCGCATGTCGGGCGGGGTGGCCTGGGCGAGCGTCGAGCCGTCGGTGAACTCGACCATCGAGTGGACGTACGACTGCGGGTGGACGACGACCTCGATGCGGTCGAAGGGGATGTCGTAGAGCAGGTGGGCCTCGATGACCTCCAGGCCCTTGTTCACCAGGGTCGCGCTGTTCACCGTGATCACCGGGCCCATGGCCCAGGTGGGGTGGGCGAGCGCGTCCTCGCGGGTGACGTGGGCGAGCTGCTCCCTCGTACGGCCGCGGAAGGGGCCGCCGGAGGCGGTGACGACCAGCTTGCGGACGTCGGCGCGGGTGCCCGCGGCGAGCGCCTGGAAGAGGGCCGCGTGCTCGGAGTCGACCGGGATGATCTGGCCGGGCCGGGCGAGCGCCTTCACCAGGGGGCCGCCGACGATCAGCGACTCCTTGTTGGCGAGGGCGAGGGTGCGGCCGGCTTCGAGGGCGGCGAGGGTGGGCGCGAGGCCGATGGAGCCGGTGATGCCGTTGAGGACGGTGTGGCACGGGGAGGCGGCCAGCTGCGTGGCGGCGTCCGGCCCCGCCAGGAGTTCCGGCAGGGGCTCGGAGCCGTACAGCGCCTCCAGGGCCTCGCGCAGTTCGGGCAGCGCCTCCTCGCGGGCGACCGCGACCGCGGCGACCCCCAGCCGGTGCGCCTGCTCGGCGAGCAGTCCGACCCGGCCGCCGGAGGCGGCCAGGGCGGTGACCCGGAAGCGGTCGGGGTTGCGCAGCACCAGATCGATGGCCTGGGTGCCGATGGACCCGGTCGAGCCGAGGACGACGATGTCCCGGCGTCCTTCGGACGCGTCGAAGGCGACGTGCGGGTCGGCGAGGGGTGAGGGGCGGTCGGTCATGCCCCCCATTCTTGCCGCAAACGCGGCGCGGTCCTCACGGGGTGCGGACGAACGTGTCGAAGACCCGGTGGAAGTCGGGGAACGTCTTCTTCACGCAGCCGGGGTCGTCGAAGGTGACGCCGGGGGTGCGCAGGGCGGTGACCGCGAAGGACATGACGATCCGGTGGTCCCCGTGGGTCGCGATCCCGACCGGGCCGGCGGGCGTGCCGGGGTGGATCTCGATCCAGTCGGGGCCGGTGCGGACCGTGATCCCGAGGCGGCGCAGGTTCTCGGCGCAGGCGTCGAGCCGGTCGCACTCCTTGACCCGGGTGTTGGCGACGTCCTCGATGCGGACCGGGCCGTCGGCGAACGGCGCGAGGGCGGCGAGGGTCGGCATGGTGTCGGAGATGTCCCGCATGTTGACGGTGAGTCCGCGCAGGGTGCCGGTGGAGCGGACGGTGGTGGCGTCCGCTCCGGTCTCGACGTCGGCGCCCATGCGGCGCAGGACGTCGACGAAGGCGAGGTCGCCCTGGAGGGCGCCGGTGCCGAGGCCGGGGACGGTGACGGAGCGGCCGGGCAGGAGCGCGGCGGCGGCGAAGAAGTAGCTGGCGGTGGAGGCGTCGGGCTCGATGCCGTACGTCCTCGCCCGGTAGCCGGTGGGGGCGACGCGGTAGGTGCGCCCCTCCTGGCGCACCTCGGCGCCGAAGCTCCGCATCATGGCGAGCGTGATCTCGACGTACGGCTCCGAGACCAGGTCGGTGACGGTGACGTCGAGGCCCTCGGTGGTGAGCGGGCCGAGCATGAGCAGGGCGGTGAGGTACTGGGAGGACTGCCCCGCGTCCAGGGTGAGCGCGCCGCCCTTGACGCCGTGGGCGTGCACGGAGAGCGGGTGGTGGCCCTCCTGTCCGCCGTGCCGGAGGTCGACGCCGAGGGTGCGCAGGGCGGTGGTGAGCGGGCCGAGGGGGCGCCTGCGCATCTGGGCGGAGGCGTCGAAGCGGTACGTGCCGTGGCCGGCGGCGGCGAGGGTGGGCAGGAAGCGGGCGGTGGTGGCGCCGTCGCGGCAGTAGACGTCGGCGGTCTCCGCGCCGGGTCCGGTCGGCCGGCCCTCGATGTGCCAGGCGCCGGGCTCGCGGCGGACGGTGTAGCCGAGGGCGGCGAGCCCTTCGGCGAAGCCCTCGGTGTCGTCGGAGACGAGGGGCCGCAGGAGTGTGGTGGTGCCCTCGGCGGCCGCGGCGAGGAAGAGGGCGCGGGCGGTGACGGACTTGGAACCGGGGATCTCTATGACGGTCACGGGCACCATCCTGCCGTCTCGCCCGGCGGGGCGGGCCCGCGTTCCGGATGACGGAACGGAACCCGGTGGACGGGAGGAGGGGAGGGGTGGGGACGGCCCGGCTCCCCGCACAGTGGAGCCGGACCGCCCGGTCCGGGTGGGGCGCCCGCCCCGGGGCCGTACGGCCGGGAGGGCGTACGCGCCCGAGTCCGTACGTCCCCGGGGCGGGCGCCCCCGGGTCCGTACGTCCCCGGGTCCGTGAGGCTCCGGGGCGTACGGCTCCGGGTCCTACAGGGCGAGGCCGGTCAGGACCAGGACGCGCTCGTAGGTGTAGTCGTCCATCGCGTACTTGACGCCCTCGCGGCCGACGCCGGAGCGCTTGGCGCCGCCGTACGGCATCTGGTCGGCGCGGTACGAGGGGACGTCGCCGACGATCACGCCGCCGACCTCCAGGGCGCGGTGGGCGCGGAAGGCGGCCTGGAGGTCGTGGGTGAAGACGCCGGCCTGGAGGCCGAAGTCGGAGTCGTTGACCGCGGCGAACGCCTCGGCCTCGCCGTCGGCCTTCGCGATCGTCAGGACCGGGCCGAAGACCTCGGCACGGGCCAGGGTGACGCCGGCCGGGAGGTCGGCGAGGACGGTCGGGGCGTAGGTGGCGCCCTCGCGCTTGCCGCCGGCCAGGAGCGTGGCGCCGGCCGCGACGGCCTCGTCCACCCAGGACTCGACGCGCTTCGCGGCGGCCTCGTCGACGAGCGGGCCGACGTCGGTGGCGTCGTCCGACGGGTCGCCGGTGACCTGGGCCTCGACGGCGGCGACGATCTTCGGCAGCAGGCGGTCGTGGACGGAGGAGTCGACGATCACGCGCTGGACGGAGATGCAGGACTGGCCGCCCTGGTAGTTGGAGAAGGTGGCGATGCGGGTCGCGGCCCAGTCCAGGTCCGCCTCGGAGGACCAGTCGGGCAGGACGACGGCCGCGGCGTTGCCGCCGAGCTCCAGGGTGCAGTGCTTGTGCGGCACGGACTCCTGGATGGCGTAGCCGACCGTGTCGGAGCCGGTGAAGGAGATGACCGGGAGGCGCTCGTCCCGGACGAGGGCGGGCATGCGGTCGTTCGGCACGGTGAGGATCGACCAGGAGCCGGCCGGCAGGTCGGTCTCGGCCAGGATCTCGCCCAGGACCAGGGAGGAGATCGGGGTCGACGGGGCCGGCTTGAGGATGATCGGGGCGCCGACGGCGATGGCCGGGGCGACCTTGTGGGCGCTGAGGTTCAGCGGGAAGTTGAACGGGGCGATGCCGAGGACGACGCCCTTGGGGATGCGGCGGGTCAGCGCGAGCCGGCCCACGCCGCCGGCCTCGGTGTCCAGGCGCTGGGCCTCGCCGCCGTTGAAGCGGCGGGCCTCCTCGGCGGCGAACCGGAAGACGGAGACGGCGCGGCCGACCTCGCCGCGGGCCCACTTGATGGGCTTGCCGTTCTCGGCGGAGATCAGCTGGGCGATCTCCTCGGTGCGCTCGGCGAGCCGCTTCGACACGTGGTCGAGGGCGGCGGCGCGGACGTGCGCCGGGGTGGCGGCGAACTCGTCGACGACGGCGTGCGCGGCGGCGACGGCCTCCTCGACCTGGGCCTCGGTGGGCACGCTGACCTTGCCGACCAGACGTCCGTCGTACGAGTTCGTGACGTCGAAGGCGGCCTCGCCGGTGGCCTCGCGGCCGGCGAGCCAGAAGGCGTGGGTGGTCGTCATTGCGTCCCGGCCCTTTCCGTATCGGGGGGTGCGAGCGGTTGCTCTCGTGACACGTTAGGGCCGGGGCGGCGGGAGTGGGCTTGTCCGCTGTGGAGTGATGAGGCGGAATCCCTGTCCGAATTGGCCGAAGAAGGCCGGGGCCGTCGTCCGGGGCGCCGGCTCATCTCCTCCGCTCGGTCGACACGATCAGGCAGACGCCGGCCACGACGATCGCGCCGCCGAGGAGGACGGACCGGGTCAGGGCCTCGTTCAGGACGAGGGCGCCGAGGGCGACCGCGACGACGGGGTTGACGTACGCGTAGGTCGCGACCAGGGAGAGCGGGGCCGCCTGGAGGAGCCAGGCGTACGCGGTGAAGGCGATCAGCGAGCCGAAGACGACCAGGTAGGCGAGGGCCGCCCAGGAGCGGGTGGAGACCTCGGCGAGGTCGAGTCCGTGGTGCTCGCCGCGGAACAGGCCGACGGCGACGCCGGCGAGGCCGCCCGCGACCATCTCGTACGCGCTGGCGGTGAAGGGGTCGGCGGGCATCGGGAGGCGCGAGGAGGTGAAGGAGCCCACGGACCAGCTGAGGGCGGCGACGACCACGAGGAGGACCCCGCCGGTGCGCACCTCGCCGGTCAGCCCCGGCAGGGTGAGGACGCCGAGCCCGGCCAGGCCCAGCAGGACGCCGCCGAACGCGCCGGGGCCGGGGCGCTCGCCGGCGGCGGCGCGCAGGAGGACGACCCAGGCGGGGACGACGGCGATGAGGAGCGCGGCGAGGCCGGAGGGGACGGAGGTCTCGGCGAGGACGACGAGGCCGTTGCCGCCGAGGATGAGGAGCAGGCCGACGAGGAGCGCCGAACCCAGCTGCCGGCGGGTGACCTTGAGGGCGGCGGGGCCCCGGCGCCAGGCGATGATCCCGGCGAGCAGCAGTCCGGCGGTGACGAAGCGGGCGCCGCCGGAGAGGAACGGCGGCAGGGTCTCGACGACGACCCGGATGCCGAGGTAGGTGGATCCCCACACGACGTACACGATGCCGAGCGCGGCCCAGACGGCGCCGGTGATCCGGCGGGCGGGGGCCGGGGGTGCGGCGGGGAGGACGGCGCGGGCGCCGGGGGCCGGGTCGACGGCGGGTTGTGTCATGAGCAGGAGAGTAGGGACCGAGGGGCGGGACGGCCAGAAATCTGCCCGTGTTCGGGCAGTGATCCCGGAATTCGGGCGGCGGGGGCGGGTGGTGACGGGAATGGAAGGATGAGCGGGACCGCAGAACAGCAAGGGGGAAACGCATGTTCCTGTTCGTGATGTCCGCCGTCCTGCTCCTCGTCGTGGGCGGATGCGTCTGCGTGGTGTGGGCGGCCCGGGGCGGCCCGCGCTGGACGCGCGGAGTGGCGGCGGTGGTGCTGCTGGGCGGGGAGCTGGTGCGCGCCGGGGGCGGGCGGGGCGGCGGGAACGGGCGGTCGGGGGGCGACGCCCCGGGGGACGGGGGCGGGTCGGAGGGCTGAGCGGGGGGCCGGGGTCGGCCCTGGCCCCTGGGCCCGGAAAGCGGGCCCGGAACCTACTCCGTCCCCTCCCCCGTGGCCTTGAGGGCCAGCCACAGCTCCATCCGTACGTCCGGGTCGTCCAGGGAGCGGCCCAGGATCTCCTCGACCCGGCGCATCCGGTAGCGCAGGGTGTGCCGGTGGACGCCCAGGTCGGCCGCGGCCGCGTCCCACTGGCCGTGCCGGGAGAGCCAGGCGCGCAGCGAGGCCACCAGGTCGCCGCGGCCGGTGGCGTCGTGGTCGCGGAGCGCCCGGAGCATCCCGTCGGCGAAGGCGCGGACGGCGTCGTCGGCGAGGAGCGGCAGGACCGAGCCCGCCGCCAGGTCCTCGTGCTCGACGAGCGCCCTGCCGCGGCGGCGGGCGACCGAGAGCGCCTGTTCGGCCTGCTTGTACGCGGCGGCGGCCGCGATCGGGCCCGCCGGGGCGGAGAGGCCGACGACGACGCCGGCCTCCTCGGCCTCGCGTGCCGCGTACCCCTCGCAGGCGGTGACGACCGCGCCGCCGTCGGCGGCGAGGACGAGGAGCCGCTGCTCGCCCTCGGGGACGGCGAGGACCGCCTCGCCCGCGCGGGCGGCGGCGGCCTCCAGGGCCTCGGCGAGGACGGGGAGGGGCGGTTCGGAGGCCGGTTCGCCGCCGGCGGGTTCGGCGACGAGGATCCGGAAGGGGGCGTCGAGCAGCCCGCCGTACACGTCGCCGGCCACCGCGCGCGCGTGGTCCGGCTGTCCGGCGAGCATCATGCGCAGGACGGCGGCGCCGAGGCGCTGCTCGGCGGCCTGGAGGGAACGGGAGCGCTCCGTGGTGAGGGTGAGCAGGGCGATGGCCGAGTGGACGGCGTACCGCTCGCCGGTGCCGAGGGGGGCGCCGGTGCCGACGGCGAGGGCGCCCCGGACGCGGCGGCCGGTGCCGAGCGACTGGAGCTCGACGCGGTCGTCCGTGTCGCCGACCACGGCGCTGGCGGGGGCGGGGCGTTCGCGCAGCCGCTCCACGTCGGGGGTGAGCCGGGCGGCCCGGCGGGCGGCCCACTCGGGCGAGACGGCGACGGGCTTGCCGGCGGTGTCGTAGAGGGCGGCCCAGCCGTCGACGTGGGCGGCGAGACGGGCGACGACGGCGTCGGGGCCCTCGGCGAGCGCGGCCCGGGTCAGCTCGCGCTGGACCTCGAAGCCGGCGGTGACGGCGCGGTACTGGTCGGCGGAGATGGCGGCGGAGACGGCCTTGCTGATGGCGAGGAAGGGGGTCCGGCGCGGCACTTCGAGCAGCGGCAGGTGCTCCTCGCGGGCCGCTTCGAGCAGCGCCGCCGGGATCTCCTCGTGGTTCACCCCCACGGCGAACCCGAGCCCGACGACCCCCGCCCCGAGCAGCCGCCGCACGTAGCGGCGCATCGCCTCCGGGTCCTCCGCGTCGAGGGTGAGCGCGGTGGTGAGCAGCAGCTCGCCGCCCTCCATGTACGGCACGGGATCGGCGAGCTCACTGACGTGCGCCCACCGGACGGGGGTGTCGAGACGGTCCTCACCGGCCCGGACGACGAGCTTGAGGGCGGAGTGCTGCACGAGCGAGGCGAGGGTGGGCGGCATTGGGGACCGTCGGACCTTTGGGGAGGGGGGCGCCGCTCAGCCGAGTGGCGCCCCCGATTGTGCCAGGGGCGGGGGGAGGGTGCTCAGGTGCGGAGGTCTACGAGGAGGGGAGGTGTGTGCGCGCCGGTGACCGTGCTCAGGGAGACGACGGCGTGGCCGGGCGGCACGGAGTGCGCGAGTTCGGAGGCGGACCACCGTTCGCGCTCCACCTTTCGTGTCGTGACGGCGTCGGTGGTGACGGCCTTGCCCGTGATCTTCTTGCGCAGGGCGTGGATGAAACGGGTCATGGGCTGGTCGGCGAAGACCGTGTGGTGCGCCACCTCGGTGGTCTCCACCCACTCCTTGCCCCAGGTCTCGGCGAATCCCCGGCCGTCCCAGGTGCTGATGCCGGAGAGCGCCACGCGGCAGCCGACGGCGCCGAGCAGCGGACCGTGCAACGCCTCGGGCACCTCGCCGAGGGTGCGGAGGCCGAGGACGACTCCGGCGTTGTGCGGGCGCAGCCGCTGGAGGGAGCGGACGGTGCCGGGGGTGAGCGCCCCGGTGGCGTCGTCGAGCACGAGGGAGACGAGGTGCGCGCGGCCGGTGCCCGCCCGGGCCGCGGCCAGGAACTGGGCGAGGACCAGCCGGGCGAGGAGCCGTGACGCCTCCTCGTGCCCGCGCTCGGGCAGCTCGATCCTGACGCGCAGCGGGTGGTGCGTGACGGACTTCAGCGAGAAGGGGCGTACGGCTCCCCCGTCGGCGCCGAAGAACTCGGCGAACGCGGGCCGGTCGAGGAGCGACAGGCGGTCCGCGAGGAGCGGCCCCGCGTCGGCCGCGGTGCCGGCCTGCCGGATGCGCGCCTCCAGCTCGCGCCGCATCGTGGCGGTGCCGTCGGCGGGCAGCCGGTCGAGCAGCGCCGTCAGCGTTCCCGGACCCGCTTCGAGCAGTTCGCGGAGGACCGGCACGGACGGGAAGCGGCCGTACGCCGCCCGGTAGGGGCCGAGGAGCTGGGCGAGGACGGTGGCGGCGCGCCGGGCGTCGACGTTCTCGACGTCCCCCGCCAGGCCTTCGGCGAGCAGGGCCGCCGCCTCGTCGGGGTCGGCGAGGCCGGCGTACAGGTCGAGGTCGTACGGCGAGGACGGGTCGCCCGGCCGGACCACGACGTCGTACGCGGCCTCGGGGCCGAACGGCGCTTCCGCCGTGCCGACGGCGACGACCGCGCAGGTGCCGGTGAGCGCCTGGAGGGTGAGGGACTCGACGACCGGGCCGGTCGGGCGGCCCGTTCCGCCGGTGCCGGCGGGTCCCACGACGAGCAGTGAGGTGGCGAGCGCGGACGGGTCGAGGGCCAGGCCCGCGCCCCGGTAGGCGGCCGGGTTCCGTTCCTCGGCGGCGCAGCGCCCGATGCGGACCTGGCCCACCAGGAGGTCGTGGGCGGCGGCACGGGCCGGCAGGTCCCGGTCGCCCGAGGGGTGCGCCCAGGCCGCGGCGCCCCGGCGCAGCACGGTGTCGACGAAGGAGGCGAGCCCGCCCGCGCCGGCGCGTTCCCGCTCCAGGTTCCGGCGGACCCGTGCGCAGTCCACGTCGTTCATGCGTCCGGCGGCGAGCTCGGCGGCGAGCAGGTCAGCGGTCCGCCACTCCCCCGCCGCCCGCAGTTCGGGCCATTGCGAGAGGGGGACGGGCGCGGCCGGGCCGGGCGCCGGGGCGGTGGTGTCGGCGCGGGAGCGCAGCCGTTCCCGGACGAAGGCGGGCCAGGCGCCGAGGCGGGCGAAGGGCCACAGGACGACCGCCCCGATCAGCGCGTAGACGGTGTAGACGAGGAACGGTGAGGTGAGGACGTCGTACCCGCCGCCGATCAGCGTGACGAGGGAGAACACCGGCCTGGAGACCGGGAGCGCCTCCCAGCCGGCACCGGGAAAGGCGCGGGGCCAGACGAGCGTCAGGGCGATCAGGGCCGCACCGGCCGTGAGCCCGGCGCGCACCGGGGGGCGACGGTCGGCGAGCACGTGGCGGGCGAGTTCGGCCCAGGCCCCGAGCCGGGCCATCGCGTAGAGGAGCACCGCGAAGAAGACTCCGTCGTAGACGGCCCGGGCCTCCTCGCCGTGCCAGTCGCGGGGCGAGGTGGTACCGGTGTGCCACCAGTCCGCGGGGGTGAAGGCCATGAGCGGGATCGACTGGTACGGGACGGCGCCGCGCCGCCAGGCCGACCACAGGAACAGTCCCACCACCAGGGGGATGAGGAGTCCGGCCACGGTGACGGGCGGGAGCCGGCGGGCTTCCCTGGGCGGTGGCGGGGGCACGTGCCGGAACCGCCAGATGCCGGGCGCGGCCTCGGGGCGCGGGGCGTCGAGCCAGGCGACCACGGGCGCGGTGGTTGCACCGGGCACGGCGGCGGGAGCGGCGGGCGGCGCGGCCGGGCCGGGCGGGCCGGGCGGGACGACCGGCGGCGCGGGGGGCACGGGCGGCACCGGGCGCGCGGGCGGAGTCGGCGGCGGTGCCGGGTGGGGGAAGGACGGCGGTCCCGCCGGCCGTGGCACCCCGCCTCCCGTGGTGTCGCGTGACTCGTACGTGCCGTCGGTCTCCATGAACCCCTGCCCCCTGACCAGCCAGGTCGCCGCGTCTGTGCCACCGTCAATCTAGTGGGCCCGCGCCGCCCCGGAGGGATTTCGACCACCCGTGCGGCCGATCCCCGCCGGCGCGCCCCGGCGTGCGGGGCCGACCGTCTCCCGAGGGGGCGTGACCGGGCGTCTTCCGGAGGGAGGAGCGCTCCGTCATGTCCATCCCGGACAACGACACACCCCCCACCACTCCCGATCGGCGCATGCCTCTCCCCCTCCCCCGCGCCTAGCCTGCGGAGGAAACCCGCAAGTGCGTCCAGAACACCCCCAGGAGCCCCGCATGAACGCTGTCCCGCAGGAGCGGCGCGTCGTCACCGCCATCCCCGGTCCGAAGTCGCAGGAGCTTCAGGCCCGACGCCTCGACGCGGTCGCCGGTGGCGTGGGCTCCACGCTGCCCGTCTTCACCAAGCGGGCCGGCGGCGGCATCATCGAGGACGTCGACGGCAACCGCCTGATCGACTTCGGCTCCGGCATCGCCGTGACCTCGGTCGGCGCCTCCGCCGAGGCCGTCGTGCGCCGCGCCTCCGCGCAGCTCCAGGACTTCACCCACACCTGTTTCATGGTGACGCCGTACGAGGGGTACGTGGAGGTCTGCGAGGCGCTCGCCGAGCTGACCCCGGGCGACCACGCCAAGAAGTCGGCCCTGTTCAACTCGGGCGCCGAGGCCGTCGAGAACGCGGTCAAGATCGCCCGTTCGTACACCAAGCGCCAGGCCGTCGTCGTCTTCGACCACGGCTACCACGGCCGTACGAACCTGACGATGGCGCTCACCTCGAAGAACATGCCGTACAAGCAGGGCTTCGGGCCGTTCGCGCCCGAGGTGTACCGCGTGCCGGTGGCCTACGGCTACCGCTGGCCCACCGGTGCCGAGAACTGCGGCCCCGAGGCCGCCGCCCAGGCGATCGACCAGATCGGCAAGCAGATCGGCGCCGAGAACGTCGCCGCGATCGTCATCGAGCCGGTCCTCGGCGAGGGCGGCTTCATCGAGCCGGCCAAGGGCTTCCTGCCGGCGCTCGTGAAGTTCGCCAACGACAACGGCATCGTCTTCGTCGCGGACGAGATCCAGTCCGGCTTCTGCCGCACCGGCCAGTGGTTCGCCTGCGAGGACGAGGGCGTCGTCCCGGACCTCATCACCACCGCCAAGGGCATCGCGGGCGGTCTGCCGCTCGCCGCCGTCACCGGCCGCGCCGAGATCATGGACTCCGTCCACGGCGGCGGCCTCGGCGGCACCTACGGCGGCAACCCGGTGGCCTGCGCCGGTGCGCTCGGCTCCATCGAGACGATGAAGGAGCTCGACCTCAACGGCAGGGCCAAGCGCATCGAGGAGGTCATGAAGGCCCGCCTCACCGCGATGCAGGAGAAGTTCCCGGCCATCGGCGACATCCGCGGCCGCGGCGCCATGATCGCCATCGAGCTGGTGAAGGACCCGGTCACCAAGGAGCCGTACGCGGAGGCCGCCGGCGCCCTGGCGAAGGCCTGCCACGCGGAGGGCCTCCTGGTCCTGACCTGCGGCACCTACGGCAACGTGCTCCGCTTCCTGCCGCCGCTGGTCATCGGCGAGGACCTGCTGAACGAGGGCCTCGACATCATCGAGAACGCGTTCGCCCAGATCTGATCCCCGGCCCCGCGGGGCCCTGGTGTGAAGACTCTGTGGGGGGCCGATGGCGGGACGCGTTTCCCGCTGTCGGTCCCCCTTTCCCTGGCGTACGGTTCCCACGGATGAGAGAAACACCCCGGGCGGAGCCTCCCCAGCACCGTCCGCACCGTGCCTCCGCGCACGCCGCCGGCGCCTCGTGCCCCGGCACTCCTCACCGATCGGATGGCCGCACGCCCCACACCCCCCGGGGCGCGCGGCAGCCCGGTCCTCCCGGCCGTCCTGGAACCACCCCCCCTGTTCCAGGGCGGCCGGCTCTCTTCTCGGCGCTCGTCGCCTTCGCCGTCGTGACCTGGCAGGTGCTCGTCCACGGCCCCCTGGCCAGGCTCGACGAGCGGGTCTCCCGGGCCCTGGTGGACACGGTCCCCCGGCCCCTGAGCGAGCTCGCCTCCGACCTCGGCAACATGCCCGTCGCGCTGCCCGTGCTCGGCTGCGCGATGGCGTACGCGGTGTGGCGGGGGCGCGGGCGGGCCGCCCTGTGCGCGGGGCTCGCGATGGCCGCCGTACCCCTCCTCGTGGTTCCGCTGAAGCTGTGGACCGCCCGTCCCGGGCCCCTGGAGCCGTGGGCGCACGGCTACTACCCGTCGGGTCACACGGCGACCGCGATGGTGGCCTACTTCGGCGCGGCCCTCCTCGTCTCGAACCGGCTGGTCCCCGTCGCCGCCGTGCTGACGGCGGTGACGGGGACCGGGTTGGTGCTGCGGGGCTACCACTGGCCGCTGGACGTGGTGGCCAGCCTCTGCCTGGGGCTGTGGATCCTGGCCGTCAGCTCCAGTTGTACGAATCGAAGTTCTTCGAGAACTCCCACTGGTTGAAGCGGTCCCAGTTGATCGACCACGTCATCAGGCCGCGCAGGGCGGGCCAGGTGCCGTGGGTCTGGTACGAGCCGCAGTTGACCTTCCTGGTGAGGCAGTCCAGGGCCTTGTCGACCTCGGACGGGCTGGTGTGGCCGTTGCCCGCCTGGGTGGAGGCCGGCAGGCCGATGGCGACCTGCTCGGGGCGGAGCGCCGGGAAGACGCGGTCGGTGTTGCCGGCGACCGGGAAGCCGGTGAGGAGCATGTCGGTCATGGCGATGTGGAAGTCGGCGCCGCCCATGGAGTGGTACTGGTTGTCCAGGCCCATGATGGAGCCCGAGTTGTAGTCCTGGACGTGCAGCAGGGTGAGGTCGTCGCGCAGGGCGTGGATGACCGGCAGGTAGGCGCCAGCGCGCGGGTCCTGGCCGCCCCAGGGGCCGGAGCCGTAGTACTGGTAGCCGAGCTGGACGAAGAAGGTCTCCGGGGCCATGGTCAGGACGAACTTCGCGCCGTACTTGGCCTTGAGGGTCTTGACCGCCTGGATCAGGTTGACGATGACCGGGCTGGTCGGGCTCCGGAAGTCGTTGTCGCCGGTCTGGAGCGAGAGGGAGTGGCCCTCGAAGTCGATGTCCAGGCCGTCGAGCCCGTACTCGTCGATGATCTTCGAGACGGAGGTGACGAAGGCGTCGCGGGCGGCCGTGCTGGAGAGCTGGACCTGCCCGTTCTGGCCGCCGATGGAGATGAGGACCTTCTTGCCGGCGGCCTGCTTGGCCTTGATCGCCGCCTTGAACTCCGCGGGCGACTCCACGTTCGGGCACTCGGCGGCCGGGCAGAGGCTGAAGCGGATGTCGCCCGAGGTCACCGAGGTGGGCTCGCCGAAGGCCAGGTTGATGACGTCCCAGGAGTCGGGGACGTCGGCCATGCGGGTGTAGCCGGAGCCGTTGGCGAAGCTGGCGTGGAGGTAGCCGACGAGGGCGTGCGCGGGCAGGCCCTGGTCGCCGCCGCCCCCGCCTCCGCCGCTGGTCGTGGTCGCGGTGACGGCGGCGGACTTCGGGGACTCGCCGGCCGCGTTCACGGCGCTGACCTGGAAGGTGTACGCGGTGGAGGCGGTCAGGCCGGTCGCGGTGGCGGAGGTGCCGGTGACCGTCTGGATCCTGGTGGCGCCCCGGTAGACGTGGTACGAGGTGGCGCCGGAGACCGCGCTCCAGGTCAGCGGCACGGTGGTGGAGGTCGGGGAGCCGGCCGCGAGCCCGGTGGGGGCGGTGGGGAGCTGGACCGGGTCGCCGCCGGGGCCGTACAGGGAGAGGTCGTCGGCCTGGTAGGCGGGGGTGCCGTACCAGCCGTGGGTGTAGATCGTGACCGAGGTGGTGGAGGGGCCCGTGGTGAATCCGGTGCTGAGCTTCTGCCAGGCGGGGGCCGAGCCCGTCCAGGTGGAGACGTCGGTGGTGCCGGTGCCGGTGGCGCCCAGGTAGACGTAGCTGCCGCGGACCCAGCCGCTCAGCGTGTACGTGGAGTTGGGCTTCACGGTGACGGTCTGGGAGCAGCGGGCGTTGTCGCCGCCGGCCGGGGTGGCCTGGAGCGCCTTCGTGCCGCCGTGCACGGGCGACGTGACGACGGCGCCGCTGCCCGCCGTGCAGGTCCAGCCGTCGAGTCCGGCCTCGAAGCCGCCGTTGCGGGCGAGTTCGGTGTCGGCGGCCTGGGCCGCGGGGGTGAGCGCGAGGAGCCCTCCGGCGGCGAGGGCGCCCGCCAGGGTCAGGGTGAGGGATCTGGAGCGGGCCACGACTGCCTCCGGGAAGGGGGAGATGGAGAGGTGGGGGAATCGAAGGGAGCGCGCCACAGCATGGTCCAGACCAATCGAGTGGTCAAGACCTCTGTCCGCACGGCTCCTTCGCTCAGTCCCCGTCCACCACCCCCTCGCCCCGGGCCAGTCGCCCCGCCGCCTCGTGCATCGCCAGCTCCAGGAGCGGGGCGTCGGTGAGGGTCCCGGCGCCGTCCGGGACCACCAGCCAGCGCACCGCGCCGGACGTCCGGCCCGGGTACGGGACGACGATCCAGGTCCCGGCGCCCGCGCTGCGGATCCCGGTGCCGAGCCAGCGGGCGGCGGTGCCCGGCGGGACGAAGAAGCCCATCCGGGCGTCGCCGAAGTCGGCCAGGACCGGGCCCGGCCGGCCCACCAGGCGGGTCAGCACGTCGAGCGTGGGATAGCCGAGTCCGGCCGGCAGGATCAGCACGTCCCACCGCACGCCGGCGGGCAGCAGCGCGACCCCGTGCGGGCTGCGCTCCCACTCCCACCGGCACGCGTCGGGATCGGGCGCGGCCGAGAGCAGCCACTCCACCGCACTCCTGGCGCCCGCGGCTCCCGTACCAGTCATCGCGACGTCCTCCTTCCGTGTGGACACGGTGTCCACCCGGAGAGAGCGCGGAGGGCGGCTTCTCTTACGCGGCTTCGGCTACCCGCCGGTTGTGACGTACGTCACGCGGGCGTGCGTCGCCCGGACGCGCGTCACGCGGGCGTGCGTCGGGCGGGCGTCCGTCCCCCGGGCGTCCGTCCCCCGGACGTGCGTCACGCGGGCGTGCGCCGGGCGACCGGTCAGCTGTCGAAGCCCAGGCCCAGGCGGTCCATCGCCTTCAGCCACAGGTTCCGCCGTCCGCCGTTCTCGTCGGCGCGGGCGAGCGACCACTTGGTGAGGCCGATGCCGGCCCAGGCGACCGGCTCGGGCGGGAACGGCAGCGGCTTGGAGCGGACCATCTCCAGGTCGGTGCGCTCGGTGCGCTCCCCCGCGAGCAGGTCGAGCATCACGTCGGCGCCGAAGCGGGTGGCGCCGACGCCGAGGCCGGTGAACCCGGCCGCGTACGCCACCTTCCCCTTGTGCGCCGTGCCGAAGAAGGCCGAGAAGCGGGAGCAGGTGTCGATCGCGCCGCCCCAGGCGTGGCTGAAGCGGAGCCCTTCGAGCTGCGGGAAGCAGTGGAAGAAGTGCTCGGCCAGCTTGAGGTACGTCTCCGGGCGGTGGTCCCTCTCGGCGCTGACCCTGCCGCCGAAGGGGTAGATCGCGTCGTAGCCGCCCCACAGGATCCGGTGGTCGGCGGTGATCCGGAAGTAGTGGAACTGGTTGGCGGAGTCGCCGAGCCCCTGCCGGTTCCTCCAGCCGATCGAGGCGAGCTGCTCGGGGCTGAGCGGCTCGGTCGTCAGGGCGTAGTCGTAGACCGGGACCGTATAGGCCCTGACCCGCTTGACCAGCGACGGGAAGACGTTGGTGCCGAGCGCGACCCGGCGGGCGAGGACCTTGCCGTACGGGGTGCGCACGCCCGTGCCGGCACCGACGGAGACCAGGTCGAGACCGGGGGTGTTCTCGTAGATCCGGACGCCCAGGCCCAGGCAGGCCCGCTTGAGGCCCCAGGCCAGCTTGGCGGGGTTCAGCATGGCGACGCCCCGGCGGTCCCAGAGGCCGCCGAGGAAGGTCGGCGAGTCGACCTCGGCGCGCACCGCGTCCCGGTCGAGGAGGTCGACGCCGTCGGCGAGGCCGAGCCGGTCGAGCTGCCCGTACACCTCGTGGAGCTCCTCGACCTGGTACGGCTCGGTGGCCACGTCGATCTCGCCGGTGCGCTCGAAGTCGCAGTCCAGGGAGTAGCGGGCGACGGCCTCCTCGATGGCGTCGAGGTTCCGCTCGCCCAGCTCCTCCAGCTTCGGCAGCTCGCCCGGCCAGCGGGCGAGCCCGTTGCCGAAGCCGTGGGTGAGGGAGGCCGCGCAGAAGCCCCCGTTGCGGCCCGAGGCGGCCCAGCCCACCTCGCGCCCCTCGATCAGGACGACGTCCCGGGAGGGGTCGCGCTCCTTGGCGAGGAGCGCGGTCCACAGTCCGCTGTAGCCGCCGCCGACCACGAGGAGGTCGCACGTCTCGGTGCCGGTGAGGGCGGGCAGGGCGCCCGGCTTGCCGGGGTCTTCCAGCCAGAAGGGGACGGGCTGGGCGTCGGAGAGAGATCGGGCGGCGAGACGCATGGCGACTGGGGCCATGGTTTCCAACTCCTTCGGTGCCTGGGCGGCCTTCGCTCAGGCTGTTGCTGTTTTCTTGCGCCGGTTCGTGATGATCTGTCCGGCCACCACCACCAGTACCGCGAGGACGAACATCGCGGTGCCGATGACGTTGATCTGAACGGGTGTTCCGCGCTGCGCCGAGCCCCAGACGAACATGGGGAAGGTGACCGTGGAGGGTCCCGCGTTGAAGTTGGTGATGATGAAGTCGTCGAACGAGAGCGCGAAGGCGAGCAGCGCGCCGGCGGCGATGCCGGGGGCGGCGATCGGCAGGGTGACGCGCAGGAAGGTCTGCGCGGGCCCCGCGTAGAGGTCGCGGGCGGCCTCCTCCAGGCGCGGGTCCATGGACATGACCCGGGCCTTGACGGCCGTCACGACGAACGACAGGCAGAAGGTGATGTGGGCGATCAGGACCGTCCAGAAGCCCAGCTCGATCCCCATGTTGAGGAAGAGGGTGAGCAGCGAGGCGGCCATGACGACCTCGGGCATCGCCATCGGGAGGAAGATCAGCGAGTTGATCGCGCCGCGCGCCCGGAAGCGGTAGCGGACGAGCGCGAAGGCGATCGCCGTGCCGAGGGCGACGGCGCCGAGGGTGGCCCAGGCCGCGAGCTGGAGCGACAGCGACAGCGACTGGCACATGTCGGCGACGCCGCAGGGGTCCTTCCAGGCGTCCAGGGAGAACTTCTGCCAGGAGTAGTTGAAGCGCCCGTTCGGCTTGTTGAACGAGAACGCCATCACGACGAGGTTCGGCAGGATCATGTACGCGAGCGTCAGCAGGCCCGCGACGACGACGAGGTTCTTGCGGATCCAGCGCATCAGACGAGGTCCTCCGTTCCGGCGCGGCGGATGTAGACGGTGACCATGACCAGGACGATCGCCATGAGGAGGAAGGAGAGCGCGGCGGCCGTCGGGTAGTCGAGGACCCGCAGGAACTGCGACTGGATGACGTTGCCGACCATCTTGGTGTCGGTCGAGCCGAGCAGTTCGGAGTTGACGTAGTCGCCGCTCGCCGGGATGAAGGTGAGCAGGGTGCCGGAGACGACGCCGGGCATCGACAGCGGGAAGGTCACCTTGCGGAAGGTGGTGGCCGGGGAGGCGTACAGGTCCCGCGCGGCCTCGTGGAGGCGCCCGTCGATCCGCTCCAGGGAGGTGTAGAGGGGCAGGATCATGAAGGGCAGGAAGTTGTACGTGAGGCCGCAGACGACCGCCATCGGGGTGGCGAGCACCCGGTCGCCCTCGGTCCAGCCGAGCCAGCTCGTCACGTCGAGGACGTGCAGCGCGTTCAGCGCGCCGACCACGACGCTGTCGTCGGCCAGGATCGTCTTCCACGCCAGGGTCCGGATGAGGAAGCTGGTGAAGAAGGGGGCGATGACCAGGACGAGGAGCAGGTTGCGCCAGCGGCCGGCCCGGAAGGCGATCAGGTACGCGAGCGGGTACCCGAGGAGCAGGCAGAGGACGGTCGCGGTCCCGGCGTAGAGCAGGGAGCGGACGAACTGGGGCCAGTACTCCTGGAGGGCCGCCCAGTAGGTCGGGAAGTGCCAGGTGACCTGGAAGCCGGTTTCGAGGGAGCCGGTCTGGACCGAGGTGGAGGCCTGGTAGACCAGCGGCAGCGCGAAGAAGACGAGCAGCCAGACGATGCCGGGGAGCAGCAGCCAGTAGGGGACGAGCCGCTTGCGGGTGGGGGGCTTGCGCAGAACCGGTTCCTCCGCCGATCCGGGCGCCTCTTTCGTCAGGGTCGGGGCGCTCATCCGGCGTCCTCCACGCTCTCCACGCCCGCGTCGCCCACTGTCCCCGCGAGCAGGGACTGGTCCGCGTCGAGCCCGAACGTGTGCGCCGGGTTCCAGTGCAGGACCACCTCGGCGCCCGGGACGAGGCGGGTGTCGCGCTCGACGTTCTGCTCGTACACCTGGAGTTCCGCGCCCGCCGGGCTGTTCACCACGTACTGGGTGGAGACGCCGATGAAGGAGGAGTCGGCGATCCGGCCGGTGACGCGGTTGCGGCCGTCGGCTATCGCGCCGGCGTCGTCCGCGTGCGTGAGGGAGATCTTCTCGGGGCGGACGCCCACGAGCAGCCTGCCGCCCGCGCGGACGGCGGGGGTACAGCGGCCGCCGGGGACCCTGAGCCTGCCGCCGCCCGCCGTGACGAGCACGTCGGAGCCGGTCTCCAGGACCTCGGCCTCGATGAGGTTGGAGGTGCCCAGGAAGTTGGCGACGAAGGTGGTCCGCGGGTTCTCGTACAGGTCGGCGGGGGCGCCGAGCTGCTCGACCCGGCCGCCGTTCATCACCGCGACCTGGTCGGCCATGGTCATGGCCTCCTCCTGGTCGTGGGTGACGTGCACGAAGGTGATGCCGACCTCGGTCTGGATCCGCTTGAGCTCCAGCTGCATCTGGCGGCGCAGCTTGAGGTCGAGGGCGCCGAGCGGCTCGTCGAGCAGGAGGACCTGCGGGTGGTTGATGAGGGCGCGGGCGACGGCGACGCGCTGCTGCTGGCCGCCGGAGAGCTGGTGCGGCTTGTGCCGGGCCTTGTCGCCGAGCTGGACGAGTTCCAGCATCGCGTCGACCTGCGGCTTCACCGACTTGATGCCGCGGCGGCGCAGGCCGAAGGCGATGTTCTCGGAGATGTCCATGTGCGGGAAGAGCGCGTAGGACTGGAAGACGGTGTTGACCGGCCGCTTGTAGGGCGGGAGGTCGGTGACGTCGGTGTCGCCGAGGAAGACGGTGCCGGTGCTGGGGTCCTCCAGGCCGGCGATCATGCGCAGGGTGGTGGTCTTGCCGCAGCCGGAGGCGCCGAGGAGGGCGAAGAAGGAGCCCTGCGGGACGGTCAGGTCGAGCGGGTGGACGGCGGTGAAGGAGCCGTACGTCTTGCTGATCCCGGTGAGACGGACGTCGCCGCCGCCAGTGTTCTTTCCGGTGTGAGCAGTCTTGTCAGTCATGGGTCGTGGTCCCAGGGGAGTGAGAGGGGGTGGACGAGGCCGGGCTCAGGCGCCGATGAGCTTGGCGAACTTCTCCTCGTACGCCGTCTCCTCCGCGCCGGTGAGCGAGCGGAAGGCGCGCGACTTCTTCGCCATGGCCTTGTCGGGGAGGATCAGCGTGTTGTCCGCGAGCTCGGGGTCGATCCTCGCGAGCTCGTCCTTCACCCCGTCGACGGGGCAGACGTAGTTGATGTACGCGGCGAGCCGGGCGGCGACGGGGAGCTCGTAGTAGTGGTCGATGAGCTTCTCGGCGTTGGACTTGTGCCGGGACTGCGCGGGGACGAGCAGGTTGTCGGTGGAGGTGATGTAGCCGGCCGCCGGTACGGCGTAGCGGATGTCGGGGTTGTCGGCCTGGAGCTGGATGACGTCGCCGGCCCAGGCGAGACAGGCGGCGATGTCGCCCTTGTCGAGGTCGGACGTGTAGTCGTTGCCGGTGAAGCGGCGTATCTGCTTCTTGTCGACGCCCTTCTGGAGGCGTCCGACCGCCGCGTCGAAGTCGGCGTCCGTGAAGGCGCCCGGGTCCTTGCCGAGGTCGAGCAGGGTCATGCCGACGGTGTCGCGCATCTCGGTGAGGAAGCCGACCCGGCCCTTGAGCGAGGGGTCGTCCAGGAGCTGGGTGACCGAGTCGACCTTCTTCCCGCCGGTCGCCTTGACGTTGTACGCGATGACGGTGGAGATGCCGGTCCAGGGGTACGAGTGGGCGCGGCCGGGGTCCCAGTCGGGGTTGCGGAACTGGGCGGAGAGGTTGGTGTAGGCGTGGGGGAGGTTCGAGGGGTCGAGCTTCTGCACCCAGCCGAGCCGGATCATCCGGGCGGCGAGCCAGTCGGTGACGCATATGAGGTCGCGGCCGGTGTCCTGGCCGGCGGCGAGCTGCGGCTTGATCTTGCCGAAGAACTCGACGTTGTCGTTGATGTCCTCGGTGTACTTGACCTTGATCCCGGTGCGCTTCTCGAACGCCTCCAGGGTGGGGCGGGACTTCTCGTCCTCGCTCACGTCCATGTACTCGGTCCAGTTGGAGAAGGCGACGGTCTTCTCCTTGGCCGAGTCGTCGGTGGAGGCGGTGCCCGGGCCCTCCCGCTTGGCGGGCGGGATGCCGCAGGCGCTCAGGGACGCGAGGCCGCCGGCGGTGAGCGCGCCGACGCCGCCCGCGCGCAGCACCGAACGGCGGCTGAGGGCGCCCCGGCCGCTCGTCAGGCTGCGCCGTATCGCCGCGAGCTGCGCGGCGGACAGGCTGTCGGGCTCGTACTGCTCCATGCGCTGTGCCCTTTCGGGAGGGTTGCGTCGCCGGTCGGGCGACGGTCGGCTATCGGTCCCCGAAGATCGTGCGGTGCCAGTCCTTGGCGGCGACCGCGGTGTTGTCGTACATCACGTGCTTGACCTGCGTGTACTCCTCGAAGGAGTACACCGACATGTCCTTCCCGTAGCCCGAGGCCCGGGTTCCCCCGTGGGGCATCTCGCTGATGATCGGGATGTGGTCGTTGACCCAGACGCAGCCGGCCTTGATCTCCCGGGTGGCCCGTCCGGTCCGGTAGACGTCGCGGCTCCAGGCGGAGGCGGCGAGGCCGTAGGGGGTGTCGTTGGCGAGCCGGATGCCCTCGTCGTCGGTGTCGAAGGGCAGGACCACCAGGACCGGGCCGAAGATCTCCGACTGCACGACCTCGCTGTCCTGCGCGGCGCCGGTGATCAGGGTCGGACGGTAGTACGCGCCGTCCTCCAGGTCTCCGCCGGGGGCCTCGCCGCCGGTGACGACGGTGGCGTAGCCGCGGGCGCGGTCGACGAAGCCGGCGACCCGGTCGCGCTGGGCGTGGCTGATCAGCGGGCCGAGGTCGGTGTCCGGGGCGAAGGGGTCGCCGAGCCGGACGGACTCCATGAGTGCGGCGACGCGGGCGGTGAAGGCGTCGAAGAGCGGGCGCTGGACGTACGCGCGCGTGGCGGCGGTGCAGTCCTGGCCGCTGTTGATGAGGGAGGCGGCGACGGCGCCGTGGGCGGCGGCCTCCAGGTCGGCGTCGTCGAAGACGAGGAAGGGGGCCTTGCCGCCGAGTTCGAGGTGGAGGCGCTTGACGGTGGCGGTGGCGATCTCGGCGACCCGCCTGCCGACCGGGGTGGAGCCGGTGAAGGAGGTCATGACGACGTCGGGGTGGCCGACGAGGTGCTCGCCGACGGTCCGGCCGGCGCCGTTGACGATGTTGATCACGCCGTCGGGGATGCCGGCGTCGGTGGCGGCCCGCGCGAACATCAGGGAGGTGAGGGGGGTGAGTTCGGCGGGCTTCAGGACGATCGTGTTGCCGGCGGCGACCGCCGGGAGGATCTTCCAGGCGGCCATCTGGAGGGGGTA
The DNA here is from genome assembly GCF_044756005.1 of Streptomyces sp. NPDC092045. Taxonomy (NCBI): domain Bacteria; kingdom Bacillati; phylum Actinomycetota; class Actinomycetes; order Kitasatosporales; family Streptomycetaceae; genus Streptomyces; species Streptomyces sp. NPDC092045. Next base: position 434,475 of record NZ_JBIVSC010000004.1, on the reverse strand, counting down.
GTTCCAGGGGGCGATGGAGCCGACGACGCCGAGGGGCTCGCGCCGCACGTAGGAGGTGTGGTCGCCGGAGTACTCGGCGGCGGCCTGGCCCTGGAGGTGGCGGGCGGCCCCGGCGAAGAAGGCGGTGTTGTCGACCGTGCCGGGCACGTCGAACTCGGTGGTGAGCTTCAGCGGCTTGCCGCACTGGAGGGACTCCACGCGGGCGAAGTCCTCGGCCCGCTCGGCGAGGACGGCGGCGAAGCGGTGCAGGGCGTCGGAGCGCTCGCCGGGGGTGGCGCCCGCCCAGCCGGGGAAGGCGGCCCTGGCGGCGGCGACGGCCGCGTCCACGTCGGCGGTGGAGGCGAGCGCGTAGGTGTACACGGTCTTCCCGGTCGCCGGGTCGATCACGTGGTGGTCCTCGCCGGACGTTCCGGGGCGGAGCCGACCGCCGATGTACTGTGCGCCGTCCGCGAAGCGGTCCGTCACCTGGAAGCGGTTGCCCATGACGCTCTCCGTTGTCCCAGCTCGAATTGAGTGCCGATCCTGACAGAGGGACGACTACCCAACAAGTGATTCCGTTGTTGCCTTTTGGTTACGCGACGGATTCGGTCGACCATGTGTCGAGGCCGCCGGAAAATCTCCGTACGGAGTGTCCGTGGCGAATGCCAGACTCGCATGCATGAGCGCGATCGAGGAGCTGACACAGCAGGTCAGCAGGGGTGACAAGGTGAAGTGGCTGCACTTCTGGGGTCACCGTCCGCACCCGGACGGACACCTCTCGGCGAGCTGTCTGAGCCAGTGGTGGCCGTCCCCCTTCACGGTCGACGGGGTGGCCCACGCGACCGCGGAGCACTGGATGATGGCGGCCAAGGCCCGGCTCTTCGGGGACGCGGACGCCGAGCGGGCCGCGCTGGCCGCCCGCACCCCGGCGGAGGCCAAGAAGGCGGGCCGGCTGGTGCGGGGCTTCGACGACGCGGTGTGGGAGCGTGAGCGGTTCGGGATCGTCGTCGAGGGGAGCGTCCACAAGTTCTCGTCGGACGGCGCCCTGCGCGCGTATCTGCTGGGCACCGGTGACCGGGTCCTGGTGGAGGCCAGTCCGGTGGACCGGATCTGGGGCATCGGACTGGCCGCGACCGACCCCGGCGCCCACGACCCGGCCCGCTGGCGCGGCCTCAACCTCCTGGGCTTCGCCCTCATGGAGGCGCGGGAGCGGCTCCGGGAGGGCTGAACACGGGGGAGGGCCCCGCACCGGAATCCGGTGCGGGGCCCTCCCCCGTGTCAGGACGTGCGTACGGAGGTCCGCGTACGGGTCCTCAGCGGGTGATCTCCAGCACCAGGGACGACGCGAACGGGTCCTCGTCGTAGCTGCCGGAGTCCTCGAAGGTCGAGGGGTCCTGGGCGATCGCCCAGACCAGGAAGCCGAGGAAGACCGCGCCGATCAGGGTGCCGATGGCGCCGAGCACGATGCCGGCGACCGCCATGCCCCGGTTCGTCGCCTCCCCCCGGCCCGCCTTCTTCACCCCGACGATGCCGAGGATCAGGGCCAGGATGCCGAGGAGCGCCCCCAGGCCGTACAGGCAGAAGCCCGCGACCGAGATGATGCCGAGCACCATCGCCGCCGTGCCCGTGCCGTTGGAGGGGGGCTGCTGCCAGCCGGGCTGCCCGGCGTGTCCCGGGTATCCGGGGTAGCCGTACCCGGAGGTCGTCACGGGCGTCGGGGCCGTCGGGTAGCCGTAGCCGCCGGAGGTGTGCGCCGGGTAGCCGTACGCGCCGGGCGCCGCGGCCGGGCCGCCGGGCGCGACCGGGGGCGGCGGGACGTCGCCGCCGGGGCCGGGCGCCGCCGGCATGGACGTGACGGTCTGCTGGTCGTGCACCGGCGGGGGCGACGGCTCCACCGGCTTGCTCAGTTCCACCCCGTCGCGGTTCGGCGGAGCCCACGGGTCCGCCGGGTCGTAGCCGCCCGGCTGCTGGTCTCGGTTGTCAGACATGGGCCTCCCCCATCGTGGTCACGTCATGCTACGGCCTCACTCCTGCGGGGGAACCGTCCGGCCTACGATGACCCGATGACCGATCTGCACCCCTTCATCGCGGGCCTCCCCAAGGCCGAGCTGCACGTCCACCACGTGGGCTCCGCCTCCCCCCGGATCGTCGCCGAGCTCGCGGCCCGCCACCCGGACTCCAAGGTCCCCACGGACCCGGAGGCCCTGGCCGACTACTTCACCTTCACCGACTTCGCGCACTTCATCGACGTCTACCTGTCGGTCGTCGACCTGGTCCGCACCCCCGAGGACGTCCGGCTGCTGACCTTCGAGGTCGCCCGGGACATGGCCCGGCAGAACGTCCGCTACGCCGAGCTGACCATCACCCCCTACTCCTCCACCCGCCGCGGCATCGACGAGAACGCGTTCATGGACGCGATCGAGGACGCCCGCAAGGCGGCCGAGGCCGAGTTCGGCACGGTCCTGCGCTGGTGCTTCGACATCCCCGGCGAGGCCGGGCTCGAAGCCGCCGAGGAGACCGCGCGGCTCGCCACGACCGAGGGGCTGCGCCCGGAGGGCCTGGTCTCCTTCGGCCTCGGCGGCCCGGAGATCGGCGTCCCGCGCCCGCAGTTCAAGCCGTACTTCGACCGGGCCCGGGCGGCCGGCCTGCGCTCCGTCCCGCACGCGGGCGAGACGACCGGCCCGGAGACCGTCTGGGACGCGATCCGCGACCTGGGCGCCGAGCGCATCGGCCACGGCACCAGCTCGGTGCGGGACCCGGAGCTCCTGGCGCACCTGGCCGAGCACCGGATCGCCCTGGAGGTCTGCCCGACCTCCAACATCGCCACCCGGGCCGTCGCCACCCTGGACGAGCACCCGATCCGGCGGATGGTGGACGCCGGGGTCCTCGTCACCGTCAACAGCGACGACCCGCCGATGTTCGGCACCGACCTGAACAACGAGTACGCGGTCGCCGCCCGGCTCCTGGACCTCGACGAGCGCGGTCTCGCCGCCCTCGCGAAGAACGCGGTGGAGGCCTCCTTCCTGGACGAGGCGGGCAAGGCCCGGATCGCCGCCGAGATCGACGCGTACACCGAGGGCTGGACGGCGCGCTGAAGCGCCGACGACACGGGTCGTCGGCCCCGCGCCGACGACACCGGCGGCCGTCCCCGGCCACAATGGCCCCATGCGATCCGTCACTGTCGTAGGTCACCGCGGCGACCCGTACCGCTTCCGCGAGAACACGCTCCGTTCGATCTCCTCGGCGATCGAACGGGGCGCGGACGCGGTCGAGGTCGACGTCCGGCTGACGAGGGACGGGGTGCCCGTCCTCCTCCACGACGACACCCTCAAGCGCCTGTGGGGCCCGGACCGGGCGCTCTCCGCGCTCACGCACGCGCAGGTGGAGGAGGTGACGGCGGGCGGGGTGCCGACCCTGCGGGAGGCGCTGCTCACCGCCGGGGACCACCGGCTGATGCTGGACCTGCCGGGCGGGAACGAGCACTCGGTCCGGAAGATCGTGGGCACGGTCCGCGAGTGCGGGGCCGGGGAGCTGGTCTACTACTGCGCCGGGACCGTCGCCATGCTCCAGGTGCGGGCCGCCGACCCGGCCGCCGAGATCGCCCTGACCTGGACCTCGCTCGCCCCGCCCCGACCGGTGCTCCTCGACGCCGTGCGCCCGCGCTGGCTCAACTACCGCTTCGGCCTGGTGAGTCGGGAGCTGGGCGAGCGGGTGCACCGGGACGGGCTGCTCCTGTCGGCCTGGACGGCGGACACCAGGCGCACGATGCGTAAGCTGATCATGAACGGGGCGGACGCGATCACCACGAACCGCGTCGACGCCCTCGCCGCCGTCCTGCGAGAGGACTCCTGAGGTGAACGACAGCGTGAACGACAGCGTCAACGACCGGATCCGCACCGACATCGCCCACAACGCCCGCGTGTGGAACTACTGGCTGGGCGGCAAGGACAACTACCCGGTGGACCGCGCGGTCGGCGCGCAGGTCACCGGCTTCTACCCGAGCATCGGCGAAGTGGCGCGCGCGGACCGGGCCTTCCTCGGCCGGGCGGTGACCCACCTGGCCGCCGAGGAGGGCGTCCGGCAGTTCCTGGACATCGGCACCGGCCTGCCGACCGCCGACAACACCCACGAGGTGGCGCAGCGGGCCGCCCCCGACGCCCGGATCGTCTACGTCGACAACGACCCGATCGTCCTCACCCACGCCCGCGCGCTCCTGACGAGCGCGCCGGAAGGCGTCACCGAGTACGTCGACGCCGACGCGCACGACCCGGAGCGGATCCTCGCGGCGGCCTCGGCCACCCTCGACCTCTCCCGCCCGGTCGCGGTGATGATGCTCGGCATCCTCAACTTCGTGATGGACACGGACGAGGCCCGCTCCATCGTGCGGACCCTGATGGCCGCGGTCCCCTCCGGCAGCTTCCTGGTCCTCACCCACCCCACCCTGGAGCCGGAGCTCGGCGGCGAGGGCAACAAGGCCGCGATGGCCTTCTGGAACGAGAACGCGACCCCGCCGATCACCGCCCGGACCCGCGCCGAGTTCGCCTCCTTCCTGGACGGCCTCGACCTCCTCGCCCCGGGCATCGTCTCCTGCTCCCGCTGGCGCTCCGGGGAGGGCGACGTGGTGGCGCAGCTCGGCGCGGTGGGCCGCAAGCCGTAATGGGCGTGCGGGGGGACGTGCGGGGCGGCCGGGAGCGGGCGCGGGCCTGGGGCGCGGACAACCCGTGGGCGGTGGACGCCGGGATCGCGCGGCGTACGGCCTGCCGGACTGACCGCGGGCGGTCCCCCGCCACCCGTCCCGGCGGAGGACCCGCCCGCGGGGGACGCGCCGGGCGTGCTCGCCGACCGGTGGGAGCGGGTCCGGCCGGCGGCGGTCCGCGCCGCGGCTACGCGGGTACGGCCTCCGGAGCCGCCGCCGTCGCCGTGACGGCCTCCAGGCGCTTGATCAGGCGCCGCACCAGGAGCAGCGGCAGGATCCCGAAGACGCCGAAGGACATGTCGACGACCGACCACCAGAAGGGGATCTCGCGGATCGGGCCGCAGATCAGGGCGAGCGGGACGATGCCGACGCAGGCGATCATGCCGAACTCGACGACCCAGACGTTGCGGACGGGGTCGCGCCAGACGCCGTGGAAGGCGACGGCGATGACGAGGTGGGCGAAGGCCAGCCAGTCGTTGCCGTAGAGGAGGTAGGGGGCGTCCCGGTCGGCGGTCTCCAGGCCGCCCCGCACCCGGTGGATCCACTCGGCGAGGCCGGGGAGGGCGTCGGCGACGGGCGCGGCCCGGCCGGTCAGGGCCGAGTCGAGGAGGCGGAGTTCGGTGACGAGCGGGAAGGCGGTGAGCCCGCTCAGGACCAGACAGACGACGAAGAGGGCCAGCCAGGTGCGGATGCGCTTGAGGAGGGCTCTCGGCCCGTTCGCGTCGCTCATGGGGACAGCGTACGCCCGCTCTGAACGCGTTCAAAAGCCCGGGGGACGCTTTTTGGAACGCGTTCAAAAAGCATGGGCGCCCGGCGACGGCGGCGTCCGCCATCCCCACGGCCGCGAGGGGGAACCCCGTACGTGGCGAGAGGATCGGGACGCGCGTCCGCCGTCGCCGGTCCGGCTCACAGCCCCACGATCGAGTTCCACTTCTTGGCGAAGGCGGGGCGCTCCTCGGCGGTGACGTCCCGGGCGACGGCGAGCCGGCTCCGCAGGGCGGAGTCCGGGAAGATCAGCGGGTCCTCGGCGAGCGCGGCGAGGTCCTCGTCGCCGGAGTCCGCGAGGACCTGCCGCGCGGCCGGCACGGGGCAGACGTAGTTGACCCAGGCGGCGAGTCCGGCGGCGACCTCGGGGTCGTAGTAGTGGTCGACCAGCTTCTCGGCGTTGGACTTGTGCCGGGCGAGGTTGGGGATCATGAGCGACTCGGCCCAGAGCTCGGCGCCCTCCTCGGGGACGACGAACTCGATGTCCGGGTTGTCGGCGCGGAGCTGGATGACGTCGCCGGAGTACGCCTGGCAGGCCAGGACGTCGCCGGAGGAGAGGTCCTTGATGTAGTCGTTGCCGGTGAAGCGGCGGATGTGCTGGGCGCGGACGAGCCGCTCGACCCGCTCGCACAGGGCGTGGAAGTCGTCCTCCTTCCAGCGGGTCACGTCGACGCCCTCGCCCATCATCAGCAGGGCGAAGGACTCGTCGAGCCCGGACAGCAGGGTGACCTTCCCGCGCAGGTCGTCGGCCCACAGCTCCCGCACCGAGCGCAGTTCCCGGCCCAGCCTCCGGCGGTTGTACGCGATGCCGGTGATGCCGGACTGCCAGGGGACGGTGTGCAGCCGGCCGGGGTCGAAGGCGGGCGAGCGCAGCTGCGGGTCGAGGTGGGCCGCGACGTTCGGCTGGGCGGCGCGGTCCATCTCCTGGACCCAGCCGAGCCGGACGAAGCGGGCGGCCATCCAGTCGCTGAGGACGATCAGGTCGCGGCCGGTCTCCTGGCGGTTCATCAGGGAGGGGCCGATCTTGCCGAAGAACTCGTCGTTGTCGTTGATCTCCTCGGTGTAGCGGACGGACGTCCCGGTCCGCTTCCGGAAGGCGTCCAGGGTGGGACGGCGGGACTCGTCGTCCTCGTCGGTGTCGATGTAGAGCGGCCAGTTGGCGAAGTCGAGGACCCGGTCGCGGGCCGAGAGGTCCCGGGCGGCGGCCCGGTCGCCCTCCTCCACGAAGGCGGCGGGCACCCCGCACCCGGCGAGCAGGGCGGCCGTCCCGGCACCGCCGATGCCGCGCAGCAGGGACCGGCGGGACATGTTCTTCCTGGCTGTCGCTCTCATCCGGGCAGCATCCCGGCCGGTCGCCGCCCGCGGCAATGGACGCTCCGTCCGGGCGACGCGGCGCGGCCCCGACACCCTGTCGACCGGGGTGCCGGGGCCGCGCGGAGGACCGGTCGGCGGATCAGCCGAGGGAGGTCATGACGTGCTTGATCCGGGTGTAGTCCTCGAAGCCGTAGCCGGAGAGGTCCTTGCCGTAGCCGGACTTCTTGAAGCCGCCGTGGGGCATCTCGGCGACCAGCGGGATGTGGGTGTTGATCCACACGCAGCCGAAGTCGAGGGCCTTGGACATGCGCATCGCGCGCGCGTGGTCCTTGGTCCAGACGGAGGAGGCGAGGGCGTACTCGACGCCGTTGGCGTAGTCCAGGGCCTGGGCCTCGTCCGTGAAGGACTGGACGGTGATGACCGGGCCGAAGACCTCGTTCTGGACGATCTCGTCGTCCTGCTTGAGGCCGGAGACGACGGTCGGGGCGTAGAAGTAGCCCTTGTCGCCGACGCGCTGTCCGCCGGCCTCGACCTTGGCATGGGCCGGGAGGCGGTCGATGAAGCCGGAGACCTGCTTGAGCTGGTTGGCGTTGTTGAGCGGGCCGTAGAGCACGTCCTCGTCGTCCGGCTGCCCGGTCTTGGTCGCGGCGGCGGCCTTGGCGAGGGCGGAGACGAACTCGTCGTGGATCGACTCGTGGACGAGGACGCGGGTGGCGGCCGTACAGTCCTGGCCGGCGTTGAAGAAGCCCGCGACGGAGATGTCCTCGACGGCCTTGTCGATGTCGACGTCCTCGAAGACGACGACGGGGGCCTTGCCGCCCAGCTCCAGGTGGACGCGCTTGACGTCCTTGGCGGCCGACTCGGCGACCTGCATGCCGGCGCGGACGGAGCCGGTGATGGAGGCCATGGCGGGGGTCGGGTGCTCGACCATCGCGCGGCCGGTGTCGCGGTCGCCGCAGACGACGTTGAAGACGCCCTTGGGGACGATCTGCCCGATGATCTCGGCCATCAGGACGGTCGACGCGGGGGTCGTGTCCGAGGGCTTGAGGACGACGGTGTTGCCGGCGGCGAGGGCCGGGGCGAACTTCCAGACGCCCATCATCATCGGGTAGTTCCAGGGCGCGACCTGGGCGCAGACGCCGACGGGCTCGCGGCGGACGATGGAGGTCAGGCCCTCCATGTACTCGCCGGCCGAGCGGCCCTCCAGGAGACGGGCGGCACCCGCGAAGAAGCGGATCTGGTCCACCATCGGCGGGATCTCCTCGCTCGCGGTGAGGGCGATCGGCTTGCCGGTGTTCTCGACCTCGGCGGCGATCAGGTCCTCGGCGCGCTCCTCGAAGGCGTCCGCGATCTTGAGGAGCACCTTCTGGCGCTCGGCCGGGGTGGTGTCGCGCCAGGCGGGGAAGGCGGCCGCGGCGGCCTCCATGGCGGCGTCGACGTCGGCCTGGCCGGAGAGCGGGGAGGTCGCGTACGCCTCGCCGGTGGCCGGGTTGATCACGTCGATCGTGCGGCCGTCGGCCGCGTCGCGGAACTCCCCGTTGATGTAGTTACGCAGCCGGCGCAGCTCGGTGGTCACTTGCCACCCCTCCTGTCACGTTCTGACTTCGCACGTCCTCGTGCGCTGTCCCGATGGGTGAGACACCCCAGCCTAATCGCTCGGCTGACGGTTTCAACAGGCCCGACCCTCCACAACTTCGGATTCAGTGAGATCAGAAGCCCTTCACAACGAATTACATCGCTCTCGGGTTGCGAAACCGACGAGTCTCGGTGCAGAGTGAGGTGTGGCCAGTCGAAGCGCAGACTCCAGAACCGGAACCGGTTCGTCCCCGACGATCGACGCCGTCTCCCTGGCGATCATCGAACAGCTCCAGGAGGACGGTCGCCGTCCCTACGCGGCGATCGGCAAGGCCGTCGGCCTCTCCGAAGCCGCCGTGCGGCAGCGCGTCCAGAAGCTGCTCGACCAAGGCGTCATGCAGATCGTCGCCGTCACCGACCCGCTCACCGTGGGCTTCCGGCGGCAGGCGATGGTCGGCATCAACGTCGAGGGCGACCTCGATCCGGTCGCGGAGGCGCTGACCTCCATGGCCGAATGCGAGTACGTGGTGATGACCGCGGGCTCCTTCGACCTCATGGTGGAGATCGTCTGCGAGGACGACGACCACCTGCTGGATGTGATCAACAAGCGCATCCGCACCCTCCCCGGCGTGCGCTCCACCGAGAGCTTCGTCTACCTCAAGCTCAAGAAGCAGACCTATATGTGGGGAACCCGATAGCCGTGAGCAAGGACCTCTCCAAGACCGCGTACGACCACCTGTGGATGCACTTCACCCGCATGTCGTCGTACGAGAACTCGCCCGTCCCCACCATCGTGCGTGGTGAGGGCACCTACATCTTCGACGACAAGGGCAAGCGCTACCTCGACGGCCTCGCGGGCCTCTTCGTGGTCAACGCCGGACACGGCCGCAAGGAGCTGGCCGAGGTCGCGTACAAGCAGGCCCAGGAGCTCGCGTTCTTCCCCGTGTGGTCGTACGCGCACCCCAAGGCCGTCGAGCTGGCCGAGCGCCTCGCGGACTACGCCCCGGGCGACCTGAACAAGGTCTTCTTCACCACCGGTGGCGGAGAGGCCGTCGAGACCGCCTGGAAGCTCGCCAAGCAGTACTTCAAGCTGCAGGGCAAGCACACCAAGTACAAGGTCATCTCGCGCGCCGTCGCCTACCACGGCACCCCGCAGGGCGCCCTGTCCATCACCGGTCTGCCCGCCCTCAAGGCCCCCTTCGAGCCGCTGGTCCCCGGCGCGCACAAGGTGCCGAACACCAACATCTACCGCGCCCCGATCCACGGCGACGACCCCGAGGCCTTCGGCCGCTGGGCCGCCGACCAGATCGAGCAGCAGATCCTCTTCGAGGGCCCCGAGACCGTCGCCGCCGTCTTCCTGGAGCCGGTGCAGAACGCCGGCGGCTGCTTCCCGCCGCCGCCCGGGTACTTCCAGCGGGTCCGCGAGATCTGCGACCAGTACGACGTGCTGCTCGTCTCCGACGAGACGATCTGCGCCTTCGGCCGCCTCGGCACGATGTTCGCCTGCGACAAGTTCGGCTACGTCCCGGACATGATCACCTGCGCCAAGGGCATGACCTCGGGCTACTCCCCGATCGGCGCCTGCATCGTCTCCGACCGCATCGCCGAGCCGTTCTACAAGGGCGACAACACCTTCCTGCACGGCTACACCTTCGGCGGCCACCCGGTGTCGTCGGCGGTCGCCGTCGCCAACCTCGACATCTTCGACAAGGAGGGCCTCAACCAGCACGTCCTGGACAACGAGGACGCCTTCTTCTCGACGCTGAAGAAGCTGCACGACCTGCCGATCGTCGGCGACGTCCGCGGCAACGGCTTCTTCTACGGCATCGAGCTCGTCAAGGACAAGGTCACCAAGGAGTCCTTCACGGACGAGGAGACCGAGCGCGTCCTGTACGGCTTCCTCTCCAAGGCGCTGTTCGAGAACGGCCTGTACTGCCGTGCCGACGACCGCGGCGACCCGGTCATCCAGCTGGCCCCGCCGCTGATCGCCGACCAGGGCACCTTCGACGAGATCGAGGGCATCCTGCGCTCGGTGCTCACCGAGGCGTGGACCAAGCTGTAGGACCCGCGAGCCCCCGGGCTCCGCGGCACCACGCCGCCCTCACGGCGTGACACCACGGCCCGGGCCGGGGGGGGGGGGGGGGGGGGGGGGGGGGGGGGTGGGGGGGGGGGGGGGGGGGGGGGGGCGGCGGCGGGGGGGGGGGGGGGGGGGGGGCCCGCCGCGCGCGGGGGGTGC